>JAHDHC010000006.1 GCA_020631485.1 Candidatus Altimarinota bacterium
AGCTATATCAACATGTAGCTTGGGGTTGGTATCATCCACTATTACTACTACTGCTACTTGATGGACTTGATTTACATGTACCAAAATAGAGAAAAGTCCCTCCTTCTCTCTTGAGATGACATTCACTCAGATAAAGACGAACAGTTCATGTTTTCGACCTTCCGCACAATTTTTTGCCAACGACAGGACAGCTTGAGTATGAAGTATTATCTTGATATACTATAGGATGAGATGGCACATACACACTGTATTGATGTGTTTGTGCACACGCTCCATAATACTCAAATATAGCTCAAGCTTTGCGGAGTTCACAAGCACTTTGATAGGTAGTAAGATATCAGTGACTATTTTCTCAACATACTTTTCTCGCTCATAAATTGTTACAAGTTGTTGCTGCATGAAGACCTTCTCACACAAAGAAAAGGTAGATGAGAGCAAAAAATAAGATTTTAAAAAGAAATTTCATAAGTGTTTTACAGGAATATTAAAATGTAAATATTGCCATTACAATAACCCTTATAATTATATTTTTATAATTGTCAATACTTTTCCATTTTTATTAATTGTAAAATAATATTTTATATATACTATTTTCCTCGATTAATATTTTTTGAGAAAAAACAAGCTCCTGCATGTGATTTAAAAAGAAAAAACTTCAAAAACAAACAAAAAAGAAATGAACAAAAGCATTTTCTTATTTTTTTGGATTCCTATGAATGATCCTCATATTTTTTGCAGGAGTTTCGAGTCTTGCCTATGTTTCTGATATAGATATAAGTGGTCTCAAGAAAATAGAAAAGTTTTATAAGATTACAAATACAGTAAAACTTACAGAAGAAGAGGAAGTAGAGGTAGATGATCTCAAAAGAAAAGATAGTAATAAGATCAATATCCTTATTGCTGGAAGATGATGAGGAAATCATGAAGCACCAGACCTCACTGATACTATTATGCTTCTGAGTATAAACACTGAAAAAAATACAGTCTCTATGCTCTCTATACCAAGAGATCTGTACGTAGAATATGGAGAAAATAGAAAAGGAAAAATCAATAGACTCTATGAAGACGCTTACTATGCGACTGATTCAGTAGTCTTGGCAATGGAAGCACTCGAAGAAAAAGTAGAAGAGATCACAAACGAAAAGATCGATTATTTTGTAAATCTAGACTTTAAAGGTTTTATAAATCTTATAGATACTGTAGGGTGAATTGATGTAGAAATACCTGAGACACTCATAGACTATAGATATCCTGATGGTTATGAGTGATACACTACCTTTATACTCAGAAAAGGAAGCTGGAATCTCGATGGAGAAACAGCGTTAAAATATGCGAGAAGTAGACATTCAACAAGTGATTTTGACAGATCACTGAGACAACAGATTATTATAAAAGCACTTAAAGATAAAATGATAAGTCTTGACTATCTCATAAGTCCAACAAAGATATCTGCGCTTTACGAAACATTTCAAAAAGACATACAAACAGATATCCCTCTGAGAAAAATCATCCCACTTGCAGTCAAAGTGCAAGAAATACAAAAAGAAGACATCATCAGCTCAAATATAAACGATACTTGTTTCTTTTGACTCGATAAATGTGAAAAATGAGGATTCCTCTACTACCCGAGAAAAGACCTCTTTTGAGGAGTAAGTGTCTTACTTCCAGAATGATCTGACGAGCAGGAAATATCACAATATGACGTGATACACGAGTACACTGATTACGTATTTAATCGTCAAGAAGTCCTAAGTGAGAAGGTCAAAATAAACATATTTAATACAACACAAGAAACAGGTCTCGCCTCAAAACTTGGCTTTGATCTCATACGATATGGCTTCAATATTCCAAGTATCTGAGGAATGTGAAATAGCGAAAATAAAACTTGAGCCAAATCTGTTATCTTATATAATAGGATATCAGAAGACAGTCCTACTCTTGTAGACCTACAAGAAAGAACAGGGCTTCCCATAAGACAAGTACCTTTCACTGAAATAAGCTCAGACAATGACGTAAGGATCGAAATAATACTTGCAAATGATTATATAAACACAACAAATGGTTGAATTTAAAAAAAGGGAAATAAAGGCAAAATCAGTCGAACCACTGAAATATAAAAGAAAATACGCAAAAAAATCAAAGAAAAAATGATGATTTTTCTTAAAGTCATTTTTATGGCTTGTCCTGCTCTGAACAATTTTTGTTATCATATGATCTTTCATACTTTATATTAAGTACATCAAGCCTCTGCCTCCTGTGGATCAACTAGAGACTATGGCTATACCAGAAGCATCGATTATATATGATAGTGAATGAAATGAACTCTATACCTTTTATGGGGAAGAAAAAAGAACCTATGTAGGATATGATCAGATTTCTCAAAATATGATCAATGCTATAGTTGCCTGAGAAGATCAAAACTTTTTTGAAAACAAATGAGTTGATTTTTATAGAATGTGATGAGCAATTTATCAATACATCACAGGACAAAATGATGAGATCGAAGGAACTTCTACTATTTCACAACAACTCATCAGAAATACTCTCATCGGAAACGAAAGAAAAATAGAAAGAAAAATAAAAGAAATGTATCTTTCATATAAGATGAACACAAAGCTCTCAAAAAAGAAAATTATGGAGCTCTATCTGAATAAAATTTCTTTTTGAAGTAATGCATATGGGATAGAACAAGCAGCAAAAACATTTTATGGGAAAAAAGCAAGTGAGCTAAGTATTCTCGAGTCGAGTATGTTAGCGTCACTCCCAAAATGACCGACATATTTTTCTCCGTATAGAAACTATGAAAGAACCGTATGATCAGCATATGCGTATTCAAACGAAAGTCCTGATGAAATCACAAATATACTCTCACCAAAAGATCGTGTTATATACAACGATCAACTCACAAAAATAAAAGAACTTATAGAAGGATTTGAATGACAACGTATAAGTGAGAAACAACTTGCACTCTGTGGTATTAAAGAAGAAAACTATAAAAAGAAAGTAAACGTAGACAGTGATGGGTGTAGAGTACTCAAGTATTCTGATCTATTATGAGTACTCAATAATCTCATAGTACGTGGAGAAGAAGAAACAGTTGAATACCAAACTGGAAGAAAAGACTTTATCCTTTGAAGAATGCTTGAAGAAAATTTCATCAGTTTTGACGAATATAAGGAAGCACTTCTTTGAGCCTTTGGGTTTAAATTCACAGAATATAAAGAAAACATAAAATACCCACACTTTGTATTTTATGTAAAAGACTATCTTGTAGAAAAATATGGAGAAGAACTTATAGAACAATGAGGTCTAAAGATATTTACCAGTCTTGAACCTACACTTCAAAACAAAGCCCAAGAAATCGTAAATGCACAAATACAGCAAAACACAGCAGTATATGGAGCAAAAAATGCAGCTCTAGTAACGATAGACAATAGAACAGGAAATATCGTAACGATGATTTGAGGTGGTGACTACTACGATACAGACAACAAGTGAAACGTAAATGTTGTAACCTCTCCTCTCCAACCAGGATCATCATTTAAACCTTTTGTATATGCTCTTGCTATTGATAAAAATCCAATAGGAACAAAGACTCCAGTATATGATGTAGAGACAACTTTCCCAGGAAGCCCATCTTATACTCCATCAAATTTTGATGGAAAATTTAAAGGAAAAATGTCTCTGACAAGTGCCCTCAACCAATCCAGAAATATACCAGCTATCAAGATGTACTACCTCGCATGAGGACAAGCAAGCATTGTAGATTTTGTAAATATTATATGAGGGAATTCTCTCAAAGCAGGACAATACGGACCTTCACTTGCGCTTTGAACCTGACTCATGACTCCTCTTGATATAGCAAAGTCATATACAACTTTTGCAAATATGTGATATAAAAAAGAGATAAGTCCTATTAAAAGGATCGAAGACTCACGCGGAAATACTGTGGAAGAAACCAACGCGCAAAAAAATCTCTGAGAACTTGTGATAGATGAATCTCTCGCATACATCGTAAACTATATGCTCAGTGACTCAAGCGAAAGACCAGAGTACTGGAATAAATTTCTCGCACTTTCAGATAGAAAAGTAGCAGCAAAAACCTGAACTTCTACATTTCAATACAAAGAAAATGGAGAAGATGTAAAACTCCCAAGAAATCTCTGGACAGCTTGATATACTCCCCAATATACAACGGTTGTATGGGCATGAAATACCGATGGGAAACCTCTCTTTCAAAAGTGAAATGGTCTTGAGTGAGCAGGGCCGATTTGGAAAAAATTTATGGAATTTATCCATATATGAGAAGAAGTCAAAAACTGGCAACAGCCAAGTTGAGTCAAACAAGCAAGTATATCAAATATATCCTGATTTCTCCCTGGAAAATCTACTCCTTCTTCATTTGTACTCAGTTCACTCTTCAAGAATCTCCCCAATAAGTATGATAATAGCTTCACATCTGTTCAATATGATGCGCTCTGTAATTGAAGACTGAGTGAGACTACACCAGAAGGAGCAATAAGAACATGAGTTTTTATTGCTCTTAATTCTTTAAAACCGAACCTTCCTGCATGGGAAAACCCTGTACAGATATGGGCGAAAAATTGATGAATTCGTTCTATTGCTGGGCAGTCTTGATGAAATATACTTTCAGCTGCTATCGGTGGACCATGTAAAGACAGAGAAACATATAGCGGAAGTAAAATAGAATTGTGAACAAACTTGAGAAATGGTGACACTGTTTCACCTGGAAATAACAGTATCGAAATATGATATAGAAATGAAAATCCAGTGAATAGAATTGAGTTTTATGTATGAGGGACACTTGCTCAAAGTATCGATACATGAGGAAACACACAAGGGGTCGTACGTCCAAGTTTCTATGTACCTACGAATGCAAATAGTATACAACTGCGTATCAAAGCTGTTGATTCTCTATTTTATGCTCAAGATAGAGCAGTTACTCTCAATATCGCAAAAGATACGACTCCTCCTCTCATAAATCTCATAAATCCATCTTCCTGAAAGATAAGTATCTACGAGTGAGATACCTTTAATCTGAGAGCAAACATAGACGAGGTCAGTAACCTCAGAACTATCAATATATATCTCAATGGAAAAATTATTAGTGCTTGAACTACGGATAAAAATTTTGTGATGCCTATAAGTGGAGGTCTTCCTGCAGGAAATTATCCTTTAGTAATAGAAGCTATTGATCAGTCATTCAATAAAAATACACGTACTGTACAACTTACAATCCTGGAGTGAGGAAATTCAAACAATCAAAATCAAATCCTCAATAACGATGAAGGATCTGAGACCACAGATCCACAAGATACTGATCAAAGCTTAACAGATCTCCTCCCTGATCCAGTTTCTGAAGAAACTAGTGATGAAACAAGTGAGTCTGCTTCAAGTGAAGAGACTACTCAAGTAAGCGAAGAAAATTCTTCAACAGAAGCTCCTGGGCAAGCTCCAGATCAATCTGAAACGAGCGAAGATACATCTTTATGAGAATCTGGAACCACTGATACAGTTCTAGCACAAGATCTATCTTTAGAATCAGAATAACTATGAAAGTGAAGCATAGATTTTATCTTGAAAATCAAGATTTCTGAGATACTCTCACAATACATGACAAAGAAATAGTTCATCAGTGTAACAAAGTCCTCAGATTAAAAAATGAGGACTTTGTTCGTGTATTTAACGGGATACAAAATTGTGATTATGTGTATCAGATACGATGACTTAGGAAAGACCTCATAGACTTACAGCTTATAGATTCTCAAGAAAAAAGTGTTATCCAAAATGACATCTATATCTACCAAGCCTTCCCAAATAAACTCTCAAAGTACGAATACCTCATACAAAAATGTAGTGAAGTGTGAGTAAAAAAAATATGCTTTTTTCGCTCAAAATTTACACAAAAAACTCCGTTTCTCACAGAAAATAAAAAGGAGAGACTCCAAAAAATCGCAAAAGAAGCAGCAGAACAATCAGGGAGAAACACTGTAGTGAAACTAGAGTTTATAGACACTATACCTTTGTATAATATCTCCCAAGAAAACAGTTATTTTTTTCACACACAAAAAGATAATTGCCTTAAACTTCGTGACATAATTCAAGATAATCAAAGCGCATTTCATCTCATCATATGACCCGAGTGATGATTTGAAAAATCAGAAATAGATGATTTTCAAGAAGCTCAAATACAATGAGTACACCTCGGACAATATGTATTGAGGACAGAAACAGTCTGAGCAGTTGTTGCATTTTTTATTTTACAATCTTTTACTTAACATGATACAGATATTAAATCGTATTGGCTGGATAGTATCGATAGCATTGTGAATTGCGATTCTTTGAATATTTAATATATGAGAATCCTCTCTTATATGGTGAGCGTTACTTGGAGCAGTGATAAAATGACTTGTATTTTCACAAGATTATATACAAGAAAGAGTAGAACATTTTTCACGTGTACAAAAGCAAAGAGTACTTGGGAACTCTCATGAAATAGAAACTCTCACTTCAGAACATAAAACTGACGCTCACCTCCAAGATGAAAAACACTCAGAGGAACTCAGTAGTTCAGTAACTATGTCAAAAAACACTCCAATTATACACGAAACAAAAGATATAAAGACAGATTCTCAACAAGAAGAACAAGAAGAAAATATCATACATGCTTTTTTTTCTGAAAACATCCTCGCAAAACTTTGAGGAATTTTTGTATTTTTATGAGTTATCTTTTTGCTAAGTCTTGTGTGGAATAATATTCCTGAGATTTTAAAACTTCTTATCTGATTTTTGATAGCATGACTGAGCTACTTCTCTTGAATGCTGATGTATAAAAAAGGCTCAGAAGATATCGCGCGTATACTCTTATGAATATGACTCCTTATAAACTATGCTGTGATCTTGGCTTGAAGGTATCTCCTATGAGATATAGATCCTTTTCTCTCGATAGGTATGAGTTTTTTCTTACTTATCCTTAATACTCTTTTCGCAGTAGCTACAGCTCTTCACTATCGATCAGAACCTCTTCTTATCTTTGCTTTTTTATGTGCCTATCTCAACCCTTTTCTCGTGGGACTCAAAGAATCTGGACCTGAACTCCAAGTTTGATACGCACTTATTATCAGTTTAGGAGCTCTCTTAGTAGCAAAACTCCAGTCTATTTCATGGATCATTATTGCATGCTTTGTTTTGGGAAATATTCTCATCTGATTTGCTCCAAATACAACTAGCGAAAGCTGGCAACTCTGATACACGATTAAATTCATAGCAAGTATATTTTTAAGTGGAGCTGTACTCTTTTCAGCTATAAAAATGAATGTGAAACAAAAGTACTATATAGAACTTCTTTTCTCACTGACTCTTTGTATAGTATGATTATTTTGAATCTACGCTCTAGCGTATAGGAGCTTGGATCCATTATATTTTTACATGGTTTGTTCGGCTGCTGCAATATTCATTGGATGATCATATTATCATATGAAAAGCTGGCCAGCTCTCTATACCATTGGGAGTATAGGAGGGATATTTATACTCTGAACTCAGATATCTTGGCACGAAATGAGTATGGAGTATATCTATATACTTGTTTTGACCCTGTACCTTTTCACAAATATATGTGCAGGAGTACTTCTGAAACCAAAAAATCTCACTCAACTCAAACATCTCATCATTTGAAGTATTTCAGCTATCAGTTTTATATGATATATAATCTATAGTCATGCAAATGTATTTGAGATAAGCTCTCAGATTGTATGATATACATATCTCCCTCTTGCTCTTGTTTATAGTCTGATTGCATATTTATACTATCGAAAATATATCCGTAGCACTGAGAAAGCATCGCAAGACATCAAAAAAAATATATTGTATAACTATGCATGAATAGCCATTACGATTTTGAGTATCGCTATTGCACTGATATTTTGAAATATGGATTTTGTTGTATGACTTTTTTGGATGTTTGAGTCTGCAATACTTATATTTTTCTATAAAAAGATACGAGATATAAAAGTATTGATTGCGAGTCTCATACTTATGTTTCTCTGAGTTTGAGAGTGGTGCACATCAATCCTTGGTCTTGAAAGTATAATGTATTATACTATTCCAGCAATCCTCATGCTTATGATTCTTCTCTGGAATAGCCTAGAAATGAACAAAAGTCCAAATAGTGATTGTAGAGTAGTTCATGACCTCATACATATAATCTGAATAGCCTGAATATTTGTATGAATAGCTGTGAGCTTAGAATCTGATAAAGACCTCATACTTCTCCTCTCTACACTTCTCTTGTGTGTTTTGGCTTATTTTTATAAAAGATATGGATCTCTTCTACAAAAAAACTGGTGTAGTATCATTTTCGCTCTCCTATGACTCGTACATATATTTCTATTTTGAGATAAAATCTATAACTCTGTGAGTATTGATACTACTATTTTTCAGTATCTCATAACTCTGGCATATGCATTTTCATGATTTGTATATATATCTACTCTTCAATCATATCCAAAAGCAGTATTCTCTTCGAGACTTATATATAGTATCGCTCTCCCCTATCTCTTTATCATAACAAGTATGTATGTGTATCACCTATTTCAAAATACCTTTGCCATAACTCTCTACTGGGGAATTATAGCGTTTATACTTATGACTCGTTGAATCTCAAAAGATATAATACGATTTAGAACTCTTGGACTCTACCTCATAAGTCTTATAAGTATAAAAATATTTCTCATAGATATCACTACGTGAATCAATCAGGCAGTGATAAAGGTAATAGCCTTTATAGCAGTCTGAGTTATGCTTATAGTCATAGGAACTATGTATTCAAGGAAATATGGAAGCACTCTCAAATGAGAACTTGATATCACAAATATTATCTGATCAAATGCATCTAATAAATAACCTTATGAAAAATATAGACTTCCAAGACTTTCTCTCTGTAGAGCTTCGCTCTGGAACTATTATAGATGTCCAAGACTTCCCCGAAGCACGTAATCCTGCATACAGAATCTGGGTAGATTTTTGAAAAGAGTTTGGGATCAAAAAAACCAGTGCGCAAGTAACAAATTATAGTAAAGAAGAACTCCTAGGGAAACAAATCATCGGGGTCCTGAACTTCCCTCCCAAGCAAGTAGGCAAATTCATGAGTGAGTTTCTCCTCACAGCCTTTGTGGATGAAAAAGGAACAGCCATACTTGCTGTTCCAGACTCAAAGATTGATAATTGAGAGAAGTTAGTATAAGAGATATGATAGAATTTTAAATACATCATATTATGATCTTTTGATTCTATAATCAAGATCAAGCATATATCTACAGTCTAAAAAATCAGGCAATTTTTAAGAAGAAGCTGTCTATTTTATACATAAATTGAGATGCTTGATATCTATAGATAAGATATCCAGAACTTAGTCATACTGTCGCTCAGGCAAGTATGTCATAGGGCCAATGAACTCAGGCAATGACGCGTGAGAGATTCATGATGAGACAAAATGGAAGATACATATAGGCAAGTCTTCTAAATCAAAAGAGATATAGTGCTGCGAGGAAGGCAAAACTGACTGTTGCGTGATCAGAAGGAAAACTTGCATCAGGGATATGATCCAGGATCAATTTTCCTGTCCCCTCTATCGCAGTCTCTGGTCTCTCGATAGTTGAAAACTGTTGAATAAAAAGGCTCACACAGATTCAAAGAACTGTCGCATAAAAGATATGAAGCAAGACTTTCTTTCAGTCAGTATTTTTGTGGTAGGCATAAAAAAACCACATTGTGAGTAAAAATACCGGAAGAAAAAAGATTGGTCCATCAGCCATAACTCTGACTATAGCTTCAATAAGTGGATAGTCTAAGAGACTATTGAGATATTGGAGGAGTTGTTTGTTGAGTTCTTGCATGAAATTTTACTAATAAATATTGATCAAAGTATAAAGGTTTTAGAAGTTTTTTCAACGTTGAATCCCCCTCCTTCACTTCGTTAGATTCCCACTTAATAAGAGGGATGTCGAACGCATGTGAGACAGGGGGATTTTTAATAAAAAATATTATTTTTTCTTTCTTAAAAACGCTGGTACATCGAGATCATCTTCAACTGTTTCTACTTTTGGAGCTGGCTTAGAAGCACTTTGAGTTATACGTGAGTCGGATACAGCCTTTCTCCCAAATGGAGTATTAGATGAAGTAGTAGCAGGAGCTGCTTTTGCTCAGAAATCTTTATTTGTTGCTTCATCAAATCCAGTTGCTACTACTGTAATCTTTAGTTCTCCTGTATAATCTTCGTTTACTGTTGTACCAAATATGATATTTGCATCTGTATCGATAGCTTCGGTAATGATCTTTGCAGCTTCATCAACCTCAAACATACTCATATCTGTTCCACCCGTTACGTTAAACAAGAGTCCTTTTGCTCCTGCAATTGAGAGTTCTAGAAGTGGACTATCAATTGCTGCTCTTGCAGCTTCAATAGCTCTATTTTCTCCACTTCCATATCCTATACCCATAAGGGCTGATCCTGCATTTTCCATAACAGACTTCACATCTGCAAAATCTACGTTTATGAGCCCTGATTGTGTTATAAGGTCTGATATACCTTGCACTCACTCTCTGAGTACTTCGTCAACGATTGAAAACGCATCAAGAAGTGGGGTTTTTTTATCGATAATACTGAGTATCTTGTCGTTTGGAATGGTGATGAGCGTATCTACTTTGTCTCTCAGCGCTTCAAATCCTTCGAGTGATTTGAGTTGTCTTTTTTGTCCTTCAAAAGAAAATGGCTTAGTTACAACTCATACTGTGAGCGCTCCAAGTTCTTTTGCGAGTTCAGCAACGACAGGAGCTGCACCAGTCCCTGTTCCTCATCCAAGACCACAGGTTATAAAAACCATATCAGCTCATTCGATAAGCCCTTTTATCTCTTCACTTGATTCTTCAGCAGCTTTTTTCCCCATCTCTGGGTTAGATCCAGCACCAAGTCACCCTGTTGTGACCTTTCAAATGTTGAGTTTTTTACTCGCGAGAGAATTGTAAAGTGCTTGTGCATCAGTATTTATCGAGATGAATTCTACTCCATCAAGTCATACCTCGATCATCCTATTTACTGCATTTTGTCATCCTCATCAAACTCAGATAACTTTTATCTTCGCTATTGGGGAAATACTTTCTGAAATCTTCACTTCTTGTGGACCTGAAGCACTTTTTGAGTTTCAGAGTAATGTTCTTAGTTTATCATCTGCCATGTTTCTATTTTAATTGTTAAATATTATTTTTTTATTTGTAGGTTTTTTAAAAATCTCAGTATTGATGAAAAAAATCATCATATACTAAAGTTCAGAGATTTTGATTCTCATACATACCTATTTGCAAGTATCATCGTTCACACAACAGATGCAAACACTGAATCATTTACCGGCATGTCCGAAAACAAGTCTTTTTCTAGAGGAGTTCACATGATAGATGGAAGCCTCAAAGTCGACTTAGAAAGGTCCAGAAATCATCTCATTTTTACTACTCATCATACATATACAGCTCCCTCCGGAAGCATACCATCACGCCCTATGAACTTCAACTCTTTATTGATGAAAGAAAGAAGCTCTTCTATTCTCGCCGTTATTATTTGGGATAGGTAGAGTTTTGAGACCAGAGAGTCTTCTGATGAAGAAATTTTTGAAAGATCTATTTCTACATCTCTGTAGTTTTCTTTTAACTCAAGTCCTATTTCTCAGTAGTTATTTTTCAACTGTTCAGCTACATCTATAGAAGTTCTGAGTCAGAGAGCAATATCACTTGTGATAGAATCTCATCCTATAGGAATAATTGATGCGTATTTGAGACTTCCCTCTTCATACACTGTAACACCTGTAGTCGAAGATCCTATATCTATACATACTACCCCAAGTTCTTTTTGTCTTTTCGTCAAAACTGATTCTGGGGATGAGATAAGTCCTGGATAAATATCGTACACCTCAATCCCAACATCTGCGATGGCTTTTTTGATATTGTTTAAGATATTCGAATTCATCGAAAATACATTTGCAGTCACTTCCATTTTTCTTGCAGCCATTCAGATTGGACTTTTTATCCCATGCTCGAGATCAACAACAAAACTGTCTGGGATAACTTTGAGGATCTCCTTATTTGGAAGATCTACTCCATTTTTTGCCATCTCAAGAACTCTATCTATATCTTCTTCTACAACTTCTGATCCAGATATTGCTACTACTCATTTTGACTGGATTACTTCCATAGACGAAGAATTCAGACAAATGTATACTCCAGCAATTTGTTCTCATGCCATTTTCTCAGCTTCTTCCAGAGACTTATCGAGCTCGTTTTTAAACTCTTCCATATCGAGGATATTTCACTTTCTGATAGATGTAGAATCTACATTTCATACTCACAAAATATGCAGATTTGAATCATTTTCTTCATCAAATTTCCCTATCACCGTTCTGATTTTCGAACTCCCTATGTCTATAGTAGCTATTAAGTTATCATATCACATGATTTTTAAAAGGTGCTTATTACGTACTAAAATGTTATACAACTCGTTTTCTTTTATGTAAGCCATCCTAAGGATTTTTTGCTTCATTTATGAGCAACGAACTCATACAATTATATCTAGCAAAAAAATCGTGACAAAACGAAGCGCTAAACTCATGTTAAAAACTTTTTAAATCTAGTTAAGAAATCAATACCAGCATTAAAAAAAGACTTATTCTAAAGTCTTTTTTTAATCGTCTCCATAAAACTCATACTTAGGTCGTAATCACCTTTTCTTCGAAGTAACTCGCTATAACTTGGATAGCTACATGTTCCGTACCTGCAAAAAAGAGTCATTGTCCCACTGCGGAGTTGAGAAGGATATTTTTTTCTTGGTCTGTGAGTTTAAAAATATCTTGGAGTGCATCAATAGAAGCTGTTGATTGTTTGAGTAATAACTGGATAGAAGAATTGGTAACAATTGGCTTTCCATAAGGACTTCCGATAAAGTCTTCAACATCCTGAGTAATCGTAGTTACTCAGAGCTTATATTTTCTGGCTCTTTTAACGAGTCAAAACAGAAACTTCGCACTATCTTCATACTGCATAATATTCCATGCCTCATCTATGACTAAAAGTCTATTTTTGCTTGAACTTTTTACTTTGTTCCATATATGATTAAGAATCACATACATAGCTGATGGTCTCAGTATATCGTCAAGATCACGGACAGAAAATACTTGAAGACCTTCTCAGAGGTCTACATTTGTTCTCTTACTAAAAAGCCCAGAAAATATACCACTCGTAAATTTCTCGAGTTTTTTCTGAAGTGTGCTCGCTCAATCCATAGTCTCAAGTACCGACTCTAGATCTTTCATGATTGGTATTTCCTTTCCTACTATATCATCATCTTCAAAAGTAATTCACTTGAGACTATAAGTTGTTATGATAGCTTTTTCCATAATTGACTCCTCAAGTGGAGTCATTTTTCCAAGTACGAGATTCATAAGCCCTAAAAGTGCTATTACTCAACTTCTCAGGAGATCTCATGGTTTTGCATCTTGGTCTTTGAGCTTGAGTGGGAGATCAAAAGGGTTAATTCTTTGATTTGAATTCAGACTCACATCGAGATAACTTCCTCATATAGAATCAACGAGATTCTTATATTCATTTTCTGGGTCTATCACAATCACATCAGTTCCAAGCATCAGAGCTCTGAGTATTTCGAGTTTCACTGCAAAAGATTTTCATCCTCATGATTTCGCAAATACACACATATTTGCATTTTCAGCCTTAAATCTATCATAAATAATCAGTGAATTGTTGTGAGTATTGACTCCATAAAGAATACCATCTTCGTGACTCAATGTAGAAGAGGAAAAAGGAAAAGCTGTAGAAACAGCTCCTGTAGCCATATTTCTAAATACTCCAAGTTCATCTATTGCAAAAGGTCACGTAGCTGTAAAACCTTGCTCAGCACGGAGATAGCTCTGTTGTTGCAAGACATTACGTCCAGCAAGAATAGTTTCTATATCATTTCAAATCTTATTGAGTTTCTCTTCATTGTCTGAATATATAGTTATGTATATAGAAAGATGAAAGTATTTTTCCTGTCATCTTGTGAGGTTGTGTCGAAGCTCCTCTACATCTTGGATCTGGGCATCAACTGCTGGATCATTTACGATTCATTTATCTGCATTCATAGATCTTTCAGAGTTGAGCTCTGTCAGTCTTTTTCTCAGATACTTTTGTATCTTTCAAGAATCTATCGGATATACAAAGAGACTGATATCATACTTTGTATCCCAGTTAATGATGGGTGAAAGCCAATTCCCTTCGAGATAGTTTGGATACGCGTATATAAAATAGGTCTTTGCATACGTATTATTAACACGTATCTTATCTGGATACACACGCATAAAAGCAGGAGAAATAACATCTTTTACATAGGCAAGAGCATCACTATATTCTTTAAACGACTGTTCTTCCTCTTTTGTAATCGCATCACTTTCTGTTTTTTTTGAAACCTTTGTCTCCTTCCTTCATGAAACAGATCCATAACCTGAAAGATCTCAAGTATATCTCTTTTTCACCAAGGCTAAAAGCTTACTTTTATCAGCCATTATTATTTTTTATTTCGCTAAATTTCTTTGATCCCAGTCTAAGCAAAACTTGTTTTATTTCAATTTTGTCGCAATAAAAAGACTTTACATTTTTCTGTAAAGTCTTTTAACTCTTATCTAATTGCGGTCATACAATAATTTGTAGTATCAATAGGCTGACTACTATTCGTTCATGTAGTGTAGGTTGGTCAGTTTGATGACCAAGATGGCTCAACAGTCATAACAGTTCATGAAGCTAAGGCAAATACCAAATTTCAGGTATCAACTATATAATGACTTGTAGCTGCACTACTTCATGCATAACCTGTTCATAGTTGAAATTGCTTATTTCTATATTTCGCTTTTAAGCTCTTAGTTGCAAATGGTGTAGCTTGTTTCGTTTGTCTCTCTAAATTTCATATATCTGCCTTCAAGTATCAATAGATGATAAAAGGGCTTTCATAACTTTTGTGATTTTCACTTGTTGTTTTACACACAAGCATAATATCTTTATTCTGATCATCGTTCCATATATTACTGATGGTTCACTTTGAAGAAATGTCACTTGTAATACTTGTTATTTTTTTTGTATTTCAAGTATCAAATAAGTTTCTTGTTGTGCTATCTGCAAGCATTGTCGCATAGGTCCATCCTCCTCCATCAGTCTCCATGTCACAGTATACTTCAAATGCGTTGTTTCAATCTGGATTGATCTTGTACACTCCACTCTTACTTGATCCCTTCATCTGCTTGATCCTTAAACAACTCCCACTTGGATTGATTGACACAAGATCAGTACTATCCCCCTCTATCACATCATCATCTTTCAAGTATGCCTTGTAACTATCCGACGTAGATCAGATATCAAGAAGCCCAGCTGTAGTCACACTTCATATCTCCTGGATCGGAGTATTGAGATCATCAGTCAGGACTCAGAGCTTCTTTCACAGTACTGTCGGAATCCTCTCAGAGTAAGTGTTAGCATATGCTCTATCCACCAAACTCAGCTCCCCCTGCTTTTCAGGCATCCCCCTCATTGAGGGGGAACTATCCGTTGTCAGATCAGATCACTCCTCAAGAAATCACAAGAGTTGAAAATACTTCCTGTCTTTCGTGAGATAGTAGGTAAAATAGGTATTGTCTTTTGGATCAACTCCTCCCTTCTCGTACTCGATAGTTTCAAGCACACTTGATCCAGCGTATCACTGGTATCAGATCAAAGATCCATTGATCTGTACTTCTACATAATCCTCTGGGATTGGAAGTGCATTTCTCGTAGAATAGAGATTGAGTCCATCTGACATCTTGGTCATCTGGGCTATTCTATTGGTATCTCTGACTCAGATGAGATAACTTGAGTAGCTGACAAATCAGATAGTTGCGAGAATCGCAAGGATCGTTACAACCACTATCAATTCAACAAGAGTGAAGGCAATAACCCCTCCTAGCCTCCCCTTATCAGGGGAGGAAAACTGAGATAAAAATAAGCTCTGAGGAGAGCTGAGATGAGGATTTGTATGTTTTTTGTGGAGCATAAATAAAAACTTAGTATGAATTATATGAATTTATACTAAGTTTTTTGGAACTGATTGCAAGAATTATGACTAATCCCAGTTCCATTCGGTTATAAAATCATCTGCTATTTTTGTACTAAAATCATCTTCTTTATTATAGTACTCATCTTTATAATGTATGGTTGTAAGCGTAATATCATCAAGCTGCGCATATTTGTATCACATATGTTTTGAGAGTTCTATCGTGATATTGTTAAATACTGAAATAGCTGACTTATGTTTTTTTCACTTCATATTTGGTGCTTCTTCGATAGCTTCAATAAGCTTTTGTTCTCCAAACATTTTTTCCTTCCCATCTTTCTGTGGTCTATCAATAGCTTCGGTAATACCATCACTGTAAAGTACTATAACATCATTTTTTTCAAATTGAATTTCACGTTCTTTTAAGAGTTTGTGAATATTTTTTGTCATACCAAGAGCAAGACCTCATGATTTAATCATATGACATTTTTCTGATTTATTTTTATATATAAGGAGATATTCGTGTCACGCTCAGGTCATAAATATACGTTGTTGTTTTTCATCCCATCTCACAAGCAACATGCTCATCAAAATATTTGATTTGATACGTGGCTTCAGTATATCATTTGTACTTGCTAAGATATCAGCTCATGAAGCATAGATTTTTGAAAATCCGGCTATGAGTGCATTTACCATGACCATTACAAATCATGCTCAGACTCCATGTCCTGTAGCATCTCAGACATAGATATAATAATTGTCATTTTGCATGATAATATCATAACTATCACCTCCAACCTCTCATGCTGGGGTAGAGCGTGCCACTATATTGAGTGAAGGGACTTCGAGAAGTTTTTTCTTGAGAAGTTTTCATTGGAGTTCAGATGCGAGGTTTACTTCAGATTTTATGTCTTTTCCATGCATAAACTCATCATGAATACTTCTCAGTGTTTTCAATGCTCTTCAAAAAAATGTTCCTACATAATTAAGTCTTGGGTTGATTCATTGTTGAAAAAATATATTGTCATCTTTGAGCTCTCAGACGACAAAGAGTTGGATATTTTTCTTTAATATGCCAATAGGTCATTCATAAAATTTATTGATAACCCCTACTACAAAAAATGAGTTTATAAGCATCAAAAGTCAAAACTCTGTTGTCGAGATACTAATATCACGTCCATTCCAAAATCAATACAGGAGAGTGTTAGAGATGAGGATAAGCACTATAAAAACATCAGCTCTCATAACTGACTGACTGATTTTTTTAAATAGTTTTCCCACCTAATAGAATCTTTAGTGCTAATATACTAGATATAATAGCATATTTTCTCAGTGTGAGCAAAAAAGCAAGCACTTAAAAAATTCTTGAAAAACACATAAATATATCTATAGTATAAAGGTATCTTAGCAAACATACAATGAGTCAACTTACAGAGAGAAACATACATATTCTCAAAATCATTATTGATGAATATATAAACACTTGAAACGTTATTGGAAGTAAGCTCTTACTCAAGAAATATGATCTTGGAGTGAGTTCAGCTACCATCAGAAACGATATGGCAAAACTTGAGCAATTGGAGCTCGTCTATCAGCCATATAATTCTGCTGGACGCTTACCAACAGCAAAGTGACTGAGAGCATTTGTAAACTATTTAATGGAAGAGATTCCAGATCACTTTTTGAGTCAAGAAAATACCTACACTGGAACAACTAACAGTGATAAACTCTGAGATTTTACGCATAAAGTATGTTTTGAGCTATCAAAAAATACAAAAGAAATTTCTTTTTTTTCTATCCCTGAAACATGACATTACAGTTACTGTGGTATTGCAGATTTTTTGCAAAATAACTATGAAAAAATGTGAGATGAGCTTCTACAAATAATACGCATACTTGAAGACAAGGAAAATTTTTCACACTTTATAGAAAGTGTAGTTTTAGAGAATTGAGTAAATGTATTTATAGGTGAAGAAAATGTAATCCCTTTTCTCAAAAACTACACCATAATCGTAAAAAAAACAAAACTCAATGGAAAGATTTGATATGTATGAATTATTTGAAGTCTAAAAATGGACTACAACTTCAATATATCAGCAATAAAATGAATAATATAATTGACTTTCGATTTAAAATAATTATATTTTTCAGTAAGCTTAATAATACAAAATTAAATATATAATTATGTCTACAGATAATCGTATGTCTCCAACAACAGAAAAGGAGATAACCGCGTCCCTCAACCAGGTTTTACAATCTGTAAGTGAAAAAGAAAAAGTAGTCATTTGTAGTAGAATAGGACTTGGAAGTAGCAAAAAAACTCTTCAAGAAATAGGAAATAATTTCAAGCCAAATATAACAAGAGAAAGAGTAAGACAAATAGAAGCTTCTTGAATCGAAAAAATAGGAAGAGTAATCAGGAGTAGTAATCTCTGAAGTCTTCAAGAAAAGGCTATTGAAATACTTAAAGTACATTGAGGAGTGCTGACAAAAGACAGTCTCGTAAACGCAATAATCAAAGAAAGTGATCTAGAATCTAACCTCAACCCTTCGATACTCGAAATTATCGTTCAAGCAGAAAAAACTATCAGTAAATCAAAACCAAAGCTCTGATACAGAACATATTTTTACTTAGATGATGTCAATACAAAAATCATATCTGAAATACATAAAGATTCAGTAAAAGCCCTCAAGAAAAAGAAAGACGTTATTGAAGACAGACTTTTATTTTCGATTGTTTACAGAAATCTTCAACAAACCTATGCAAATCTCGATTTTGTTCTCGTAAATAGTATATGGGATATTTTTGAAGACATCGTAAAATGAGAAGGAAACCTTGTTTGACTCACAAAGTGGAAGATTCTCAATCCAAAAACACTCAAAGATAAAGCGATCTACGTGATGAAAAAAGAAAAAATTCCTATGCATTTCGTCGATATATCAAATAAGATAACCGAATATCTCTGAGAAAAAGTAAAGATTTCAACAATTCATAACGAGCTTATAAGAAACAACGATTTCGTACTCATCGGAAGATGAATCTACGCTCTTAAAGAATGGTGATTTAAATCTGGGACAGTACTAGATGTCATCATAGATGTTATGAAAGAAAATGGAGATGCTATGAAAACTGAAGATATAATCACAAATGTACTCAAAGTAAGAAATGTGAAAAATGCTACTATCTATATGAACTTACAAAATAAAAAGTACATAGAAAGAGTCTGAAGAAACTACTACCAATTGAAAAAATAATACAACAATAAAAAATACTCTCATTTACTTTGAGAGTATTTTTTATTGAGCGAAGTTATTACGCTTCGTCTTCTGGAGTTACTTCAGCATCTGCTTCAGCCTCCATTTCTGCTTCTATTTCAGCATCTGCTTCAGCAGCAGCTCTATTATTCGCTGCAGCTTCTTCTTCAGCTTTTTGAGTTGCAGCTTCCATTTCAGCATCAGTTGTTGGATCTGTTACAGCTTCAACAGCATCACCAGCAGCGTCAACAGTTGCTTCAACTGCGTCAGTAGCAACATCAGCAGTAGCTTCAACAGCATCTCCTGCAACATCTACAGTTGCATCAACTGCATTACCAGCAACGTCTACAGTAGCTTCAACAGCATCAGTAGCAACTTCAGTTACGCTTGTTCCTGCATCTACTGCTGCATCTTTTACATCAGTTATAGCTTCTCCACAACTAGCAAGTAATGCAGTTGCTAAAAGAAGTGATAAGATTTGTACTTTTTTCATAATAGTTTTTTGTTAGATTATAAACAAAAGCATGCATATTATATGTATAATATAAAAATGGCAAACTTTTTTAATATAGGCTTAAGTTTCAAGAATATAGTGAAAAATTAATCTATTTTTTTGAGTCCTATCCTTCATTTTTGCATATCGACTTGTATGACTTCAAACTTTACTTTTTCTCATACCTTTACTACGTCTTCGACTTTTTGAATTCTCTCTTTTGAGAGTTTTGATATATGGATCATTCATGTGTGCTGCGCTTTGAGTGCAACTATAGCTCCAACTCCATCAATAATCTTTATAATTTCTCCTTCATTACTGTAACCAAGCTCAGGTTCCCAGATCTTGTCCTCAATATCCTGAATTGTTTTTTTTCAACTTTCTTGGTCTTTTGCAGTGAGAGTAATGAGTCAGTCATCTGCTATAGATATCTTTACCCCATATTCTTTTTCCATTCTTTGCACGTTTTCTCCTCATTTTCCAATTATGGGACTTATTTTATCTTCATGTACTTTCATATTCATGATAAGTGGAGCGTATTCAGAAAGGCTTGGTGCAACTCCTGACTGAGTTTTCAACATTTCATCTAAAATATAATCAGATGCTTCTTTTCATTGTGAAAAAGCTTTTTCAAAGACTTCCATTGCAAGTCATGCTATCTTTACATCTAACTGCATAGCTGTGATTCCTTTTTTTGTACGAGCTACTTTAAAATCCATATCTCATAAAAAGTCTTCTTGCGCTTGTATATCAGAGAGTATAACATAATCTCATGTCACATCATCATATATCATCCCCATAGCAACAGCAGAAACAGGAGCAGTAATAGGAACTCAGGCGTTCATAAGACTCATCGTGGAAGCACATACAGACCCCATCGAACTCGACCCATTACATGTAGTTACTTCTGAAACAGTACGAATCGTATACGGAAAATCTATTTCTGATGGAAGTACTGGTTCAAGGGCTCTTTCAGCAAGTCTTCCATGTCATATCTCTCTTCTCCCGACTCATCTCATCATACGTACTTCTCCAACAGAGTATGGAGGAAAGTTATAATGATGTAGATATCTCTTTTCTGACTCTTCATACATCCCATCAATTATTTGTTTATCCTCAGGTCAGCCAAGAGTCGTGATATTGAGAACTTGTGTTATTCCTCTCTGAAACAGAGCACTTCCATGAGTTCTTGGAAGAAGTCCTGCTTCTGAAACTATTGCTCTGACATCATTTGGAGCTCTTCCATCTAGACGTTCTCCATTTTCTAAAATCTTCTTTCTCATCACATATTTCACTCGTTTATATACAAGATCTCCTACAAAATCTAGATCTGCTGACTCTAAAATATCTTCGTGAAGATGTTCTTCTACTTCATATATCTTGTTTTTCACAAGGTAGTCTTTGACTTCTAGATCAAGTGCATCAAGAGCATATTGAAATTCTTTTTTTCCAGTATTATACAAAACCTGAAGCTTCTCCTCTGTCAGATAATCTGAAACTTTTTCATATAACGATTCATCAGTCACATTATAACTTGCTTCAAGTTCTTCAAAAGCATATTGCTTTTTGTATGCTTCTAAAAAATCATTTTGTGCGTGGCAGAGTTCTTTGATTATGTCATGTGCATATCCTAGTGCACCAAGCATTTCCCTATCACTTACTTGCTTCGCTCATGCTTCTACCATAGTAATAGCATCAAGTGTCCCTGCTACTACGAGATGGAGCTTTGCATCTTTTTCTTGTTCAAAGTTTGGGTCGTATATATAGTCTCATGACTCCGTGAGAACAATTTTTACCCCTGAAACTGGTCATTCAAATGGTGTCCCAGCAAGGAGTAGAGCAAGTGAAGCAGAACTTATTCACCATGAACCAAGCTCAGAGGCGTTATCTGATGAAAGAACTGTACATATTATCTGCGTATCATTTACAATCCCTTTTCAAAACATTGGTCGTATTGGTCTATCTATCATACGAGCAGTGAGTGTCGCATTTTCGCTTGGCCTTGCTTCTCTTTTCATAAATCTATTTCCTCAAATTTTTCCAGTTGCATAGTACTTTTCCTGGTAATCTACTACGAGTGGGAAAAAGTCTGCTTTTTTATTGATTCATACTTGTTTAAAACCGGCTGTAGTAAAAAGCATATTTCCGTGCGTATCACTCATCGTAATAGCTCAGGATGCGAGGAGTCCAAGCTTCCCTGTTTCAAAAGTGTATTTTTTTCAGGCTATGGTATACTCTTTTTTTAATTGCTTCAATGAAGCAACATTATTGTCTGAGATTCAAATCATATATTATTGTATTGAAAATAAGGTACTATATCAAAAGCATATTTTGAATTTATATAAGACATAAACAAAGTTTATATATCATATAAATCCATAATAGTGATACAGTCTTTTTAGAGTATATAAGAAATGTAATGAACACAAAAAGATAATTTTAGAAGCGATAAAATCTCAAAAAAATACAAACAATATAAATTTACATTCTTTATAAAATAAGTATTTTTCTAAGCATAAGAAAAAATCATCTAAGCCCAAAAATGATCAAAATAAAAAAAAATGATTCTCTGCTAGAAGCCATAAAAAAAGTTCAAACTCATAAAGACACTGAAGTATTTCTTCATTTCCCTATATGACACGGGATTTTACATGATTATAGCAGTTTAAAAATACTTAAAAAAAGCTGTAAAAGCAAAAAAATAATCATCGTAACAAAAGATGTTTCTGCAAAATCCTACATAAAAAAAGTAGGCTTACAATCAAGTTTCATAAAAGATGAATGATATCTTAAACAACATGTAGAAAACAAGCAGCATCTGCTTAAAACAAACACAAGTTTTTGAGAATATCTCCAATACGAACTGAAAAAAAAGTGAAACCAGATACAAAAAAAATTGAAAAAAAAGGTTCCAAAAAAGTACAAACATTCATTCCCTTTTATATTTGTTTTGAGTATTTTTCTCATATCACTGATTCTTTTACTCTTTATATTTTACCTTGCTGTACACAAGACCTATATCTATGTCACACCTGAAGTTGAGATCATGAAAGTACAGAGAAATTTTGTATTTCACAATTCTGAAGAACTGAGTTTAGATGAAAATATGATCAAGATGAGTACAGTTGATATCGAAGTCAGCTTGCAAGATACATTTTCATCTACAAATATAGATTATGAAACTACTACACAAGCAAGTTGAGAAGTAGAGATACTCAATGAACTTACAAAGTCTATTACTGTTGTACAAGGAACAAGGCTTGTGAGTGAAGAAGGGATCATCTATAAAATTCAGAAAAAAACTACGATACAAGGAAAACTCAGCGAAAGTGAAGAAGCAGCATCTACGATCGTATATGTTGTCGCTGAACCATTTGATCAAGAATGAAATTTCGTAGGAACAAGAGCAAACACTCAAAATATAGTCTTAAATATACCTGGTTTACAATGAGAATTTAAAAACAGAATATATTGAAAAGCAAAAGAACTCAGTGGATGAAGTGATAGCTATGAAGTTGTGGTATGAGAGGATGATATAGAAAATTGAGCAAAATTACTCAGGCTCAAACTTGAAAACGAAGCAAGAAAAAAACTCCAAGAAAAGATACAAGCTATAAATACAGAAAATAATGAGAACTATGCACTTTTACTGAGCGATTCCTCTCTCCAATATTCTGACTTTATATACAACAATACTGCAAACACTGTTCCATGAGAGAAAAAAAGAAAATTTGAACTTGATGGGAGTATAAAACTCAAAGCCTTTCTTTACAATAAGAACTTTGTTTTTTCACAACTCAAAAGTATAGCTCAAGACAAAATAATCGATGAAAATCAAGAACTTATAATCATAGATAAAGAGTCACTTATACTTTTGTATAACATATATGATAGGATTAACGATGACTGAATCGTAAGGATAAAGGCAACTATGGAGATAGAAGCCCTCGTGAGAAATACCTTTGATCAAAAATGATACTATTCAGAACTTTTAAAAAATAAAATACGTGGTTTAGAAAAACAAGAAGCATATGACATACTATTGAATGGAAATGATATAAATAAAGTTACGATCAGAAATTCACCTTTTTTCATACAAAAAATTTCGACAAAACCCGAAAATATATTTTTTAAGATAAATGATTAATTGGTAAACACTCTAAAATCTAGACTAGGAAATAATAACAATATCTTATAACTCATATTTCCCTTTGGAGTCAAGTCATTTTTTTGGGAAAGGTTTGCTTCTCTTAAAGATTCTAGTAGTATAAAATTGCAAAACTTAATATAATATTAAAGTTTTGTGTGTAATTTTAAATTTTAATTTTCGTGCATGAAAAAAATGCAAAATAAAGGGTTCACTCTTGTTGAGCTCATCGTCGTAATTACGATTCTTGCAATTCTTGGTACTATTGCCTTTATATCTCTTCAAGGATATGGAGCTGAAGCAAAAAACTCTAAGGTAACTTCTGATCTTAGAAATCTTGTTTCTGCAATTGAAACAAAAAGAACAAGAGAAAGTATAAGCCTTTCTAGCCTCATAAGTGGTGCTGGACAAACTACAACTGGTGCAAATGCTGTATCAGGAACTGTAGGAAGTGGTGTTACTATCGCTGCTGGAAACTACAACGTTTGAAACATAGACTTTGCTGCTCTAAACCAAAACGGTACAGACTTCAAAGATCCAAACAACCCAGCTGGAGAAATTGATTATCTTTACGCTTACACTACTGGTACTAACGGAACAAACACTTTTTCTTACTACCAACTTGTTGGTCAAATCATAGAAAATGATATACCTAGAGTAAGAGTCAACGGAACATATGTTCAACAATGAACAGATGTTGCAGGTCTTGTATCAAGAAACGGTGATACAACTCCTCTTTCAAATGAAGATTCTCTTGGAGCAGGAAACAACCTCTACTAAGCACTTCATATATTATAAAAGCTAGCTTTTGCTAGCTTTTATAATATATGAATATTCTCATTACTTTTTCCTTACAAAACAATATGAAAAAAACAAAAAAAGGATTTACTCTTGTTGAACTCATTGTTGTGATAGTGATCTTAGCTATACTTTCAACTATAGGTTTTACAACTCTCAGTAGCTATAATGACGACTCTCGTAATGCAAAGGTAACTTCAGACCTTCGTAACCTCGCATCTGCTATAGAAGTAGTTCGTTCAAGAAACAGTATAACATTGAATTCTATAGTACAAAATACCAACACTAATAACACGGTTGCACTCTCAAGTGTTGTGAATAACTCATGATCAACACTCTGAACTCCATGAGTGAGCTATCTTGTGTGAAATATAGATTTTATACAAATCAATCAAAACTGAGCAGAGTTTAAAGATCCAAATAGTTTTGATAGAAAACAAGAATATGTTTATGCTGCAGCAAATAACTGAGATTTCTCATTTTATCAAATAGCTGGAACTATCATAAAAAATGATGTAGCAATGGCCAGGATAAACGGAACCTATGCAAAGTTTGATCCTGCAAATGATACCAATGGTCTTATTTCAACCTTTGCAAACACTATTCCAGTAGTCGACTCTGAGCCTTTGATCGGAGATCTATATCAGTAGTATTTTTCACAAGCTCACACTAAAAAAGACGAGAATATTATTCTTGTCTTTTTTAGTGATGATATTTTTTTCAAACCTTTATGGTATAAGACCTGTAAATCTGCTCGAGTATCATAAGGAGCGCCATTGAGTGTGGAAATGTCATATCAGAGAGTGATATCTTTGTATCTACATATTTTTCTATACTCTCTGATACTCAAAAAATCCCTCATATGATTATGTAGATATCTACACTCTGCTGAAGCTGGGTTTCTACAAAGCTATGAAAATCCTCAGTTTTGAATTGTTTTGCTCATATATCCAATAGCACAGTGTATCATTTTCGTTGACTCAGTTCTTTTAATAACTTCTTTTCTTCATCAGCAATAATTTCGTTTTTCGTATTTTTCTTGCTAGGCTTTATATATTTTAATGTAATACTTTTTCAGAGTCGTTTTATGTACTCATCGATAGCTGTCTGAAAATGCTTATTTGAGTCTGAAAGAGCATAAATATATATCATAGTTGTCAGAAAAAAAAATATGTTTAGTATATAGTATAAATAATTTTATATATACCAATATGAAACGTGCAGAAAAAATAAAAAGACTTAGAGACTACTGTGAAGAATTGTTTTGAAACCCAGAGACAGAGCTCGTCTACGAAACAGAATATCAACTTCTTATGGCTATACTGATGTCAGCGCAAGTAACAGATAAACAAGTAAATAAGGTAAATGCAATATTTCATACAGTACTCAAACAACCAGCAGACGCACTCAAACTATGAGTAGCTGAGATAGAATGATATATAAATACTATTTCATTTTATAAAAATAAATCCAGATTCATATATGAATCGAGTCAGATACTCCTCGAAAAACACAAATGAATTATCCCAAAAACTCTTGCAGAACTTACAGCTCTTCCCTGAGTGTGAATAAAAACCGCAAAGGTATTTTTATGAATTATTGATAATGCTCCATTTCTCTGAGTCGATACACATGTGCATAGAGTGCTCAATAGAACTGGTATTGTAAATACCAAATCTGCACTTGAAACAGATAAAGAGGCTGAAAGAGTTATAACTACATGAGATCTTGCCTCGCTTCATAACACACTTATCTTTTTTGGAAGATATCAGTGTATAGCACGAAAACCAAAATGCGAAACATGTAAACTCACAGATTTTTGCAGATACTACAAAAAGTCTACATCAAAAAAAGCAGCCTAAGCTGCTTTTTTTTGTACGCTATTATTTTCAGATTGTGGAAGTTTTTCTTCAGGTTTCCCTCTAAAAGCAACAACATTGTCAGGTATTTTTGTGTATCATGTATCTCATGATGCTTGTGTTGCAGTTTGTTTTGCATGTCATCACCTTTCTAAGAGTACTCTGAGTTCGTTGAGTCTAGCCTTAACATATTCCCACTTTTCCGGCTTTTCTATGAGTATTCTTTTTGCTAGAAGTCTTGTCAGATTCACATGATCATCTATATGAGGTCCATCTACCAAATTTTCTTCAATTTGACGGAGCATTGTGTCTAGCTGAGCTAAGCTGACTGGTTCATTATCTCTAATCTCAGAAAGAGTAGATTTTTTCTCATGAAGCATGTTTTTGTTTTTATTTTTTAGTTTATTTCTCCTTTCAAGCTATCGATACTTTTTTGAGCTTGATTTTGAATATTCTTACTCTTTGATCCTTTGAGAAGCTCATCAAAATCAGTAATAATATTTTCAAACAGTATATTTTGCTCTATAGCTATATCTGCATTGATCCTCTCAATATTGTAGCGGAGGGTTTCAAAATTGCTTATGAGCCTTTGCTGTTTTTCAGGAGGAAGAATACAAAAGATTTGTCGTATGTCATGTATATCTTTTTCACAAAGCTGTGATCATGATAACAATTTTTCAAAGAGTGTATTCACGAGCTATATTTGTATCACTAAAATAATTTTATCATATATGAGTATAACCTGCAAAAAAAAAATTCAAAATAAAAGAGCAATTTTAATATGTTTTTGACATTGCTCTTCGTATATCTTTATCAATAGTCTTTTTTTTGAGGCTTTCTTTTTTCTGGTAGAGCTTCTTTCATTTGACTAGTGCAACCTGAACTTTTATGAGACTTCCTTTAAGATAAATTTTTAGGGGGACGATACTCTGACCTGCTTCTTTCACTTTTCAGATGAGATGCTCTATATCTTTCTTTTTTAGATATAACTTCCTCTCACGTAATGGATCAACATGACTTGTGTTTGGAAGCGCTTTCCACACGCTTACATGCATATTTTTGACATATAACTCTCAAGAAATAATTGATATATAACTTCCTTTCAGATTCACTTGTCATTGTCTGATTGATTTTACTTCGTGTCATAAAAGTTCTATTCATCATTCCCAAGAATCAATGATATCATAATCAAAAAAAGCTTTTTTATTTTTTACAATATAGTCTTTTTGTTGGCTCATCTGTTATTTTACAAATATATCATATTGTTGTTTTTTAACTTCATCCATAGAAAGTCATTTTAATAACCAATCCCATCACATATAATCGAGATATGAATATTTTCAGGCTTTATACACATTATATGGATTTTTCTGAATCGCAAAATGGAGATGATAATCAGTATATGCTCGAACTGGAACTCAAGAAATTCATGTAGTTCCGAGTGTTGCTCCCTTAGAAACGAGATCTCATACTTCTATATCGGATCCTATTTCATCGAGATGAGAGTAAAACACAACTTCTCCCTTCATCGTCTTGAGCCATACTTGGTTCCCTCTATGGATATCGAGGTTGATAAGTTTTTCTTCTTCTGTGAGTTGTGGACCACGTTTGATATTTTGCAGATCTGAAAACTCAAAACCTTCTACAATACGTACAATCAATCCTGCATCAATTGCTTGAACTGGAGTTTTATTTGGAGCATATATATCCCATCCATGATGGATTCCATCTGTATATTCTTTTCTATATCCGCGTGAGAAATTTGGCATATGAGATTTTTGCGTTGGAAGCTCATAGCCTTGTATTGGAATAAGATACGGATATTCTCTACTTTCTAATATATTCTGAATAATTCCGTGAACATAGCTCACTTCGTCATATTTTCTTTTTTTACGAATCGCTAAGAAACTCGCGGCATTTTCGGAGTTGATATTTTTGTATGCTTGTAATGTCCTTTGTTTTTTTGATAGATCTACCAAAACTTCTTCGAGTGCAGACGTAGAATAATCTGTAAATTTATTATAAATCTCAAATGTAGTAAAAAACTTGAGACTGTGCATAGAACTAAAAATATTTACTCCATTTTTCTGTAAAACTATCATATTGTTTGCACATGCTTCTTGGTATTTGAGATAGTAAAAATAGATATCATCAGATTTTCATACAAATTTTGAATACATATTACATGACGAACGTGGGAGGTACTCACTTATATCTATCCCTGATTTATATCAGACTATGTTACTATTGAGTCCATCTATTCATAAAAAGATAGAGTTGCTTAATTGTATGTGAAATTGAGGCTGAGCTTTTGCTTCAAAAGATGCAGAGGTATAGTAAACAGCTCACATGAGTCAAAGGAGAGCAAATATAAACAAAGATATTTTCTTAAAAACCATTTTCAAAAAGTTATTGTACCTATAAATAATAATGGAGGGATTATATGCCAGGACAAGAAAATACAAAATGTAAATTCTTCTTTTTTTGTACTTTTGTATGAAACATATTATTCATGCTATTTGTATTTGTAAAACACTGAGCTTTGCATAGAATAAAGTTTGTAATTGATGAATTATTTTATGTATTATAAGTTATTATCTGCGTTTTTCGCTTATCAGTCTATTGTTTTGTATTGAGCCATTTGAAAAGCTCAAGCAAATGAAACACTCATATCAGAACCTGATTTTGTACTTGATGTATGAACTATCACTCCATGACGTGGTGATAAATTTATAGGAGATGAGTGAGCTGTTGTTGGAGCAAATGAGTTTCTCGCAGTTGTTATCCAAAACCTCATGATTTTTATAGGAGGTTTTGCACTTTTGGTTATGACTATTTGAGCATGATACATGATTCTTCATCGTTGAGATGATGCTAGTCTCTCAAAGTGAAAAGAGATATTTTTTGCCTGAATCATCGGACTCTGTGTCGCACTTTTCTCTTATCTCATAGTAAGTACTTTGAGATTCATTATCTACAATATATAAATCATGAAAAAAATACTGCTTTGATCTTTTGTTTTGCTCATATCACTTTCTGATGCTTTGGCTCAAAAAATGCCAAATATCACTTGAGAATGATGAGGAAACTCACAACTCCCATGGTGAGAATTCGAAACACTCTCACCTGGTAACAACAGTGCTTTTGAACAGTTTATAAATGTCTTTGTTTCTGAGTTTATACAGTTTGTAGCAGCTGTTGCCGTTATCACTCTCATGATCAGTGGCATCTTCCTTATTCTTTCTTGATGAGAGGAAGAAAGGTTCAAAAAAGCAAAACTTTGGTTTATACGGAGTCTCATATGAGTGATTGTCTCACTGAGTGCATGGTTTCTCATCACTGGCTTAAATAATCTCCAAATTTTTTAATACATGAGTCTCTTTACAATGAAAATTTCTAAGCTTATACTTTTCACCCTTCTCTCTCAGTTTTTATTTTTTCTCCATAGCTGAGTTATAAACGCTAACTCTTTGCGTGAAAATATAGACCCAAAATGAGAGAGTATTATAAATAGTGCTCGTGGAAGTGTCGAGGTATGACAGGGCTATCTTTTGTTTATAAGAAACTTTATATTTGAAATCATGTGGGTCATCGTAGTATGAGCATTTCTCTATGTGTGATATCTTTTTGTGACAGCCCAATGAAAACCTGATCAATTTAAAAAAGCTTGGCTACATGTGGTATATATTGTTGTGTGAATCGTCCTCGTATCAACCGCATGGTGAATAATAACGCTTATTTCAGCAATAAACTTTTAACAATATGAAAAAAATAGGAACTTTTATCTGTCTCTGTTTGAGTTTTGCTATAACACATCAAAGTATTTATGCGAGTGGATGTGATTTTGACGTATCTGAGTGATGAAATCTGACTGAAGCTGTTGAGTGATGTATAAAAAAATGACAAGTGACTGTTGAGAGTAAAGATCTCGTCGTTTGAAGAGATACAAATGATATCATAAATGATCTTATACAAAACATATGAGTTATCTTGACTTTTTGAGCTGTAATTATGATAGTGTATGCAGGACTACTGATGACACTTAGCTGAGGGAATGATGAAAAAGTAAAAAAAGGAAAAGATCTCCTTAAATGGACGCTTATAGGTTATATAGCACTACTCACCGCAGGAGGAATCGTAAGTTTTATTATAGGATTCATATATGATATTGCCTGATGATAATAGTCTCAAGAGTGCTACAAAAAAAGGTCTCCCAAATCCAAAGACCTTTTTTGTATATTATTTTTACATTCCCCCCATTCCTCCAGGAAGATTCATTCACATTTGTCCCATAACTCATTGCATTTTTCATGCTGCTACTTCTTGAGCTTTTTTCATTCACTTATTTACTGCTTCTAAGATGGCTTTTTCAAGTGCTTCTTTGTTTCAGATAATAGCTGTATCTTCAAACTCTACTTTTTCCACTTTCATTTCTCCATTTACCGTAATAACAAGTCAGTCTACTTCTGATTCGATAAACGTATTTTCGAGTTCTTTTTTTATTTTCATCGCTTCTTGCTGGAGCTTCATGAGCTCTCATGCTTTTGAGAAATCCATAATTCCTATTTTTTAGATATATATTATATGAGCTTTTTATCGCTATATTGTTGTCGAATGGTATGTATAATCATTTTTTTTGCAAATAAAAAATAACTGTGCTATTATTGAATCATATAATACAACTCTAACATAAAAACTCTATGGCACCAAGTGTAACTGAAGATGAAGACATCATTATATTTAATGACGAAGGAGATGAAGGACTTGAAATCGTAAACGACAAAAAAACAAGCCCTAAAAAAGAAACTCCAAAAACAGACACTGTAACTGAAACAGCCACAAAAGATGGAACTATGATTCAATTTGACGCAGAAGAAGAATCTAATGCTCCGTCTGAAGAAACTCCAAAAGCTGTTTGAGTAAAAGAAGAACTCTTAAATCTACAAATTGAAAGTGAAGAAACCTCTGAAACCAAGGATGAAAAAGCGACTTGAGAAACACAAGATCAAACCGAAACAAACATCAGTCTTGATTCAATATCGAGCACTTCTGACGAACTAAAGGAAGAACTCATAGAAGCACAAGATGCAGGAGAAGATACTACGAGCTTTGAAGATATGGGAATAGACCTAAATAAACTATGAGACAGCGATGGAGAGAATCTAGAAAATTTAAATCTTGATAATGAGAATGCTGAAATTTCTCTCGTAGACAATTCTCTGACGCTTACAGAAACAGAAGCTGATACAGATGATGTTTCCAATATAGCAATAGAAGAGGATGTAGATCTCGGTGATTCTCTTCCTGAGATCTGAGAATTGGATCTATGAGAAGTTGAGATGTGAGATACTGAAGAAAGTCATGATGGTATTCTAGAGGCTGCTATTTCTAAGCTTGTTCTACGCGAAGAAGGAATCAATGACGCAATAGAAAAAGAAGAAAAAAAGAAATCAGCTAAAAAAGACGAGATAGCAGGTCTCAAAAAACAAATACAGTCTCTTGAAGCTGAGGTAAAAGAAATCGACAAAGAAATCGAAAATCTCAACAATGAGAAAAAAACAATTAATAAAACAAAAGAAGGACTCGAAAAAATGAAAATAGCAGTCTAAAATAAGCCTTAGCCCTGCAATAAAAAAACAATTGTGAAAGTCACAATTGTTTTTTTAGAGTTATTTTTAAACACGGATTTTTTGTATCTTCTCTTTATACTTCAAACATTTTGACGTGATACACTTCCCTGTTATACCAGCTATGAGAGCTGGAAAAGCGAGGAGAAATAAAAGTGCATCAACATCAAGCTTTGGTGTTTCTACAATTTTTGATGACATATACAAGAGAAGCACTCACATTCATCATTGAACATATCTCATATATTTCTTTTTAAGAATACACTGACGTGTGAGTCAAATATAAAGTGGGAAAAGTCATACTCCTACAAATAGCCATTTTATAATATACACAGTATTCTCACTCACATCTTGCCAAAAGAAACGAGTTTCTAAGAGATCATTTTGATATATCAAGTTGTAATAATTTGCAAGTGATATAATGAGTCAAAAGACAACGAGTCACCAGAGTATAGTTGAGTCTTTGGGTCTTTTCGTTGCAAACTGTAGAAGTTTCATCATGATTGCTGAATTATCGAAATAAAATTCAGAGAGATGATAATATAAAAGCCAAAAAAGTAAAATATTTTTTTGACTTCATATATTTTTTTATATAATACGTCTTGTTTTAGAATATTGGCTTGTAATCAATATCTCAAAACCAAAAAATAACGCACAAGAAACACATATATTGGGATGTCGCCAAGTGGTAAGGCAACGGACTTTGACTCCGTCATTCGGGGGTTCGAATCCCTCCATCCCAGCCATTAAAAGATATACATAAGTCATACAAATTGCAGTCTTGTATGGTTTATAAGTATTTTTTAGGAGAAGAAATAAAAAATAAGAAATATTAGGGTTTTTATTTTTTAGGTTTTCAACAAAAAAATTAGATCTAAAAGGTATTTATATATTAAAATAAGATAATTATGCTCGCAGTAATAGAACTCTGAGGAAATCAGTTTATCGTAAGAAAAGACGATGTGATCGAAGTAAAAAAACAAAAAGATGTAGCTGAAGGAAAAAAGATCACTACAGAAGCGCTTCTTGTATCTGACGAAGAATGAAAAGAAACTAAAATAGGTTCTCCTCTTGTATCAGGTTCAAAAGTAGAACTCAAAGTACTCGAACAAAAAAGTGGAAAGAAAGTAAGAGTATTTAAAATGAAATCAAAAAAGAGATACATGAAAAATACATGATTTAAACCACAAATTACTGTATTGAAAGTCACGAGTATTGCATAAGTATCAAAAAGAGATATAATTTCACTGTATCTCTTTTTTTAGTACTAGGTTCTTAAGATTTTCTTAATCTCAAGAGTTATAGTAAAGTGACAAAATTGAATAAGATATTACACTCTAAAATCACCAATTGGCTTCAAAAGTTAATGTTAAAGCGAGGATAAAAAGACATTCTCGTATCCTCAAAGAGGATATCAACAAACTCAACCCAATGAGAAGTTTATACCATAAGTATAACTACAAATTTGTACTGAGCTCTATTATGATTGTTGCTCCCTTTTATCCAAGTTTTTTCTGAATGGTGTATGGAAATAACACTGTATTTGAGTTTGATAGGGACAATATAGATGAATCAAGTATTATCGGAGCATTTAGCGAAGAGGAAGAAGAAGACAATTATAGTAATAGTTCTTTTCTCAGTATCGAAACCAGTGCAAATACCAAACGTGATCTTTCAGAAACAAGCGAGGTTATTAAACACGTAGTAAAAGAATGAGAGACCTATGATTCTATCGCAAATGATTTTGGTATCAGCAAAGAGTCAATCTACTGGGCAAATGATCTATCTCAGTTCAAAACGCTCGAAAAATGAAAAGAAATCAAAATACCACCGGTAACAGGACTGATTTATGCTGTAAAAAGTGGTGATACCCTCTCAAAAATAGCACAAGAGTATAAAATAGATGTTGAAAACATAAAATCTCAAAATAAAATCAAAGAGTGAGAAATAGCCAAATGAATGGAACTCATTCTTCCATGAGCTGAAAAAAAATATGTTGCTCCACCTGCTCCGAAGCCAACCTATACGAAGTCAAAAACTACAAGTTGAGGTTACAGCTTTGCAAAAGCTGCGACGAGTACTTATGTGCCTCCAGTATCAGGATGATACACTCTAACGCGGAGAAAACCTCAACATACATTTTATTGGGGGAATTGTACGCGGTTTGTTGGGCAATACAAAAATGTAAACTGGGGTGGAAATGCAAATCAGTGGCTTCGTAATGCACGTGCAAAATGACACGCTACATGATATAGAGCGACTCCAGGTGCTATTATCGTATTTTGAGGAAGATGATACAATCCAAGATATGGTCATGTTGGAATCGTGAAAAAAGTAGAGTGAAATCAGCTCGTTGTAGTAGATATGAACTATCGTAGACTCAACGAAGTTACCTATCGTAGGATTCCTGCAAATGATGCTTCTATCAGAGGATATATATATGTAGATTAAAAAAATACTTCAGGAAAAAACTGAAGTATTTTTTTAGTATCATACATTTTCACTAATACGTTCGAGCATATTCATATCAACTTCCGATATATTTTTGGGCATTTTTGCATCTACTTTTACTATCAGATTTCCTGTCTTCCCTCAGACGCTTTTCCCATGTCACTTCAAACGAAATTTGGTTCAGGGTTTTGTGAACCTTGGGATTTTGAGTTTTACATTTTTTTTATTTGCTCACTGTAACTCTATCTTACATCAAAGTATGAGCTGAAATATCGGTACTTCATATACATGTTCTAGATCGAGCTGTACTTGTTTTTTTTGCTGAGTTTGAGAATTTCTTGTAGATCAAAATCAAGACATTTCTTCAAAAATATCTCAAAAATCAAAACTTGCTCATCACCCAGACTTCCCTCATCCAAATCATGAAAAGATATCTTCAAATCCCGAAAAATCTGCATTTCATTGAGCTCAAGCTCATGAAAATGGATTTGGTCATGAGCTTCAAAACATATCATAATTTTTCTTTTTTTTGCTATCTCAGAGAGTATCATATGCTTGATTGATTTCTTTGAATTTCTTCTCAGCTTCTTTATCTCACTTATTTCTATCAGGATGATATTTCATCGCGAGTTTACGATATGATTTTTTTATTTCTTCCTGGCTTGCAGATTTACTTACTCAAAGAGTTTCATAAAAATTCGTCGACATTTTTGTATATAATGATAAAAGTATGAAAAATAATATTATTTTTCATACTTTTATCAAGTTATAACTTGATTTTTTAGTTCGTATCCTGTAAAATAGAAGGGATCTATAACAGAACTAATTTCGTGAAAAAAACAATTATTTTTTCTTGTCTCTTCTTTAGTCTCACACTGTGAGTTCAAGGATCAACAGGAAATGCCATTGATAACTTTAGAAATCTCGAATACGAGATGATTTTTGAGTCTGACAATATTTTTTTAGAATGAGAAAATAAGAAAATCATAGAAGCTTCGAAAAAAGCAAATCTTTATGGATCCATACGTGCTTCAATTGAGGAAAAAAGAAAAGAAGCCGAAATAAAAAAAGAAATAGTTGATCGTGAAATATTCTCCCTTGAAAGTAGCATTTCAAATCTCGAAGAAGATATCAAAAGAACAATAAATTATATTGAAGAACTCAACAAAGAAGTAGTAAAAACAAATAAAAGCATTCAAGCAAATCAAAAAACTATTGCTTTTATGACTGATAAAGTAGAAAAAAGTGAAGCAAACCTAAAAAAATATATCTCCCATATCTATGCAAAATCTAATACCCTCTACAATGATGATGAAATAGACAACATAAAAGCAATGCTCTTGAGTGGGAAAGATATATGAGAATTATTGTCTGACAGCCACTATAAAACACTTATACAACTCACTGGAAAAAAACTTTTAGATAATCATAGAAGCTATCTTCGTCAGCTCTATATCAAAAAAATAGAACTCGAAAAAGAGATAAAAAAACTCAAAGTACTCAGAAAAGAAGAGTTTATAAGCAAGAAAAATCTGAGTGACAAAAAAGCACTCAAAGAAAGATTTCTTGAAATATCAAAATGAGAGCAGGCAGAATACGAAAAATTCATCCAAAATAAAATTGAGATCGAAAAAGAACTCAAAGACAAACAACTTGCAGAGCAACTAAAGTTTGAAGAGATACAAAAAGATATCCTCGCCGAATATGAATGTGAATACGTAAACGTAGAGGAACAAGAAGATGCCTGAGATTTTTTATCAGAAAAATGTTTTAACCTCAATAGAGCTATTGCTGCTGAAGCAAAACTCAAAGATGAAGAAATATCTGACACGAACTTTCTCGATTGGCCAGTAGCTCCAGTAAATGGGATAAGCGCGCAGTTCAATGATGCAAACTATGTAAAAGCTCTTGGAACAGATCACTGAGCTATCGATCTTCCACTGAATCAGGGGACAGATATTATGGCTGCAGCTGATGGATATGTTATCTATATACTTCCCCCAACATCAGAAGAGTACTCATATATAGCACTCAAACACTCAAATGGATACGTAACTGTATATGCACATACAAGTGAGATTCTTGTAGACAGGTACGATTTTGTAGAACGCTGAGAAGTTTTTGCAAAGAGTTGAGGGATTCCTGGAACGAAGTGAGCATGATATCTCTCTACCTGAGCGCATCTTCACTTTGAAGTATTTTACAACCAAGAACTCAGTGATCCTTTACAGTTTCTTGACCTTTCCTACCTTAAAATAAAAGACATTCCAAAAAAATATGTTTATAAATTTTACTGAGACTTCCAAGCGCGTATGGGATATGAATACGCTGGACAAGCAACATGAAACAACGTCTTCCGTCTCTCTGGGGCAAATGAAATCGAAAGACAAAAAAATCTTTTAGACAAATATGCTACTCTGAGTTTCAAAAATTGGGACATATGGGTTGAAGAATCAATCGATTGATGAATTGATCCAACATTTACTATGTGTATATGACTTGCAGAAACAGGTCTAGGAAGAAATCTTAAAACTCCTTTTAATATCTGAAATGTCGGAAATACTGACTCTTGAGCTACGATTACTTTTCCAAATGCACGCTCGGGAATACATGCAATGATCAAATGACTCAATAACAAGTATCTCAGCCAATATGATGAAATCCGACTCCTGAGTCGTTATGGAAACAAGGATCAATCAAAACCTATATATGCATCTAGTCCTGATCACTGGCACAATAATATCATAAAATGTATGAGCGCTATAAAGGGGAAATTTGTCCCAGATAACTACAATTTTAGACTAAAATAAAAGCTCCGTATTTTTGCTCCCATATAAAAACTATGCTACAATATATACATAGTTTTTATTTTTTATAGCGTAAAACACTATGAATATATTTTTAAAAATATCTCTATTTGTGATATTTTTCATGTCACAGATAGCTCACAGTTTTGCTGTATTATCATGAGAAGAAGTACAAACAACCACAAGTTTTATTGAGTGACTTTCAAAACTCCTCAGTGCTGACATGTTTCTCAAACTTGTCTCAGCTCTTATTATAGTTGTTATTACTTTTTTTATCGCTAAACTCGTCCGTAACAAGATATTTACCTATCTCGAAGGAAAACTCTGATGAGAAGGAGCAAATAAACAGGAAATGTTGTTTATGACGAGTCGTGTCGTAAACATAACGATCATTATTACTTGAATCACTGTAGCACTTGGAATCCTCTGAGTTGATATGACTATATTTATGGGGTGAATCTGATTTGGTATTGGTTTTACACTGAGAACATTTCTTTCAAACTTCATAGCCTGAATTATCATGGTTTCTCAATGAACCTATCATACAAATGATCTCATAGAAGTAGAGGGGAAACAAGGGAGGATACAAAGAATCAATACCCTCTTTACAACCGCGCAACAACTCGATGGAGTTATATTTACCATTCCAAATATCAATTTTCTCGATAAAGAAGTACGCAATTATAATTCTTCTGAAAAAAGGAGAATCGATATAGATATACACTTTGACTATGGAGCAGATATCATAAAGATAAAATCTATCCTGAAAAAAGTTGCATACAGTTTCGATGAAGTTCTGACAAGTCCTGAGGCGACTATGATTATTGATTCATTTGATGATTCATACATCAGAGTCCAATATAGACCATGGATACTCAGTGATACAAATTTTATTACAATGAAATCAAATCTCCTAGAAACTATAAATCTTGCATTTACCCAAGCTGGGATCGAAGTCGCAAAACAAAAAATCACGATTGAAAATGCATAAAAAATATCTTCTCATCTGAGAAGATATTTTTTATAATGTGAAGTGAAAAACTTATACGAACTTCTTTGCAAACTTTTGTGTGAGTTCTATAAATTCTCAGATATTTTCAAGCTCGCCTCATTCAAGCAATATAGCTTGATAGTACGAATACATGATAAGATCTTTGAGTGCTTTTGATTTGATATCAGCTTGAAACTCTTTTTTCATAGTCTTTAAAAGAGTATTATTTGGGTTTAACTCCAGTATTCTTTTTTGTGCAGGTATATCTTGGCCCATTGATTTCATCATCTTCTCCATTTGAGGATTGAGTCATCATTCTGGTGTCTTAAGCGCTCAGAGAGCTGATCAGAGATTTTTATTGAGTACTACTTTCTCAATTTTCTCTTGGCCTATTATATTTTTCGTGAGCTCTAGGAAGTCCTTGAAATCCTTTTCTTGTTTTTCTTCTTTTTTCTTTTCTTCGTCTGTTTTTTCTGAAAGCTCTATATCATCACTCATAATCGACTTAAGTTTCGCTCAGTGATACTCAGTAAGACTTTGTACAAGCCATTCATCAATCGGATCAGTCAAAAGGAGTACATCTATATTTTTTTCCTTAAATTGGTTGAGATATGGACTTGCAAGTGCTTCAGATTTTGATTTCGCTGTTATATAATAGATTACTTGTCATTCTGAACTTGATTCAGAATCTCTACTTGCTGTTTCACTCTCTTTAACATCTCATTCTTCATTCCCCTCTTCTGTGAGGAGAGGAGAAGCTTTTTCTAGATAGCTTTCAAGAAGAATATTTTTATTCTCAAGAAAGCTCTGAAACTTGAGTACTTCTGCTATATCTTCTTTTATATCTTGTTCATAATGAATACCTTCTTTGAGGTAGTTTCCGTAACTTTCGAGAAACTCATCGTATTGAGTTTCATCTTTTCTGAGAGATTTTTTGAGCTCAGCTATCACTTTTTTTGTGAGTCATTTTTTGATCTTCTCAAGTGCACTATTTCCCTGGAGCATTTCGCGACTAATGTTAAGAGGGAGATCACTGGTTTCAACGACTCCTGAAACAAATCTCAGCCACACTGGAAGCAGCTCTTTTGCATTTTCGAGTATTAAGACATTTTGTATATAGAGCTTTGGTCCGTATTCTATGTTTGGATCAGATAGGTTTTTAAACATGTTTGCTTTCTGAGGGACAAACAAGAGAGATTTATAGCTCACCATTCACTCTACATTTGTATGTATGTGTGTGAGTGGTGCATTAAAATCCATTGAAACTGATTGGTAAAAGCTCTTGAGCTCTTCGTCACTTATTTCAGATTTTGACTTTTTCCATATAGCTTTACTATCATTCACCTGCTCAAGTTTTCTCTTGCCTTTATTGTCATCATTTTCTATTTCGAGCATCATGATAGGTACTCACACATAGTTTGAGTATTTTTTTATGAGTTCACGTATCTTCCAGTCTTCGAGAAGCTCTGTATTTGCTTCATTGATATGCAGAGTTATCTCCGTTCCTCTTTCTTTTTTATCTGCCTCAACTACCTCATAGCTGGATTTTCCATCACTTTTCCATGTATGAGACTTTGCATCTAACCCAGATCTTGTCGTCACTTCTACTCTATCTGCTACCATAAAACTTGAGTAAAACCCTACTCAAAATTGTCCAATAAGATTATGATCTCCATCTTCTTTTGCTTTTTTGAGTTTTTCTACGAACTCTTTGGTTCCAGACTTCGCAATAGTTCAGAGATTGTTGTGGAGTTCTTCTTCTGTCATTCATATTCCATTGTCCTTGAGAACGATAGTTTTTTTCTCTTTATCTACAGATATTTCTATCTCAAACTGTTCTCCCTCTTTTAAAAAGGTAGTATCAGTAAGGCTCTTTATACGAGCCTTATCAATCGCATCACTGGAGTTTGAAATAAGCTCTCTGAGAAAAATCTCTTTATTAGAGTAAATTGAGTGTGTCAATAACTCCAAGATCCTTCCAGTCTCTGCTTCAAAATTATGTTTTTTTGTCATTGTTTTTTTATTTAATCCCTTAATTTTTTTGATAAAACCTTCAAAGGGGAAAATTAATTTAAGCACATAAATATACTAGGTGCTAAAATTTTATAGATTTTTATATCTGAGTCAAGAAAAATATAGAGATTTTATTCATTGAAATTGACAAGAGTCATTGTTTTATTATCATAATTTATATATAAAATAAAAAAATACTAAAACTATGGGAAATATACATATAGCTGATGCTGATCAGTTTTTATGAGAACGAATAGAAGAATCAATAGAGTCTCAAAATTACACTGATTTTGTAACTACAATATTAGAAAATAATCAAACAAACCCTATTTCTAAGACTCCTCTCCCACACAGACTCATTACTGCATCTCAACTTCCTATCACCTACTCTCAAAGTATTTTAGCTTTAAGGGACTGAGTCATATCTGATATTGAAATGCTATTAAACGCTGAAATACAAGAAAAGATCTCGATAGGAACAACGCTTGCAAATATCAATACTCTTGTCTTCAATGCATATATCAACCATATATGTATACAAAATGCTCTTCAATTCAACAGACTGAGAATCGACAAAAGAGATTGATACTTGTACAGGATACAAAGTGGTAATGACACAAAAACCGTAACAAGAAGTTTTTGAGAATGAAGAAGATCTCAGTCCGAAGCACTATTAGAAATAATAATTGCATGAATGTCACTCGAAAATATGACTAACACTGTGAATACATTAGAAGCATTGTGACCACTGCAGAGCCTCTCTATGACAAATGAATTATTAAAAAAAGCTAAATTTGCTCAACTCTCCTAAAATAACAAGTTAAAAAACAATTCCAAGTTACTATACTGAACTCCATCATCCTAATATACTACTTTCTTTCCCTTTATCTACAGATATTCTGTTATTCTATATTCAAAGAAAAATATAGAGATTTTATTCATTGAAATTGACAAGAGTCATTAATTTTCTATTATTTTAGAATATTAATTCACTCTAGAGATATCATGCACAAAATACCTATAACAAGAGCCGAAAGATTTTTATGTGAAAAAGTAACATCACAGTCACAAGAAGAAAGCTTTCTATTTCTCATAGAAGAAATATTAGACAGTGTAAATACTTGAACAAATCACATTGTTATACCACCGGAACTCTGTACAAGTAGTTGAGATCCTGTTATATATGACCATAACATTGCCAGTATAAAATGATATACTACATCAAGAATTTTAGATTTAGTTTCTGAAAGGATGGATTGTGAATGATTCTGAACTGAACTTCAAAGTCTCAGCTCGTCTCTATTTCATGCCTTTATCAACTATATATGTATTCAAAACGCAACTGAAATCAATAGATTATCTATAGACGATAGAGACTGATATAAATATAGAATCGAAAAAGGTCCATATAGAAAAATGGTAAGTAGCAGGTTTGGAAAAACAAAATCTCAATCAGACGCGCTTTTGGAAATCATCAAAAAAGGAAAAGATCTCGAGCATGAATATGACTTATTAAAAGCTAACTGAAATCAATCTCAAGAAAGAAACCAATGAGTTGCCGTAGTTCGTGAGTGAGTAGATATGTACTGAATCTCTGAGAGAAACAAACCAACTCAAGAGCAAGAAAGACAAAGAGAAGTACAAAGAGATTTTGAACGTTTTTTTAATCAGAGTCTAGTTGATAATAATAAATTCACTATCTAAACTTCATTTTTTATACTCTAGTCTCATAAAAACTATTATGCTCAATTGAATCCCAACACTCGTAGAACAGGAGAAGCAATCTCTAAGGTTCCAAAACAAAAATATCTCTATAAAAATATGAGTTGTATGTATTCTTATACTCCAACTCATACTTGCCTATTATATCCTTCAACCGATAGACCGTAATACTCTCAGTTTTACACTCATTCTCTTTTGGCCAGCACTCGCCTCTATACTCCTACTTTGATCAAATATACCGAAAGAAAAAACTTCCTTCTCTCACGCATGGTATTACTGCTATAGCATAACAAGCATTGCGAGTTTATTTTATCTGATAGCTTATGCATTACAGGTCGCATGAATCGGAAAATCTTGAGAGGAAGCATGGATTATTGTACTCTTTCCATTGTATTGAGCTTTGTTTTTCTTTTGAGGATGAGCGCTATGAATTCTTATGGTCACATTTTATAGATTATCTCGCAAAAAAAAGAGTGACTAAATCACTACTTTTTTTCTTGGGTATATTTTTTCAGTCACTGTTTCATATCCTCGATAAACTCATCAATAGGGATCTCGAGAAGATGCTCACAGTTCATTACTTCGTGTCTTGAGACTCCAGCAGCAAAGCTCTTATCCTTGATTTTTTTCTTAATAGACTTTGGTTTAATCTCTCAAGGGTCATCAGAGGGCAGCATACGAAAATATGCCCACATAAATCCTGAAAGCTCATCAACGGCGCAGAGATATTTTCTTATGGGCGTATCTGGCTCTTCCTCAATCTCCTCTAAGAAATACCCATGAGACCTGATATCTCACTTCATTTCATCAGACATATCGATTTCTGCTCCAATCTCATCTAAAGCTTCTTTTAGATGCTTATCAGAGTCCTTTCCCACATAATCCCGGTCTATATCGTGGAGTACTCCACAAGCCCACCAATAGTCAGCATCTTCTCCAAGTTTTTCTGCAAAATACTCCATACAAGCACCAACCTGATACAAATGTTCTTTCGTGGCATCCGAGTACTTATCCACCAGTGCGAGTATCTGCGATCTATTTATATTCATAATATTTTGATTAATTTAAAAATACAATACTTATGTTATCATGACAGTTTTTCAATCGCTTCATCAAGAGCTTGGAAAAATATATCTATATCTGCTTTGGTGTTGTAGATATAGAGACTCATACGACAAGTTCCAGTAAGAGAGTGCTCGATCATAAATGGTTCAGCACAATGCTGTCAGGCTCTGATACATATGTTTTTATCAGCAAGAGAGTCAGCTATATCTAGGGCATGAATAGTATCGTGTGAGAATGAAAATACTCATACTCTTGTGTCAGGTTTTTTCGATCATTGAAGTTTGAGCTCTGGTCTTTTCACAAAACCTTCAAGCGCATACTCCATCAGTTCTTTTTCGATAGATTCGATTGTTTCATATCATCATATATGTTCTATGTATTCTAGTGCTTTCAGCATGCTGACAGCTCCACTCAAGTTTGGAGTACCGGGCTCAAATTTGTCCGGAATTGGGGCTGACTTGAAAGTGTCAGTATGCACCCAAGAAATAGCTCATCATCATGAAATTCATGGATCAAGACATTCTAAAAATTCTTTTTTTCCATATAAAACTCCAATTCCACTATCTGCCATAAGTTTGTGTCCTGTGAAAAACAGAGCATCACATCATAGTTTTTGGACATCAATCTTAAAATGCGGAACTGATTGAGAAGCATCGATGAAAAACCTCACCCCCTGCCCCTCTCCTTTGGAGGAGAGGGGAGCAATAAGTTTTCTTACTTCTTCTAGAGGAAATATTTCCCCAGTAACATTTGAAACATGTGTGAGTGAGACAATCTTCACATGTGAATTTTTAAGTTTCTCTTCAAGTTCATTTATATTGAGTTTATAGTCATCAGATAATCATATGTATTCAAGTATCGCTCCTGTTTCTTCTGCGAGTATTTGCCATGGTACGATATTTGCATGATGTTCAACTATTGAGAGAACTATAATATCTCATTTTTTCAATATATTTGATCTTCTGGCAGATGAAGCAAGAAGATTTGCTGCATAGGTAGAGTTCATCGTATATACTATCTCTCTCCATGAATCTGCTCCTATCAACTCTGCAAGTTTCTTTTTTGAATCTATATAAAGCTTCTCAGAGTTTTCAGCTAGATCATAGCTTCCTCTATGAATATTGGCATAATCATTTTCTAGATACTGTTTTAGTCCATCTATAACATAACTCGGTTTTTGAGTTGAAGAGGTAGAGTCTAAAAAAACAAGATCTGGATGATGAGATAAAATCGGAAAATCTTTTTGTATATTCATCTATAAAACTTTATTGATAAGGTCGACGGTATTTCTCGGATCCTTTGCATAGTCAAGTGTAACGATACCTTTTTCTTGAGGAATATTTCACTCAAGAAATATCTTTATATCTCCATAAGAAAACAACGAAGAAAATATAGACCTATAGGCTCACTCTATAGTTTTAATATTTTGTGCGACGATTGACTGCTTACTCGAAAGTAATCACGTCTGGTCTATAACATACACTTTTCAAGGAACTACAAGTCAAAAATCAAGCTCCAAATTCATAGAAAGCCTTCTATGTTTAAAAATACATATCCCTGCGAAAATATTGAAAAATATTTCAAGGAGGATGAAGCTTATATTGTCCCCATCATAAAAGAAAATTGAAAACACAAGAGTTTCTAAAAGCGTAACTATGAGAAATAATGATACAAAAACTGATATATTAAAAAAACGTATAAAATTTTTATTTACAACATAATTACGTTTGATGAGGGTATCTATATCATCTTCAATAGTATTTTCTCAATGTGTTGTACGATAGGACCAGAGATACCAAAAAGTGTCATATAGTATAACCATTCATAAGACAATATATGATATCGGGAGTACTATTGATCAAAAAACTCCATCAAAATAATTCAGAGCAATAAGTGCATTAGAAAAGAGAAAAAAAGCTCCTAAAAGAGCTATAGAGCTAATCTTGAGCGCATAAATCCAAGATCTTTTGATACTCAAAAATTGCGTCACTCACTCAGATTTCAGATCTGAGAGTAACTTCTTCTCTATATCAAAATCAAGCGAACTAAAGAGACGGAGATAGATTTTATGAAATGGGAACATAAGTATATTCTATTGAATAGTATGTATAATTTCTGTAAGAAGAGATTCATAAAAGTCTGTATCTATCTCTTCCAGCTCAGAAAATATATTTCTAATTTTAGCTTCTATCATGATAGCAAGAGCATTTTCTCTCCCAAGTCCTCTACTTCTCAGATAAAAAAGCTTTTCATCACTAATCCTCTCCACACGACAGGCATGTCATGCTTCCATATCATTGGTTTCTACATATAGTGTTGGTATTCCGGAAATCTGTGCATCATCTCCCAAGAATATATTTTCTTCATCTAGCTCTCATACATTTCAACTCGTTTCTTTTTCGATTCTGAGTATCCCATCTACTGCTATCTTTCAGCCTTTTCAGGCAAAAGAGAGTATATTTGTATCGAGTCTTCCATTGTTCGTAAGTGACTCACTCCAGATACGCACATTCATGCTCTCAGCTTCTGAGTAGTTCATACTTTGTATATATGACTGAGCTCACTCTCATACGAGAATTACTTCTTTGTTATAGCTCTTATTTTCTCCAGATTTTCATAAAAAATAGGAAAAATACTGAAGTTTTGCTCCTGCTCAAACCTCTATTTTGAGATCTCACTCAAGTGTATCAAAAAGACTCACCGTGAGATTTTCTCATATGTAGATTGTTTCTGTGCCTCAGCCCCTTGCTCCCTCTCATTCGAAAGAGAGAGGGGAATTTATTAGTTCATCTAACTTATAAAATCCTGATTTTTCTATGTTCATTGTATTTAGCTCACCCCTGCCCTCTCCTGCAAGAAGAGGGAGCAATAGGGATTTTTTTATTAATTAAATCTTGTTTTTAAATCTTTGAGTTTACTGAAATCAATTGTAGGCTTTTTCTTCTCAAATGCAAAGCTTGTTCCACATCCACATCTGTCTTGTACTTCATCAGAAGTATAGATGTATCTCGATTTCACTACTCAGGTATGGTCTGCCTTTTGTATTCTTGTGATTCTACAGTTTTCAAAATGCTCTCGGTCTTCTTTTGGAACATAGATTTTACAGCTCCCCCCTAGATCCCCTCTATCTTGTGAAGAAGAATCTTCTGTCCCCTCTCCTGGAAGGGGAGGGCTAGGGAGGGGTATCAAATCTCCAATTTCAAAATCATCAAACTCAATATTTACTTTTTTCCCGGAACATCCAGCTTCATAAAAAAAGACCTTTATTTTTTTGATTCACTGTTCCTGAATCTCAGATAGGAGCTTTTTATCAAGTTTCATATACTTTAATTTGACAATATAATTTTCAATATTATTATATGTTTTAGTCTTACTACAAAAAGCGAGGAAAAAGACTATGGAAACGTTGGCATATATCTTCCGAGGTCAAGAAGTACTCTTGATCGGCTTCATCTTTATCACAGCGTTAGTTACTGCCGGACTTGGCTTTGTGATGAGGCAGAGAATGACAGGCTTTATCCCATTTTTAATGTTAGCGGCGTTTTTCGCCTATCATTACTTGGAAAATTGGCTAGGCGAAACTCTAAGGTTTAGCCTATAACAGCACCAACAGCCTTACCCTGCGTATGCAGGGTTTTTTTATATCCCTCATTCCATCTCCATCGCGATGAGGACATTCATCTCAGACGCGTATTCGAGTGGGAGTTCTTTCATAATTGGACTGATAAATCCATTTACGATCATAGCCTTTGCTTCATCTTCATCTATCCCTCGACTCTGAAGATAAAAAAGATCATTTGGGTTTATTTTTCCAGCACTCGCTTCGTGGGCAACGACACTTTCAGCATTGCGAACATGTATGTCTGGGACAGCATTGGAGATAGATTCTTTATCGATCAAAAGCCCATCACAGTCTACCTTCACAGTCGAATTGAGTGCAGATTTTTTGATGTCAACGAGGCCTCTATAGGTATTGATCCCTGATCATTTTGAAATAGACTTACTCATAATATTTGAGGTCGTGTTTTTTCCTATATGCACCACTTTTGCTCCTGTATCTTGGTTTTGTCCATCTGATGCGAGCGCGATTCCGAGATGATCAGCTTTCGAGTTATCTCACTTCAATATACTACAAGGATAGAGCATCGTAGTATTGGAACCGAGGTTTCCACCAACCCATTCCATATATCATCCTTCTTCGACGATAGCTCTTTTAGTATTGAGATTATAGGTATCCATCGACCAGTTCTCTACAGAACTATAACGCATCGTTGCATTTTTTCACACAAATATCTCGACTCAACCAGCGTGAAGCGAATTTTCATCATACTTTGGGGCACTACATCCTTCGATATAATGCGCCTTTGCTCATTCTTCCAGGATAATCATAGTATGCTCAAATTGTCCACCTGACTTTACGTTCATCCTAAAATAAGACTGTAAAGGCTCGTCTATCTCCACTCCTGCAGGAATATACATAAATGTCCCCCCACTCCAAACTGCATAATGCAATGCTGCAAACTTATGATCCGTTATCGGAATAGATTTTGTAAAGTATTTTTTAATTATTTCTTGATACTCTGGATTTGTCAGAGCATGACTCATATCATCAAAAATCACTCATTTGTCTTGAAGTTCTTGTTTGAGACTGTGATACACGGTCTCACTATCGTACTGGGCACCGACTCACGCAAGTGCTTTTTTCTCTGCCTCTGGAATCCCAAGTCTATCAAAGGTATTTTTTATATCTTCAGGGACATCATCCCAGCTCTTGTTGTTCCCAGCTCCCTCAGGTTTCGCAAAATAGTAAATACTCTCAAGATCGAGTTTTTCGAGACTTGGCCCCCATTTTGGGAGAGACTTCTCTTGGTACACCTTGAGTGCCTTGAGTCTGAGCTCAAGCATCCACTCTGGTTCTTTATTTGACTCAGAGATCTGTCTGACTACTTCTTCGTTTATCCCTTGAATAAACTCAGTTATGTACTTCACTCCTTCATCCTTAAAGTCCCAAGTACCTGATGTTGTCACAGTTGTATTATTTGACATAGATTTGTTAATTTTTAGATTTTATTTTTTGATTCCTAATCCATCAGTCCTCCGGACAGCTTCCTTTCAAAAGGAAGCCAGATTATATCAATTTTGTTTTTATATTTTTTAATACCTGTTCAATATCTTTTTCAATCTCATTGTTTTTTATTCGCAATACTTGAATTCAATGTTTCGAAAGTAAATCTTCTTTTACTGTATCAAGTTTCTTAATATGATGAATATTATGAATTTTTCCATCAATCTCTAAAACAAATTTCTTTTCATGACAATAAAAATCTACAATAATATATCGATCACTTCAAGTATTTTCAGTATACACATAAATTGCTTTTTGTCTTAAAAATCTCACACCAATTTTATCATACCTCAAGTAGTTCCATAGTTTTCTCTCAGCTGGAGTCATATTTTTCCTCAATTCTCTCGCTGCTTTTTTAATGAGTTCTGGAATTTTTCTTGTCATAATAATATATTTTATTTCTCATCTTTATTCCAATTTATGGCTTCCTTTTGAAAGGAAGCTCCCGAAGGGTGATGGATTAGAAATACCAAGCTCCAGATGTTGTGACGGTTGTATTATTTGACATTTTTTACACTTTAATTATTATATTTATACTTTTAGTCTAGGTTTTTTAAATTACTTTTAGTAATACCTTAATGGCTTGGAGAAATAAAGTGGAAGATAAAGAAACGACATTCATGGACATTTTGATATCTCCTGGGGGGCTTATCCTCATTCTCTTTTTAGGAGGTGGGGTATTACTCTTCGGAGTAATACAACTTGTCAGTTGGGAAATAACAAAGAATCGTTGATTTTTCTAATTCATTTTCCCGCATTTGCGGGCTTTTTTTATACTAAGTTATCATAGCCCCCTTCCATCACTTTTTCAACAAGTTCTTTTCCTCCAGACATTGCAAGATCTCAGGCTTTCATTATATGGACACTATCTACGTCTATATATTCAAGTATCTTAAAATAGTGTGTGATGATTATAAGCGTATTTTCTGTACTATCAATTGATTTGAGAAGCTCACATACTTTTCTAAAGGCATCAAGATCTAGTCCACTATCTATCTCGTCAAGTATAATATACTTTGGAGAAAGGAGTTTCATCTGAAGAATTTCGAGTTTTCTTTTCTCTCATCCACTAAAACCCACATTGAGATCTCTTTCCAGAAAACTTTCATCGATATCAAGATCTTGGAGATATTTTTTTACGTGTCGCTTAAAGACAAATGGTGAAAGTTCGGGAGTCTCTGGAGAATTGTATTTTAAATACTGATTGTATATAGTTCGTAAGTATTCACTCATTTTTACTCATGGGATCTCAGGCACATTTTGAAATGAAAGAAACACTCCAGCTTGACTTCTCTCTTCTGGTGACATTTCTAGTAGATTTTTTCATTCTATGCTTATAGATCCATGTGAGACTGTGTATTTCGGACTTCCTGCTAAAACCGCACTCAGTGTTGATTTTCCACTTCCATTTTTTCAGAGTAAACAATAGTTTTTTCCAAGATCAAAATCAAGCGATATATCATGGATAATTTTTTCTCAGCTATCAGCAACTTCAACTGCGAGTTTTTCGATCTGTATCATAATAAGGTATATGAAAAGTAAAACACTGATATTTTAGTAATATTTTTCTGAATGCAATACTTTTTTGTATTGTTTTTTTCTTTATAAAAGGGATTTTAATATTAATTTTTTATAACAATTGATTTATGAATAGTTAATTTAACATATCTTTTTTTGACAAATCTCTTTTTAATATGCTAGAATATATATGCTTATAAAAAAAGAAGAAATTCTTTTTGCTATTTGCATGAAAATATTTTATTTTTTTACTTTTTATGTACATGTTACAAACAAAAATAAAAAAAGTATTTGCAGTTACTGCCCTTGCATGTATTGCATTAAGTGGAACCATGAGTACTAGCGCGACTCAAATCGGTACTGGTACTGTTACAGGTTCAGGTGCATTTGATTCACCTATTGATTGGAATGATGTTTTTGGAGCAGGATCTAGTGCATCTGGTTCTGTTGAAAATATCAGAATCAAAGCAAGAATTCTTCCATCACTTAGCATGGAAATTTCTGATGAAGAGATAGATCTCGGAGATCTTGTTCCAGGTGTACCATCAAATGGAAGCCTCGACATAGAAATCGGGACAAATGCTGTTTCTGGTGTTTCTATCACTGCAAGAAGTCAAAACGCAGGTTTGACGAATCTTAATGATGGAACAATCCAAATAAACGATCTTACTACTGATTGAGTAGCTGAAAGTTATACTTGGGGATCTACACCAACTGCTGCTGATGATTCAAGCTTTACTACATTTAGTGCATCAGGACTTGCTACAGCTGTAGAAATAAATGACAATACTACAGAGCATACTGTATATACTACTAATAAGCCAGAAGCTACAAACCTTGTAGATGATGTAAAGTTTAATGTTGAAGCTACTGCAACTGCAGAAACTCCAGCAGGACTCTACGAAGATTATGTAACGTTTACTGTTACTGCAAACTTCTAATTATCTTTTGAAGATAAGAAAATAAAAAAGATTTAATAAATTATTAAATCTTTTTTATTTTCTCTCTTTTTTTTATATAATAGCTCCCGTAAATGCTTTATATAATTGTTAGTTTATGAATATACAAAAAATACTCTTATTCCTTGTAGTTGTTTTTTCTTTTTTTAGCTGATCGATACAACTCAGCTATGCAGCTATAAATTTCACCGTTACCCCACTCAAATACGAAATAGACGCTGAACCATGAGAAACAATAGTGAGAAGTGCACAAATCAGGAATAATTGACCAGATACAGTTACTCTTCCTACTGCCTCATCAGACTTTGAACCGAGTGGAACAAACGGAGTTCCGAGGTTTGTCAGAAGATCTGAACTTGTACATCCGGATCAACAGCTTTCGAGCTGGATAACTATTTGAGTTCCAAGTGTGACACTCGCTCCTGGAGAAACACAATGATTTGATTTCGAGATTAATGTACCACAAAACGCAACACCAGGATGACACTATGCTGCTGTTTTCTTTAAAAATCCTAATTCTGAAACCTCAGGAGGATCAAATATATGAATCAACGTAGATTACGGAATCCTTCTTTTAGTAAATGTTGCTGGAGAGATCGTAGTTGATGTTGATATTGATGATGTTATCATCAGTGGCTGATCCTGATCATCAACTAGTTCTGGTGGCTGAGGTTGATGATGAGGTTGATGAGGTTGAGCATCAAATATATGAATAGATAATTGTCCTCTTGGAGATCTTACTGCGAGTAATTTTGATGGAAAATGTATCGATAACCCATTTAGCCCCTCTGATGATGAAGAAAACTGAAACAGCAACGAGAACAGTTCCCAGGGATCTTCTGATTCTCCTACAAATGGTTCAGAAAACACAGAATCAAATAGTGATGGAGCTTGAGATAATTGAGGATTATCAAATGATTTTGAGATAAATTTTGATATCCCAATCAACAACAACTGAAATACTCATGTACAGCCAGTATGAAAAATACGACTTATAGACGAAGACGGTAGAGAAATACCATGAGTCGGAAAAGAAGCACAGAAAAATGAATACGGTGCTGTTATTGGGCAAGAAATAGTTGATTACTTACCAATAAACGATCAATGAGGAAATGTTCTTCCAAAAACGAAAAGAAACTTTGAAACAGACTGGAAATGATTTCCCTACAAAACCTATGATGAACGTGGAAATTTATTGATAAAATATAAAAACCCTGGTGATCACTACACCAGTCTCAATACTGAGAGTGGATTGTACAGAATGCCTTGGCAAAGAGTCTGTGAAAGAAAAAAAACAAAGACTATAGAAGCTGTTTTAGAAATAGCATATAAAGATGAAAAATGAGATACGATTCAATATAACTCCGCACAAGAGTTTGAAATAGAATACACTGAACAGTATTTGTGAATCAATCCTTATCTCATAATACTCCTCTTCTGAATACTCTTCTTGTGGCTCCTATGGTGGTTTATTCTCGCAAAAAGAAAAGTCCCATGTATCAACAAAGACTGTAAAAAAAGGATTCCAAGAAAAACAAAAAGATGTCCAAAATGTGATACTATCCAAGATAAAAAAGCAGCAAAATACGAAAAAGAACTTCTCAAAGGAAAACTCGCATCAAAGAAACTCAAAAGCAAAAAATCATCACAAAAAAAAGAAAAAACTAAAAAATCCTCAGATTCTAAAAAATCTAAGAAAAAGAAAAAATAGTATTTTATTTTATAAATAGTATCTATGAAAGTATATCTATATATCCTCCTTGTAAGCTTATTTTTACTCAATTCTTGTGGAACGCAAAACAACAAATCATCTGGAGCAACTACACAAGCTGAAGTCTCTCAAGAAACTGATAATAATAATACTACAACAGACTTCCTCAAAGAATACAAAAAGCTCAACAAGAAGTATAGCCAAACAGAATCTTTTCAAACCTGTATGTCTACAAATCTCAACTACTGTTATGAAAAAAGTATTGAAAAAACTGCATCTTTAGGCAACGATGTACTTATCTGTGATGATATAAAAGATGAACAAGCTCGTAAACAGTGTAAAGATACAATTCTCAGTATAACAGCACGAGAAAATAAAGATATAAACTGATGCGATAAGATAGAATGAACAGAAAAGATCAATTGTAGATTCTCAATAGTATCTCTTCAAGCACTAGACGAATCTGATCCTGATATCTGTGATACTATAATTTCTGAAGTAGAAGAGGAAGAAGAGAACATAAAGCAGTTATACAAAGAAAGTATTGTGAGTTGTAAATCAAGTATTTACACAAATCTAGCTATACAAAATCTCGATTCTTCGCTTTGTGAAAAAATCTGAGATGAATCTGAGGAGAAAAATTGTATCGATCAAATAGAACAGTATAAAGAAGTACAAAAAGACAATTTGAAAAGTGAACAATCCCAGAGCATAAACCAAAAACTCTTAGAAGGTATAAAAAAGACTCAGTAATACACTGAGTCTTTTTTTATGTAAAATACTATTTTCTCATTTTCATATGGATTCCAAAGCTACACATAAGTGTGAAAAGTATAAGGATCCATGTAGCAGTTCCTGTTTCTGGTACAGTTGTTGCTGATCCAGCTACTTCTGATAAATTTGAAGCAGGGCTTCATCATTTCGTTACGTTTTCTTCTTTGTAGAGATTCGATCATTCAGCTGGAGTTTCTGCTTCAGTTACTTCAGTTAGTTCAGGAGTTTCTGATTCCATTTGTGTTTCCATTGTATCATCATTTGTAGATGCTTGTGTTGTTTCTCAAGCTGAAGCATCTTCTTCAGAAGCTGCGTTGAGAGAGATGTCTTGATCTGTCTCTATTTGTTCTTGAGAATCTTGAGCTGTTTCAAGCTCTGTTGGTGTTTCAAAGTTATAAATCCCTCATCACTGCGAGATGTTTGCCTGTGATCACTCTTGCGTCAATGCAGATAAGAGCATATAAATATAATTACTATTCTCATTGAGATCCTGTGTTGTTTCTATCATGTATTCTTCTGATGAGATTGGAGAAATATCACTGACTGAAATATCTCATAATATTTTCAGTTCTAGATCATCTTCGAACACATCTTCATCGTATTGTACTTCAAAATTCTTTTGATCGACGATCGTTATAGAACGGATTCATGTTTCTTCTGCATTCATCAGTTCTTCCCCAGCGAGGCTTGAAGGTGTTTCAAAGACCATACTTCATTCTCCTCAAGAAATTGTTATGAGATTATATGAAGTGTTTTCCATAAGATCATAACTCAAGCGAACCATAACTTTTGTTTTATCGATACTATCTGATTCGATATTTTCAATCGCGATATCATGCATCAATTTCATATCTCCTTCAACAAGTTCTGAAGTATCAATTTTTGCATCCAACATCACTTCGATATTTTTTGAGTCCTTTACACTTATATTTTGGACTGATATCTCAGCTTCTTGTGAGTAAGCAGTTCCACTTATTCCAAACATATAGATTCATGTAAATCCAAGAATCAATAATTTCTTTCACACTTTCATATATATAATTTTAAATAATAATTAAGTCTTATATATTAAAACATTTTTATAATCATGAGTCAAAAAAAGATCAATAGATATATAAATTTACTATTGACCTTTTTTAAAATAAATATTTAAAATATCTTTATCTTGTCGGCATTTGGGTGTTCTCTGAGTTTTTCAAGTGTTTTTGCTTCAATCTGACGTATTCTTTCTCTTGTGACTCAAAACTCTTTTCCTACTTCTTCCAGCGTATGTACATCTCAACCATCAAGTCAAAATCTCATAATTATGATTTTTCTTTCCCTTGGAGAAAGAAAATCAAGCATCTCATAGAGATTGTCTTTTAGGAGATTCATATTTGTCTCATTGTCCGGAGTTGGAGTTTTATCATCTTCTACAAAGTCTCACAGAGATGCATCTTCTTCAGATCATACTGGAGCGTCAAGACTCAGTATATCCTGACTAATTCTCATGATCTGGCGAACTTTTTTAATATCGAGCTCCAGCTCAACAGCGAGTTCTTCCATGAGGGGTTCTCTCGTAAGTTCTTGTGTAAGTCTCCTGTATGTATGGGTAAATTTATTTATCGTCTCAACCATATGCACTGGGACTCTGATAGTTCTTGATTGGTCAGCTATTGCTCTTGTAACTCCCTGACGAATCCACCATGTTGCATATGTCGAAAACTTAAATCCCTTATCTGGATCAAACTTATCTACAGCTCTAAACAATCATACATTCCCCTCCTGTATAAGATCTAGAAGAGAGAGTCCTCTTCACATATATTTCTTCGCAATCGATACTACAAGTCTCAGATTTGCTGCAGCGAGTTTCTTTCTCGCATTTTGATCTCATGCTCTGATTTTTTTCCCTAGGCTTATTTCTTCGTCTGACGTAAGGAGCTCTACTCTCCCAATTTCATTGAGATACATACGGATAGAATCATCACTAATTTCTGAAAGAGATACAAAGGCTTTATCTGCTTTTTTGTCTTTTTCTTTCTTATCAGCATCAAAGAGGTTTGCCTTTGAGAGTGAATCTACGATGTTGATCTTGAGTGTGAGAAATCTTGTGTATACTTCATCAAGTAAATCAAGATCATCTTCTGCATTTGGAAGTGCAGCCATAACTTCATCTTGCGTAACTTGACCATCTTTTTTTCACTTTTTCATGAGTTCTTGAACCTCTTCAGGCATACCATCAAGCAGCTCATCAGGCACTTTATCATCTATAAACTTATTGAGTCATTTTCCAAGTCTTCTTTTATCGTCTTCACGACGAACTGGCATTTTAATTTCTTTTTCGTCTTTTTTTAATGCTTCTATCTGATATCACTCAGGTGCGGATTCAATCGGCATCGAAGATATATCTAACTCTTCAATAACTTCTGTGAGATCTTTTTTAAGATCCTGATCGGTTTTTTTTCATTTTCCATCTTTTTTTTGCTCTGCCATAATGTTGTTTTTAATTATACGAGAAAAAATAAGCTGTTTTTCTTCAAAAAAGCTTATTTGTTTTTTATTTTTATTGCTAGATTTTTCATTTCGATTTAAGTATATTGATTTTTTTTAATATTCAAGTTTATTGCAAAAGCTTTTTGCATACTCCAGCAAGCTCTTTCATTCATTCTTTTTTTGTAGCTGAAACGGCATATATTTGTTGTCAGAAGAATAATTTTTCTGAGTGATTTTTTGCTTTGAAAACATCATTTTTACTTATCTTGTCTGTCTTACTCAAAACTATTGTGAGAGGAATTCATAGTTCACTGAGATACTTATACATATCTATATCAGATTCTTGAGCACCAAGTCGCGAATCAATCAAAATAACCACAGAGCGAATGTATCTTTTCCTCTCTTCAATATACCAACTGATGAGGGCATCAAGATCAGCTTTGAGGTTTTTTCACATTTTTGCAAATCCATAACCAGGAAGATCTGTGAAAAAGTATTTTTTATCAACAAGAAATTGGTTTGCTAAACGAGTTTTCCCAGGTTTTGCACTCGTTTTTACTAGATCTTTTTTTCAAAACAAAGCATTCATCAGTGTAGATTTCCCCACATTGGAACGTCAGACAAATACTATTTCTGCATGCTCTTCAAAAAAAACTTCAGTATTATGTATACTGACAGATTTATGAAATCTTACATCTTCAAATCGCAACATATCTCAGTCAAAAAATTACTTGTAAAAACCATCGAGTTTCTTATACTTTTGGTCAATTATATGCGTTTTATACAAAAAATGAACAAAAAAACAAGAGTTTTATTAAAAATCTCAGGTGAAGCACTCCAATGAGAAAAAGATCATGGGATAGATCCAGAATTTATCCAAAATCTTGCAAATGACATAAAAGAGATACATGAATCTGGTATCGAAATAGCACTCGTTCTTTGATGATGAAATATATTTAGAGGAATATCATGAGCTGCTGGATGAATGAATCGAGTTTCGGCTGACTATATGGGACTACTCGCAACGGTAATGAATGCTATTGCCTTTAGAGACGCACTTGAAAAAACAGGAATGAAAGCACATATTTTTTCTGCAATTGATATTCCTGAGATATGAGACAAATACATACAAAGAAAAGTCATAAGTAAGATAGAAAAATGAAGTATCGTTATCTGTACAGCAGGAACTGGGAATCCATATTTTACTACAGATAGCTGAGGAGTGTTACGAGCTTTAGAACTTGGCTGTGATCTCATGATCAAAGCTACAAAAGTAGATGGTGTATACGACAAAGATCCAAAAAAACACGATGATGCTATTATGATAGAACATGCCAGTTACAAAGATGTGATTCACAAAGATATACAAGTAATGGACCATACAGGTATTACGCTCGCAAAAGATGGGAATATGCCACTCAAAGTCGTAAACCTCTATAAAAAATGAGCAATTCTTAGAGCTATAAACTGAGAAAAAGAATGAACTACGATCTCGTAGTTCATTCTTTTTTTACATTATCTGAGCCATATGCTTGCACTTCTTCCATCAGTCCAGGTGTTTACTGCTGTAAAAGTATCTCATCATACTCTCCAAGTTCCATTGTATCTCGTATGTGGAAACCATAAATAATTATTTCGTACAGTACCATGATAATACATCCCATAAGTCATCATTCATAATCATACTTGGTTATTTGAAGAACGTCTCCATCATGAAAAAAAAGTATCTGTATCTCATGCTATGTATCATTGGAGTTCATTTGTCGTCGTACCAGTTGTATCATGATAGGTAATGTTTACGGCAGAAGCAAGCTCTCACGGTGAAGAATAGTGAATAGAGGCATCATCTCACCATAATGCATTGTCATAGGATGTTCAGGTCCCAACTACAAAGGCTCTTTTCCCTTCCTCCTTATTAAAAAACTTGTACCTATATGAAGCAACTGTTCAAGATGGAGAAGTGAAGATTCACATAAATTCTCAAAAGTCTAAATACTCTTTTAAGATACTATTTTCCTGCATAGATGAGTTTGAATAGCCATAGGTTGCCTTTGCACTATACAAGGTCCATCATCATCCATCTTCGGTCATATCACAGTATACTTCTATCTTATCAGTACCATTTGGGGAAATCAGATATTTTCCGTCTCTTCCAACAAGCCCAGAATTCACACTCACGAGTTCTTTACAGTTACCTGCAATAAATCACGAACTATTTGCAAGAGCCTGAAGTGCTGATAGTTCGTTACTATCACCAGTAATACTATAATCATTTTTTACAATCGCCGTATATTCTTGAGCTGTAGCTCAAATATCCAATATTGAGTTTTGAGTGACTGTAACATTATCTATTTCTTGAATTGGAACGTTCAGCTCCGTCCCCGTTCATACAATTATTCAGAGTCCTGCTCCAGTTACTACAGGATATCTATTTGCATAATCAAGGGCATATGTACTGGTTACGATATCACCGTGTGAAGATAGTTCAGATCATTCTTCTAGAAATCCCAAAAGCTGAAAGGCTGTTGCCTCTTTATTGAGATAGTATGTAAAATACGTATCATCAAGTGGATCAGTTCATGCTTTTTGGAGCCCTATACTTTCAATAATCGCTGCTCATGCGTATCACTGATATCACAATATTTCAGTTCAATTACGTATAGTGACACTCTCAGTTGGTTGAGGAAGTTTTGCTTTTGTGGCGTAAATTTGTAATCCAGATCGTATCTGTTCGAGCTGAGTGAGGCGATTTGCGTCTCTCACTCAATTAATATATCAGGTATATGAAACAAATCATACTGTTCAAAGTATTGCAAGTATCGTTGCTACTACTACAAGTTCAACTAGGCTAAATCATTTTATTTTTTGCTGCATTGCTCTATAAAAAAATAGATAAATATGAAATTATATTAATCTATTTCACTGTATTGTAAAAATTACTTTTTCTCAAATGGATCATATCCCCCCTTAGACCAGGGCATACATCTACAAATCCTGCAGAATCATTTTGCAAGTCATATAAAAACTCATTTTTTTTCAATAGCTTCCTTACAATACTCAGAGCAACTTGGAGTAAATCTACAGTATGGCAAATGATCTTTTGCCCAAAATGCATGATCTCTTGAGAGATATTTTTGATACCACTCTATCAATTTAATGATTATTTTTTTCATAGTTATGTTCAAAATGCTCTTTTTTCAATATTCATTAATTTATGAATTCTCATTCTAATATATCTTTTTTTTGTATCAATATCTTTATCATTCAATTTTAATAAAATATCAAGAGCAATACTTGTTTCTGCACAAAAATCATAGTCTCATATGTCTAGATTATGTCCAAAAATCATCATATTCTCAAAATAATTGTCTTTTCATTGCATAAAAGTTATATCCACATTTCCACCTTTTAGTACTCCTTTTTCTTCCAAATCTGAGTGACTGATTTCATAGCTATGATGCATAATACATTTATATTAAAAAGTAAAAGTCAAAAAAAAATAACCGGAATCGGTTATTTTACATGTTTTACAATGTTGCTAAACACTTCGTTGTTACTAATCGCAAGATTAGATAGAACTTTTCTGTTGAGTCATACTCTTTTAGTGTAAAGAGAGTGAATAAGCTTTGAGTAGTTTGTTCCTTGTTCTCTTGCTGCAATATTGATTCTTGTATTCCAGAGTCTTCTGAAATCTCTTTTTTTATTTTTTCTTCAGATATATGCATTTGTCCCAGCTTTCATCCAAGCATTTTTTGCTCTTGAAAAAACCTTAGAACTTAAGAGTCTAAAACCTTTTGTTGCTTTTAATATCTTTTTATGTCTCTTTTTTGTCATAAGAGCCCTTTTTACTCTAACCATGGTAGTATCGTTATATGTTATCTATTATAAATGTGGGAGCTGTTGGCTTATCTTTTTTGTTTCAGCTGCTGAAACAATAAGACCATACTTATTTCTTCCTTTTGCTTTTTTTGACTTATCAGAAAGTAAATGCCTTTTACATGCTTTTCACAACTTAAATTTTCAAGTTCCTGTTACTTTGACTCTCTTTTTAACTCAACTTCTAGTTTTTAATGTCATAATAATTTATTTATATACTACTTGTGTACTTTCAGCATAGCTGTAAAGTTGTTATTGGTTCTTACTATTTCTTTCTCTATTTTGTAGAAGGGACTGATCATTTCAACGAAAAGCTTCATTTTGTCCATTGCGAGATCTCAATAGTGATTTTCTCTTCATCGTAACATAAGTCCGACTTTGAGTGGATGACCATTTTCAGCAAATTTTTCTGCTTGGTTTTTCTTTACTTCAAGATCATGGTCGCTTATCTTAAAGGTTATCTTTATTGTTTTTAAGTCTGCTGTCTTTGTTCTCTGCTTATTTTTCTGTCTTTGCTTTTTTTCTTTGTAAAGAAATTTTCAATAATCAAGAATTTTAACTACTGCTTTTTCTCAGTTATGCGACATTTGCATGAGATCGAGTCATTTTTCAGAGGCAATTTGTTTCGCCTCTCATAGTGACATCTCTCCAAGATTTTCTCAATCGTCAGAGATCAGATTTATGCTTCTTGCCTGTATGTCATCATTGAGGATTTTTTCTTTAGCCATTGAGTTTAGAAATAGATATTACTTTTTAGAAACAGTTTTAAGCATTGCAGAAAATTTTGATTTTTTTCTAGATGCATTGTTTTTGTGAAGTATATTCTTTTTTTCTAATTTATCAATAATAGATTGTAATCCTGATGAAACTGTTTTTCCATCTTTTTTAGTGTTATAAAAAATTTCCTTTGCCTTTTTCGCATCGTTATCTTTTATAGCCTGTTCAAAAGCGATTCTAGACTCTCTATATAATTCTTTGAAATGTCTATTTCTTGCTTCATTTTTTCTATTTTGTCTCAACGCTTTTTTCGCTGATTTTATTATTGGCATGTGCTTAACTTAGTGAATACATACTTTTTTAGCGAGGAAAGTATATAATTAATCATACAATAGTCAAAAAATAATATGACTTTTTTTGAAAGGATGAATTTTATAGGAAAAACTAGATACTATTTTTTATAACTTCTTCTATTTCTCATGCGAGTTCAGGATTTTCTTTGAGAAAAGTTTTCGCGTTTTCTCTTCATTGTCAGAGCTTAGTATCAGCATAACTGTAAAATGCTCATGATTTTTTTACAACTCATATTGAGGCTCCTATATCTATAAGCTCTCATACTTTTGATATTCATTCATTGTACATGATGTCAAACTCTGCTTCTTTAAAAGGTGGAGCTACTTTGTTTTTTATAACTTTTACCTTTGTGAGATTTCCATTTACTTCTTTGTCGATTCATGTTCCTGATTCAATTTTTGCTTTTCTCCTCACATCAATTCTTTGAGAAGCATAAAACTTCAAGGCATTTCATCAAGTAGTAGTCTCTGGACTTCCAAACATTACTCAAATCTTCATTCTGATCTGATTGATAAATATTACTGTAGTTCCAGATCTTGAAATAGCTCATGTTATCTTTCTCAGTGCCTGAGACATCAAACGTGCCTGAAGTCACATGTGTGAATCTCACATATCTCATTCAATTTCAGCTTTTGGAGTGAGTGCCGCTACACTATCAACTATAATCAAATCAATAGCACCTGAACGTACGAGCGAATCTACTATTTCAAGAGCTTGTTCTCCATAGTCAGGTTGAGAAATAATAAGGTTATCAGTATCTACTCCTATCTTTTTTGCGTATTCTGGATCTAATGCATGTTCCGCATCAATAAATGCTGCAGTTCATCATGCTTTTTGCATCTCTGCTATCGCGTGTAGTGTAAGGGTCGTTTTTCAAGATGATTCAGGTCCGTATATTTCTATAATTCTCCCCTTAGCGTATCATCCTCAGAGAGCTATATCAAGTGAGAGTGATCCTGATCATGAAGTTTCAATCTTCATTCCTCAGTCTTTATCTCAAAGTCTCATAATTGAACCTTTTCAAAATTGTTTTTCTATTTGTTCAAGTGCATTATTTAGCGCGTCTTTTTTATCCATTTTTATATTTCTAATAAATTAAGTATATAAATAGTGTATATTTTGTATATAATAAGTCAATTTTTTATTTGATTTTATAGTTTGTGATAAGTCATTCTTTTGTTCCCAATACTATTTCTTCAGATTCACATTGTGTACATATAAATCTATATCCACGAGAATCTGGCCTCTGAGTTTCTACAAGTTGTTCACATTTTTTACAAAAATATGCAACTCCTCATCTATCTTCTTTGAAATACTCTCTTTTATTTCAGAGTTCATCTATATTGAGTAAATCTTCGTATGACATGAAATTTTGTTAAATTATAGTATTTAAGTGTATGCAAAAAGATAAAATTTTACAATTTTATTGTTGTTTTATGAGCTTTTGGAGCATATGTACCATCTCATTATGTGATCATTTAAAATAGTTTTGAGTTGCTATCATCATCGCCAAAAGTGAAAAATTGGATCGAACATCTAACTGGAACTTTCCTTCAATATCTTGTATTTTATCTTTTGATATATCCTGAATACAGAAATTTTTTCTCAGCATAATATCTCGTCCTGTAGCTGAAAAATCCCTGATTTTATCACGTATAAAAGAATTTACACCCCCTCAAAATAGATATATATCGTGTGGACATATTGAGTGTGAAATAAGATCCTCAAGCGTTATCTTGAGAGCTTCTTCCCATATTTGATAAAAGTCATTTTTTTCTTCTGTATATAGAGCATCTGATTCAACAGTTTTAATTGCGCGAATTTGTGTCAGTTTGTATTTTTTAGATATCGTTGAAAGAAGCTCTCATATTCAAATATTAAAATATGTACTCATAAAAACATCATGCTCTTTTACAATTACTATTTGAGTACGAGCATTTCCAATATTTATGATGATATGATCTTTTGTATTTCCTCATATATTTACAAGGTCTTTAATCGCGTTTTCATAAGGAATGACCAGCTCAAGAGTCTTTCCACAATGTGTACTAAACTTTTTCAATTGAGAATATTTTCAGTTTTCCATAAAAAACTGATCCAACTCAATCTCAATTATTTTTCCATCCTGAGCCAAGATATTGTGACGTTTCTCACTATCAAGAAATATAGACCTGATATTTCAAAGAATAAGTTTCATGTCTTTTGTCCAGTACAATCATTTTGCTAATGGCTTATCATGCGCTTTGAGAGAATGTAAAAATTCTTGGAGTATTCCTTTGAATTCTGATTTTTTTACGGGTCATTTTTGTGTACGCTCGTGTATAAGTTTTTCTTTTGCAAAAAACGCTTTGAAAGTTCCAGTATTAAAAATCACTGACTTTACTTCAATTCCAGCTTCATTTTCAGCTTTTTTTATAGCGAGCTGGAGATTATTTGAAATACTATGTGTGTCTTGAATCTCTCCAAAATAAAAGTCACTTGGTTCTTGTTTTCTCTCTCCATATCACAAAATATGTATCTCATTTTTTTTGATCAGAACAACACAACAACGGATCTTATAAGTTCATATATCAACAAAAATAAACTTTTTTTCGTTTTGAAGGATATTCTTAATAAATCTCATATAATCTTCCTTTTTATTGTCATAAAAAGTATAGAGAATTTAAAAAAACTGCAAATTTTATGCAGTTTCTTATGATTTTTCTTAAGATTTTTTTATTTTTTCTTCTTTTCCTATCTTTTTAAGTAGCTCATTTCCTTGACGAATGTTTCACGTTCCTATAAGAGCCATAGCAAGATCTTCTGTTATAAGAGCGTCGTTTGGTGAAAGATTGAGGGCTCTATTGAGAATACTTATTCCTCTTTGCGTTTGCCCGAGTACATGATATGACCATCAAAGGTTTCTCAGGACTTCAGCATTGTTTGGCATAAGCTTATTTGACTTTTCTAGGAGCGCTACAGCCTCTGCTATCTTCCCATCAGATAAAAGGATAAATCACTTCAAATAACTCCCTGTTGCCGATTCTGGATTTATCTCAAGAGCGTAATCTACTGCGAGAATGGCCTTTTTATACTCTCATAAAAACATGTAAATATCGGATATCTCCTCATATATACGATAATCATCAGGATATTTAGAAGCAATTTTTTCGAGAGCGAAAAGCGCATCTTCAAATCTGTCTTGGGATTTGAGCGCTTCTATTTCAACAATACTTTGTTTTACTATGTCCATCTATAATTTTTTGTTGTGATAACTATGCTGGTAATTATAAGCAGAAAAAAATAAAAATCAAATATTCTAAATCCATTTTCCAGCAAAGAAATTGATAATTAAAAATCAAGAAAAAAAATTTTGACTTTCAGTTGAATACTTATAAGATGTGACTCGCAAGTTTTGGAAAAATATGCGGGCATAGCTCAATTGGCTAGAGCATCTGCCTTCCAAGCAGAGGGTTGTGAGTTCGAGTCTCATTGCCCGCTCCATTTCAAAAAACTTGAAACGACGAATGGTGAATTAGCTAATTCTCATTCGTCTTTTATACAAGGGCGTATAGCTCAGTTGGTTAGAGCGCACGACTGATAATCGTGAGGTCGGTGGTTCAACTCCACCTATGCCCACCATAATACTACATTTAATAGATCTCGGGGACTGGCGCAATTGGCTAGCGCACACGCTTTGGGAGCGTGGGGTTGTGAGTTCGAGTCTCGCGTCCCCGACCATTTGAAAAAAATAAAAAAAGAGGAATATATTTCTCTTTTTTTATGTATTAAAATTATACTATGTGAAAAGTACTAACCTGAAATTTTTGAGAAGAAGATAGGTCAATAGAAAACGGTACTTATCACAAGCTAGATACAGCTGAAGATTCTTGTGAACTACTCATTAACGAAGTCTTCAATAAAGCATTGATAGAGGCTCAAAGGAGATTATGAAGAATAATCTCCCCTGCCGAGGCTTTAAAAATTAGCTCAGAAATAACTCAAGAAATGAGTCATCTATGAGAAGATATAGTTGGCTCACCGACTGAAGTAGATTATGATAGTAGTTTTGCATCTAAGATAGCTCTTTTTAAACAAAAGCTAACAGAGTGAAGATATAAAGAGAGATTATTAGAAGTTTTTGAGAGATAATACAAAAGTCATTTCAAATATTTTCATACAAAAAATATGTTAAAATAAGTGCCTTGCCTAGTTGACGAAAAAAATATATCTTAAACTATAAAAATGGAAAAAAACAGGAAAAAATCAGCTATAATTCTAATAATTGTTTCAATTTTTGTATGAATAATTATTTACTTCTTTATTTGATTTTTAGAAAATAAAAAAGAGCCTTCTGTAATTTGAGATCTGTATGATTGAAGATTACAATGACTAGACTAAAAAATTATAAATAAGTAACCTAATCTCCCTGTATAGTATTTCTACTATATCAATGGCTTAAAATCATGGCTATTTAGCATTATCAATAAACACAATCTTCATAGTCTAGGTTTCCTTAGCTCTACATTGAAGTACAGATACAACTAACCTTTCTGATTTTGCTTACCATTACAGTTTTAAAGAATAAAGCCTGCTAATATTAGCAGGCTTTACTTATAGTATAGTAATGACTACTAACTTTGAATACTAAACAACTTTTGTTTAATTAAAAATGTAATAACAGGGTCAATTACATCATATACTTTTGCTCAGCTCTCATTTCCATCATTTTCTGATATTAAATTATACATTCTCATAATTTTTATATGAGATCGCAGTTGATGTACTTACCTTATGAGTATCAACGAAGTCTTTAGTCATTATCTTTTCCTTTCAAACCCTTAGCAATGTATTAACATTTTTTATTATATCTTCTTTAGATCATCTTTTTGAAGGATACAAAGAATAATAATCTAATTATATTCTTTAAATACTTATAACTTCCCTTAACTTGTATTATATCTGCTGCCGATTCATGAGATTTTCAACTAAAAAACTTAACACGTTTATTAATAATTTTTTCAAGTTCTGAATCCTATCCCAAATCAGAAAACACAAAAACATTCCTACACTCCTGTGTCATTTTCACTGGGCAATCATGTATAGATAGTTCGTTATCTATAAAATTATCATATGCTTGTTTTTTTGATTCTCCCATAAAAAAGACAAAGGCATAAGGAGTATTTCTGAGCATAGTTGCAGAAATGGTGATGCGATGTGAAGGAGGCTTTGGACTATCGTGTATCTCTTGGTATCAGTCAAATTCGTCTTCTAAAAGCTTATGATTCGGAAATAGTGAGCAGGTGTGGCCATCTGGACCTACTCAAAATAATCATATATCGATATTTCCTACTCTGTTATAATAATCCTGAGCAAAATCATCACGAGAAAAATCCGGGAGTATAACTTGATCTTGAGATATGTATCAGAGTGCTATAAGTGGATCTAGTAGTAAACTTTTGAGCCCAAAATAATTACTTTCTGGACTAGAAAAAGCTACGACTCTCTCGTCGAGAAAGCAGAAATATATTTTTTTTCTCGTGTCAGAATCTAGCTGTGAAAAAAAATGCTCCATCTCTGTGTAAAAATGGTTCACGGAACTTCCTCCTGAGAGTCAAATAACTATCCTCTCTTGAGAGGATAGTTGGATGATTGAAGATATAAACATATCTTTAAAATCATCGACTAAGCATGACAAGTTCGTATCTAAAAATTGTTTCATGTTATTGTTTATTATTCATACCAATTATTTCCATCTCTCTCGAGTAAATCATAGCTCTCTTTTGGTCCATTTTCTCATGATTTATATGATAATACAACGGGACAGTTATTTTTACAATTTACAAGGTCCTCCACTATCCTCCAGCTTTCTTTGAGTACATCCCAGCTGATAAAGAGTGTTTTATCACCTTCTATCATATCTTCTATAAGTTTTTGGTATGCTTCTTTTACATTGTCTTGGTTTAAAAAAGTAGAATGTACTTTTTGCAGTGAAGACGAGTCTTTGTTTGCCTGTATATTAAAATGAATATCGATTCATTCATCTGAATGAATATTGAATGTGATTCTATTTTTTTGAGTATTTTTGAATTTTTCAACTCATGTATCAGATAGATTTTTAAACTCAACCACTATCTTTGTAGACTTTTTATTCATGAGTTTTCATGTTCTGAGATATATAGGCACTCATGAAAATTCTGGTGTTTGCACTTCTAACTTCATTGCGACAAATGTCTCTGTCCTACTATCCTCAGCAACTCATGTACTATCTCTATATCAGTCATACTGACCAAATACAATATTGTTTTCAAATGTATCTCAAAGATGTATATTTTGAAATACTTTAAGTTTCTCTTGTCAAATTGTATCGGCGTGTAGAGTTGCTGGTTTGCTCATAGTTACAAGTGAAAGAGCTTGAAATAAGTGATTTTGTACCATATCTCTGAGAGCTCAAGAAGTATCATAATATCATCATCTTTTCTCTACTCAGAGTGATTCTGCTGCTGTTATCTGTATGTTGTCGATGTATGTGTTGTTCCAGATAGATTCAAATAATATATTTGAAAAACGAAACATGAGTATATTTTGAATTGCTCTTTTTCAGAGATAATGATCGATCCTATATACCTGTTCTTCGTTAAACACTTTCATTATATTTGCATTGAGTGCTTTTGCGGATGCTAAATCAACTCAAAAAGGCTTCTCAAAAACAACTCTTGCGTTTTTATTCTCAATATATTTATAGTTGGAGATGAAATCTCAAAAATATTCTGGAGAAATCGAGAGGTAAAATATGAGTTGTGCATTTCCTTGAGAATCAAGATTTTTGATAGTAGTTTGAAGTGTTTTATAATCTTTTGGTACGTCTAATTGTACTTTTGAATATGTGACTGTATCGAGGAAATTTATAAAATCAGATCATTTTTCTACAAAATCTTCTAAGCCTTCATCGATATAATCTCTAAATTTTTTATCATCATAGTCTCTTCTTCCTACTCAGATAATATCTATTTCTTTTCATTGTTCTGTATAAATATTATACAATGCAGGAAAGAGTTTTCTCTTCGCTAAGTCTCAAGTTGATCAAAAAAGTACAAAAATAGTCTTCATGAAAATTGATTATGTGTCATTCACAGTTCAAGTATACATATTTTATTTATTTATAAAAGAGGAGCTTAAAATATCGTTAAACTGAGTTACCTCTCGCAAGTAAATATTCATATACACTAGCCAGATGATACAAAAAGAGAGCTTATCGCTCTCTTTTTGTATCTGTATCATCTGTCGATGATTA
>JAHDHC010000007.1 GCA_020631485.1 Candidatus Altimarinota bacterium
GTTCTGTACGTTTAGCTATACTGTGGTTCGATGGGACGAGGACGTTACGGTCGGCAGAAGAAGCATCAAGTGCAAAAGATACATTTTCAGGATCAGAAGAAGTTGTTGAGTGACTCCAGCTAGTGTAGCTAGTGCCTGGTCATGTGTCTCTTCTGGATGATGAATAGTTTGGAAGATAATTATTTGAACCATAACCCGAAGTTACTTGTTTCACTTCTAAATCAAATAAGGCACCAATAATAGTTCTAGTATGCTCAGGATATAGACTGATGAATTTACTTTGATTATAAAGACTTTCAAATCTGATCTTTGTTACAGAACTCACACCACTTGCTATCATATTGTAGTCCTCATACCAATCTACAACACCAGTTGTAGTATTCCCATCTTCATCTACGAGAGTTCCATCATCTAGCATTATTACTACTGATCCATCTCCATTAACATCATCATTACAGTCATCATCTCTCATTGCCTCATAGTAATCCGTTGTTCAAAAAGTTGGTAACAAAGGAGTTGTTGCGGTCATATGAGGTTCAGTCGAGTATAACAATGTTGTATCTTGGCTACCATCAAAATACTGAGCACTAGATGATGATCATGTATGAAGTCTTATTGAGGGATTAAAATTGGTAGGGTTAATCATCGAATATGCTCCTCGATCATTTGCTGGAGTATCAGAAAGACCTTTAAAATTATATTTTTGTGTATCGATCTTATCACACTTGTGGCTCTTGGATCAATCAATTGTTCTACTATCATTTACCTCCATAAAAAAACTTACAGTTTCCCCTGGTGATACGTATTGCTCGTCATATTTGTAGTTTCATGCATGTCAATCAAAACTTTTTTTTGTAGAATATGTTCAAGTATCCGGCCAATACATTGGATAGTCTATCTCATTTGGAAATGGTTCCCCAACTCAATTATAGTTCGAGAGATTGTTACCACTCACATCTTCTGTAGAAATAGGGTTAAATCAAACTACGCTACTAGAACCTTGATCGTATACTCAAACTTGATTAATTGCGAAATTTGTACAATCAGTACCAACACAACTATCATGATTTAACAGATCATCTGCACGAGAAAACCAGAGATTAAGCTTTAATTCTATTAAGTTACTATCTCCATCTGGGTCGCGTACATCTATATTATCAAGATCTATATCTATATTTGGATCATTAATACCATCTGGAGTAAATGAGGGACCTGTAAAATCTCATATAATATTGTTTTGAGTACATGTGACAGTTGCATTTACTCAGTGATTTCATGAAAGTGAGCATCATCACGCAGTTCAGTCCGGTCACCATGTATATAAGACTCAACCTGTCGAAAGATTCGCTCATGTACCTGAAGAGTTATTATTATCATTATCATCAGTAAAATAGTCAAATAAATCATAATCTACTTCAAACGTAGTTTCATCAGAATCTGCAAGCATAGATCATTTTTGATATACAGATTTTATAATATATTCCATCAAGATTCATTCTTCTCCTGATGGTCATTCAACTCTTACAGGATTATACAAAGGTTCTCATGTGTCTGCATCAACTGATGCGACTTTTAATTCTTTTACAGTATCAAGTCTAAAATTCGCAGTTACAACTACATCAGTTGGTCATGATGTCGCAACATTTGAGATACCATCTGCTTGGGAACTTACATTCGCATTTACTACTTGATCATTGAGAGTAATAACCGTCCCATCATAACTCGCTCATATCGCACGTGATGTCGGGAAAAATATCTTCGTCGTCCCCTCTATCGCTGGTCACATATTACAAAACATCGTACGTCCATCTGCAGAAATAGTTGAAGGATTAGATGAAACAGGTGGAACTGTATCTGTCGTCAAACATCCAGTCGGCAACTCTATCCATGATTGATGCTTATCGAGTGTCACCGTAGAAGTCAATTCTTGTACATCACTATCATTGACCGATACTTCTACTCTATAGGTAATAGAGTCTTGAAGTCTTACAACATTGTTATCTTCATCAGCATCAGTTCAAGCTGTAGTCAAATCTGATCCATCCCATGATCCTGCATCAAATGGTTCTGATCCTGTTTTCTCAACAGAAAGAGTTGTGTTAACAACAGGGTCAGCAGCAAACGCTGTATCCAGTAAAAAAATATTTTGAGATATCAGTATACTCAAAATAGTTAGAGAACTGAGACATCTCTTCATAAAGAGAAATCTCGCATTCTCTCTCTTCATCATTTCTTCCCTCATAGAAAAACGATAATAAAATAAAAATATGTATTCTTGTACAAGTTTAGTATACAAAAATAGCTTCCACAAGCAAAAAAATAACAGTAAAATATGTTTACAAATTTTACTTTTATTTTTTTGTATAGTATTATTACTACAATAGAAGAATTTACTTAATGCGATAAAATATCTAATATTCTATTTTTTTACATACTTTTTACATAGTTTTCACATCATTTATACAAAATCGTATTTTCCCTCTAGCAAAATTCCCTCCGACCTCAGTTCCTTCGCCCACCTCCCTCTTCGAAGGAGGACTTTTGGCAGTTCCCCCTCGGAGAGGGGGATGTCTGAGGAACGAAGACAGGGGGAGTTTTAGTTCCTCTCTACTTCATCTCGATGAGTTTCTCAAGATACTCGAGAAGTTTGAGTTTCTTCATGTCATCTTGGTAGAGATTCTTCATGTACTCAAGTCTCTCAAGAAGTGTCTCTTTCATAGAAGTGCTCGTTGATTCATCCTTGTCTGCAAAGAGTGTATCTACCAGTTGTTCGAGTCTTGTTTTCACTCCAAGTGGAAGAACATAGTTAGCGTCAATATTTTGGGTCTGACTTGTTGTATTTTTAGCTACTTCTGTCTTCACCACTTCTGTGAGTTTTGCTTGGACAATCCATCTTCCACTAATCCCTCCAATAGGTGTACAGGTAAACAGTGTCACATGAGGTTCAGCATATCATTCCTGACTTAAGATTTGTGTATCACTTGGACTTGTCTCATAACTCTTCGTGATCGTATGTCTTCTCAGTTCATATCATCACTTCTTTGTCGATGTACTAGTATTGGTTCTTGTGTAGATCCATACCTCTTCTCATTGATCAAGTGTTGGAAGAAGTCCAAATACGGTATCATATCTTCATTGGTTTGCTTTCCAATAACTTGAGTGACCAAATAGTACCGTATTTCCCGTATATTCTTTATTCTTTCCAGCACTGAGTCATACAGGAAGCGTTCCTGGGTACTGCATCACTCATTCATTGAGGTATCTGAGGTAGTTCTTTCAACCCTGGAGACTAAAGTCTTTGATCTGTGTTCCATCTCTCACGATATCTTCATAGTCATCTGTTCCTTTTTGGACATAGTTCAGTGGTGCGATTATACCAAGTGTTGGGATAACGATATATTCATCCTCATCTCTATCTTCAGCGTATGGAAGGACTTCGTCCTTCCAGTATGATATATCTGTTTTCGACATACTCGTATCTGGTCTCGACCATGTTGGAGGGGTTGTATCTATCAGTGGATTGTAGATCGTCGCTATTCCTCTCTCACTCAGTGGAGTTCCTGTTTCAGGGAGAATCTTAGGATACTTGAATTGGTTCGGATATTGGATGTATTCTACTGGTATTTTTTCTTCATTTACTGAAGGAAGAATCTGCTCTTTTTCAATAAGCTGTGGTTCTTCATCTGTTGCTTGTTCAGAAGTTGAAGTATTTTCTGTTGGAAAAGTTTCTTGTGGTGTTTCTACAGTTTCTGGATCTTTTAGCTCTTCTGTTCATCAACTTGATGCAGAAGAACTACTAGTACTTGAAGGAGGGGTTACAACCGTTGGTTCTCCTCATGAGCTTGAAGAGCTACTCGTGCTTGATGAACTTGATGAGCTTGATACTTCTCCTCAGCTCGAAGTAGAACTTGAAGTACTACTACTTGTACTCGATGGACCTCATGATGAAGAACTACTTGAACCTGATGATCATCATGAGCTTGATGAGGTTCATCAAGTATTTGGATCATTAGGTATCGGAACCACTGTAGGATCATTTGTTGGATCATTATCCGTAGTGTTATCTCCATCTGGAGTCTCTACTGTATCGTCTCCATCATCAGAGATGTCTTCTACTGAAGTTCAGGTCGGGCTTTTTCCTACTACAGTAGAGCTATTTTCAACATATCATTGTGCTACATCACTTTGTTGAATCTGGTATTGTAACTCACACTGAGCTACTTCGTTTGGCACGAGACTTCTCGTAGCTGGATCACCTGGAAAAGTACATTTGTCGGTAATATCTCCTCAAAATAGTGGATCATCTAAAACTATATCAGAAACTGTGACGTTTCATGTATTTATGATAGTGAAAGTGTAGTTTATCAAGCTTCAAAGCCTCGGCGTTTGATTCTCAAGGAAGAGTTCTTGAGTTTTGTAGAGTTGGAGTCTTGGATTTTCTCAAACAATTGTTGTAAGTGTATCTGAAAGGTTTGGAAGTGTTCAACGAGTAGATTCTCCACTAAGATTTACCGTATTTACAACTTCTCCAGCATTGACTTCTTGAAGTGTAATAGGAATAGAGGTACAAGTATATTTCCAAACTTCATCTGGAGAAAGAATCAAATCTGATCCAGTATCACTTGATGAAGAAAATACAGGAACTGATTGACACTTAGCGTCACTGATACTGAGTGACGAAATACTTACATTTCAGGTATTTTCAATAGTAAATGTGTAATCAAGAGTTTCTCAAGCATTTCTTGGAGTTGATATTGTTGATTTAAATATTTTCCAATCAGCTACAGCAGGAACAGAATATGTTGTTGGATCATCTGTTGTATCACTGCTATCATTTTCATTGTCTCCAAAAGGATTGGGAGTTTCTGTCTCTTCTGGATTTTCTATCTGAATTGTAGTTGGAGTAGTATATGTATCTGATATATCTCCTACAACGGTATCATTTGGATCGCGAGATCTGACATTTGCGGTATTTTCAACTCATCACCTATCAACATCTGCTTGCGTGAGAATATAGCTTGCAGTATAAGTATTTGTATCAACTTCATTTGGAGCAAGTGTGAGTATAGTATCACCCGATACATCTATCCCTGGGAGTGATGTATCTGTAAGCTCAATATCTCTTAAAGTGACATTTCAAGTATTTTCTATACGAAAATTATAGTTTATAGTATCTCAAGCTCCTATAATGCCATCTGCTTGAGTATCATCAATATTTGATATTCACTTCAAAACTGAAATAGAAGGTGTAGGTCATACTGGTTTTTCTACTTCATCAGTTGCATTATCCAGAGATCATCATGCTGGAATTCCTTCTGCTGTTGCTCTGTTTACAATGCTTCCATCATCAGCTTCTTGTTGGGTCACTGGAATCGATGTACAGGTATATGTCCATACTTCGTTTGGAGAAAGTATAAGATCAGAGGCAATATCAGTAGAAGTATCGAGAGTAGGGCCAGACGAACACTTCTCATCTCATAAGCTCACTGAGCTAATAGTTACATTCCCGGTATTTGCTAAAGTAAATGAATAGTCAAGTGTTTCTCATGCTCTCATGATTGTTGAAAGCGTATCTTTCACAAGTGTCCAAGCAGGTTGAGCTATGATAGTAAGACTTGTTGGGTCGTCTGTAGGATCAGTAGAATCATTCGGGTTATCTCAGGCAGGACTTTGTGTCTCAGTATTTTCTGGATCTTGAACTGGACTTGTATCAGCCTGAGTATGCGTGTCAGATGTATCTCATACTTCTGTTCCATTTGGATCTATACTTGTAACACTTGCAGAATTTTCAATGATTCATCTATCAATATCTGATTGTTTCAATATATATGTTGCTGAGTAGGTCGCAGAATCAATCTGATTTGGAGCAAGCGAAGGAATTATTGATCAACTCAAAACAAGTCAAACAAGGGAAGAATCTGTTATTGTTACATCTCTGAGTGTAACATTTCAGATATTTTGAACAATAAATTCATAATTTACAGTGTCTCATGCACTTACGAGATTATCATCGTTCGTATCTTCTACAGTGGTGATTCATTTTGAGAGTCGTATTCCTGGAGTTGGTCATATTATTTTTGAAACACTCGCTTCTACCACAGGGAGTTCTCATCTCGTAGGAGTTCCTGTCGCGCTTACAGTATTGTCAACAGAGCCATCATCTGCTTCTTGTTGTGTTACAGGGATAGAAGTACAGGAATAAGTCCAAAATTCTCATGGAGAAAGAATCCCATCTGCTCACGCATCCGAACTAGCTGTAAGTGTTGGTCATGTGCTACACTTTGGATCAGTCACTGTTATAGATTCTATACTGATATTTCCTGTGTTTTCGAGACGAAAAGTATAGTCCAATGTCTCTCAAGCTCACATCGGAGTTGAGATAGTATTTTTTGTAATAATCCAGCTAGGATTCGCAAGGACTTTATATGTCGTAGGATCGTCTGTTGGATCACTAGAATCATTTGGGTTATCTCATAGCGGATTTTCTGTTTCTACAGTATCTGGAGTGTCAATAGATCCAGCTCATGGATCAGTCAAACTGTCAGAAACATCAGACACAGACATATTTGAAGGATCAATAGAAGAAACTGATGCGCTATTTTCAACAGCTCCTCTATCTACATCAGCTTGCTGCAATACATATCTTCATGTATAAGTAGTTGTGTCATTTTGCCCTGGAGCGAGACTTGCTATGGTTGATCCACTCAATATAAGTCACACAAGAGATGTATCACTCACTGCTATATCTCTGAGGGTCACATTTCAGGTATTTTCTACAGTAAATATATAATCTATAGTATCTCATGCTCAGATCATACTATCTCATGTAGTGTCTGTGATATTTGAGATTCATTTTAAGAGTTTGATAGATGGAGTAGCATCTATAGGTCTTTTTACATCTGCAATAGCATCTTCAAGAGTTCATCATGCTGGTCTTCAAGTAGAAGTCACTACATTATCTACACTTCCAGCATCTACTTCTGATTGTGTTACTGGTATAGATCTACACGTGTAAGTCCAAGTTTCTCATGGAGAAAGGATGTTATCAGTTCAGATATCTGAACTTGTATCAAGATTTGGTCCTGTACTACACTTTGAGTCAGAGAGAGAAATATTGCTAATACTTACGTTTCAAGTATTTTCGAGATAGAAGCTATAATCAAGAGTATCTCCTGCTCTTGTTGGTGAAGAATCAGTTTGTTTTTTTAATGTCCAACTAGGAAGAGGAGTTATATTGAGAGTTGTTGGATCATCACTTGGATCTGTTTCGTTATTTGGATTGTTTCACAATGGACTTTCTGTTTCTGTCCCATCAGGATTCGTAACAGTTTGCAGGTCTGGGTCTGTAGCAGTATCAGAAGTATCTTCTACTCTCACATCATTTGGATCAGTTGCCTCTACACTTGCTGAGTTTTCTATAGCTCATCTATCTATATCACTCTGTTTTAGTACATATGTTGCTGTATATGTCGTTGTATCAATTTCGTTTGGTGCTAGACTTGATATAGTTGATCAAGAGAGAACTATTCCACCGAGTGAAGTATCTGAAACTGATATATCTGAAAGGGTTACATTTCATATATTTTGAACAGCAAATCCGTACACAACTATATCTCATGCATTTGTCATATCATTTGCATCTATATCTTGTACTGATGCTATGCCTTTATAAAGTTTCACTCATGGAGTTGCTCAAATAGGCTTTGTGATCTCATCTGTTGTGTCTGCAAGGGTTCATTCAGATGAATTTCAGGATGCAGTTACTGTGTTGAAAACCTCACCAGCATCAACTTCTCATTGAGTTACTGGAATAGAAGTACAAGTGAAGTTCCATGTTTCATTTGGACTCAATACACTGTCCGATCATGTATCTGTTGTAGTGTCAAGTGTTGGGCCACTCGCACATTTTTCATCACTTACATTTACTGAAGCTATATCGGTATTTCAAGTATTTTCTAAACTAAAAGTATATTGGAGTGTTTCTCAAGCATTCATAGGAGTAGAGCTTGTTTCTTTTTCAATAATCCAGTCTGGATCAATTATATCTACTGTAATGGAGTCTTTGATATCTGGAAGAATTCATGAGCTTGGTGTTCATGAAGCTACAACAGAGTTTTCTACTTCTTGTGCATAATACTCAGTCTCAGTGACTCATATTGATGTACAGGCGTAGGTCCATGACTCTCATACTGAAAGGGTATTGTCTGTTCCTGTATCGGTTGAGGTGTCAAGTGTCGGTCATGCAGAACATTTTGGATCAGTGAGAGTGATACTTGTCACAGCTACGTTTCCAGTATTTGTAAGAAGAAAGGTATATACGAGTGTATCTCAAATAGAAGTAGGAGTAGAGCTTGTTGTTTTTTCTATTTCCCACTGAGGATCAGGGATAAAAAACCCAAAATCTTGATCAAGATTATTGCTCATAGAAGTTCCATCATAGGCGAGTGTGAGATTTGATTCATTTGAAACACCATCTCCATCAGCGTCATAGGTTTGAAATGTTCAAGTAGGAAGAGTTGAAGTATCTATTTCGACTTGATAGTCTCAGGCTGGAAGGTCTGTAAATAGATAGTTTCAAGAACTGTCAGTTGTTGTTGTAGCTATGGAAGTTCCTGTACTATCTCGTAAAGTTACCGTGAGTCACGAAATTCCATTTTCACCAGGATCTATAACTCCATCTTCGTTTTCATCAAACCAAATAGTATTTCATATATCTGCTTGTGTATATATTCATGCATCTATATTTTCTATCGTTTCTCATGAGTTGAGTGTCACAGATACTTCTGATGATCAAGGAGCAAAATCTGAATCTATATCATCATCTGAACCTGTGTTTTGAGGCGAGTGGTTGTAGTTTGTAGGAAGTATGAGTTTCACAACATAATCATCAGGATCAAGATCTGTAAATAAATAATTTCACAGATTGTCTGTTTGCTCTGTTGCTACAAGATTTCATGAACTGTCATATAGTTCAACAGTAGCTCATGAAAATCATAATTCTCCTGCATCTCTCACTCCATCTTCATCTGTATCATACCATACTGTATCTCCAATACTTCATGTTCTGTATATTCAGAAATCAAGCGTAAGATTTGAGTCATTGTGATCTCCATCATTTGTTGGCTCAGTAAGTCAGCGTAGCGTAATAGCATTAGATACTATAGACGAGCCAAACTGTTGTCCGTTATCATCACCAGCTGTATCTGTATCTGGATCTACAACAACCGAATCATCACTACTTTGGTATCATGGTATAGCTCAGCTTGTATCAAAATTACTAGTTGGTAAAAGCACGAGATACTCTCATCATAATAATCATTCAAACAGGTAGTTTCATGACGCGTCTGTAATAGTACTTGTGATGTATGTATCTCCAGAATCATATACTCAGTCATTGTTCGTATCTTCATAGAGCTCAACAACGACTCAGGCAATTGTTGCATCTGACCCATTGAAAAGAGCGTCATTTTCAGTATCTTCCCAGACACTTCCTCACAAACTCAAAAATGCGAGTCAAATATCTATATCTTCTCGATCATCATCTTTTCATAAAGATATAGGATCAGTTTTCCCATCTGATCATACATCTGAATCAAGAGATGTATCAGTTCACTGTGATTGAGGAGAAAAAGATTCAGCAGTTGATGGCTTGATAACCTGAATCACATAATCTCATGACAAAAGCTCATCAAATAGATATCTCCCAGAAGCATCTGTTGTAGTTGTTTGCAATATGTTATCATTTGTATCGAGAAGCTGCACTGTTACTCAAGGAGCTGGTGTGTCACCAGCATCTTGGATACCATTGTGATTAAAATCATTGAACACATAGTCAGATATTTCACTTGCTACTACGCGAATATTTACATCATTTGAAAGTACTGGATTTGAAACACCGTTAGCATAAGCTCATGCACTGTTTGTATACGTATCATCTTCAAAGTTTCAGCTCGCGTCCATCCTTATGTCGAGAAAACAAATTTCATCTCATCCCATATTTGTCCCACGTACTCTTACTGCACTCACTTCATCATTTCCATATCCACACGAAGCATTTGGTCAATTTATCGTTCATTGACACCATTTTGCAGTTACAGAAGATGAGACAGTATTTGAAGCAGCAGTAGGAGAAAGGTCGACACTTGATCATACATCGTTTGTATAATAGTATATGGGAGTACCCGTACATGCTCAACTCAGTTCAGCAGAAACAAACTCTAGTGAACCAGTATAGTCTGTGGCAGGATTTCTCTGGCGAGTTATGGTATTTCATCCAACTGTAAAGGGAATTCATGCTCCATTATCACCTATAAACGGAAGAACATCAATAACATCGAGATTGATAAGCTCACCAGTTTTTTTCCCGTTTCTCAAGATCACTCTAAAATCAAGAGGTGTTTCATCACGTTCAATAAGACTGTTACTCTCTACTGATTTAGATATAATAAGAGAAGAAGGAACTGTTACATTGAGATTTCTGTTTGCATTTCTCTGTGATGGTGGACTTTTGTCTCATGGAGATTCGATAAATGCAAAGTTCGGAGCAATTCATTGAGGCGCAGTAGCCGAAACAATTACATCATAACTGATAATAGGTATCTCTACATTTGTAGTGAGAAGACCAAGATCCCATATAAGTACGGTATGATCTGTTGTACATGTTTCTCAATACTCCACAACGTCAGCACAAGTTCCAATAACTGGCTCTGCAGCTCATGATGTTGATCATCCTATATAGTCAACTCACACTGGAAGAAGGTCTTTTATAATAACTCTTTCTTGTCCAGAGTTTGGAACATCTGTTGTCAGAGAAGCCTCCAGACTAAAAGTGATTGTACTTCATGGTGAGACATTTGTGATACTCGAATCTTTTAGGATTCTTACCTTCCCTCTTGTAAGCATGATTCTATCACCTCCATATCATGAGTGTATTTCATCCTCATCTTTTGGAAGATATGAAGCTTGATACCATGTTTCTTTTCTGAACTCTTTATCGTAAACTGTCGCATAGTTATTCATAAAGGTTCCTGTCTCATTTGGATTTCCATCGAGATCGAGATCTCTTGCACGTGTTTGAAACCAAAGATAGATAATCTCTCCTGGATCAAGAGCTTCACCATCTTTTGTTTTTGCTCTGACTTTTGTGATAACTCAAAGTCCACTTGGATCATTTATAGCTCATGTCGCTGTAGAATACCATACTGTATTTCATCATGAATTTTCTACATCACACTCTGCTGTAAGCTCAGGTGCATGATTTGTGTAAGTATCTCATCAATTTGATGCAAGCCAAGAATCATCTATATATGTAGATGCGTATTCAAACTCAAGTTGATCATAGGTCATTCATCTATAAGGATACATAGACCAGTATTCGTTTACCTTTCTCGCTGCCGAACCTCAGATTGGAACTATCTCCATCCTATTTGCATCTATTACATCACAGAGTTTTACATCGGTAAGTGGAACTCATCAGTAATTGTTGTAGGTAAGTCTAGTACCCCACTCTGCTCATTGTGTCACAACTCCATCTCAGGTTCTCCATCATGTTGCTCATCATTCATTGTAGGTAAAATGTCCAGCATGGGTTGAGTATCATTTGGAGAAACTTCATGCTGATGCATAAAGATTCACTGCATATCTATTGTCGCGTTCACTTTCAGTGGCATCTCAAAAATTTGAAGTCCCAGATACAGAATCTGGATCAAAATCAGTTATTGCATTTTCAGCTCTGAGCGAACCATCATCGGAAGTTCCTGCTATACCATCGTTTCAATTTTCAACATCCTCTAATGGTATAAATATACGAATTACTCCTATTGCTGCGATATATCTATTTACAGGAAGAGCATTTCAGAGTCTATTTTCTGTTGGATAGTGAGAAAGAGTTGCGTCAAGATTTTCTAGGGTTACATCGATATTTGATCATGGAGCTGGTTGATTACAAGTGATTACTTGAACTCATTGAGGTGTCGCTACTGAACGTTCTGGATATGTACTGTTGTAGTAAGGATATGGATCTCAACTGTTTGACCAGACATCTGCATTACATGCTACGAGTTCTGCATTCGCTGAGATACCAGAAACATCATCAGTAAACGTAATAGTTGCATCTTCTCAAAGTGATTCGTTTCAGAGAGCTCATGGCGCAGTATCTACTTCTCAACTTACTTCATCTACCTCTATATAGTACTTATAATACATCATGTATCATTGCTTTCATCCGTAGTTTTGTCATGATATAGTTGTATACCTACTTTTTTGCATATTCCAGCGTGGTGATGCTGTGACTGTAAGAGAGTTACCATCAGTATCATCTTTTTTCGTTTCAGCATTTAGACTAGATATTTCAAAACTTATGTCTCATGGCTGCGTTCCGTTTGGAGTTGCTCCATCTACATTTACAAGAAAAGGAATATCTTCGGCATAAGATCATACTCAATTTTGATCATAATTATTTCTCACACATGTGAGAGTCAAGCCATCTGCAGAAATACTTGAACTTGTAGGATCACAGATTCATGGAATTCACTCCCACTCATAGTCATTTGAGGGAAGAGTTCAAACAATAGTCACTTCTTCTTCGGCATCTCCAACATCATCAATCCAGCTCCATCAGGCTATAACTTCAAAAGAATCATTTGTTCTGATGATAAGGTCTCCATTATACGAATCATCCGTTCATATACTTGGAGTACCTCCATCGTCAAATCATGGATCTGAAGACATATCACATCATGGTACGGTATTTGCATTTGTATTTGCACTTGGACAGACATCAACTCAATTCACAAGTCCTCAAACAGTATTGAGATTTCATTTCAATCCTCAGGTGAGGTTATATTTTGTTACTATGTTTACTCATGCTGAGTAAGCAGAACCTATCTGTAAAAAAAAGAAACAAATAACAAAAAAAATTACATAAGTGTATTTTTTGAGATCCATAATCAGAAAAAGTAAGTATTATTGTACAAAATGATTATACAAAAATACCAGCTGAGTGCAAAAAAAAATCTCATTTTTTAGCTATATATTTAAAATCTTGACATATTTGTTATATGAGAACATAAATGAGTAAAAAATCTCATTTTTCCATATCAACTACGTAACTCAATTGTATTGATAGAAATTTCGGAGTTATTTATCGATACATATAGGCATTTTTCTTGAGCCAATCATCATGAATTTTATATTCTGGCATTATACTCTTGATTTCGTTCCAAAAATTTTTCGAGTGATCCATATATCTCAAGTGACACAGTTCATGAATAATGACATAATCTATTACTTCTGGTGGAGTAAGTACGAGTCGATATGAAAAATTGAGATTCTTCGCGCTTGTACAACTCCCCCATCTAGATTTTGCAGAAGTAATTTTTATGCAATTATATTGAAAACCATATTTATTTGCCAGCAGGGCAACACGGGGTATTATGTACTGTTTTGCTTGTTTTTTATATTCTGAAATCTTCGTCTCGTCTATCTTGCTTTCTTTTTGTTTTTCTATCTGTGATTCTATCCATCATTGATGCTTTAAAACAAAATCATTGATAACTTTTTTTGTCACAAAAAAAGGAGCTTTTATTACAAGTTTTTTTTGACGAAAACTCATACTGAGAGTTTTTCTCAAAGATCTTTCTATACTAAACTGTTCCATCTATATGTTGTTTTATATCACCATAATGAAATCACTTTCTCAGAAGTTTCTCTATAATTTTGTTCTGTGTGTATTTTCATTGTATTTTTTCATACTCGTTTGCAAGTCAAAGAGCATCTCCATCAGGAAAATGTTTTTCTAGTATGTTTTCTATGAGTTCTATATCAAAATCACTTTCTCCCAAAGTTTGTTTTATAAAAAACATACTTTTGTTTTTTGATTTGAGTATGCGTATCTTTTTTATGAGTTTTTCTTCGTCTAAAATACTGCGCTCATGATATAAAAAATCATCTCTGAGTATATCTTCAATCATATTTGGATCAAACTGTTTTTGTCTGAGATTATTTTTTATATAGCTTATTTTTTTATTTTTTGCTATGAGATTCTTGATTTTTGCAGAGCAAACATTTCTTTCTTGGATGATATTTCTCATTTTCTCATTGAGTATGTAATCTACTTCTTTATTTGAGATTCATCCGTATATCTTTCATTTTTCTGAATCTGGTCAGAACTTCTGGATTATTTTACAACTCAATTTCTGCCTACTTGGAAAATAACGTAAGTAATACCAAATCGCATAATCGATAATTTTTTGTGAGATATTCATAAACTTATGAATAGTGAAGCTCTATTTTCCTCTCATCTGGATCCTCAAGCTTGTGCAGATAAATAGTAAGATTCGCTTCATAATAGTCCTCAAGGAGTTCTGGCCACTCTATAAAGCAGAGGCTATCTCAGTCGAGTATTTCTTCTCATCATATAGCGAAAAACTCGTCATAGTTTCCGAGTCTGTATAAGTCAAAGTGATAGATGTTTTCTCCATACTTGTTATAATAGGTATAAGTAGGGCTGGTTATAGAATCTGATATAGCAAGGTGATTTTGCAAAATACTTTTTACAAGACTTGTTTTTCAGGCTCCCAAATCTCATTTCAAAAAAATAATCCCAGTTTTTGGTATATCTATATCAAGTGAAGCTATATCCTTGAGATTATATGTCTTAACTGCTGGCATCATTTTGCTTTTGTTTTTGAAGTTCTTGATCTACTATTCTGAGCTGAGTATTGGCGCTTGAAACAAATTCTCATTTTCATCATGAGAGTTTTATCACTCTTCTAAATGCTATAAACGCTTTGTTATACTCTTTTGTTTCCATAAACATTTTTCACTCATAATACACTACTGACGTATCTTTTGGATCTCTATTTTTTCATTTTTCAATTGATTTTTTTGCAAAATCCCATTTTTCTTGGCGCATATAAATATCTGCCATGTATCAATAGAAGCGTGCAGAGTCTTGAAATTGTACAGCTCATCTTTTTGCAAATTCTAATGCGAGATCATACCTCGAATCTTGGATTGCTTGATATATCCCCAGTGCAAAATCTGATTCATTTGCATCTGGATTACGCAATAATTCATTGAGTTTTTTATACATTTTTTCTGTATTTTTTATCAGAAAGTAGTTGTAGACAAGTTTACGCTTGATATCTATTTCTGGAGTGTAACCGTAGTCAAGTGCCTTATCAAAATATATACTACTTGAGAGATAGTATTTACGCCTGATACTAATAAGTCCAAGAAAATACGATACTTTCTCATCTTCGAGATTTCTTTCATGATACGGCTTGAGTATCTCGTGAGCTTCATCATACATTCACAATTCGTAATAACTCTTTCAAAGCATCAGTATCATAGGGTCATAATCTGGGAATTCCTCAAGAAGCTGCCTTCACAGAGAAATAACAAGTGGATAATTTTTATTTTCAAAAAATTTTCATATAACGAGAGCATTTTTATAATTGAGATCGTCAACTTGAGATCATTCAAACGCATCTATTCCGTCTTTTATACTCCCAAGAGGAGAAAAAGTAATAGTAGCTCATTCTTCTGATGCAAAATAGTCTTGGAAAAATTGCTTACACTTTGAGAAATCAATAGCACATTGAAGGGAGTTAAAATAGTATATCTTTTCTTGTGCTGAAAAATCGAGTTCTTGAAGCTCTTCTTTCAAAGTCTCAATTTCTGTCTCTCCCATATCCTTTTGCCAGTATAAAAGAGAAAGTACTTCTTTTTCTTTATTGAAGCCTTGTGCTTGCTCATTTCATTTATAGTAGGAGTATGCTTGTTTGTAGTTGTGAAGCTTGAAGTGTGTATCTCAGATCTTTATATCGAGATTTTTATCATCTGGGGAAAGTTTCTTGGCTGTTTGATAGTTTTTTAGAGCAAAAATGAGCTTGTTTTCAACAAAGAAGCTGTCTCACTTATCTATGGCATTTTTGTAAAGCTCTTCATCTTCTAATGCTTCGTACTGGTTATCAGCTTCAAGAGAGATTTCTTCTTGATCCTCATCTCCTTGTCATAACTGATCAGCACTTGAGTTTTCAACATCTTGTATATCTTCTCCTAGCTTATCCTGAGTTCATGATCATGAATCATTCACTGCTACTCATGATGAGTCAATATCGGAGAATTTTTCACTAAAGCTGTAGAGTCAAAATCATAGTACTATAAATACTACGATAATACATGCAAGTTTGAAATATTTTGTCATGAGTTTCTGGGAGTTTTTTAAAAAAATCTTTTTCGAAAAGCTACTTTTGCATTATATTTAGTGGAGTTTTTTTTCAAAAAAGATTTTTTATTTTCACTTGATTTCAGATAATTCTCATGTTTAAGAAGATACTTTCAAATACTGCATATCAAGTACTTGCAAAAGCTCTCACTGCTCTAATATCTATTTTTCTCTTAAATCTCCTCACAAACTATCTGCCAATCAATTTGTTTTGAGAATATGGAAAAATCTACAACTATCTTCTTGTTTTTGCTTTTCTCGCAGACCTATGACTCTATACGATTTCTATACGTGAGATACACAAAAATAAACAAAATGCCTGAAAAATAGTCTGAAATATACTCTCTTTGAGGCTTATTTTGGGTATATGTATAATGATACTGGCTCTTTTGGTCGCGGCATTTCTTCCTTCATATAACTCTCTATTATCTATGCTTGCGATTGTTATAGTAGGAATATTTACTATTTTTTGACTCATAAACTCCTCTATCCTTGCCCTGATGCAGGCTCATCTCAAGATGGAATTTTCACTCATCTCTAGCGTTGCAGGAAAACTTCTCAATCTCTGAAGCATCATCCTGATAATATTTTTTATATTTCCAAAAGAATGAGATTTAGACTATTTTTTTCCTTTTTTGTGTATCATGTTGTGAGGACTTATATGAAATATAGCTACATGTTGGCTGAACTACAGATATGCTCGAAAAATTGTAGAGATTAAGTTTCTCTGGGACAAAGATTATATGCTCTCTATTTTTAGGACATCGCTCCCATATGGAATAGCTATTTTTCTCTGAGTCGTATACATGAAAATAGATATTATTCTTCTTTCTGTGCTCGAAGATCCGAATAGTGCAAACACTTCGATAGCACTATATTCTGTCCCTATGAAAATCATGGAAGTATTCATGCTGACATGAACTTTTTTTCTCAACTCTATACTTCCTTCACTGAGCGAATGATTTCAAAAAAAAGATAAAAAGCTCATAGAAAGTCTTCTAAAAAAATCATACCTCTTTCTCCTATCTGCAAGTGTCAGTATGCTCTTGTTTTGATATTTTCTCAAAGACACGATGGTAAGGATCATAGCAAATGCTGACTATCTTGATAGAAGTATGTATCAATATACTTCTAGTGACGCGTTTATCATAGTGCTACTTATGATTGTATTTTATTTTATGTTTTTATTGTTTCAGTACGTATTTATAGCAGCAGAAAAGCAGTCTGAACTGTTGAAAATAAATATTGCTATCACTCTTTTTAATATTGTTTGAAACATCATACTCATACCAAAATATAGTTTTGTATGAGCTGGTATAGTAACGGTTATCTCACAATTTCTTTTGATGATACTTGCCTATTTTTATTCTCAAAAAGTGTTTGCTTTTTCTATTCCTAAAAAACAAACAGCATATGTTCTCTTGATAGGAACTATGCTGTTTGGGCTTTTGTATATGTGACAAAGACTTATCGTGTCTCTATAACTCCACTTATTGCGTTTATAATGACCTCTCAAGTGTAGGCAGAATAATTGCTTTCGAGTGTCATGATCTTATCACTCTCGTCACAACTTCCACTAAAACTCACATCACTTCAGCGGAACACAACGCTTCATGTTCAACTACTGATATCTCATGTATTATTACAGCTTATAGATCATATATATCCCGGGAAATCAACTTGGAAGGTATATTGATCACTATCATAGCTTTGCCAAGTATTTGACGTGAGATATTCTGTCACAAATGTCCCACTATTAGTTTGATTAAAGATTACCCTCCAAGCATCAGGGCTCACTCAGTTTACGGATCTTCAAAAGAGAGAACTGTTACGAGTATCTTCAAAAACCCTTGAGATATCATTTGTGAATATCTCTGCCCTCTTTCTATTGTTCACTTCGTTGAAATCAATATAGCCAATCGACATGGCAATAACCCCAATCACAAATACAACTATAAGAAGCTCTATGAGGGTAAATCCTTTTTTTGAAGATGCTATTGCTTGTTGCATATTTTCGAGTTTTACAGTTCAGGCTTTTTTGCAACGGGAAACAAAAGTCAGATAAGTGTAAAGTTCTTTATATTTACCATAAGATTGAAAGTCTTTACAAACTTCTTGTATCTCTCGAGATGTTCTCCAATATCACTACTCCTGTCTATAAGGAGTCATCTCAAATACACAAACTTCCCATTTTTCATCATCTTAGGATGTTTACTGCACACTTTGTAGATGAAGTTGAGTTCTCTATGAAGATTTACTTCTAGATCCATAAAGTTTTCTAATGGGTCAGAAGCTGACATCTTTGCAAACTCTTCTTTTCTCAGATTCAGTGACTGTGCAAAAACTTGATCGTGTTTCACAATTATATCTTTAGTGATCTCAAATAAAGATGGGATTATATTTGTTCTTTTACTAAAACTCGCAAGTATTTTTCACTCTAGGTTATTTAACTTACTTTGAAAGATAAATATGACTCAGAAAAACAATGCAAAGAGTAAGATAATCATTCAGATAATATATGGGATAAGCATGTGCTTTTAGTGTAATAAACTATTATATGTATTTTAGCATAAACCCTGTTATATTCAAAATTTAGCGTATTATGATGTCTAAGTTTGTATGTTTTTTTCACAAATTCTCAAGTTTTTCTTTCACAAGCTCTCAAATACGACTTGAAATATGTCAGAGTTCTTCTGCAGCGATTGGTGATGACACTCGTATAAAACAGCGAGATCATACTATTTTGACTGATTCAAGATAGGGTCATAGGTCCAAGCCCTTTTCTTCTCTTGCGATTTCCAAAACGAGATTGTACAAAACTGCATGAAGAGACTCCTTGGAGTTCTTTTGGGACATAAATCGTTTTTTTATGATGTCTTGTATGTTCATATTTATTTTAAGAGAGAAGACTTATAACTATCTGGCTTGTAGGCGTCTATACGCACAAGTTCAAAATCATAATCGAGATCTTGGAGTAAGTAAGAAAAACCTTCCTGATCATATCATAAACAAATACAATGAGGTTTATGTATGTTTATGGACTCTAGTGGATTTTCTTCACTCCCTGCGAGGACCAAATCTGCAATAGCGAGATTCTCAATTCACTCTATCCTTTGCTCCAGATTCTGAGTTGGAGTATCTCAGATTATTTTTTCTCTGTTCTTACTTGTTGAAATGACCGTTATGAGCTTAGATCCACGCATCTTTGCGTGATTGAGATAGTGTACGTGTCCAGGATGAATTATATCAAAAGTTCAAAAAGTCAAAACCGTATTTTTGATGTTTTTTGCATGTGCTACGTCTTTTATGATCTGTGCTTGTATCTCTTCTAGTGAGTGAAATTGCATATTGTTACGGATTTTTTTATAGACTCATACCTCAATACTCTGTCAGTATAAATCTCCATCAAAATCAAAAAGATGTACTTCAAATAACTCTATATCTTTTCGAAATACTCCAACTCATCTATATACTTTGTTTTTGTATAAGCTATTACATGCGTAGGTTCCATCTTCGAGATCAGAACTTGAAGCCAAAAAAAGGTTCGCGGTTGGAAAACCTATAGTTCTTCATAGTTTTTTTCCATGAATCACTTCTCAAAATACTTTGTAATACATACTATATCTTTTTTAATTCTTCCAAGAGATTGAGTCCAGATATAGCATATGTTGTACTCATCCTCTCCTCAACTTGTTCAAAATTTTCACAAGTCAGTACTCCATTTATAATTGAAGAAGAACAAGAAAGAGAAAGATCCATGAGCCCTCTAAAACACTCATTTGCAACATGGTCATAATGACTCGTATCACCTCGAACTACGACTCAAAAACATAAAATCAGATCTATATCTTGGGAATTAGCTATTTTTTTACTGAAAGCAGGGATTTCATACGCTCATGGAACCGTATACATCTCTACATTTTTAAATCATAATTCATACAAAAACTCCTGATTCATCAGACTCAATTTGCGTGTGTAAGAATCGTTAAACTCGGCTCTTACTATCACGATCTTCATATCCTTGTTAAGCGTATATTTATGTGCTTGTTGTTTATAATGTGACACTATTTTTTAAAATTACGTATATATTTTCAGAGCATATCAAACTCTAAGTTTACATGTTCTCACTCTAGGATAGTTCAGAGATTTGTTTCACTCCAAGTGTGTGGTATAATCGAAACCGTTAAATTTCCTTCTCCACAAGACACAATCGTGAGACTTATCCCATTGATACAAATACTTCCCTTTTCTATACAAAGCTCGGAGTATTTTTTGTCAAAAGATACTCCGATCAGATGTGATCCGTCATCATTTCTTGCGATTTTTTGTATGAGTCAAACTGTATCAATATGTCCTGAAACAAAATGTCCGTCTAGCCTCTCTCCTACTCTGACACATCTTTCTATGTTAAACATATCTCAGGTTTTTTTCATAGAAAAATTGATCTTTTTTAAGCTTTCTTCCATCACAAAAAAAGTATAGGCATCTCTATCAAACGACTCAATCGTCATACACGCTCAATCATGAGCAATACTTTGTCCTATTGTCAGATCTTCTCACAAGGTATTTTCTACTCTAAATTTTCCTCCATTTCTTGAGAGTATCTTTGCTTTTTTTTCAATAATTCCTGTAAACATGTAGATTTTTAAAGTTCTAGGATTTGGATAATAGTAAGATTTCTGATTAATTCAAGCTTAAATAATTATAATTCTCAATTGTTTTAAGACTGGAAAATATATATTGACTTCATGTAATTGTGATTATAATTTTAAAAATTTTTTAACCAAACATTATTATGTTAGACAAAGCAAAAGAGGGTATAAAAAAAGCTATGGATCATCTCGCAGTAGAGTTTTCACAGCTTCAAGTAGGTACAGCAAACCCAGCAATACTTGATGGAGTAAGGATAGACAATTACTGAAGTATGCAGCCACTCAATACTGTTGCAAGTATTTCCACACTTGACGCCCAAACCCTTACAATAAACCCATGGGATAAGAGTATCATACATGAAATCGCAAAAGCAATTACTGATGCAAACATAGGCCTCAACCCACAAACGATGGCAGATTCTGTCCTTATCTCAATACCTCCACTCACAGAAGAAAGAAGAAAAGACATAACAAAAATCGTAAAAAGACTTTGAGATGAAGCAAAAATCAGTATCAGAAATGCAAGATGAGATTCAAACAAAGCAATAAAATCAGCAGAAGATGCAAAAGAAATCAGCGAGGATCAGGCAAAAGACTATGGAACTGAGCTACAAAAACTTGTAGATGAGGCTAATAAACATGTAGATGAAGCTGTAAAGAAGAAATCAGATGATATCATGAAAGTCTAAAAAAATATTTGACTTTAGCACATATAGCATACAATACTCTCGCCTATCAAGGAAGAGAGTATTTTTTATACTTTCGATTGTACCTTTACCTTTTAAAACACAACTATGGCAAAAAAATGAAAAAAATATGTAAAAGCTTTAGAGTTTATTAACCCAGAAGCAAGTTACAAAGTAGCTGAAGCAGTCGAGCTCCTAGAAAAAACTAACACTGTTAAATTTGACCCTACAGTTGAGATCCACTTCAATCTTAATCTCAATCCAAAACATGCTGATCAAATCGTAAGATCTACCATCAGTCTTCCAAATGGTTCAGGAAAAAGCTCAAAAATATGTGCATTTTCAGATTCTATTTCAGCTGATGAACTTAAAAAGGCAGGTGCAACTATCGCATGAGGTGAAGAGCTCATACAGGATATAGCAGATGGTAATCAAGCCCTTGATTTTGATGTATGTATCGCAAGTCCTTCTATGATGAGACATCTCTGAAAAATCGCAAGAGTACTTTGACCAAAAGGACTCATGCCAAATCCTAAAGCAGGAACTGTATGAGAAGATCTCATATCTATTACAAAAGAGATTGCTGCTTGAAAATTTGAGTTCAAAACAGATAAAGATGGAAATGTTCACTCATATTTCGGAAAACTCTCATTTGGAGTAGAGAAATTAACACAAAACCTAGAGTTTTTCCTCAAAACAATCGAAGAAGTAAAACCAAGTGGTGCAAAATGAAAATACATAAATACTGTATTTATCTGTAATGCTATGGGACCAAGTATCAAACTCGACCTTTCAAAAGAAGATGATCAAGACTAATCCTAACGGATAATTAAAAAAGCTATCATGCATGATAGCTTTTTTAATATATATCACATTTTTTGACAAAAAAATTATTATACATATAATAGATATATAATACATCATAATTATTGACACATGAGAAGTCTTTTTGCGAGTATTGTAGCAATTTGTACTGCTATATGGATTTATTTTTCTATTCGTTATTATCATTATGCGAAAAATGCGAGCTTTGAAAATGATATCTTAAATACAAATCTAGAAATCATTATTATGCTCATCTGAGCCTTTATATTTGGATATATCTTTTGAAATATACTCAGTTGAAATAGTAAAAAAAGATATATCAAGAAATCTCAACTAGACAAAATAAAATCAAGCTATACACAGTCAAAAAAATATTGACTCTATGAAAACAATATAGACAAAATCGAGCAAAAAAAAGTAGAAAATACTAGCTCTACCATAGTAGACAATAATGATTTAAAAGCTGACTTTAATCAGAATAGCAATGTCAATATTGAATGAAAAGAGTCAGAAAAAAATGTCTACAAAAAATCTTTTTTTTGAAACTTCCTAGAAGACAATGACATAGAAAAAGATGTTGAACCGGATAATAATTCGTCAGAGAAAAATATAGACACAGAGGCTTGATCTGATATGTCTACTTCTAAAAATGTCTTTTTCACTGAGAAAAAAGATGAAAGTATCATGAAAATGCATCAAAAAAATATTCAAGATGATCTTACAAAAATAGAATGAATATGACCTAAAATAGCAGAACTTCTCAGAACTCATGACATTTTTTCATTTAAAGACTTAGCTGAAACAGATCCTTTCGTACTTACAGATATACTCTCCTCAGCTGGGACACGTTTTCAGATGCATAACCCAAAAACCTGGCCAAAACAAGCTCAATATGCTTACAATAATGACTGGGAAACGCTTATGAAGTACCAAGAACAACTCAAATGATGAAAAGAGTAAGGAAGAGTTTCAAAAAAAATAAAAAATACTGAGAAAATCTCAGTATTTTTTTTAGCTATAAAGTGCAGTTCATATTCTTATAATATCTATACCTTGTTCGAGAGCTATCTGATAATCTTTTGAAGTTCCAGCTGAAATATTTCAAGCAGGAAAATATGTATCTCTCATAGCTAAAAGCTTCTGAAACTCTCATACTTTTTGTTGTTTTGTATATTCTCATGATCACATTCATGATATACCAATACATCTACAGTATTTTCACTCAGATGATCATGACTGTAAGAGATTTATCAATTCATACTCTGCAAAACCTATTTGCTTTTTGGGATCAAGTTGGAGCTGTAAGAAAACTTCTATTATTTTTTTCTGTTTTTGTGATTCAGCTATAAGCATCTTTAGATGTTTTAGTGATCAAGCACTATGAATCACCTGACAAAACTTCACTATATCCTTTATGCGCCTTGATTGGATATTTCATATAAAATGACACTGAGATCTTTGTATAGACTTTTGCATAATCTGATCTATTCGATTTTCTCAATAGCCTATAATGATATCCTTATATTTTTCTAGTTCAGGTATATATGATTCTGTTGTTTTAGAATCAAAATACTTCGTCACAGCAAGGAGTTTCTTTTCTCTCCTACGAAACTCGTCAATTAGAGCTGTATTTATTTTCATGAATCAAGGATTATATCAACTATCTTGAGCATGAGATTCTTTTTTCACATCCAGTTATCTTCCGATAGATCAAAAACAATAGAAACTGGTGCCTTTGTTCTTTTAATCTCATCATAGTAATCTCCCATAAAAAATCCAAATATCTTGAAACCATGTTTTGTAGTAAATCGTATATGATCTCTTCACTGTCATAAAAAATCTAATTTTTCATATTGGAGATTTTCGATTAAGAACAATGGCTTCGTATTTCACATTCAAAATGGCTTGAACTTATTGACCTCATTGAGAAAATTAAAGCCAAGTTCTGTCATACTCACAACCTTATCTACGTGTATTTTTTTCTTTTCGAGAGAAAAATCTTTTTCTATCAGATCTTTTTGAAGGAGTTTTGAAAATGTATCAAAGTTTTCTTTTTTGATTGAAAATCCTGCTGCTTGCTTATGTCATCAAAATCATAAAAGCATGTCTTTATAGCTCGTAATACAGTCTATCATAGAAAAATAATCAGGACTTCTACAGCTTCATACAAGTATATCTCACTCGTCTTTGAGTACAATAGTAGGCCTATAAAACTGCTCACAGAGTCTCCCTGCTACGATTCATATGATACCATGCTCGATATCTTTTGACACATAGACGAGAATATTGTCTTGAGCTTGTATATGTTGCAATGCATCATCGACATAGAGCTTTGTTTGTTCTTTTCTTCTATTATTGAGTTTCTCTATATCGATAAGAGTCTGATTCACAGAAGCAGAATTGTTGAGTATGAGGTTTACAGCCTTGTACGGTGTATCCATTCTCCCTGCAGCATTGAGTCTCGGGCCGATAGTGAATCAAAATATATCTGCATCTATGTCATTATCTACATGTTCATCTATCAACCTCCTGATACCAAGACTTCTGGTATTTTTGAGTTGTTTGAGTCATTGTTGTACGATGATTCTATTTTCTCCTGTGATATCCATACAGTCAGCAACAGTTCCTATCGCGCAGATATCAATACTTTCTTGCAAATATGACTCATACTGTTCAGTTGAAAATATCCTTAGAGCTATTGCCTGGATGAGTTTAAAAGCTACTCAAGCTCATGCGAGTCACTTGTAGGGATAATCACAATCTGGCCTATGAGGGTTGATCATAGCAATAGCATCACTTGAAATCTGTTTTGGTACAGTATGATGATCTGTCACAATTATATCTACTCCTATATTTTTTGCATGTTTGATGATCTGAGTATCTTTCGTCCCACAGTCAACCGTCACAATCAAAGATACTCCGAGAGTTTTTGCTTCATCTACAAAATAGTCTTTGAGACCGTAGCCATCTTTGACTCTATGTGGGAGTCTATAACTTGCCTGTATTCAGATTTTGTGAAAAAAATGCATGAGCAGTGAAGTACTCGTCACTCCATCAACATCATAGTCTCAAAAAACAATAACCTTTTCTCACGAATCACGTGCTTGAAGTATTCTCTCCACTGCTTTATCCATATCGCGTAAAAGATAAGGATCATGTAGATCACTCAGGTTCTTTAGCTTAAGATGATCTTCTCAAAAACGCTTCAACAAAAGATCATAGATATTTTCAGATCTTGTTTTTCTATCATAAACAATCAGATTATTTTTCAAAGAGAGTGATTGTGGCATGTTATATGAGGCTTTGACTTAGTTTTTGGATATTTGCTTGGATCAGTAATAGATTGTTTTCAATGATTCTCTCCTTAGTCTTGAGTGTTCATGATAAGGCTTTATCTTTGGCTTGAGATTTCTGCAAGTCTTTGAGATTTTTGGAAAGGAGTTTTTCATAGTTCTTCAGAAGTTTGAGCATAGAATTCACTGGTTTATTAAACTCTCATTTTAGGTATTTTTCAAAAATATGGAAATCGATAAAGTCACGAAAATCTCAGTTTAGGATCATGTTTTGGAGCTTCTTTTTGTCTTTATACACCATAAATATCTCTGTGTAGAAACTATCAAAATGTGTCTTTGTAAACTTTGAAATGTTTGCAATTTCTCCATCAGAAAAACTCTCATACTTTGTTTCCATAAGTTTAAATATTTGCGCCATTTTTTCTATGTTTTCGTCTATCTTTTCACTCAGTCTTTTGATCTTGTATTCTGTATTTGCACGCAAATGCAGTACAAACTGTACTCAAACACCATATACTTTTACAAGCAATAATCAGAAAAAATATCAGAGATAATAAAACACATACATAAATATGATATATAAAATCACACTCAAAACAGCAGGAACAACAAGCTTTCACATTTCCCTTCCTCCTCATGAGAACATATCACTATCTATAAAATCTCATATTTTTTTGATGTATTTTTTATGCTTTCAAAAACCCACAAGATCCTTCTTTTTTGAATCTATATATTCATTGAGTCGTGATTTCCCTCCAAGGTACTCTAAAAATATATTTTCATACTTCATAAGTCTCTCGTGAAGTTTTTTCTCTTGCCCAAAAGTATAGAGCTCTTTCCCCAAAATAATCCCCTTTTTTGTAATCAAGACATTTTTTAAAAGAAAGAAATAATATGTTTTTTGAATCAGACGAAAAAATAAAATACAAAAAATAATTGCATAAGACAAGAGTAAAAATCAGATCAAAAGAGAAAATCATGAACTATACGAAACCACTCATAACACAATAGAGACTATCCCAAATGGGATGTTTATAAATGATAATATATCTAAATAATCCTTTCTCACTGTCATCAAAAGCTCATCAAGATCGATATAATCATATACCATAAATCCTTTTTTTTGTACCTCAGAACCTACGAGTTTATGAAAATCTGAATCCATAAAAAATATACTTTTATATAAATACTATAATCATATAAAAGTATATTTTTTTTCCTATAAATCTCAATTTAAAAAAGGATGAAATTTAGCTCTATGATATCATTCTATTAACTATCTTCAAGTATCTCTCACAATCTATCTCAGGGTGATTTTATTTTTTCTAATATTTCTCTCTCGGTATCTCTTATAGTCAAAAGTAAAGTTCGAGCTATGACCTCTGCTCTTTGCAGTGGAAATCAAAATCATGTATCTCAAGTGTTATAACGTGCACGCCTTCTGTTTTCTCATCAATAATATAGCAGGCCAAGATGTGTATATGATATATTTTTGAGCATATCTCTTTTATATGGATCTGAATCTATAGCTTCTCCAATTATTGAGTGAGTTCATGGTGTTGTTTCTGGAGTTCCATGACTCATATGAAGAGTGTCTGAAAACACAGAAGAGTCAGCTCGAAACTGAGTTCATTTAGTAAATTTCTCTACTTGTATTCCTCCAACTGTATCTAATACTCACGATCGTGTCATGATCTTGAAACTATTCCAAATACATGATTTTTGTTGATCGATATATTCTTTGAGCAATTGCGCAATAAATCAGAAATGTGACTCATGAAATCATTGATATTCTCTACAATAGAGAACCAAGCTTCGATCCTTAGGAGCATACTTCTCATCTACTCATATCTGCCTACACTGATATCTATTATACGCTTGAGCTTTATTATCTTTAGACTGTTCCATATAATCCCAAATACTTCAAATGCTTCCTTCCAATTTTAATCTATTAGCCAATGCAGTTCTAATTTTCAAATGGATTTCTTCCGAATTTAAAAACTCTCCTACTTCTTTAAAGAGGACTACCTGTACTCTTCATGCAAGTGCAGCTCTTACATGCACATCAATACTTTCTGTCTTCAAAAATCCTTCTATTTCTTTAAATCATACTCCCTCTACTCTTCATGCAAGTGCAGCTCTTACACTTGAATTAATATTTTCAGACTTCAAAAATTCTTCTGCTTCTTTAAAGGAGACTTCCTCTACTCTTCAAGCGATTTTTTCTCTTACTTGCCGATAAATATTTTCAGTCCTCAAAAATTCTTCCGCTTCTTTAAATCGTACTTCATCTACTCTTCATGCAAGAGTGATTCTTACATATCAATTAATATCTTCTGACTTCAAAAATTCTTCTGCTTCTTTAAAGGAGACTTCCTCTACTCTTCAAGCGATTTTTTCTCTTACTTGCCGATAAATATTTTCAGTCCTCAAAAATTCTTCCGCTTCTTTAAATCGTACTTCATCTACTCTTCATGCAAGAGTGATTCTTACATATCAATTAATATTTTTTGTCTTCAAAAATTCTTCCACTTCTTTAAATCCTACTGCATCTACTCTTCATGCAAGTGCAGCTCTTACCTCCTCATCAATACTTTTTGTCTTCAGAAATTCTTCTACTTCTTTAAAGGAGACTTCCTCTACTCTTCAAGCGAGTGCAGCTCTTACATGCTCATCAATACTTTCTGTCTTCAAAAATCCTTCTATTTCTTTAAATCATACTCCCTCTACTCTTCAAGCGAGTGCAGCTCTTACATGCTCATCAATACTTTCTGTCTTCAAAAATCCTTCTATTTCTTTGAAGGGGACTTCTACTAATCTAGATAATACTGCTATTTTAGGCTCTATATCTATTATTCATTCATCCTTTAAAAAATCTTCAACTTGCTGAAATGTAAGGCTCTCTGGGAGATGTTTGTAAAACAAGAGCTGTGTATATTTATCCTTTGAAAAGTCGTTCCATAATTCTTGGAGCTTTAAAGATACATTCTCCGGACTATTGATTGATATATCGAGAGAATTCATAACTACTCCTTAATCTCTTCAAGTGAGAGCTTGTATTTTTTTCCTTGGATATCTACGAATTGGTCTTGTCCAACTTCGAGGATGTTGGCTTTTAATTGTGGGAAGCTTTCTGTTGAGGCTCTTCATCCTACAAATATTCAGACACACAAAACTATCACTCCTACAAGTCCTATGATAATCGTAGTATTTTTTAACTTACAATCAAAAAAATGATAATACGAATCTATGATCTTTTTTATTTTATTTCCCAAAGTCAAGATATTAGAAATATTTTATATCTATATTAAAACATATTTCCCTATAAAATACAAAAAAAGCACTCATATTGAGTACTCTTTTAGATAATAATTTTATTATTTTACAGCTTCTTTAAGTGTTTTACCAGCTCTGAATACAGGAGTTTTTGTAGCAGCAATTTTGATTTTTTCTCCTGTTCTTGGGTTTACCCCATTTCTTGCAGCTCTTTCAGAAACTTTGAAGTTTCCAAATCCAGTAATATTTACTTCACCACCTTTTTTAAGTTCAGCAGTAATAACGTCGATCATTGATCCGAGACCTTTCGCAACAGCGTCTTGGCTCAATCCAGCTGCAGCAGCTACAGCTTTTATAAAGTCTTGTTTTTTCATTGTCAATATTGTTAAGATATAAACTTGACCATTAAAATATAATTATATATTAATCTAATGCAAGAGTTTTTTTGGACTTTTTGGCTTAATAAACACAAAAACTAATATTGACTATTATTTAAAAAACATTTTTATATATTTCATAGATATGTTATAGATCACAAAAAATGGCTCTGTAGAGCCATTTTTTTATCTTCCGTAAATTGAGTATTTCAATACATCAAAATACTTGCTGTTATCTATCTCTAGCTCTATGTTTTGCTTTATTTCTCAGATTTTCGCTTGGGCTATGACTGTTGTAACTGGCTTTGTAAAATAATCAGTCGCTCATTTTGTAGTGAGTTTGTAGTTTATGATACCTTCTTCTGGATTTCAAAGTGATGTAGTATCTATGAAGTTCAGAAGAGTCAGATAACTTTGACTTGATTCTGAGAGAAAATCCTCTATCGATTGTTCTTGGGTTCTAAAACTTACACGATTCGCATACTCGGTATCATCTGTTACCTTTGAAGTGAAGCTATCAGAAGAATCTATCGAAGATAGTCCACTCATACCTCACTTATCTTCATCACCTATGATATTCCATGATAAAAATTCACCATTTGCTCAATTGATCGTGAGGATGAAACTTTCTGTACGATCTAAGTTCTCTCATTCTGTATTTTTTGTAAAAAGTGGAATAACCTGAAATTCTCATGGACGAATAGTTCCCTCATACTCAGTTTCTTTTGAGTCAATAGTATATCAAAAAAAGACATCTTTGTTTGGATGATATTCTCAAGCATCTTCCGGATTTCAAGAAAGCATAAGAGATTGCCCTTGAGGTCCAGAAGGGTTATAATCGAGATCTTTATCAAACCAGAATCCTTCTTTTTTTATCTTTAAAAGAGCAAGCTCTTCTGAAGCTTCCGCTGCAGAGCGTGATTTTATATAATTATCAAGATTTTTAGTATCTTTCAATTCTAGCGCTACTACTTTAAAAATCCCAGTAAGTAAAATCAACAAAAAACCGATGACTCCTAAGATCACTAGTAGGGTAAATCATGATGTGTTATTTTTTGACGTATATTTTTTCATATTTTACTGATTATCAAGTAATCTTTCGGTAATTGTGGTTTGTATCTGAATACTGCTAGATTTTATAAGTCCATCTCGGATTCCTTTCCCACTCGCAATATTCATATCAAAATACATAGTAACTTTTGGTATATTTGCACGACTCACATCAAAATAGATATTTCTAAATGAAACCCACGAATTTGAGAGTGGGATCTGGGTTCCGTTTTCGTCTTCTTTTATCAGACTACAGTTTTCTCATATTGGACCACATTCTGATTCAAAATTATTACGAGTAACGATCGTATAGCTATCTTCTACTACTTCAGATGCCTTCCCGAGATAATATATATTTTCTCAAACATAGAGTTTATAATTCTCACTTGGACTGACATACATATCTCCTGTTTTTATACAATGTGCATCTGATGATATACAAAAACCATTTTCATCAGCATCTTCAATCTTGATAGCATTTGTACGGATATCTTCTCTGATATGCTCTATAATTGTTTTTATGTTTGACTGGAGCAGTCTGTTTGTTTCAACTCTCGATCACATAGTAGTGTAGTATAAAAATACTGACATCACACTTGTAAAAATGAGTGCGAGGATAGTAAGCGTTATAATCACTTCTATAAGCGTGAATGCTCAAGCTTTGTATGTATCTTTTATATGTCTCATGTGTGTATTAATAACGTTTCCAATCAGTTATGACGGTATCTACCGATGTGCTGTGTATTCATTTGTCTGCCCATATCACCTTTGAAGTGAGTTTAAAAGCATCATCGACAACCACTTCATTTCCATTTTCAAAATAGCTTGCAGGTTCTAGATACACATAACGAAAGAAATTTGTTTCTTGTCAGCTACTATCATGTGTATATCTTCATTCATCACTCAGATAGAGTCTATACGCAGAATGTGAAGCTATATCATCAAATATCTCATCTTGGTCTTCTGGTGGGAGTTGAAGAAGCTGAGCTACGTATATTGGAAATCTCGCATCTGGATTATAGTTGTTTTCCAGTGTATAGTATTTTCATGATTCAAATTTTACAGTTGATGCTGCATAAACTCATGATGGATCAAGTATATCCCAGCTTTTTCAGACATTATAGTTACTGTCTCTGATATTTTTAAAAAGTTCGACCTGCTCGCTTGCAAGTTGTGACGCTATTATAAGATTTCTTGAGTAGCTACTCATATTTACACTTCAAGACATCATCATAAATATTGATGTTAATCCAAGAGAAAATACAAATATTCCTATCATAACTTCGATGATAGAAAATCAGCTATTTTTGTGTGTGTATATTTTTTTCATATATCTAGTCAATTACTCCTATACCATAATCTATCGTGTGAATTCTTCTATCGTATAAAAATTTCTTTCGTAAAACTGGTGAATTTGAATCTTTATAGGAAAACTCTAGATCTATCTTTGTCTGTCATATCTCGTTTGCTTGTACTCAGTCAAGAGCAAAATATGTCCCATCTCCACTAATCGCTTCGTAGAAAAATAATGCTCATTTTGCTTCTCATGCTATAGATTCATATTGCGTTCATGATGGAAGAGGTCTCACAAATGGATATTTTTTTCAAGACCTTGGACGTATAACAGAAGGGTCAGTGAGTAGCAGATTTGCAGCATCAGCTGGCACCATAGAAAAGGGAAAAGATATAATATATGCATTTGTATGCTCAGATTCATCGACAGAAAAATACACTCCCATAGATCTATTTTCTATATCTCAAGATATCTCATTGAGCTCATCATATCAGTTTATAGCAAGATTTCTCGTCTCTATAAGAGTTTGAGATCACTCACGAATAACTTGCTTGATCTTAATTTTTTGCTGATAGTGAGAATAAGGGAGATAGGTAAAAGTCACTAATAAAAGCAGGAGTGATATCACTATCAGCATCTCGATAAACGTAAAAGCTTTACTTTGTTTTTTCAATATCATTTTTTTAAGACTTACTGTGAATTATATCTATTCGTAGTAAAAAACAAGAAGATTATCTCAAAAAAACTTTGACTCATATTTCTTTTTCATCACAATACTTTTTAATATTTTCCCCTAACATATGAAGTATGGAAGTAACTCAAGGATCAACATCTGTATTTACATCAGTCACTGACTTGTTTTCATGAGTGCATTCAGATGTATTACAGTTATATATATCAAAAATATTAGATTTCAGTCTGATAATCGTAACAGGTATTGTACTGTCATATATAGTATACAAGATCATCATATATGTGTTTAAGAGGTTCAATATCCTCACTCTCATAGACAAGCTCGACTCAAAAATGACTGACGGGATAAGTCAGGATAAAAAAAAGACATTTCGCAAAACTTCTACAGCTCCTCAAACACTCACAAAAAGATTTAAAATTGACAAAATAGTAGCAAAAGTATTTTCCTACTATATATTTCTCTTATTCTTCAGAATCGCGATTACGAGATTTTGAATACTTGATATCGAAGAGTTCATGGACGAGCTACTCAAGTATCTTCCTAAGCTTTTTATATGAGCTATTATCTGATACTTTTGATTTCGTTTTTCTAAGTTTATTTATGATATCGTATACTTTACGATGTGAGTAAAATCAAAAGATACTGCAAAACTTGTAGCTGCGGGGATACGAGGAATAGTTATATTTTTTACGATTATGGCTGTACTCGATCAAGTATGAATAGCTACTGAAGTAACAACAACTATTCTCAACTGATTCATAGCTATGCTTGCTATAGCTTGAGGAATAGCTTTTTGACTTTGAGGAAAAGACGTAGCGCGAGATATTTTAGAAAGTTTTAGAAAATAAAAAGTGGAATTTAAGATTTTTGGATGCAAGGTAAATAAATACTACACAGACAAATGGCTCAATTCAGAACAACTTGCTGGAAAAACAGGTATTTTCATAGCGAGCTGTGTGGTGACCGATAATGCTAAAAGAAAATGGCTAAAGTTTGTCAAAGATACAATCAAATGATGAAAGATCACATGAGAGAGAAAAGTATATATAAGCTGATGCTGAGCCTTTAAAAGTGGAAAAGCCCAAGAAGATTTTTTTGAAATCTACCCCGAACTTGATAACTACAAAGACATAATAGTAATCCTCTGAGAAGATCCAGATGAACTGAAGATTGATCAGACTCATACAAATTTAAACCAAAGAGAGAAAAGAGAAGTTTCAAAAGACACTCCTCAGCCTTCGCGTGCTGTAAGCCAAGGTACTTCTTCATGAGCAAACTCAAGCTCTTCTGCCTTTCAAAAGTGAGCAAAACTTGAAAAACTCAAAAACATTACAGGAATATATACCAAGAAATTTGTACTGATACAATGAGGCTGTGATAGCTTCTGTACATTTTGTCTCACAGTTCAAAAGCGCGGACGTCATTTTTTTAGGTCGGCAGATGATATAGTAGAGGAGATTCTTGAGTTTGAGCTTACATGATGAAAAGAAGTTGTTCTTACTTGAGTAAATCTCTCAGCTTGGGGTCTTGATACCACTGAACCAGTTGCAAAAGCTCAGCTCAATTCCTCTCTTTCATGAGAAGATGAAACAAATACTCCCTTCTCCTCTCAGGAGAAGGACTGAGACTGAGGGGTCAACCATTCAAGATTTGCAGAGCTTTTACAAATAATTCTTGATAAAACAGACATAAAAAGAATCAGGATTAGTTCACTCGGTCCAGAGTTTATCACTGATGAGTGTCTAGAAATATTTAAAAATACTCGTATATACCCACATTTTCACTATTCGGTACAATCCCTGTCAAGCTCTGTGCTTCAATCTATGAAACGACACTATGATGGAAAATATATGAAAGAACTTCTCCTCAAAACAAAAAATCTCAAACGTGATGATGGAGTAGATATAAGCCTATGAGCTGATATAATCGTATGATTTCCTGGAGAAACAGATGAGCATTTCAGTGAGACGTATGAAGCTATACAAGAGATATGAATACAAAAAATCCATGCCTTCCCTTTTTCATGACATGAAATGTGAGAAACCGTTCCTGCTTGATTTTTCAAAGATCAAGTGCCACCTCTCGAGAAAAAAGAACGCATGAAAAAAATCACAGAACTCTGTGATACAATACGTGCAGATTTTATAAAATCCCAAAGATGAAAAAAACTCGAGGTTCTCATAGAAGTAGCAAAAGATGGCAAATTCAAATGATGGACGCAAAACTATATCGAAGCTACTCAGGATAACTTTAAGATAGAATCCTGAAAGATTGAGAAAAATCAAATCATACAATGAGAACTTTTCTAGATATGATTTATTTTACTATCTCATAGCTGTCATACAGTAGTTAGATGTAGAAAATTGTGGCCAAATATTCCCAGAATCTATAAATGTCGGGGTGTTTGGATCTCAGGTACTTGTCACTCACAATGATGTAGTTATGAGTACTATCTGCTTGTTTGAAGCCTTGTTTACAGGATAAAAAGCTCCAGCTACGGAACTTGATCCATAATTTGTATTGAGAATATAATTATTTCCATCCCATGAAGCAGATAGTTCAACTGATGAAAAAGTTGTTCACTGCTTTGTAGCCTTTGTCAGATTTGCTATATCAGATTTCTTATAGTCGTATATAAATACTGGTATTTTATAGTTATCATGAGTGTTTTGAGAGGGATTACAATGAATCATGAGATCTTTATCTTCGTTGTCTATCCACATATCTGTAATATTTCATTTGCTCGATATATTGTCTACAAGGCTTGTTATTTTTTCATCATTTCATAAATCAAAAAGATTCGTTGGAGTAGTTGATGCTTGCATAGTTACATATGTCCATCATCCTCCGTCAGTCGTCATGTCACAATACACTTTGAAAGGATTATTTCCTTCTGGATTGATCGTATATGTACCATCTTGACTGGATCATCTCATCTGCTTGATTCTCTTACAGTTTGCAACTGGATTGATCGTCATAAGGCTAGAATCAGTCAAACTATATTCATCAGACATATGAGCTATGTATCATGTAGTTGTATTTGTTATGTTGAGCTCTCAATCACTCACTATTGTTCAGATTTCTTGAATCGGAGTATTGTCTGTATCTGTCAATATTCAGAGCTTCTTCCCCAGTACTGTTGGGATTCTTTCCGAGTAACTATTAGCATATACTCTTCCCTCTCCTGAAAGGGGAGGGATTGAGCGAGGGGTATAACTCGTAAGATCGGATCATTCCTCAAGAAACCCCAGAAGCTGAAAGTACTTCCTATCTTTTGTGAGATAATAACTGAAATAACTATTATCTTTTGGGTCTTTTCCTCCCTTCTCAAACTCTATGCTTTCAAGCACACTATTACCAGCATATCACTGGTATCATACGGTACTTCCATTTATCTGAACCTCTACATTTTCTTCTGGGATTGGAAGTGCATTTCTCGTAGAATAGAGATTCAGCGCATCTGATATCTTCGTCATCTGGGCGATCCTATTGGTATCTCTTACTCCTATAAGATAACTACTATAACTCACAAATCAGATAGTTGCGAGTATTGCGAGAATAGTAACAACCACGATAAGCTCTACAAGAGTAAACCCGCTTACTCCCCTCTCTTTTCAAGAGAGGGGTTGGGGGTGAGTTCCGAAGCTAAGGGCTGGGGATGGATTAGAAAAGTTTATTTTTTGTGTTTTCATAATAACTATTTATTTCAGTTATATTATAGTCTAATACAAAAACATCAAGTCAGATTGACTTGATGTTTTTATTTTTCGAGTTTTTCTTTGTTTTTATTCGCAAGTTGTCCGCACGCTGCTGCTATATCATCTCACATCGTGACACGGATAGTCGATGGAACTCCATATTCATCGAGTACTTTTTGAAATTTTTGTATGAGAAATTTTGGAGTGGTACTATATTCTACTCATCCAGCTCATTCTCAAGGATTGTATGGGATAAAGTTGACATGTGCCATCCTTCACTTGAGAAGTTCTCAGAGTTTGTATGCGAGATGAATATTGTCTGTAACTCCGTTGATCATAATATACTCATAGAAAATTCTCTTTCTTGTTTTTTTAGTATATTTATCAAGTGCTGTCATGAGTGTATCAAGTGGATAGGTATGGTCTACTGGCATTATTTCTCTACGAACCTCATCCGTTGGGGCATGGAGACTTATTGCAAGACTCGTCTGATCAAAATCAGCTGTAAACTTTTCTATTCCTGGAACTATTCCACATGTAGAAATAGTTACTCTTCTATTACTTAGGTTTATCTTTTTTTGTTCAGTCATTATCTCTATCGCTTTTTTGACATTTGGATAATTTAAAAACGGTTCTCCCATTCACATAAAAACTATATTTCTGAGGCTCGATCATTCATCATTTAGGAGTTTGGCTGCGTACATTACTTGCTCTATTATCTCAGAAAAGTGAAGATTTTCAAGAAGTCAGAGCTTCCCCGTAGCACAAAAGGTACAAGCCATGGGGCAACCTGATTGACATGAGATACAAAGCGTATTTCTTCATGAGAGGTGGCGCATAATAACTGATTCGATATTGTGTCATTTTGACGTCTTCCACAATATCTTTGTCGTCTGAGAGTCAGCTGATTCGATTTGCTCTTCTATCTCCAGTGATTGATAAAAACAGTTTTGATTCAACAGTTCTCTCAAATCTTTTGAAATAGTCTGTATATCGTCAAAGTGTGTGACAAAATTTTTATAAATAGCATTCTCGATTTGTGCATAGCGAAATTTCTTGTGACCATGTGACTCAAGAAGTTCTATCAACTTTTCTTCATCGTGTATTGAAAACATGTTTTATATTTGATTAACATGCGACAGTTTAGATATTTTTCATATCTTGTAAAGTCTTTTTTTCAATAAAAAAATAACATACAGCAGAGCTAGGTAAAAGGAGGAAACCTAAACTCCGTTGTATGTCAAATACATATTATCACCAAAATCAGTATTTGTCAAATATTTTAATTATTTATTTATATTATAAATCTTGAGAATTACAAATCAATGTGCTAATATGATTCAATAAAGTTTTTAATAAAATACTAAATCATGAAAACCAAGAAAATACTTCTCTGTGTATTCACTATTTGTCTCTTACTTTTTTTAAGTTCTTGAGTCACTCAAGCTTTTCCAGAAGCAACAAAATGGAAAACAGTAAATGATACCCAAAAAAATACAAGCCCTCTGAGTTCTTGAAAAACTATAAAAGAGCAGTTTTGAACTACAACCTACAAGATCCCTCACAATCTTTCTCATGCATATTCGAAAAGAGCAGCATGGAACATAGATGACTCTCTTCTTATGCTTTGAGAAAAAATAGTTGATGGAAAAACATATAAGGTTCTCAGAAGTCTCCCTGTAGCAAGTGCAAGAGTCTGGTCCAATACAAATGCAAATACGCTCTATGGATTTACATACAATACCTGAAAATTTCAAAAAGTAGATGCAAATACATGAAACACTACGCTCGTAAGAGATTTTTCAAGTTATGGAAAGTGTACGATATGAGACTATGAATGAAATCTTTCAAATGATGATCAATTTATTCTTTTGAGATGTTGAAATACCCTTATCAGTTACAATCTCAAGACAAATACGATACTTGGAACAATCACTAAACCATGAAACTTCAATTGGTGAGGTTTTAGTCAGTCGTGAAAATATATACTCGTAGAGAGAAACACCTATCCAGACCCTGATCCACACCTCATAAGGTATGATAAAAATCTAAAAAATGCAAAACGTATGCCATGAGGAACACAACATGGAGATTTTTGAGTGGATGGAAATGGAGATGATGTATATGTCATGATTGGTTGGGATTATATTCACTCACTCCATATAGAAGATGCTAAACTCACAAATCTGGCAGGAAAGCCAGCCGCGCATGGACATGTATCGTGTAGAAATATATATAGACCATGATATTGTTATTTTAGTTCAAACAACTGATCAATTGGATCTGTAAATCTAGATAATTGAAATATTGAATTTTTTTGATTTCACAGATCAACTGGAAAATCCTATAGTCTTCAGCCTAAAGCTTCTGCAAATGCAAAAGGAACAAAGATCATATATACTTCAGATTGGTTCTGAAAATCTGCAAAAAATGATTATGTCACCTATACTAACACTAATAATAGTGGTATTATTCCTGCTGCAAGTGCTCTGACACCAAAAGAGTCATGGGCTGATAGTTATAGTAAAAATGGACAGTGTTACTGTGCTACGACCTATGATCACAACATATGAGGTGTACAAGTAGATACACCACAATGAAAAAAAACGGTAAAACAAATCTGTGAGAAAATCTGAGTATGACCATGAAAATGAACAAATCCTCTTTATAATGATGTACAGTGTGGGCATGGGCCAGCAAATGATGCCTGAGACGAAGATCCAGATAAGTGTCCTGGGAGAGTAGATCAGGGTTCATCTGGCTGTTTTATAAAGTGACCAACTTGGAACTTAGATAAGTATTTCCCGAGTTCTTCAAGTTCATCAAGCTCTACAAGCTCAAGTTCTAGTTCTAGTTCTAGTAGCTCATGATGATGAGATATCATAATAGATAATGATTTTTCTGATGAAACTGTCTGATCTTATACTGATTCAGACTTTAAAAATGATTCTGACTGGAAAAGTGTAGCCTGGGCAAATATGTATGATAGATGGAGTGTGATTTCCGTAGATGGCGACAAGAAACTCCGTGCAAAATTTCCAAAATGAGTCTTTTGACACAAGTATACCTGAGGACAGGCTGCTGTAAACATAGGATCTCATGAAGAAATATATCAGAGTTTTGAAGTCATGTTTGAACCTTGATATTCATTTAGCAGAACGGGAAAAATAGTGTGAGTAGCAAGTGATACAAAATACAGTTGATGAAATGTCCCAAAAAACGGAGAAGGATTTTCTTCGAGATTTGTATGGGGTCAAGAACGAATCAGTTCTCCCGAACACAAAGCTTTTATCTATCTCTATCACATGGACCAGAAAAAAACATATGGTGATTTTCTGGATCTATGAGTCGTTCTCAAAACTGGAGTTCGCTATACTTTTAGTCAAAGAATAAAGATAAACACGGGTTCAAATAAAAACGGTATTTTACAAGTTTGGGTACGTGAAAATGGTGGACCTGAAAAAATGGTTCTCAACAGAAATGATATTCGTTTTGGGACAAACGGGAGAGGAAAAATACAAAAACTGACTGTAGCTCCTTTTCATGGATGAGCTGACTCAAGTTATGCACCAAAAAATACGAGTTATATGCAACTTGATAATTTCATCATCAGTACAAAAAAAGGAGAAGGATGATCAGGATCTTCCACAAGCTCAAGTTCGAGTTCAAGTTCTAGTAGTTCTTCGTCATCTAGCTCGAGCTCAAGCACATCGAGTTCATCGAGTACGAGTTCGAGTTCAACAAGCTCATGATCTTGATGATGAAGTTCTTCTAGCGGATGAAGTACCATACAAGTATGTAAAAATGTTATAAAAGAGAGACGTATAAAAGTAAGTGACACTCCAGGTGGATGAGGAACTTCTTATGTCAATAATAACTGACAAATATATGTCCCTACATCAAACGCTTGTTATAGTAAAGAGCCATGACTCATGAGTGCAAGGGAAGCATTTGCAAGAAAATGTGGATGAAAAAAGAGAGTTGACTGTGATCCAGTACAATGATGATTATGGGTATGTTCAAGTGAACAGATCTGACTCTATACTCCATGAAACAATGCAGGAACAAATGGTCTCAATGTAAACTCTGGAGGACTTGGAAGTTCAGGAAGTCAGTATAGAATAGAAAAATATACTGAGAGGCAGTGTGAAACAATCAACATATGATGATGAACGAGCTGATGATGAGGAGGATGGAGCAATGAACCATGTAGTGTAGAAAAAGTATGATACATCACAACACTCGAAGCATACCAAAACACATGTGGTTGAATCCCTATAGACTGTGATGCTCTATCTGATGGAAAATGGATATGTGCATCTTATGAAATAGAGGGAGGAAATAGCTCTTCGAGTGGATGATGGTGATGAACAAGCACGAGTTCTTCAGGTTGATCAGGTTGATGAAGTTCATGAGGAGGCTCTGGATGATCATGTAACTCAAGTAGTTGAGGAAGTGCTACTGGGAAAGGAGGACTTATCGTTTTTCAAGCAGAAGATACATCTTCAAGCCTCTGAAATTGGAAAAGAGTCACAGAAGTTTCAGGTTACAGTGGAAGTGGGCATTTGCGTTTTGATGGAAATCATGAAACAAACGGTCCTGCTGACTCCCCTCTTCGTTATACTTTCACTGCTGATAAAACCGGTGAATACAGACTCAAGATGAGAATCCAAAGAAGGCCTTACCCATGAAGACATGACTTATCCAATGATGGTTTTGTACGACTCGAAGGAGATTTTACAGCATGAAGCTGAGCTCCAACAACTGCTCAACTGAAGCAAAATATAAAATACTATTGAGGGAATACTACATGGGCCTGGAATCCAGATGGACCACTTGATTTGAATCATAAAAAATATAAAGCAAACTACAACCTTAAAGCAGGTCAGCAATACACTCTTGTACTCTCAGGAAGATCAAGATACTGGAGTGTTGATAGAATAGTTTTTGCACATAGTTCCGTGAGTGACGCACAAGCAGAATCTGCAACAAGCTCTGAGATATCTTGAGGAGACGATAATAGTGGGGATAACTGTAATCCAGGATCGAGTTCATCGGGTGGCTCAAATCGTGAAAAAAATGTATGAATCTATAAGATCTGAGATCTTGTATCGATGCACTATGATTATTGTCCTGATCCAGATGATGGGCATGCAACGGTAGCCTGAAAAGCTGTAATAGACTATTATGGTTTTAATCATCATGTTGTTACTGGAACTTGTGGATACGATATCATAAGCGAGCATTATGACAAAAAATGAGAAGTAGTAGTGAGATCAACCTATGGTTCAAATTTCCTCAATATGATAGATGACAGGAATGGATCAATAGAAAAAACCGCAAATAAGTGGATCGAAATCTTGAAAAACTGAAACACTGTACATGTTGCAGAATGAGGTCAGTCAGACTTCACTGCAGATGTACTCAGAAGAGTAAAACAAAAAAATGGAAGCCTCAATCTCAAAAAGGTAAACGTAATACAACATTCATGTGGAAATGCTCAATCCTATAATGAAAAAAACACAAGAGCTGCAAATCTCCAGTATGTGAAACAAACAGCAAACTACATGTGTATACCAAATGGGAATGTGAAGTGAAATGGATCTCCATGACTTGGATACATTTACTCACCGAGCTTTGAACAAAAAGCAAAAGCAAGCTATCTCAAAGACCAATGGAACGTCGCATTTAATTATCTGAATCCGAGTTGTAGCAATCAAGTATATAAGTGTAAGCTCGATTTCTCAGATACTGTAGAACTTCTAAAAGTAAGTGGAGATATGGGACTCAAGGATGTCAATGACTTTGCTACGAAGTTCCTCTCACGTACTACTCCCTACCCTTCTAGTTCATGATGATCATGAACTTCATCGAGTGGATGAAGCTCAACTTCGAGTAGTAGCTCTTCTTCGTCATCCTCTAGTTCGTCGAGCTCTTCAAGTTCATCTTGAGGTGCAGCAGCAGATTGTACTGCAGGATCATTAAATGAGCTCAATAGTTGTCTTTCTAAAGGTTCAAATCAAAAGATCCAACTTCGTAACAACATACAGTGTTCATGATGAGAGTGTTGTAAAAACTGAGGTGCGATATTTAAGCTCCATGGAAAACAAAAAATTATCATAGATGGAGACGGATATACCTTTCTCAGAAAAGACAGACAAAGATCATGTAGCCTTGTAGACGTAAATAACGCAAATAACATCATATTTAAAAACATTGTTTTAGATGATGATAGAAGTGATCCAGGATGTAAAGTCACCGATAATTGTCCGAGAATGATCTCTCTCAAGTCATCGCAAAACATATGATTTCAAAATGTAGAAATCCTAAACTGAAAGTGATATGTACTGTATGGTGATCAACTCAATGGATTTATCTTTGATCAGTCAAAGTTTGAAAATGCTTGAGTCCTTGGACTATATATAGGTGAAGCTTGACGTCCATCGTCAAATATCAGGATAACAAATTCGTATTTTGGTGATAATTCAACCAATTGACTGGCTCTCAGATGAGTTACAGGATCAAATATGTGATCAAATGTAGTCTCTGGAAATATATTTGTGAGAAATCATCATATAGGACAATGGCCTGTTGCTCCTCAATATGGAACTGGACTCACATGATGATGACAGGTCTATCTTATGAATATTAATAATGTGACTTTTAAAAACAATGTCATAAAAGATGGAGATTGTGATCTCTGTCTCCCTGCTGCTGGTGCTGTTACTGGACTTGAGCTATGAGACCCAAGGATCGCAAAATCCGTTACAAACACGCTTGTTGAGAATAATACCATCACTAACAATGCCTGATGGACTATACATGCAAATATAGGAGTAGATATAGGAAATGATGTCATTATCAGAAATAACAAACATAGTTGAAATCGTCTCTGAATCAGTGTATGAAATGCAAATCAATCAAACAATGGATCAAATGCTCCTGGAGCAACAATCACTTCTGATCCTTGAGTAAAAAAAAAACTAACATCCCAGTAGAAAAACCTCCTATTTCAAAAGTTAGTCCCGAAAAGCCTGATCAGATACCTGAACGAGAAATACTCTGAGAGCTTATTTTGAAAAATGATTTTTCAAATGAAGATCTAGGGTCATATAACGACACCGATATAAAAAGTGACAAAGATTGGAAAAGTGTAAAATGGAGTGATTTTAAAAGTCGTTCGAGCATTATTTCTGCTTCTGGAAATAAAAAGATGCGTGTACAATATCCAAAAGGATGAGCTGGAAGTAATTCTGGTGGTTTTACCCTTGTACAGCTATGACAACATGAAGAGTTATACTTCAGACAAACCCTAACGTTTGAAAAAGGATTTGATTTTGTACAGGGGGGAAAGATTCCGGGTTTAGCATCTGGTGAAAGAACTTGGACAGGATGAAATATCCCAAAAGAAGGTCAATGATATAGTGCTCGATATATGTGGAGGTCAAATGGTCGAGCAGTATTATATCTCTATCATACAGATATGCCTGGGCCATGGTGAGAAGATATAAATCTCTGATTTAGTTTTGTTCCATGAAAGAGCTATACTCTTACTCAAAGAATCAAAAAAAATAGCTGAAATGAAAAAAATGGGATTATACAAGTATGGATGAGTGAAAATGGGTGACCACACAAAAAAGTCCTAGAAAAACTCGATATGAGAACTGGACTTAATGGAAGGTGATATACTGACTCATTGTTGTTCAATACGTTTCACTGATGAAGTGGTGCATCTTGGGCTCCCTCAGTCACTAGCTATGCTCAGTTTGATGACATAATAATCTCAACTGGAGGATTTTCTGATCTCAATACTGAAAATACAGAACAATCAAATAATGGAACAAATGCTCCTGAAGCTCAAGTTAAGCCTAGTCCTTGATAAACAGCGCCTATTCAGGTCATACCACCAGGAAATTCTGTATGAGATTCTGAAAAAATTCTGAATAATTTTCAAGTTTCATATGCTCATACAAATAGCCAGATGAATACTATAGATACAAAAGATTGATATGTATATGTAGCTTTCGTAAAGCCATGACCTAACTGAGATAAGATGTGAAAATACCAGCAGACGGTTGTGATGCAATGAAAACTCAATAAAGAAAAAAATGGACATGGAAATCAAAAACTATTGATACAATAACTGCATACGATCCGTGGCACAACGCTCCATCAATCGTCGTAGATAAATTGTGATACATCCATATTGCTTACAACATGCATAACTTACCATGGCAATACAAAGTCTCTGATAAACCTCACGATATTGAAAGTTTTTCATTTAGATGACAAGAAATGTCTATGACTGATTTCAATAAATATTATTTTGAGAATAAGATTTGATTTCCATCTTTATGAACTGCTGATATCCCATGAAATCAGATCAGTTATCCTGCATTTTACAAAGACAATGACTGAGAGATTTATATAACTTATAGATTTGCGGCACAACCAAAAAGAGCTTTTAGTGAAAGGATGATGAGTAGTTGAATCGCAAAATATGATACAAATAGCAAATCATGGAAGGCTATATGAGCACCTCATCCTGTGAAAAAGTGATATGACTATGATCAAAAATCATGAGCTCCTTCTGAGCCTACAGTTTTTGCTGGAAAGCAATGATGGACCTCATACTTTCCTCAATTATCATTTGATAAATATGATAATATGCACTTTGTAGGAGTTTGGAGGTCTGGTATAGCCTGAGCTATTACCGCACGTCCTTGTTATCTATTTTCACGTGATCAATCAGTATTTAGAACTGCGAGCTGAAAGATCCAAAATCTTCCTCTAGAGCCTGAAGACTGTAGTAACATAAGTCCAGTTCCAAACACTCAAAGTCTGAGTAGTATAAGTAGTTTTACGGTACAATCAGATGGAACTCCACATTATTCTGTACTTTTAAATGGAAAAGGAACATACATATATTCTTTTCAAAACGGAGCACGGAAGTCAGAGTTATTCCCAGGAAAAGCTGTAGAGCTTTTTGCAGACGATGATAATAATATATATGGGATAACAAACTGAGTACAGATTCTCAAAAAATCTCCATGATGAAGCTGGAAAACGATTTCTCAATGATGAGAATCTTGCTGATACTATAATAGATATAGTCTCAACGAGGATAAAAGTATCGTGTACATACACACACACTGATGTACAACAACTTCTTCCGTTCATGCAGTGAGACTCAAATAAATTAACATGATAAAATTAAAAAAGAGCAAACTATTGCTCTTTTTGAGTGAAAGTTGATTAACTTTTTATATTTTTTCTAAACGATTCATATCTCGCAAGTAAGGAATCTTTGAGTCCTTTTGCTTTTTGAGGAGCATCTTCTGTAAGGTTTTCGAGCTGTCATTTCTTTGCATCGTAGAGATTTTGGAGTTTTTCTGTCATTATATCGAGACTCTCTTCAGGATTTTGTTTCATCTCTCCGAGCATTTTTTCACCTTCCTCTTTATACTCAAGTACTATTTTTTTTAGATTTTCTTTTTGTTCTGAGAGATAGGCTTTATTCTCTTCGGTCATATATTTTGCATCGAGTTCTTTGAAAAGATTCTTATGAGTCTCAGTGAAATGCTCGAGAATCATAGGTTTTGTATCTTCTCCAGCGAGCTTTGCTTCTTTAAGTTTTTTACGAAATGCACTGTTTTTACTTCAGCCGTATGTTGAGTTTATAACATTTCATACAATGTAACCGAGTCATAATAGTAAAATTTTCCCTTTCATATACTTTGAGTCTAAAAAATAATAGAAAAATTATACTGAAAGATACAGCTTTTACAAAAACTTTTTAACATCATTTTCCTGGCTTTTCTTGCATAAAATATATTATCACGATAATATGGTTTATGATTTCTATAGTACGAGTTTGTATCACAAATTCAAAACATCAGATATCACTAAATACTAATAAAAGATAAATGTACAATAACTTCTCAAACGGATATAAAAAAGCTTTGATAAATTCTGAGAACAAGATCAAATCTCTTGGAATTAAAAGACTCGCAGAACAAGATGTCCTACTAGAGATCATAAATATCGCCGAATGATGAATAAAAGACATATTTGCCCTCTATGGAATCAGTGAAAAACTGATTTTAGATATACTCGATAAAGATGAGTTCCGTAAGGAATACATAATCGAAAAATGAGTCTATGCCGGGATGAGTAACACGCTTAAAAACACTATACTCACAAGTGTCAAAATAACAGCGTCATTTTCCAAGTCTAAAACTACTCTTGAAGACTTTCTCATCGCACTCATCAGAAATAAATGATGGTTTTATAAGGCACTTGAGTTCATCGGCATAGATCCAAAAGATATGGAAACAAATCTCATAGATCTTAACAAGTACAACACCACAGATGGGACAAAAGATGATATCTGAAATGTAAAAGAAGGAGACGAATCAATAAGTAAGATCCTCGGTGCTATATCTGATTCCCTCTTTGGTCAAAATGATGTAGAAACGCCTTTTGACGCAAATAAAAAGCCTGACAAAAAACAAAAAACCGATAGTTCTACTCCAGCTCTTGACTTCTTTTCTACCGATCTCAGTCAAGAAGCAGCAGAACAAAAAATCGATACGATTATTGGGAGATCAGAAGAAATAGAAAGACTTATTGCGATCCTCAATAGAAAGACCAAGAATAACCCGGTACTTGTTTGAGAACCTGGAGTTGGAAAAACAGCAATAGTCGAGTGACTCGCACTTGCGATACATTCTGGGAAAGTTCCATTCTCTATGAGAGATAAGCGTATACTGAGTCTTGATATGAGCTCACTTGTTGCTGGGACAAAGTTTCGCTGAGAGTTTGAAACTCGTATCAAGCAAGTAATCGACGAAGCTTCAAAAGCTGAAAATGAGATTATTCTCTTTATTGATGAGATCCATACTATTATCTGAGCTGGGAGTTCAGAAGGGACACTTGACGCAAGTAATATACTTAAACCTGCTATGTGACGTGGGAAAATCCGTGTTATCGGAGCAACAACACTTAATGAGTATCAAAAATATATAGAAAAAGACTCAGCTCTCGAGAGAAGGTTCCAAAAAATTAATGCCCCAGAACCAGACAAAGAAACAGCGCTCACGATTATCCAGTGAATAAAAGAGATATTTGAAGAGTATCATAACCTCAATATCTCAGATAGTGCAGTAGAATCAGCTGTAGCTCTTTCTACGCGTTATATAACCGACAGATATCTTCCGGATAAAGCAATCGATCTCGTAGACGAAGCCTGTAGTCTCAAGAGTATGAAGTACAATATCGACGAAAAAGAGATCAAAAAACTTAGAGAAAAAATCGCAAAACTCGAAAAAGATATAGAAATTGCAGTTATTTCTCAGCAATACAAAAAAGCAAGTAAGCTCAAAGAAGAAATTACCAAGATAGAAACACAAATCCAGGATAAGAAAAAGAAGTTTAGTATTCCTAAAAAACAAAGACTCACCGTAACAGAAGAAGACATACAAAAGGTTTTAAGTATCAGTACCTGAATACCAGCCTCTAACCTCTCAGCATCAGAAGTTGATAGGCTCAAAAAACTCAGCTGAGTGATAAAGAGCCACATAATCGGCCAAGATGAAGCTGTAGAATCCATAATCAAGTCTATCATGAGAAGTAAGGCTGGGATTGGAAACCCAAATAGACCACTTGGGAGCTTCCTCTTTCTTGGACCAACAGGAGTCGGAAAAACAGAGATCGTAAAAGTGCTTAGTCGAGAGTTTTATGGTGACGAGAATGCCCTTATCAAAATCGATATGTCGGAGTATTCAGACAAGACGTCAGTCAACAAGCTTATAGGATCTAGTGCCTGATATGTATGATATGAAGAAGGAGGAATGCTCACAGAAAAAGTAAGAAAAAAACCCTATTCTATCATCCTCTTTGACGAAATTGAAAAGTGAGATTTTGAGGTGTACAATCTCCTTCTACAGATTCTTGAAGATTGAGTTCTCACAGACAATAAGTGAAGAAAGATCAACTTCAAAAATACGATTGTGATAATGACTTCAAACATTGGCCAAGAAGAGTTTAGTTCAAAAGCTGCTCAGATAGGTTTTGATATCTCTTCCTCTCAAGAAGAAAAGATCATGAACGATTATACAAAAGCAAAAGAAAACATAAAAAATAATCTCACAGATTATTTTTCACCAGAGTTTGTAAACAGGATTGATAAGATAGTAGTGTTTAACCCACTCGATAAAAAAGATATCAGAAAAATCGTACAGCTTGGCTTCAAGGATCTCGAGAAACGTATGTCAGAAAAAGGTCTTGAGATACACTACGATACAAAAGTTCTCAATCATATAACAAAAAATGTGTATTCTCCTGAGTTTTGAGCGAGAGAAATCCGTAGATTCCTCAATGACAATGTCGAAGATCAGATTGCAGAACTCATCATAAAAAACTCTCGAAAAAAGAGCTTCTCACTCAAAATCGAAAAAAATACACTCACAGTGTCATAGCAAAGTAAAACCGGGCATCCCTGCCCGGTTTTTTAGTTGACTCCTCCAAGTCACGTTAAGATTAAACGAACCAATTCTGGCCCAAATACGACCACAATGATAAGTATAACTGTTGGTCCCAATAAGATGAGTGTATCTCCTCTTTTGGTATATTCTTCGACCTTGTAGGGTCGAAAGTGTTCATCGTTTGCACTTTCTTCCTCATCCGGAGTATGTCTTACTCGCTGGATTGGAGGAAGGGTACTTTTGATGTAGGCTTTGTGCTCTTCTAGGGTATTTATGTAGCGCGTACCCTTGTGCCGATATCGCTTTGAATCCTCACTGAATGGCTTATTCAAAGTAAAATCTCCCACCAGGCTGTACGTTACTCCCTGAGAAAAGTAGACATCCTACACACGTAAAAAATATTATAACTATGAGAAGACGTATTAAACCTTCTGCATTCTCATCATCACGTGTTGCAAGAATCTCTTCGTCTTTCTCTGCCTGAGACATGTTTTCAAGCCTCTTTCTACGAGCCATTATTCATGTCCTCCGCGTGATTTATTCATACTTATCAAGCGGTAATAGCCGGTAAATACTACCAGAAGAGAAAGTGGGATCCACGTTATCCCAAGGGTTACATAGCCCGGAAAAGAGTGTGCTATTTTCAAGCCTCCCTTAGCAAGATAATCAAAGAGAGGGATTAGTTTCTCATACTCAGAAACAGTAGCACAGATAGTCAAGACCGCAAAATGTGCTACTAGCACAATTATCAGAATGAATATGAGCCAGTTTATAAGACTGGGCCATACGATCATATCTTTCAAATCTACAGCACCATCTATAACAGAATCTGTAGCACCTTTGTTTAATGATTTAGACATTTTTTTAATCCTTTTGGATTGTGAGAGAAATTTTTTGCATAGTTTTCTCCTCTCATTTCCTGTTTTTGTAATGGATATGAGTGGAACCTGTTGGTCTTCACTCTAAAAAAATGTTGTATATCATATCAAACCCCCTGCAATAAGTTTTTTACACATGGGCCTTTGCGTTCAAGTTATGAGTCGCAGCGAAGCTGAGACTACACACCCCTTCACTTACCTTTGTGTAAAAAACTATTATTGTCGGTATCAATGTCCTGCGAGCGATTTTGGCTCCGTTATTCATTGATTTTACATTTATATATTATTTTTATAAATTGTCAATAATAATTAAGGAGTATTTTTTGCAAAAAAAAGGGCCGGCTAAGCCGGTCCCTTTTCGCGTCCTCAACTTTATTAATCAAGTGGTGAACCTATGGCTATAAGTATGCATCTGAGTAGTATTATACATACTAGTACTACACAGAACATCCCATGCCAAGAGAAGCATATATTTTTATTTCTTATGTTATAGCTCCCGGTTAATACCTATAATTATAAACATTGGTATCTACCTTTTGCTGTACTTGCTTCTCATCAGATAGCTGCTTGAGCCATAAACCTCCAAAAAACATTATTGCGACTATTAACAAAAGACACACGATTCTTATTGCTACATCACAAGACTTTTCAAAGTTATTCTGTTCTGTATTGCTCATTGTATAAACCCCGGAATAAAAAGAATTTTCTTTTCGAGTTTCACTTTGTTTTCTTCTCACCGTGATGAGACTGTACGCAGTGAACAAAAACTATCAAGAAAATATGTTTCTCTGATACTCATCGTCAGAGTCCTTTTCTCCCCACCTTTCCTTTTACAAAAAGATGCCCCGTTCTGTTGTACTCTAATGGCATGTTAAGATAACGAAGGATATCTTTATATATTAAATTAGTTAATTGTCAATTATTTTTATGAAAAAGCTTTGAGTATAAACTGTTTTTCGCTAGTATAAAGTGTATACTTCTTCGCTTTATATAACTATTTATGAAGAAAAAATTTCTCTATTTTCTTTCTTTGAGTATCAGTATTTGTTTTTTTCAGACAACAAATGCCTTTTTAGGTGATGATTTTAGTCTCAATATGTATGAAAATATAGATGAAGGGATCGATGATCTCGAAAATACTATCTACAAAAAACAACTCAAAACAAGTAGAGGCTGAAACATAATTCCTATTGAAAAAAAAGTTAGCGAACTTACAAATATAGCCTGAATCGAAGAGTGTATCATAGACAAAGAACTTACTTCAAAAGATATAGAAGCTATCTGAAATTGAAGGTTCGACCAATTGTTTTGATCTATCAAAGATGAGTGTAAGATAGATGATGCCCTGAGTATAGAATTCTTCCTAGATAAATATGTAAATGTCGTACGAGAATTTGACCTCGAATCCCGTAGGATCGCACAAGAACAATCAGACTCAATTAGTGAGATAGCCAGAGTTTGAATATACTCAGATGGAAATGACCAAAACTCTCCTTTTGATCTGATAGTCGATTTACAAAATATAAATAACATCATTTTCTCAAAAGAAATTCCCTATGAAGGAGTGAATTCTGAAAATAACAATGACATTTTCGAATGTCTATATGAAAAGTTTGCAGGAGAAGCAGAGGATCTCATTGTCGAAAATATTCAAAATAGTATCGTAACACGTGATCAGATCTATGAGGAGTGTGAAAACTTCTCTTCTACAAAAAATTATTGAGAAAATTTTGAGCTCGAGTGACTCTCTGATTGAATAGAATGAGGACAAGACTGAGGAGAAGCTCTAGACTTTTGGGGAACACGCCCTGATGGAAACACTCTTGTGTGCCAAGATTCTTCTGTACAATCAGGGCTTTCTCCAGAACAAATTTCTCTGCTTGTTGAAACTACATGAGCCTGAAGAGATGTCGTACCTATAACTACTTTTCTCCCTGATGATGAAGTAAATCCCGATGATCCTGAAGATAACTCCCCTATCGAGTATCCAGAATCAAACTACTCAAAAGTAACAGATGACGACATCTGGCCTTGTACAGAACACTTCTGTATCAAAGTAAAGTTTCAGACCAAAAACTATGATTTGCTTACTTGAGGAAAAACAAAAAGTATCGAGAGTATCATCGAAAACTCCAATAAGCATCTCAAGTTCGCAGCCAATACGATTTTAGTTCAGTCAAAGATGACGATCAATAACGGAGAGTTGTGATGGAGAGATCTCAATCTCCCTGACATGTTTCACTCTGGAGTTCAGGTACAGTTTACTCCCCCTCCGATCCTAAACTTGAGTACGATTAACTCAGACTCTGAAGAGTGAGCTACAGAACTCTGAGATGATTTCACACTTGAAAACATGCTCGAGAGCTATCTCTCTCATGCTGGGATGAGCTTTGAGAGACAAAATGATATCCAAGCATATCTCAATGTCAGCAGAGACCGAAAAGCTGGACTTGGAGCACAAGAACTCACAACAGATGAGCTCCTCAATGAAATCGAGGAAGTTCGTATTACAAACTGACAGCTTACAAAATCTCTGTGAAGAAAGATCCTCGATAAAAAAGTCAACAATGAAGATATAAAAGATCTTGAGAGACAGTTTGCAGAGATAGAGGTTTTCTCTAAGTCTATGGAAGACTACGTCTTAGCAGCAAGCTCTATCATACAAAAACTCAGAGAAATACCTATTTCACAATAACAACTATGAAAAAAATACTCTCCATACTCTCATGCACATTCTGTGTAGTGTTTTTGAGTATTTCTACAAGTTTCGCTGAGATACGAGAGTGCCAAACTGGTCAATACTGTACTATTAAAAACAAAACCAACGAAGATCTCCAGTTTTACATAGAAGAAAACAAAAAAATAACGAAAAATATATCAAATATCATACGAACACGTGGTGTGCGTGTACCAGAAACTCAAGCATCAAAACTCGCAGATTTTCTTGTATGATGAATCAATAGATCGGTAGACTCTAGAAGATTTGACGATCTTTTTGATTTTTATGTACTCTCCCAAATGCAGTGAAGTCTTCCTTCACCGATATATAGAGACTATCAAAAACTCTCAAAAGAATCTGATCGTATCAGAAAGATCCAGTATTTGCTGGTTGACCAAAGATATGATGATATGTACCTAGAACATGATGAGCTCTGTGAATGAATTCGTGGAAAATGTACACTCTGAGGAAAAGATATACAATGACCCATCTGAGATATACTCGAGCTTCTATATGAAAATAACTTCGCGATAAAAGACTATCTCAGAATGACAAGTATGTGAAAAGAATCAGAAGTAGTTGATTCAAAAAACAAATATCTTTTCCTTATATCTACAGATGTAGCCTGAACCGATGATGAGTCAGCGACACTCAACTTTCAAAAACAGATACTAAAAAGCTATGGAGCAAATGCTGTAGCAGAGTGTAACCAATGTAGTGGATGATCATTTGCTAAAGTTTCAGAGAGCATAAAACGACTTTCACAAACCCTCAAAAATCAAGACAAAGCATATAAAACTTGGAAAGATGCGTGGTATCTTCTGATCTGAGCCACTGAGAAATCACGTGAAAGAGAGGTAGAACGTCGTCTTCTTGAGAAAGAGCTTTCACGACAATGACTCAAAACTGAAAATGCTGATGTCATATTGCAAAATCTTGATAATTATAACAATGTGGCCGATAAAAGATGATGAGTAGCTGGATTTAGTTGGGGAAACAACTATATCTCAAATACCGTAAAATCACTGACAGATGATACCCAGCAAGACCTCAATAGCTATGAAGCTGCGATTCAATCAGAGTTTTATGATGCATCACAGAGTGACTCCCTCAATCTCAACAGTGTGAGTATCTCAACAGATAGCTTCTGAGAAAAAAAAGATAAAGTTTCGGCAAGTGACTCTATAGCAAAAGAGATAGAAGCCCTGTATCAGCTCCAGTTAGAACACTCACAAAAAGACGATTTACTTGCCAATAAGCTAATTAATAGTATCCTATCGACACATAAAAATCTAGAGAAAGCTATAGAAGTGATGAAAGCGACTATTCCTATATCTCAAAAGGTATGTAATTCTCAAGCAGCAGGATTATGACACTGTAATTAGAAAAATTCAAAAAAGATATGTTACACAAAAAAGAAATAGAGCAGGTACGTCGAAATGCCATAGTTCACAAAGAAGTTTTCAAGATGGCACGAAAGTATCTCATCGCCTGAGAAAATGCAAAGACCATAGATACTCTTGCTTGAGAGATTTGTGCAAAGCACAATGTCTTTTCAGCATTTCGTGGCTTTCACTGATACCCAAGCTACTGTTGTATCCAAGTCAATGATGTAGTAGTTCATGGGGTCCCAACAGAAGATATCGTCTTTGCAGATGGAGACCTTGTAACCTTTGACTTCTGAGTCAAAGACAAGAACCTCAAGCTTTGTACTGATGCTGCTTTTAGCGTCGTTATATGAGGAGATGATAAAAATCCAATCGCAGCAAAGATGATAGAGGCAAATAAAAAAGCCCTTTACGCTGGGATAAAAATGGCCAGAGCCTGAAATACTGTCTGAGATGTATGATCAGTCATCAGTGCCGAAATAGAAGATGCTGGCTTCAAGATCATTCGCGAACTCACAGGACATGGCCTCGGAAAAACGCTTCACGAAAAACCATATATGTACAACTACGGTACACCTGGAAGTGGACCAAAACTCAAGAAATGAATGCTCCTTGCAATAGAGCCGATTATCGGACAAACCAGTGGTCAGATATGTGATGATGGTGGATGGGAAATCTACATAAAAGATGGTTCTCTTGGTTGCCAATATGAACACACAGTCCTCATAACTGATGGAGACGCTGAAATAATAGTCTAACAAAAAAACAGATTTTCATCTGTTTTTATTTTCTCAAGATATTCTCCATTTTCTTCCCTTTTGCGAGTTCATCAATCAACTTATCGAGGTATCTGATCTTTTGCATCAGTGGATCTTCTATATCTTCCACTCTATGACCACAAACTACTCATTTAATCATTGAAATATTTGGATGCATCTTTGGAGCTTCTCTGAAAAAAGTCTCAAAATCTATCTTTTTTGCTATTTGTTTTTCTAGTTCGTTTTGCGTATAGCCTGTAAGCCAACAGATAATCGTATCTACTTGTTCTTTTGTATATCATTTTCTCTCTGCTTTATCAGTGTAGCAAGGGTATACTTTTGCAAATTCCATCTGGAAAATTTTGGTGTTGTTCATGTTTTAAATTGTGAGTTTTTTAATCCATTGTATATCTTCTTTTGCAATATGGATGTTTCGAATTCATTGTCATACAGGATAGTAGACTGGAAATACTGGTGTCTCATAGTCTCAAAATTGCTTGAGAAAATATTTCTTTCGCCATTCTCATACACGTATGGATTTCCCCGCAACGGCTGAAGATACTTGATTTCAAAAAACTATGATTTTTTTAGCCTTCAGCATACACATCTCTTTTTCAAATAGACAGCTATAGGCTTGATATACGAGATTTGGGACATTATTTGCTCGTTTATTAGTCGCTTTTACATAGTTGGTGAGATATAATCCATTCTTTCGTATTTCTTCATATAATTTATGAGAAAAATCTGGAGTCCAATCATCTACATACATAGTTTGAATCTTTTCTACTATTTGTATATCCACAAGTCATAGATCACCCAGCATGTTCCATACCTTTTTCGTACCTATCCAAGGAGCTCTCATCCCATTCCAACCTTTATGTGTAGAAATATTTCTGCTCGTTGGATTCATAAAGACGAGACATATATCAGGAGTATCTATCTTTCAAGCTCACAAGGCAGATTTATAATCTCTATCACCATATACTAACTGTAACTTGGAAAATTCGTTTCCAAGGGATACGAGTTGGAGTTCTTCTGGCTTCATAGTACTTATTTATTGGATTGTATTTTTTCGAGAAAAACTTTCAGATCATCGATTTTTCTGAGCTTAAAATACACTTCTTTTGTCTTTGTATCTCATAGCTCTGCATTTGTCTTTCCATCATATCAATTGGGCATAAATATCTTATCCCAACCAAATCCATTATCTCCAGCAGGATTTTTAGATATTTTTCAACTCATCGTTCATTCAAAGAGTTCTAGAATGTCTCCATCATAATAGCCTACAACACATCGAGCTCTAGCATTTCTTGGTTTCTGGTCAAGTAGACCACATATATCTTGTAAACTCATCTTTTCCAAGAAAAACTTCACAAATGGACCAGGAAGTCATCCCAAAGCTTCAAATTCTAGTGATACATCTTCCACTAGAACTGGCGTTTTCACTATCTCATACGCCTGTTTTACTTTATGTGTCACTATTTCCTCAAGATTCATAGATTGGATCTCATCCAGATCTATTTTCACATGCCCTATCTCAAGCTCCAGATACTTTTCCAAGTACTCAGCCTTCGAAGCATTTCAGGTGATGAATGTAATTGAAGACATGTTTCTATAAATATTTCTTGATAAAATTTGTAGTTATTTCTATAGCTTCTTCATGCTCATTTCTGAAACAATGTCATGCTCAGTGAATGATTTTCAACTCTTTTTTTCCAACTAGTAAACTGTATGCTTTTTCTGACTGAGCTAAAGGAACTTCTATATCACTATCTCCATGAACCAGCAATACAGGACAGCTTATTTCATTTAGCTTATTGTAAACACTAAGTTTTGGAATCTCAGAAATAAAGTCTTTTCACACTTTATAGTTTTTAAAACTGACATATCACTTTGCAGAAAGTTCTTTTTTAGCAGAAGGGTTTAGAAAAATATCATTCAGGTCAGTATCATTGAGTTCAAATGCAGAATACCAAAAAATCATAAATTTTAAAGATTTACAATATGCATTTGCTATGATTGTTCATCATAAGCTTTCCCCCAATAATCAAATTTCCTTATAACCAAGATTATTTGCATACGCTACAATTTTTTCTAAATCACTCGTCTCACTTATAACTGTCATATCCTCAAATTCTCCAGAGCTTGGCTTTGTCCCTCAAAAACTGAATCTTAAAACTGTATAGTCTAGGTCTTGTAATATCTCTGATAGCTTTTTAAATAAATCATCTGGACCATTAAGATCACCAGTAAAGCCATGGGCTAAGATAACCAGTTTCCTGGACTCACTATTTTCAATAACTCCACGTATCACTATAGAGTTATTTTCTATTTGAAACTCTTTGTTCATATTACACTTTCTTAAATTTCTGAGGGTTAAAATCCTCATCTCCGTATCACTCAAGTCTTAATCTCTTCACAAAACCTCTCTCGTTTGAGCCTGGTTCAACTACTAATTCACTCACAGTCACCTGAGTTCATTTTGGGATTTTTCAATTCATTATATTACATATTGCTTCCAGTGTATCTCATACACAAGCAAGTCACCTATAATGTACTAAAACTCCTTCTTTTTTCATCTTCTAAGGGAATCATCATGTATTTACCATTGCTATCATATCTTAGTCTTCTATATATACTCTCTTCTCTCTATCAAACGGAGGGTTTGAAATAGAGAGCAAAGTCAGACCTTTCAAATGCTTATACGAAGTTCCCTTAGTATAAAATACCAAATCCCCTTTTTTTATACTATACTCCTTCCCCTCAATCACACATTTCCCCTCTCACTCCAACACATAATATGCTACATCACTCTCAGTATCATATCACTCATGAATCTCATTTCAAATCTTTCGTATCTTCGCCACGTTAAAATTCTCACCCTCAAAAATCTTGGTTACCTTCGTATCCCCAAAATCATTCTCCACCAATTCTTTGCCTCTAATTATTTTCATGTTTTATTTTTAAAGGTACATTCTTTTTTACTCAGTTCGAACAATCATTCTCATAATGTTATATCATAATATTTTAATGAAGTTCATTTATCATCAAGTATCTTTTTAATTGTATTTTTTCTACAAAGATTTAAATTGAATCAAAAAAATACATCTGAAATTTTTATTTTCATGTTTTCATACGAATAAAGTTTATTTCAGTCTTTTCTTAAAAATCTATATTCTCATTCTTTTTCTGAATCTTTTCCTTTTGTACAAAAAAGAGGCTCAATAACTTCTTCTGTCTTAAATACTGGAATTATATGATTATGGTCTATATTTGGAAAAGACTCACTATATATAACTTTATGAGGCCCTTGAAGTCAAATTTCTTCTACCTCATATCAAATACAAACTCATTTGTATCAATCTGCATAGTGTGACCACATCGTAGAATTGTCATAATTACTTGAGAATGAAGCGATTCAAATATATTTAAAATTATCAATAAAGTTTGAGTTAAACTGAACTGGAGGTTGTCCAGATACATTATATATACTTTCAGTTAATGAATCTTGAAATTTTATGTGCCTAGTAGGTTGTTGCTCGTTTAAGTTATATGATATAATCTTATCTACTTGAAATTCAAAAATATCATTTAATTTCTGAGGGCAACTAAACCATATTTCTTCATTTATCAGGCTACTAAGAAAATTCTCATTATATCTAAAATATTTATATAGTTTCATTTAAAAAATTGTATTTTTAAGATTCCTTATATCCTATTGATTATCCCCCAAATTTCAATAATATTAGAAAAATACTTAACATAATAATTATTGTTTGATATTGAGGGAAAAAGAATAAAATAAGGATATATAAAATAAATTAATTTTAGATTATGACTACAATATCAATTAAGGTAGATGAAACAGTTGAAAATTTCCTCAAGAAAAAAAATACTTCTTATGAAACATATCTTTCAAAATTAATTCAACAAGATATGTTATTAGAAGAGATTAAATTAGCAGATGAATCATGATATAGTTTACTAGAGTCAATAGATGATTTAGATAAGTAATGAGAAAAATATACAAATCTAATAGATTTAAAAATCAATACAAAGAGTTTAACTGAAAACTACAAAAAAAAGTAAAGATAGCTATTTCTTACTTAGAAAAAAATGAATTCCCAGCGAGTTTAAAAGTTCATATGCTAAAAGGTGAGCTTGCAGGTATTTATTCGTGTTCTGTGAATAACTCTCATAGAATTATCTTTAGAGTTATTAAAAATAATGACCTAGAGCTTATACTTGTTTGAGATCATAGTATATATAAACAAACCTTATAATTATTATGAACTTCATAGAAGCACAAAAGGATTTTTTGGATTGGCTAGAGGTGATAAAAAATAAGTCACCAAAGACGGTGGAGCAGTATGACAGGCATCTGAGGAAATTTGGAGAATATCTGGAGGATAAAAATATCGATAGCTTTGATTTCGAAGTTGAGAAAATCGACTTGAAACTCGCTGAGGGATTCAGGACATATATTCACAAACAAGCACTCAAAAAAATCAGTATCAAAACGGCAAATGCCTATATGATAACTTTGAGGAGTTTTTTAAAGTTCTTGGAAAAGAAGTGAGTAACAGCACTTTCACCAACTGCGATTGATCTGATAAAAGCAGAACAACGTCAGGTAGAATTCCTCACAGAAGAAGAACTCCAGAAACTCTTTCAGACACCAGATACCAACACTATTATCTGAAAAAGAGATATTGCGATTATGGAGTGCATCTACTCTACAGGTCTTCGTATTAGCGAACTTACTGGACTCAATAGACAGGATATAAATCTCAACACCAAAGAGTTTGCCGTGCGAGGAAAAGGTCGCAAAGTGCGAGTGGTATATCTGACTGATCATGCTGCAAAGCTTATCTGAGAGTATCTTAATGCGAGACAAGATAGCCTTAGTCCCCTCTTTCTTCGTCATAATGTAAAACATGATAATATCGATGTACTCGAAGATGAGCAAATGAGACTCAGTAGATTTTTCATAACCGGGATGATAAAAAAATATGCCCTCAAATCTGGAATCCTCAAAGACATTAGTGCACACACACTCAGACATTCTTTTGCCACTACCCTACTCAATGCATGAGCTGATCTGAGATCAATTCAAGAAATGCTTGGACACGCAAGCATAAACACAACCCAAGTCTATACCCACGTCACAAATCCTAAGCTCAAAGAAACCCATAAAAAGTTCATGAAGTAAAAAGAATATTTCTCTCTGACTTCGCCATCTCTCCTTTACATAAAGAGGAAATTTTTCAAAAACATATATTTCTTTTAATTATTTTTTACTCCTCTAGATATGCTCCACTTTGTAAAAGGGAAGCTGCCTGAAAGGCTGAGGGGATTATCTAAAAAAAACAGAAAGGAATATAATATTTTTTATTTTAAAAAATAATTAAACAAAAAAGCAAGTATTTATTTGACGTATTTATTTTTATATGTTTTAATATATTTATCGATAAAAAATATTTTTCTAAAACAAAAATACAATGCCTACTTTATTTTACGAAATTTTTAACAATCTTATCAAGCTTGATAAGAAAATAATCAAGAGATTTAGATGAGAACTTGAGGAGCTATTTAAAGAACTGAAAAAATCAAAAGACTATGACAATATAAAAGTCCTCAGAAATAAACTCAATCACCTTTTAGAAGAAAAGAGAAAAACTCTGGAGAAAAAATCACAAAAAGATCTCAGTGAGATCGAAGATATTCTTGAAAAAATTGATGCCTTTCTCGATAATAAAGAAGAAGAGCTTGAAGAAGAAGAACAACAGATAAAAGAAATAGACGTCGTAAAAAAAGTAGAAAAAAAATATAGAAAATGTTCAAGTATCCCGGATGATAAAGCTGATAAATACAAGGCCGTTTGTGCAAAAAAGAAAACTATAGAATATGAAAAAGAACTCATAAAACTCCAACTAGAACTTCTAAAACTCCAAAACCATATCCAAAAAACAGGACAGAAACTCCTCATACTTTTTGAATGAAGAGATGCAGCAGGTAAATGAGGAACTATCAAAAGATTTATGGAATACCTCAATCCGAGAGCTGCAAAGGTAGTCGCACTCCAGAAACCAACAGACGAAGAAAAGTGACAATGGTATTTCCAAAGATACATAGAGCATCTTCCAAGTAATGGAAATATGGCCTTATTTGACAGGTCATGGTACAACAGAGCATGAGTAGAGCCAGTTATGGGATTTTGTACCAAGGATAAATATGATCAGTTTATGAAAGACGCTCCAGCATTTGAAAAGATGCTTGTAGAATCATGAACAAAACTTGTAAAGTTTTACTTCTCTGTATCTAAAACGGAACAAGCCAAAAGATTTGAAGACAGAAAGAGAAATCCTCTCAAACAGTTTAAGCTCTCACCTATAGATCAGTACTCTCAACAACTCTGGGAAAAGTACTCACTCGCCGAATACAAGAACTTCACAGCAACACACAAGAGACTTACTCCTTGGACCATAGTGATCAGTGATGATAAAAAAACTGCACGACTCAATGCTATAAAACATGTACTCAGTCAGTTTGAATACCCAGGTAAGATCGATGAAAAAGAGCTCAAAACAGACAAAGATATAGTTTTTTCTGGAAAAGAAAAAGCAAACAGACTTGAGCAAGAAATCAATACCAAAAAAGATCTTTTCGAATAACTACCCAAATACAAACGAACTTCCCTTTCCCGCAGTGCGGGATGAAGGGATTTTATTTTGTATTTTTTATAGATGAAACTATAATATTTTAAATATTATAACCCCTCAATTCCTTTTATCAGTGGATGAAACAATTTTTCTTTTTATATCCCCCTGATAAGGGGGCTAGGGGGTTCATTAATAAATCTCAATATGAAAATAATAGTCTGACTCTGAAATCCTTGAGAACAATATAAAACAACAAGGCACAATTTAGGTTTTATGTTTCTTGATCACATTGTTTCACCCCTCCTTAATAGGGAGGGGGCTAGGGGGTGGGAAAATTTTTCAGATTTTTCTTATGAATCAAAATTCAAAGCTGATATATCATCATGAAACTATAACTGAGAAAAAACTCTGCTTGTAAAGCCTCAAACTTTTATGAATCTGAGTGGAGAAAGTCTTATACTTCTCAAAAATTTTTATAAACTTGAAGCTGATAATTTTATTATCATCTTTGATGATATGAGTATGGATTTTTGAAAAGTAAGATATAGATCCACATGATCAGCTTGAGGACATAATGGTATAAAAGATATTATCAGAGTTTTTGGGCAGGATTTTCCTCGTATAAAAGTTGGTATCTGACTTGATAAACGCTATGAAGTCTCAAACTGGGTCCTCTCAAAATTTACAGAAGAAGAACTTATAGACATAGAAAATGAAATATATGACAAAATCTCTGAGAAATTAGAAGAGGAATTTTAAGATTCGTCATCTTTACACCAAACAGCTAACTCATTTCCAGATGGATCGAGAAATTGAAATCTTGATCCTCATGGAAATGAGAAAGTGTCAACTGAGATTTTTCCTCAGGCAGTTATTACATTTTGTTTTGCCTCATCAAGATTCTCATGTGATAAAACGACAAGTACTCCGTTTACTATCTCTCAATCTGTTGTTTCAAATCCACCATCAATTCATGATCATGAAAATGCAATATATGTTGGCCCATAATCTGTAAATTTCCAGCCAAATACTTCTGAGTAAAATTTCTTAGTCTGTGCGAGATCCTTTGTTTTGAACTCTATATAATCTATATGATTATTTTTCATATTTTTAAATTTGAAATTATAGTTTAGCGACATACTATAGTTTTATAGTAACTAATTTGAAGAAAGTGCAAAAAAGTATTTATATAATCTGAATTGGAGGTATTTGAGTCTCTGCTATTGCGAGATATTATAATTCTCAGTGATATACAGTTTACTGAGATGATGCAACTCATTCAGAGCTCACAGATACTCTCGAGTCAGAGTGAATTATTCTCTGTAGTTTTGATTCAGCATTCAAGCACTGAAATATCTCGAAACTTATATACTCAGAAGCTATCCCAGCTGACAATCATGAACTCCTGCTTGCTACAGAAAAAAATATACAGATTCTCTCGTATCCAGAAGCGCTTGCGGAAATCGCAAATGATAAAAAACTCATTGCTATCGCTGGGACTCATGGAAAATCAACTACTACTTCCCTGACTTCTCTGGTACTCAAAAACAGCAAAGAGAATTTCACAGCTGTTGTTGGAACTCTCCTCAAAGAGTTTGATAATAAAAATTTCTTTCACAAATCAAAACATATTATCCCCCCTTTATCAAAGGGGGTTAGGGGGAATACTCTACCTGAGAATCAAGACAACTTCTTTGTCATAGAAGCTTGTGAATATAAAAGAAGCTTTCTCAACTATACTCCTACAGTAGGAATTATCACAAACATAGAACTTGATCACCTTGACTATTTCAAGGACGAGGCTGACTATCTTAGTGCCTTTGAGAGCTTTTTATCCAACATAAAATCAGGAGGATTTGCTATCCTAAATGGAGATGATGTAAACTGTCAGAAACTCAAGTGACTCAGAGATGATATACAATATATAGAGATATTTGATGACTATTTTAGCTTTGAAGAAAAAGTGTTTCACTATCCAGAAATCACCCTACAGGTAGCTGGAAATCACATATTATATGATGCAAAAATTGCCTATGTAGTAGGACATATGCTTGGTATAGCAGACAGCCAGATTGTCGAAGCACTAGAAAACTATACAGGAGTATGGAGAAGGATGGAAATAATTAAAACAACAGATAATTGAAATACACTTATGAGTGATTATGGGCATCACCCAACAGAAATCAAACTCACACTCGATGCGCTCAAGCAGAAATATCCAGATACATCTCTTTACACTATTTTTCAACCACACCAATACAACAGGACACTCGAACTCATAAAAGAGTTTAGAAATTGCTTCCAATCTACTAATACCCTTGTTATACCAAATATATATGCTTCAAGAGATACAGAAGAAGATAAAAAAAATATGCCAGTCGAGAAATTCATCTCATCAATAGATCATCCAAATATCATACATGGAGATTGACTCGAAAATACACTCAAACTCATAAAGGCATACGATGCCCAGGATCCAAACTCAAGTATTATTCTCCTCCTTGGTGCCTGAAACGTAGATACACTCAGGTTTGAAATATAAAAATATATAGCATCTATCCCCCTCAACGATAACTCCCTCCGACCTCAGTTCCTTCGGCCACCCCACTTTAATATTACAGAAAGGAAAAAGACGTATCAACGATACGTCTCTCCTGTAAATATTTTTTCCTTCTATTCT
>JAHDHC010000023.1 GCA_020631485.1 Candidatus Altimarinota bacterium
TCTTTTTTTGAGTTTGATCTTCTTTTTCCTAGGATCTTTTATGCCAATTTTTTCAGACTGATAATGAGCTATTCAGATAATCTGTTTGAGATATTGGAGAAATGCGAGATCAGATCCAAACTTCTTGACTGGAGCTCTAAGGCGCTTTGGATCAGTGACCGTGAATCTCACTTCTCTATCCAGATCGAGAAAGGCTCTGAGTATCTCAAGCTCGTGTCATTCTGGAGAGGCAAAATCGAGCTGATAGTTTTGACCGTTTTTCTTGATTGATGCAATATAAAGTTTGGCTGCAGCAAACTTGAGCCTGAGGAGATCAAAAAGATTTTGTGTTTCTGGTGCTAACCCCCCATCCCCCTTGTCAGGGGGAGTATTCATTTCTCGATCATTAATCTCCCTCTCTCTCACAATCTCTACGGGAAGGTCTTGCGGTGAGGCATTTGAGGAAGATTGAGGCGAAGCTATCGGTACAAAACCCTCGATAATGAGCTCGAGATCTTCGATATTATCAACACTCTCAAGCTCTCTATAGAAGTTCATCTTGTCCATACTCGAACCAAAAAAATCGTCGGGGATATAAGCTGAGATATTTAAGTCGATAGAAGTATTCACTTTGATTTCGCACTGATCTACCAAACCTCACCTCAATTCCTCTCCTCAAGGAGAGGATGAAACAAAAGAATCATTATTCTCCCTCTCCTCTCAGGAGAGGGCTGGGGTGAGGTCTTTTTGAGAGTGAGTAGTTCATCCTATAATATCAATATTCTCTAGCTCCTTTTTTGCCTTATACTCTCTCACACGCTTCATCTCTTCGATCTTTTCTTCGAGCATTTGAATAAATATCGAGATTCAGACTTCTGCTACTTGCCCACTTTGTTTTTTCCCCAGGATTTCTCCTCCCCCTCTGATTTCTAGATCACGCATAGCAAGCTCAAATCCTGCTCATAGGTGGGAATAATCTACGATCGTTTTGAGACGTTTTTCTGCTTCTTCATTTATATTTTCATTTCTGTAGAGAAGATAGCAATATCACTGACGTTGTGCGCGGCCAACTCTTCCTCTCAGTTGATGAATCTGACTAATTCAAAACTTATACGCTTCATTTATAAAGATCGTATTTACATTTGAGAAATCAACTCCATTTTCTATAACCGTTGTAGAAAGAAGCATATCATAGTCTCCTGAACGAAAAGCTATAATTCTCTTTTCAAGTTCATCTCCAGGAAGTTGTCCATGTGTGACAATGATAGATTTGTGGGGAAAAAGTGTCTGGAGATAGTTTTGAAAAGCTTCAATATTTTCTACTCGATTATGGATAAAAAACACCTGCCCTCCTCTTTCAAACTCATGCCTGCACGCGTCAACAATAACTTCATCCGAAAATCTTGAGACGTAAGTCTCTATAGCCTTTCTCCCATACGGAGGAGTACGCAAGATAGAAACTTGCTTGAGTCAGTTCAAAGCCATATTGAGACTTCTTGGTATAGGTGTCGCTGAAAGACTCAATATATCTATTTGTCCTTTGAGTTCCTTGATACGCTCCTTATCTTTGACTCCAAACTTGTGTTCTTCGTCAATTACTACCAGTCAAAGATCCTGAAACTCGACTTCTCGACTGAGGAGCTTATGCGTCCCGATTACAAGATCCAGTTCTCATTTCTTGAGGGCTGCGAGAGTTGTCTGTACTGCTCAAGACTTCTCAAAACGCGTGAGGACTCAGATCTTCATCCCAAAGTCAGCAAATCTCTCAAGAGCCTTTTCATAGTGCTCATAGGCGAGTACTACGAGAGGAGTAAGGAGAATAGATTGTTTTTTATTACAAAAGGCATTGTAAATCGCATTAAAACATACTTCTGTCTTTCAAAAGCCTACATCTCCATTGAGGAGTCGATCCATAGGGTGAATACTCTGCATGTCTGTAAGAATCTCATCAATCGCTATTTGCTGATCGTCTGTATATGCATAGGGAAAACTCCCTTGAAACGCATCTATTTTTTGTGTCAATACTTCAAACTGATATCATTTCTTGAGCTGACGCTTGGCAAATATATCCAGTAGCTCTGTTGCGATATCCTCTACTTCTTGAGAGACACGCTTGAGTTTTTTTGACCATTCTTTAGTGCCGAGATTCGTAAGTTTCGGATTTTCATTTCCTATGAATTTCGAGACTCTTTTGACTTCTGTTATAGGAATAAAAAGCTTATCATTATCAAGATACTGCAGCTCTAAAAATTCTTTGACTATTTTTCTATTGTTTATCGATAATTCACGCTTGATAATCCCCTGAAATATCCCTACTCCATGGTCTATATGTGTGATGTAGTCTCATTCTTTTATGTGTACTAAGAGGTCAAGATCCTTAGAAAAACTACGCTTTACTCGTTTTTTTACAAATACGCGATTGAGATTATCATCTCCAATCACCAAGATATTATTTTTGTGCTTGAAATCTGTGTAGAAACTCTCTACTTGTTTTATACGGCAGTCTATGACTTTTACTCTTGAGATATTGTTGTAGTTGAGGAAGTTATCGAGTGTCGTTTTGTTTTTTGTAAATATATATTTTTCTCAAAATTGGGTATCTTGGAGCTTCTCAGTGAGGCTCGCCAGATCATCGATATAGAGTTCATGGATTCCTGCATCATGTGTCTTTTTTTGAGTATTTTTTATAGCATCTAAAAAAATAGTTTCGGGAAATGTCTCTTGGAGTTCTTGCTTGTACTGATAAAAATCTAGTGCATCAGCTACAATCTGAATACCTTTATCCTGAAGCAATGTTGCAGGATTTTGAAATTTTTGAATAACTTCTGTTGAAAAGGGATTTCTCTGACTCAGAACTTGCGTAGAAAGTGTATGGAGTGAGAGTTTTTCTATCTTTCCGAGTTTCAGTCTATCACGTTCTAGAGCATGGCCAGAAGCACTGACACATTCTATTTTTTCGAGTTCATCATCAAAAAAACTCAATCGAAAGAAATAGCTTTGGCTAAAAGGTGGATAGATATGGAGCATATCTCCTAGCTTCTTATAGGATCCTTTCTTTCCAAACTCTGAGTAGACATAGCCTAAATCTCAAAGTGAAGATATGTTTCGGTTAAAACTCAGTGTATCTCATACTGAAAAACTATAACTATACCCCATATCAAAATGATGCTGTGAAACCAATATCTCCTCGAAAAATGATTGGTCAACAATATACAATCCGTCTTCTCAAAAGCATAGTTCTAGGAGTGAGGCATAAGTATCTACATAGATATAGGCGAGTCATAAATAGTTGAAAGTATTTTCATAACTTATGCGTTTTTTAGATTCATTTACCACAAAAAGAGTCTTTTTACTTTTGAGGCTCCCTTGGAGTAATAGACTCTTGGAAAAAATATTTCCAGTATTGGTGTAAGTGTTTCAAGGAGAAAAATCCTCTAAAAATTTGATCATATACGCGAGATAATATGCAGCATAATAAACTGAAAAATATGCTTGTAAAGCGAAAATATATGTTTTTACAAAAAATATTTTTTGTTGAAAAACTCGCATTTTCTCAAAAATCAGTATCATTTTCACAAGCAAACATTTTTCAAAAAAATCAGAAATATCTATGAAATACATACATACAGATCGTATAAAAAATATACCCAATACAGATATATTTGATCAAACTTTTGTCTTTCCAAAAATGGCCCAGTTTGAGGAGACAGCACAGACCAAAATCATTTTTTTAAAAGAGCTTCTCGCAGAAAAAAAGAACTCCGATATAGTTCCTCATCTCGTGCAAAAACCTGCAATGTACAGCAATATGTATAGTGCAAAAGATGAGCTCGAAATATTTGAATCACTCTTTAATGAAGCAATAAAAAAACAAGAAAAAATCCATATAGTAGGAGTCACACTCAAAGAAGAGCTTGATATACTCGAGTCCTATTATGCGGATTTATGATTTATGCGTGACGATATAAACTGCTTTCGTGTGGATTTTTCAGTCCCACTCGTAACTGTCTCTGCCAACATTGAGAACCTGATGTGGAAAGGCTCTGACTACAAAGCTCAAAGAGATGCCATTTACTATATCCCTCCTATTCGTGAATCAAGTCAAAACAAAGCATTATTTAAAGGTATAAATAGATGAGTTATTGCAGGAATCCATATCCAAAATCTTACTCAGGGAGAAAAAGAATTTCTCGCGTCCTGTGTCAGCTGAGAAAAAATCCTTCCTCTCACACTCTGAAAGGTTCTATTCTATAATCTCAAAGAGATCTGAATATCTGGGGAAAAAGAAGAGATTCAAATAGCGTATATGTAAAAAAATTACTTGAGATTATGAGCTTTTGCGAGTGCGAGAAGCTCTACATATTTTTGATGCTCATTATCACTGAGATATTTTTCTCTCTTTTTTTTGTATACTTCTTGATTGAGTTTTTTGATGAGTTTTTGTATCTCTCTTTCTATCGTTGCTTCTGTTTTTTCGAGATGGGCATCATCTATCTTCAGAGAAATAGCTTTGTATCTATCTCGCATATCTATATCAAAATCATCAAGAGCTCTTGTATCACCTAAAAGAGATAAAAGCACCACATCATAATCATCCTCAAAGATCAGTCAGTCCTTTATAATACTTTGGTATTTTGAATCTACCAGAATGTAACCAATGGCAAATTCTGTTGCTGAATACTCTTTTTGGATATTTGCAACATCCTTTACTTCGCGCTTTCCGCGAATCTTTGAAAACTCAAGGTAGACCATATCTTTTTCTATATCGAGTTCTCGAGATATCTCTTTGAGATAAAAATCACGCTCTACATTATCAGCATAATACTTTATCGCTTCTAGCAATAACAATAAAAATTTCTTTTTTTCTTCTATACTCGTGAGATCATAATTGGCTTTTATCTTTTTTATATAAAAACCTATGGGAGAAAGTGCCTTTTGTATGTATTCATCGAAGTTTTCTCCAGAACTCAAAGCTTCATCTGGATCTTTTCATGACTCGATCGATATGATTTTTATCTCGAGTCATTTATTTTTTAAAAGCTCTATAGACTGCTGAGTGGCATTTTTTCATGCTGTATCACTGTCAAAACAAAGATATATCTTTTTTGTCAGACGCTTCAAGATAGTTATATGTTTCTCTGTTAGAGCTGTCCCACTCACACAAACTGTATTTTTATATCCATATCTATGCAGTGCAATAACGTCCATATATCACTCTGCTACTATCACAAAATTCTTTTTGTTTATCTCATGACGTGCCTGAAAGAGTCAGTAGAGTATGGCTGATTTATCATAGATTTTTGAAGCTGGTGAGTTTAAGTACTTCGGAAGACTCGCATCAAGCACTCTTCCAGCAAATGCAACGATATCTCACCTTTGATTTTGTATAGGAAAAATAAGCCTGTTGAGAAACTTATCTTTTTTTGTTCGTATATCTAAAAATATCTGAGAATCAGCTAGCATCTTATCATCATATCACTTTGATTTCAGATACTCGAGATGATCGACTCCAGAGTCAGCAAATCAGAGCTTAAACACTTCTATATCATCTTTTGTAATACCTCGAGTATCACAGTACTCAAGGATTTTTGGATATTTTTGAAGCGCATTGTGATAATAATTTCATGCATCTTTAAAGATAGAATAGGCATTTTTTATAAGCTTTTCTGTTTTTTCATCATATTTTTTTACAGCAACTCCTGCAATATTTCCTAGGACTTCAAGGGCTTCACGAAACTCATAGTTTTCTAAGTCCATCATAAACTTGAGTGGACCTCATCATTTGTGACAGCCAAAACAATAGGCAAGCTGTTTGGATGGACTTACGACAAAAGAGGGAGTTTTTTCACTATGCCCAGGAAAAGGACAAACGGCCTTGTAGTTTGTCCCTGCTTTTTTCAGTTTGATATATTTTGAGACCAGCTCTACTATATCAATTTTTCATTCTATTTCTGATACCTGACCACTCATTACAGATCACTTTAAAACTAAAATTCAGCCTCTCCTCGTTGTTTTATTTCCTCCTTAGTTAAGGGATTAAGAGGGATATCTCCAATCATTCTCATCATATCAGATTTTAATGGTCATTCAAATCTTTTTGTGTTCCCATACAATTCAAACTCTAAAGAATATGCATGTAGTGCCTGTCGTTTCAACTGATAGAGTGTTTTTGCCTCTGTGTTTGCTTTTTTGTTTCCATAAACACTATCTCCCAAGATCGGAAATCAAATACTCGCAAGATGGACGCGTATCTGATGGGTTCTTCCTGTTTCGAGTTTGACTCTCAAGATCGTATATTTATTATCCATATAGTCTATCACATGAGCTTTAGTACACGCAATTTTTGGGTTCACAGGATCATCTACAGTCATTTTTTTACGATCATTCTTATCACGCCCGATATAGGACTCGATCTCTATGTCTGTTTGCTTGAGTTTTCCATATACAATAGCGATATAGTACTTTTCTATCTTTCTCTCTTTGAGTATATCACTCAATCTACGCATTGTTATATCATTTTTTGCGATCATTATAAGACCTGAAGTATCTTTATCAAGCCTATGAACGATACCTGGACGCTCTTGACCTGAAATACACGGAAGTTCTTCGGAACAATGATACAAGATAGCATTTACAAGAGTAGCAGAGTTTCATCACTCACCTGGAACTGGATGCACATTGATACCCGCATTTTTATTAATTATCATCATATCTCTATCTTCATATACAATATCAAGTGGGATATTTTCTGGCTTTATATCATAGCTTTCTCTTATCACTTCGATACTGAGTTCATCTTTATGAGCGATTTTGATATTTTTTTTGCAGGTTTTTCCATTGACTTGCACTTTTCCTCAGTCAATGAGCTTTTGCACATAGCTACGAGAAAAATCTTCAAAAAGAGTTGATATGTACATATCAACTCTTTTTTGCTTCTCGAGTATTACACAAAAGTTATATCTCATTAGAGCCCTAGTTGTGATTTTATATCGTCTATTTTTCACTGATCTTCTTCTTGTTTCCCTTCGTTTTCTTTTTCAGCCTGATATAAGTCTCACAGTTGAATCCACTCTGTTTGCTGTTTTGTAAGGAGTTTTTTTATGTCGTCAGGATGCTCTGATGCGAGTTCTCTAAACTTTTCTCTTTCTTCTGTAAAAACTTTTGTCAATTCATCAAACTGAAACTGAGAGAGTGTCGGAACAGCGTCAACTACTCTTTTTTTCTCCATAGTATTGAGTGAAAGACTGTGTTTGAGAAGATCTAAAAACACTTCAGGATCTACTTGGACATCATCTGAATGTTTCTGAAGAAGTGTCAATATAAGAGCGTCTACTTCAGCTTCTGTTATAGAAGGGTTTGCCATATATCTATGATAACGATTAAATTATGCCCTTATTATAGCGATATTTCAAAATTAGCAATCTTTTCTTTCTCAGCTCATCGTAGCTATAGATTTTTTAAATCTTTCTACAGACTCATCAACAAGCAAAGCATGCATCTCTTCTCTATTTCCCTTTGGTATATCATGATTAGCATTTCCTATTCCATTTGGATATAGTGCTGCTAAATTTTTGAAATTTGGTCCTATTGCATCAAAAACATTAGTAGATTCCTTTTTGATTTCCTCCAATCTTCTTAAATTTTCTTTTACTCTTTCAGGTGAAGCTAACATAATACAAACAATTTACATATTATTATCGTAAATAATATGGTTTTTAGATAATTTGTAAACAAAAAAATCTATCCAAAGTTGAACAGATCTTCTATTTTTGAGCTTTTTATACTACTGATACGAAGCTTCTTCTGTAGACTCTTCCATCAAAACGTGTCTTTCTCTTTTCAGTGAAAGTCACTGTTCCTTCAGCTATAGCGTAGAGTGTCCCATCTTTTCCTTGTTGTACACCTGTAGCTGGCCAGTATTTATTTCATTTTTGTCTGACAATTATATTTCCTGCGATTGCTTTTTGTCCTCCAAAGAGCTTTACTCAGAGGCGTTTCGCATTTGAATCACGACCATTATTCGTAGATCATTGAGCTTTCTTGTGAGCCATTTTTTAAATAATTATTTTTTAAATTCTATTTATTTAACCCCCTCAGTCCTTCGGACAGCTCCCCCCTTCTCAGAGAGGAGCACTTGTCGTTCCTCCCCTGAGAAGGGGAGGTTAGGAGGGATTATTACATTCTTGCAAATCTTGCAAAGGCTTTGTTTGCCTCTGCCATCTTATACACATCAAGTTTTTTCTTCACCGCATTTCCTCATTCGTTTGCTGCATCAATAAGCTCTGACGCGAGAAGCTTAGGAAAGCTTGTTCATTTTTTTGATCTTACTGATTCGAGAATCCACTTTGCTGCAAGAAAAAGTTGTCTTTTTGATTTCACCTCTTGAGGTACTTGGTAAATTGATCATCCAACTCTTTTCGGTCTTACCTCGATTTTTGGCATCACATTTTCCATAGCTTTCATAAAGATTCACTCTGGATCTTTTTGTCCTTTTGATTTTATTTCTTCAAAGGTTTCATTGAGTAGTTGTATAGCAAGGGATTTTTTCCCATCCAGCATGATATAGTTTACAAACTTTCCTATTAATGCTTCTGCTCTTGGGTCTTTAGACATTTTATAACAATTAATATATTAAATTTTATCTGGTTAATTTTTCAGCAATTGCCAAGCTTACTCCAGTATTTTATTATTTTGGTTTTTTTGCACCATACAAGCTTCTTGCTTGTCTTCTATCACTTACACCATCACAATCAAGAACTCATCTCACTATGTGGTATCTTACTCATGGAAGATCTTTTACTCTTCCTCATCTTATAGCAACTACCGAGTGTTCTTGAAGATTGTGACCTTCTCATCCGATATATGCATTTACCTCATATCCATTTGTAAGTCTTACTTTTGCAACCTTTCTCAGGGCTGAGTTTGGTTTCTTTGGAGTCATAGTTGTCACCTTTGTACAAACTCCTCTCTTTATAGGACTTCATTTTGGAAGTTTTACTTGTTTACTCTTGATTGAGTTTCTGATTACTTGTAGTGCTGGAGATTTACTCTTTTTTACTGGAGTTTTTCTTCCTTTTTTTACAAGCTGATTAATAGTAGCCATGAATTCTTTTTTTTAAATATATAATAATTATCTCTTTGACCATTGGATAGATTTTCTCGCCTTGTGGAGACCTGGTTTCTTTCTTTCAACTTTTCTCGCATCACGGGTAAGGAGTCATGCTTCTTTGAGAAGAGTTTTGTGTTCTTCACTGTTTTGTGCAAGTCCTCTTGCGAGTCCAAGTCTTATAGCTTCTGCTTGACCTTTTTCACCTGAACCAAGAACTTGAACTTCAAAATAACACTCATCTTTTTGCTTACACAGCTTCAGTGGAGAATACACTGTATCAAAAAGGTCTTTTCTTGTGATGTAGTCAGCAGCTGGCTTCCCATTGATCATAGATTTTCCTTTTCCAGGATAAATTCTTACCTGCGCACTTGCAGTTTTTCTTCTTCCAATAGTATATGTATATTTAGACATCGATAGTTATTATAAAGTTATTGTTTGTGGTTTCTGAGCTGTATACTGGTGTTCAGTCCCTGTTACAAGCTTGAGTCTTGAGATCATAGAACTTCTGAGTTTGTTTTTCGGAAGCATCCCACTCACTGCATGTTCTAGAGCTTTAGTAGGTTTTTTCTTTAAAAGATCTTCTAGAGCAGTAGTTTTGAGTCCACCAAGATACCCTGAGTGAGTATAGTAGTTTTTGTCTGTCATCTTTTTTCCAGTTACTTTAAACTTATCAGCGTTTATAACCACTACATAGTCACCGTTATCTACATGACCAGAATATGAGACTTTGTTTTTTCCTTTCAGAATAATAGCAAGTTTCGTAGAAAGTCTTCAGAGAGTGAGTCATGATGCATCTATGATGTACCACTTTCTTTCTGCAGTTTCTATTTGCTTTGGCATTATTGTTTTCATCTGTGTGTAATTATTTTTCTTATATAAATCTATACGAGTTCTAAGAGAACGAGTTTTGCGTTGTCTCCATCTCTATATTTGATAGGTGTAATTCTCGTGAAACCTGAGCTCTTTTTTTCTTTGTATTTTGGAGCGATGTTTTTAAAAAGCTCTATACTTGAATCTTTGGTAAAAAGATATTGCATCACAAATCTAATCGCGTTCATCTCATCTTTTGTATTCGCAACGTTGATAAGTTTATCAATCAGTGGAACTATTGCCTTTGCTTTTTTCTCAGTCGTCTTTATTGATTTGTGAAGAAAAAAAGCTGTGAGAAGATTTCTTTCCATTGATCTTCTGTGTTGGAAGTCTTTTTTGTTAAACTTCAGATGTTTTCTGACTCTATGTCTCATGGTAGTGTGTTTTTAAATTAAATTTTTTTATAATAGGTCTTGTTATTCGTCTCAGAGAAGATTCAATCATCTTTCTCAAAGTGCTCACTTAATCTCTGTCATAGCTTTCTTTCAAAAACCTTTTATAGAAGAGAGTTTTGTCTCTGTACACTTTGTTAGTTGTTCTACTGAAAGAATGTTTCCGTTTATGAGAGCATTGAGCGTTCTTGGTGAAAGTCCCATGATCTCGATTGGAGTATTTGTTTCTTTTTCGAGTTCTTCTTTTACTTCTTCTTTTTCTCTTTCGAGTAAATCACGAATATCTCAGATAAACTGTCCTTCAACTTGAAGGCCTTCTTCATTGAAGAGTCCAAAGTATGAGCTCAACATGTCTCAGGCAAATTTTATAGCTTCAGAAGGAGAGATCACCCCTGTAGTTGCTACCTCTATATTGAGTGAATCGAGATTTGTTATATTTCCATATCTCGTTTTCTCAATCGTATATTTTACATTTTGGACTGGAGAAAAGTTTGCATCTATGAGGAGCACATCTACATCATCTTCGTTCGCTTTGAGATCTTCTATTGAAAGATAACCAAGAGATTTTTCAACACGGATATCTATATCTATCTCTAAACCATCTTTATCGATTTGTGTGATATAAAGATCTTTGTTGAGGATCTCTACTCATGCTGGAGTTTTGATATCAGCTGCTGTTACTTCACCAGCTTTCTTTTTTTGAAGCTTGAGCCATACAACTCACATATCTGATTTGGAGATGACAAGATCCTTAAGATTAAGCATCATGTCTATTACTGAATCTTTCACTCATGGGAGAGTAGAGTATTCATGATTTACTCCCGCAACTTTTACCCCTGTCACCTTCGCTCCTGGAATTGATGAAAGAAGAACTCTTCTCATAGGATTCCCAATGGTTACCCCGTATCCAGGAGGAAATGGACCTATAGTAAATACTGATACGTTTTCCCCAATTTCTTTTTGAGAGATTTTTGGTGAACCGATGGTGTTATGAATTTGGTGCATGCTATTTTTGATTAGAAGTTATTGTATGATTATTTAGAATAGAATTCTACAATTTTTTGTATATCAATTATTTGATCAAAATCTTCAACCTGTGGGAGAGCATTTATAGTTATCTTTAGATTTTTTACATCTATATCAATCCATTTTGACTTCGAAATGTTTCCTTTGTTTTCTTTTGCGTATTCTTGAAGTTCTTCTAGAAGTCATTTATACAGAGAACTTTCTTTGAGCTTATCTCTCAATTCAATGACATCTCCAACTTTGAGAGAAATAGATGGGATATCGACTTTTACTCCGTTTACCAGAAAGTGTGCGTGACTTACAAACTGTCTTGCCTGCATTCTTGTTCTTGCGAAATTTGCTCTGTAAACAACATTATCAAGCCTCAACTCTAAAAGCTTCAGCATTTTTTCTCAAGTTGTTCATTCAGCGTGAGACTTAAGTGCTTTTTTAAAGTATCATAGAAACTGTTTTTCACTGAGTCAAAACATTCTTTTTGCAAGTTGTTTTTTTCTGAGCTGTGTTCAGAATTCACTTGTTTTTCTCGAAGAAAGAGGAGATCTTTTTCCTTTTGAAATATCGTATTTTTCTGTACCAAAAAGGTTTACCCCTTCTCTTCTACATAATTTTTTCTTTGGTCATGTGTATCTCATAGTACTGTTTTGTAATCTTATTTAAAAATTGAATATTATTAGAGTCTTCTCGTTTTCTTTTTTCTACATCCGTTGTGTGGTATTGGAGTTATATCGTAGATCGCAACAAGGTCTACTCCTCCTCAAATCACTCATCTTACAGCCTGTTCTCTTCCTATACCTATACCTTTAAGATATACATCAACTGTTTGCATTCCATGAAGAGTTACAGCCCTTGAAACAGCATCTTCTGCAGTTATTTGTGCTGCATATGGAGTTGATTCTCTTGCTCATTTAAAGCCATTGCTTCCTCCACTTCACCACGTAAGGGTGTTTCACTTCTCATCCGTTACAGTTACTATAGTGTTATTGAAGCTTGCAAGTATATGTACTTGACCGTGCTCGACAATTTGTCTTGTTTTTTTTGATTTTTTTGTAGCAGTTGCCATGTAAATCTCTTATAAGTAAATATTATTTTTTCTTCCCAGCTATAGCTGTAGATTTTCCTTTTCTTGTTCTTGCGTTTGTTTTTGTACTTTGTCCTCTTACTGGAAGTCTCTTTTGGTGTCTTATCCCTCTATAACATCTTATTTCTTTGAGTCTTTTTATATTTCCAGCTACAAGCCTTCTCAAGTCTCACTCTACAAGATGTTCCTTTAACTCTTCTCTTATCTTATCAAGATCAGTCTCTGCTATATCATCTATCTTTGTAGTTGGAGCAATTTTAACTTTCTCAAGTATCTGAGCTGAAGTAGTTTTTCCAACTCCATATATATAGGTCAAAGCGATAACAATATGTTTTCCCTTTGGAAGATTTACTCATGCAATTCTTGCCATATTTTAGTATTTTTATAAATAAATTTTTTATCCTTGTCTTTGTTTGTGTTTCGGAGTTTTACAAATAACTCTTACTATTCCTGCTCTTTTAATAACCTTGCAGTCATTACATATTTTTTTTACAGAAGCTCTAACTTTCATGTTTCGTATGTTTAAACGATATATAAACTATTTCTTTCTAAAAACTATTCTTCCCTTTGATAAATCATATGGGCTTAGCTCGATATTAACAACATCTCAGACAATAACCTTGATGTAGTTTTTTCTCATGCTACCGCTCATGTACCCATTTACGATAGTTCATCAGAAATCCTCTGGTAATTGAACTTCAAATACCAGACCGGGCAGGGCGTTTACAACAACTCCTTCTACCTCTATTTTTTCTTCTTTTTTCGCCATTAAATGTACTTAAAAAGTGGGAAACTTGCAGGATGATATGGAAATACACAACAATTGCAAATCTTTTTTTGAGATTTTTTATTTGTCAACTTCATTTATGGATAAACTAGTTCAAAACAAATCATGTTCATGGGTTCACAAGAACTCTTCCTACTTCGAGATCTTTGTTTTCGTCATACAGGCTCAATACAATATACTCCTCACCCGATACATAGCTGAGAGTATAAGTATCATCTTTTACAAAAATCTTCCCATTTTTGTGAATCGTGAAAAGAGGTTCTTTCTTTGGATCATTAAGATAATAGATAATGAGAGCACCAGCTCCAAATGGAACATCTTCTGGTATCTTCTCAAAACCATATATGTCTGATGTTTCTTCAGCTTTTTGGAGATACATTCACTTTGTTTCTACAGCGTTAAAATCTGGGACAATCTGATTGTATCACCCTAAGATATCAAAAGTTTGAATGTGCAATAATTTTCCTCACTTCAATATATTGAGCATAACTGTTGCTTCAGGATTATTTATATCATTTGAAGCAAGAACTTCTA
>JAHDHC010000008.1:0-4098 GCA_020631485.1 Candidatus Altimarinota bacterium
TCACATATTTTTTTTGCTATATCATAGTGTCTTTTTTCTGCTTGTTTTCAGAGTTCGAGTATATCATCGAGTATAAGATGGATCTCATAATCATCTCAAAAACTCTTAGCTGCATCAAGTCACGCAATGAGTCCATCTTCAGAAAGATTGTAGCTATCGTCTATAAAAATAGCCTCAGAGCGTTTGTGTATTTCAAGAGTGTGCTTTGGGGGTTGGACTGCTTTGAGTCATTGTTGAATTTCTTCAAAAGTCATTCATCTATCAAAGCAAAAACCTATGACTCAACAAAGATTGAGAATATTGTGATTTCCTACAAGGGATGTTGAAAATTCGTATTTTGAATCTTTGTAAAATATATTGAAGCAATTGAGACCATCTTTCATTGAAGTGAGCTGTCACTGTATATCAAGTCAAGAACTTGTAAGTCCATATTTTACTATATATTTCTCATTAATTTTCTGTTCTTTTATATAGTCTTGTATATGCTGATTGTCATAATTTACATAAAGTTTCCCTGTGTTTTCTATGACTTTTTCGAGTATTTCAAACTTTCAGGTCTTTATGTTTTCTTGAGAACCAAAAAGCCCCAGATGCTGTGTGCCAATTCATGTGAGAAAACCATACTTGTGATTTACGATTTTTCATAACATAGATATTTCTCCAATCTTGTATGCTCCCGTTTCTGCGACAAAGTACTTGTATGTATTGTTGAGCCTATTTAAGACTATAGACGAGACTCAGAGCTCAGAGTTTATATTTTCTGGAGTCGAAAGTGTATCATAGTGTGTTTCCAGAATAGAGGCAAGATAGGTTTTGACAGAAGATTTTCAATAGCTTCAGGTTATTGAAATCTTTATAGGATCTTTTATAGTTTCTGACTTCTGAATAGCTCTTGCTATGAGCTTATTTTTCTTGTAAGTAACTATAGGAAGAGTACAAAAAATAGCTCAAAATATAGTCAGAGGCACAAGTAAATATATGACCAACATGAGGAAATATACAGACCATCAATCGAGAATATACAATATACAATATGCTACAATAAGGTTCATTGTAGCGAGAGGTATAAGAGTTATAAGAAGTCTTGTTGTGCGTTTTGGAGAGAGTATTTTTTTTCTCACAATCTTTCATAATACAAAGATTCACTGGAGTATGAGAAAAGAAAAAAATATCGGATAGTACATCCTTTCAATTCATCTTTCTATGAGAACTGAAAAAGAGAGGAGGAGAAGTACACACTCTATGATAAACCAGAAATTGAAAAGTGCACTCTTCCCTTGTGATCAAGCAGCATATTCTCTGAATCGATCGAATCTATATTCTTTGAGTTGTATAACATAGAGCCAAAAAATTTGTTTGTAAATCAGTACTCACAAAAAGAGCACTCACAAAAGTAGGTAGGGTGAATCCATATTATTGTTTTAAGAAGTCGATTATTTTTGCGCTGAGCTGTATTGGGTCTTTAAGATGAATAGAGTGCCCATGTCCACCTATTATATGCAATCTCGCTCATTCTATACTTTTTTGCATAGTGTAAGCGTCAGAGAGTGGGGTTGCTGTATCTTTTTCTCACCACAACAGAAGTGTTGGAGCTTGGATCAAGAGAAAATCTTGGCTCATATCTGCAGTGATCATATTTTGATATGTTGCTTTTTTATGTATATTTTCAGCTTCAGCATTTGCATAGTCAGCAGACCCAATGAGCGTATATATTTTTTTGCGTAATGGTTCGTAAAATGGAAGAAAAGAAAGTTTTTTACAGACAAGAACACAGGGTTTGAGGATCATTCTTTTGATTTTTCTTTTTGGATTCATGCGTACTCAAGCAGAATTATTGAGTATCAGTTTTTGTATTTCTATATCTCTATTTGAAGCGATACGTGTACTTATAGCTCATCCATTGCTATGTCACATAATTACACAAGAGCGTATTTGGAGTTTTTCAAGAAAGTATTCTATAAGTTTTGCGTAACTGTGGATAGTATATGTTTTCTCGAGTGGAGATTTTCAAAAACCAGGAAGATCTGGAATATAAACATTCCATGATTCTTTTTGTAAAAGTTTTCATACTTTGATCCAACTATCACTTTTTCCTCACCATCAATGAAGGATTATTATATCTCCTTGAGGATTTTTTGCCTCAAAAAGTTTGTAGTTGAGATCTTGGTCTCAGATGTTTATGGTATTTTCTTTCATAAGCTTTTAAGGAAAATATAATACTAAAAATGAACTTTGCAATTTTTATTTTCTCAGAGTAAGCGGAGCTATTTTTATATTCATTTTCTTCATTCATTTTCCTGGAAATGAAATACTCGCAAGCTCACCCTGAATATCTATGATGATACCATCTCAAAACTTGTGATGATGGACTTTTGCTCATTTATAGAACTCTGAGATATCATTGTTAGACGCACGTTGTATGATATGCCTCTTAGGACTTGTTTCAGAATCAGTACTCGTAAAGCCACTAAAAGTACTTTTACTTGTAGACGAAAAGAAATTACTTGATACATAATTTGTCTCTAACTCTTCTATGGTTGATGGATCAATTTCTCATATAAACCTACTTTCAGGGTTTCTTACAAAGTCTCAGAAATAAAAACGCTCTATTGCTCTACTGATGTAGAGCTCTTTTTTGGCTCGTGTCATCGCTACATACATGAGTCTGCGTTCTTCTTCGAGAGCGAACTCGTTTGTAACTGAGCGGAAACTTGGAAATATTCCTTCTTCAACTCAACACAAGAATACTCTTTCTTCTTCGAGTCATTTTGAAGTATGAATAGTCATAAGTGTCACATAGTCGCTACGCTCATCTTTGGTATCCATATCTGTTATAAGTGCCGTTTCTTCTAAAAAAGTTGCTAGTGACTGGACTGGTTCCATACCATTGTATTCACTTGCTACATTTATAAGTTCGTCAAGATTATCAAGTTTTTCTTGAGCTTCTTCTTCTCATAATCCATGTGTAATGTATTGTTTATATCAAATTTGTTGGAGAATCTCTCAGATGAGTGAAGAAACCTGAACTGTCTGTGAGAGAGTTTTCAGTTTCTGTAGAGTATTATAAAACTCTGTTATTGAAGCTTTAGCTCATCATTTTAACTCTTCTACATCTTCTATGTTTTCAAGAACTGTCATGTAGGAAAAACCAAACATTTGGGAAAATTTATCTATAACATCAAGAGATTTTGCACCTATTTTTCGAGCTGGAGTATTTATAATCCTTCTTAAACTCACGACATCATCACTGTTGTGTATGAGTTTGAGGTAGGCAAGTATATCTTTTATCTCTTTTCTATCATAAAACTTCATACCACCAACAACACGGTAAGGGATATTTTTCATAAGTAGGTATTCCTCTATCTGTCGAGATTGGGCATTTGTTCTGTAGAGTATGAGATTTTGACTATATGGGGCTCAAGTGCTTACTATGATATCTCAGATAATTCTAGATTCTATTCTGTCACTTGCTGCTATAGAGTACTGGATTTTTTTTCATAGCTCCCCATCTGTCCAGAGTTCCTTTTTTATTCCAGAGTGATTGTTTTTTATGACAGAATTTGCTCATGTGATTATGTTTTTTGTACTTCTGTAGTTTTGTTCGAGTTTTACTATTTTTGCCTCAGGATAGTCTTTTTTGAAGTCTATAATATTTTGCATGTCAGCACCTCTCCAACTATAGATAGACTGTGCATCGTCTCAGACTACGACGAGATTTTCATTTTTTCAACAGAGAAGTTTGACTATTTCATATTGAGGTTTATTTGTATCTTGGTACTCGTCAACCATAAAGTAGCTGTATCTTTTTTGATACAGTTCACGAATATGTGTGTTTTGTAAGAGTTTGAGTGTTTTTATGAGTATATCATCGAAATCCATAGCATTGTTTTCGATAAGATTTTTCTCATATTTATGATATAACTTTGAAGCCACTTCTTTTATAGGAGAATCTACCTGAGATTCGTATTGTTTTGGTCCTATGAGACTATTTTTTGCATTTGAGATATGAAAAGCTATTTGTTTTGCTGGAAACTGCTTTTCGTCATACTGGAGATCATCTTTGAGAATCTTTTTAAAAATCGAAATCTTATCAGTTTC
>JAHDHC010000008.1:4198-51093 GCA_020631485.1 Candidatus Altimarinota bacterium
AGAAGTGGTCCATCTATATGATTTCGAGCTATTTCTTGTTTTGTATTGAGTTTCATGTACTCAAATATATTTCCTTTTTTTGAAAATGAAATATCAAATAAAAAAATATGTTAAAAAACTTGCTATCAGATCAAAATATGTATGCTTAAAGACAATTATAACTTATAAAAAACAATGTTTAAAATAAAAAAAGTTGAAGAAATGAAGGGAAAAATAAAGATGATGAAATACGCAGCAATAACATTTTGAATTATTTTTATTTTGATGATATGTAATCAGGTTTACCTCAATATAAAAATACACAAACTTCAAGATAGACAGATGGAAATAATAAACTCTTTCATCGTAAATACTTCTAGCGATAATAGCTAAATGAAAATGAAAAAATTTTCAATGATTCTTGCAGTTGATGTAAAAAATGGACTATGAAAAGATAACGATCTTGCCTGGAGGCTTCCAAAGGATATGAAGCATTTTCAAAAGATTACTACTCAGACTGTAGATCCTGAGAAATGTAATGCTGTGATTATGGGAAGGAAAACATGGGAAAGTATTCCACAAAAGTATCGTCCTCTTCCTGGGAGAGTAAACTGTATACTTTCTAGAAAAGCACAGACTGATATAACAGGAGCTGTTGTATACCGTGATTTTGGATTGTGCCTTGAAGAACTGTCACAACAGGAAAATATAGAAAATATCTTCGTTATAGGATGAGCACAGATATATAATAGTCTCCTTTCTCACGAGGCTTTAGAAAAGATCTATCTCACTCAAGTTGAGTCAGACTTTCGCTGTGATGTATTTTTTGATGGAATTCCTACAGATTTCCAGCTCAAAACTATATCAAGTGCACAGCAGGAATGAGATATAGAATATTATTTTACTGAATATATAAAAAAAGAAATCTAATGATTTCTTTTTTATTTGATTCCAGATTCTGTATCGATGGATCACTTTATAGAATCGCCGATTTGTTGGAGCGCATCTCATTTCTCGCTAAACTTATCAACAGCTTCTTTTGCTGACTTCACTGTTTCTATAGTAGTATCTATGGTATCCATAGTTTCATTAAAACTCTCCTGAGCTCAAGAAAGAGTCGATCTGACACTGTCTATTTTTCACTTTGTTATATCTAAGCCATTTTTTAAACTATCACGTATATCTAAAGCTCAGCTTTTCACTTCTTGAGGAGAAGGGACATCAGTAACCGTTGTATCAAACTGAGTTTTTATGTTTCGTATCTTGTCTGTAGTACCTGAAAAACCAAACATTTCTTCTATTTTAGAACTTGTCTCAGGAGACAGAAACACAAGTAGGGCGTATATAATAAAAACACTCAGGATGAGGAGAAGAATTTTTTTCATAAAAAAAATAATACTAGTAACGTAGTAGTATTATAGTATTATTTTTAAAAAATCAATTTCTGTTATTTAAGGGAGTCTAGTTTTTAGAAAAGAGCTCTTGAACTCATGACATTCATTTGAGTTTTTTATTGAGGGATACAATCTCTTCATCTTTTATTTGAGATTTTGGAGCTTGAACTATCTCTGATTTAAGATTTTTTATTTTGGATTTAATTTCTTCAGGGACATTCAACGCGTCTAGTTTTCACAAGTTGATATTTGCCACCTCTGTACGAACCATAGTACTTTTTTGACAGGCTGGACAGTTGATATTTATGTTGAGTGAGCTTCATGCAGCTCATACGATTTCTATAGATGCTTCATCTACTTTTTCAGTACATGAAGGACATTCAAAGCTTTGTACAAGATTTTCGATTATGTTTTTTAGAATCTGATAGTTCATATGTTTGAGGTTGATGTATATATTTATAGTAAAACACTACATATATTATACTAGACTATGAAAAATTTTTCAAGACTTTTTCTAAAATCTCTCTTGACTTTTGTGGTCCGTAGATATGAATCATTTCAAAAGCTCAAGGAGAGAATTCTTCTCCAGATAGCGCAACACGGATGGGCCAGAGAACTTGTCCATTTTTCATTTCCTTTTCTTTGATACGAGCTATAAAAGTTTCTTTTATCTCGTCTATAGTCGGTACTGAGCTAAATGCAGCCAATATATCTATTCATAAGCTCAGAGCTTGTTTTACAATGGATTCGTCGTTTATTTTCATCTTTGCATTGAGATACAAGTCCTTAGGTGCTGATGAATGTTCTCTATAGAAAAGCTCAGCAAAGGTTTTGTATTCTGAAAAGTAACGAATACGAGAACGTAACTCTGAAAAGATTTTTTTGTTGTATTCTTCCCCATGCTTTGATAAAACCTCATAAAACTCGTGATCATATCTTTTGAGATATATAGACATCTTATGAAAGAGTTGATCAAGGTCTCCTGATCTCAAGTAGTGGCTATTAAAAAAGTCGAGTCTTTCAGTGTCAAAAACTGCTCATGCCTTTTGTACTTGCGAGAGGTCAAACTTTTCGATAAGTTCTGACATAGAAAAGAACTCTTCTGTCGTTTTTGGGTTCCATCATAAAAGCGCAAGATAATTTATGAGAGCTTCAACAAGGTATCATTTCTCGAGATACTTTTCTACAGCGACATCTCAGGTTCTTTTACTCAGTTTTTTTCTATCAGCTCATACAAGAGGAGGGACATGAGAATAGTTAGGTATATCCCATCAAAATGCTTGATACAAAAGTATATGCTTTGGGGTAGAAGGAATCCATTCATCTCACCTAATTATGTCTGTGACTCACATATGGTGATCATCTACCACTACAGCAAAGTGATATGTTGGGAAACCATCAGCTTTTATGAGGATCTGATCATCGATTTCTTTAGAATTGATTGTTATCTTTCCTCGAACTTCGTCCTTAAACTCTATATCAACATTTTCAGGTACCTTTAAACGAATAGTATATGGAACTCATGCGGCTAGCTTCTCGTTTATTTCTTCTTGAGTCAGGTATCTACACTTTTTATCATAGCGTGTTGGGAGTTTGAGAGACTCTTGTTCTTCTCTGAGAGCTTGGAGTCTCTCAGGCGTACAAAAACAATAGTATGCATGACCTGACTCTAATAGTTTATCAATATGTTCTTTGTAGAGATCTAATCTCTCTGACTGGTAATATGGTCCATTTGTTCAGGGATTATTTGGTCACTCATCTGGTATAAGTCCTATAGAAGCGAGGATCTCTAACATATTATCTACGCTTCCCTCTACAAATCTTGCTCTATCAGTATCTTCTATTCTCAGCATAAATTTCCCACTATTTTTTTTCGTAAATAGATAGTTAAATAGCACAGTTCTTAGGCTACCTATGTGCAGATAACCGGTAGGACTAGGGGCAAAACGTGTAATTACAGTCATAGAGTTTTGTTAGTATTTATGTGGATTGTATCAAAAATCTTAAAAAATGCAAAAGCATTAGATATTCTTTTTTGAAGTATTTAAGCAAAGAGTCAATCTAAAATTTTAATAGTTCTACAAATTATTTGATAAAATATAGAAGATGATATACTAAAAACAGAATATAATGATAAAAATTTTCTATGCCTAAAATTATAACGAAAACAAAACAAATACGTGACACTTTAATTCCTACAGTTATTGATAAAACTCCAAGTTGAGAAAGAGCTTATGATATATACTCGAGACTTTTAGAAGATAGAGTTATTTTCTTGGGAGAAGCTATAGATAGTGCTGTGGCTAATACTGTCATTGCTCAGCTATTATTTTTGGAGAAACAAGATCCAAAAGCTCCTATAACTATGTATGTCAATTCTCCAGGTGGGCACGTGACAGCTGGACTTGCAATCTACGATACTATGCAGTATATAAGTTGTCCTGTTTCGACTGTTTCTATAGGACTTTCAGCATCTATGGGATCTGTGATACTTGCCTGATGAGAAAAGTGAAAAAGATATGCTCTTCCTCATAGTGAGATTATGATTCATCAACCTCTATGAGGAGCAGAGTGACAAGCTACAGACATAAAACTCGCAGCTGAACACATCGTCAAGACTGGAAAAATTCTCTACAAAATCCTTGCAAAACATACAGGACAAACAATTGATCAAATCGAAAAAGACTGTGATAGAGATAATTTCATGTCAGCAGAAGATGCCTTGAAGTATGGACTCATTGATAAAATAATAAAAAACAAGTAGTTTAATAAAAAATACTCGTTACTTAGCTATCCATACAGATGTTGACCTTGTATCTCGAGAGCTTTTCCTGGAAAAGTGTATATATCTTCTTACGAAATACGAGATCTTCTCTATAAAATCCTGATTTTTCCTTATCGAGTTTGTGCAACAAGTCGAGATAAGGATTTTTTTTCAGTATTTGATTATAATCTTCATGGGTAAACATAAGTCCCCCTATAAATATCGAATAAATCTTTGTTATATCTAGCTGATTTATAACAGTATTTATAAAATCAGCATATATTTTTTCTGAGTCCTCACAATCAAGCAGTGGTATAAAGCGTATTCATACCTGCCATCAAGCAGCTAAAAGTTTATTTACAGCTTCGATTCTTTCCTCTAGACTTGGAGTTTTTCGCTCATAGCGATCTATGAGTTTCTGAGGATTGAGTGAAAATGCAATTTCTATATTACTATTTGGAGCAAGACTCAAGAGACGAGATATGTTTGTAGACTTTGTTCGTATCTCCATCTTTGCATTTTTTTGCTCTGCAAAAAATGGGATAAATTCCTGACAAAAATTCGTAATATTGTCTGTTGCAAGGTTGTCAGAATAATCAGAACTATAAAACCGATTTGTTTCTTCTTTTGAGCTTTTGATCGTCTCTTGTATTTGTCTTTTTATATGATCATAGTTGAGAAAGAAAATATTTTGCTCATTTTTAAATGCTCCCTTGAGATAACAATACGAACAGTCAAAAACACAATTAAGTGAGTTTTTAAAAAAATATCCTCATCAAGGATGTCCATAGAGAGGTGGGGTTTTTGAGATACTATTGTTTACAGAAGCAAAAACAAGAGACTTTCCAGGTTTTACAGAGATCTTTTTATCAAAGATATTTTTATAATTATCGATTTCAAGAATCTCAAAGTCTTTATATCTATTATATATTCATTTGGTATATTGATTCTCTCTAAGGGACTTTTCTATATATATAATCATCTATTTTGAACGCTGCTGTATAAAGCGAATTAAAAATTGTATATTTTCCGACTTGAGCATCTGAGTAAGTTCAAGGCATTCATTTATAGTACTATCTAAATACTCTTTCGTTTTCTTGAGTCACATAAAATATACAAAACCTTTTTCCTCTCATCAGACACTCTTCCCTGTTTCTTGAGCTGTTCCCTCTACGTCGAGTATGTCATCCTTTATCTGAAAGGCGAGTCAGAGTTTTTCTCAAAAAGAACTCAGTTTATGGATATGTTTCATCTTTCATGAGCTCAATATTCATCCCTGCACAGCAGCCCTGATAAGAGCTCAGGTCTTCCTATTATGGAGTTTCAAAAGGTCAGAAATAGCAAGTTTCTCAGGAAATTTTTCAAAATACATATCATCAAGTTGTCATCAGACCATTCCGTGATAGCCACTTGATCTACTCAACAAATTACTCAGCTTTACAGAGAGTTTTGGGTCTTGTATCTCAGAAATACATTCAAAACTGAGAGTATTTAAGAAGTCTCATACGAGAAGTCCTTGATATTCTCAAAACTCTTTCCAGACAGTATTTTTTCATCTTCTCAACACATCATTGTCCATACACGGCATATCATCATGTACGAGTGAAAATGAGTGCATCAGCTCAAGTGCAATACAGTATTTTACGATATCTTCATCGAGTCTCACAGTAGAGAATTCCCTTTTTTGAAGACTGAGGAAAAACTCTAGTGCGAGAATGGCTCTCAGTTTTTTTCATCATTTTACTGCATAGAAACATGCTTCACGAAATTCTTTCAATCATTCGTTGTCTATTTTTCACAAGAAAATACCATCTGAGGCAAAGTACTCCTCGAGATAGTTTTTTAGAGCTTTTTCTACAAAGTCACGACGTTCTATGTACCAGTCAGGTATAATCATATATTTATTTTCAAAAATTTCTTTTAGAGCTATTAAATTGTTCTAAGGCTTTGTCCAATTCAGCTTCATCAAACTCTGGCCATTTCTTTTCAGTGAAATAGTATTCACTGTAGTCTGATTGGTAGAGAAGAAAACCTGAATGACGAATATCTCCTCAAGTTCTTACAATAAGATCAGCTGGGGGATATTTTCAAGTATCTAGATAGTTTTCAAAAGACTTTTCATCAAGTTCATTAATGTCTCATCACTCAGAAATAAATCTCTTGATTCACCTAATAATCTCGTTTTTTCAACCATATACAAGCGCTAGCACTATGGAGATTCATGTATTTTTTTTTGTCTTTTCAACGAGATAGTTCAGGGCTCAGAGTGCTACTTTTGGTAATTTGCTTGTATCTCAGATAATCTCTACTTTTCCATTGTTTTCCATTATTTCTTCTAAGTACTTTTTGGCTCAGGACATGATCTTAACAAGCTCTATAACCTCAGATGCAGATCTTTTTTCAAGGTTTTCTGTACTGAGTCACCATAAAGTAATGTAGTCTATTCATTTTTTATTTGCACACTTTACAATATCAATAGCATTTTGAGCTCCTGCCTGATGTCATTTGTGAGATGGAAGTGACTGAGCAGTTGCCCAGCGTCTGTTTCCATCCATTATTATTGCGAGATGTTTCATATTATATACTGTTTTCGTCACGTGCTTGTTTGAGATCTTCTTTTGCTTCTATTTCTAGTTGCCTGAAGATATCTCAGAGATTATCATTTCCTGTATGTTTATAGTAGAGATAATAGGCGAGTTCAAATACTCACTTGAAAAAAATACATAAGAAATTTACAAGTGGAAGCATGATAAGCAGCGAGACAAGCTTAGCCGTGCCTGAGTCAAAAAATCAAAATACAAGTAAAGCAATAAAACTTGTTATAAGTATGGAACATACTGATGCATAGAGTCATACGAGTATGTATCTATAGTTTGACAGAATCTCAAGTACAATCATAAGAGTGAAAAAAAGGATGAGAATATGTCCAACAAAAACATACATAATGTTATCGTAGTTCATCATTCATGCATAAATATACACTGGTGTAATAAAAAGATATATAAGCGTAGAAATAAACGCTATCTGCGTATAGCTAATACTTGAGCGTTCGTATTTATCAGGATCTGTGTAGCTGAGAAAAATATAACTTGCAAATAAAACAATCTCAGTTACCACAAAGGTAATAAATGAGAGGAAAAATGGGAAAAATATGTTTTTCGTAGAAGAGAGATCTCAGCTACTCGAAAATTCTCCTGGTATGTCATAAAAAGATGAAGATATAAGTACAAATATAAGCAAGAGTATACTTCAGCTTATACCAGCTATAAAAGTCCCTAGACTGTTTATAAAAATATCTTTAAGACTTATTTCTCTTGGACTGAGAAGATCCTGTAACATAGCTAAAAACTCATAAAATAAAAACTCAAACACATATACACACGTCTGCAAAGTTAAACACAGAAAAGTATTTTACTCATATGAAATCCGTAACAGATCCATAGATAATTCTCTCATAGGCATTTCACAAAGCTCATCAGAGTAAAAGACCATATCATATATTGGTGTATACATTTTTTTTCTCGTGATAGACATAATAATACGAGATAAAAAGTATAAGAAATATGGTAACGACTTTCAGTAAAAGTCAATGAACAGGAAGTGAAAAAGCTATTCCTGGGTTCCTCAAATACTCAAAATACAAGTAATCTCCTAAAATATCATATCTTTCTACATAGTAAAGTTGCACATAAAACTTACTCAGAAGATCTAGAGCAAGAGCTAAAAAAAGTGATAATGGAAACATACTATACAACGATTAGATCTTCTTGAGACTTTTCATTTTTTTTGTACACCTCAAGCTTTTTATTTTTATTGATTTCGTATATGAGTGGTGAGGCTATAAAAATGGATGAATAGGTTCATACAATTGTCCCAAAAATCATAACGAGAGTAAATCAAGAGATGCTTTCAGGTCAGAAGAGTAATATAGCAAACAGTACAAATAAAAGTGTGAGACTCGTATAGATACTTCTACTCAGTGTTTCATTTACTGACATATTTACGATTTCTTCTAGATTCTTCTTTTTTCCACCATACATTTTTAGATTTGCTCTGATTCTATCAGAAACTACGATTGTATCGTTGATCGAGTATCAAAGTATAGTGAGAAGTGCTGTCACAAAAAATGTATCTATCTTAAACTCTGGAAGTATTTGTGAGACTATGATATAAAATCATGTCGCTATAACTACATCATGAAAGAGGGTTATAATTGTCACGATTGCAAAGCTCGTAGAGGTTATTCCTCACACAGACCCAGCAAAAGCGTATGCTACATAGAGCGATATACCTATGATCGCAATAACAAGGGTTATTTTTGCCGTATCTTTTATATAGTCTCAAAAACTCGCTCATATATTTACATATTTTGAAAAGCTGATTGTCTCATCATAGCTTTCTAGATATGTATCTACTTTGTTGCGGAAAGTTTCCTTGTAGCCTTCGATTGCTTCTTCTGTAAATCATCTATTAAATCAGGCCTGTACTACAAAAGTTTTTTCTCAAGTGACATTATATACACTTGTAGAATTGATAAGTTCAGTTGGGACATTCATCTTAAAGGCAATATCTTCTACTTGATTTCAGATTTCTTCTATATCTATTTCATTTGTATAAGTGTATTCTGTTTGTGTCCCTCAGGTAATATCTATTCAAAAATTGAGCTTTGCAAAAAAGAACATGCACAGAGAAATGACTAAAAATACTATTGAAATAGCAAAATTTCTCTGTCTCTTTGAAACAATATCTAACATTACTGATATTTAATAATAATGACACAAAGCTAATAAAAAAAACAAAAAAAGCAAGATAGATCTACAATAAACTTGTAATACAAATGATTTTCCTAATAATACCCACGTTAATCAAAAAACTATATGCAAAAAATCATAGATTATGTGATGAAATTTTTCATCACTTTGACCATCGTGCTTGCTGTTCTTGCTTTTGTGAGACCTGATCTTGTAAAAGCTTTTATAGAATGGATAAGGACTATTGTCGATCTTCTTGGGAACTGGAACTATCTTGTTGTTTTTCTAAGCGGGATGATAGAGAGTTTCCCTGTTTTATGAATAATAGTTCCATGACAAAATATACTGCTTATCGCAGGATGATTTTTTTGAGAAAGTGATATAGTGAAGCTTTTGCTTGTTATATGTTCAGCAAGTCTTTGAGCAATTGTTTGAAACTATGTATGATATGTTTTATGAAAAAAATATGGGAAAAGATTCTTCCAGCAGTATGGATTGTGGTTTGGTATAGGTGAAACTGAAGTTGAGTATCTCGAAAAATGAATAAAAAAATGGTGACCCATATGAATAGTTTTGTGAAAGTTTCACAATCTCGCTCGCGCTTTTATTCCATTCATCGCAGGAAGTATGGGGATGAAAAGTCGTAAATTTATGATTTACAATACAATCTGATCAATATTACGGGCACTCATAATAGTACTTTTATGAGTATTATTTGCAAAGACATATGAGACATTTATAGACTATCTTGAGTACTTTTTCATATGACTTATTGTATTAATCTGACTCTATATCTATGTATTTAAAAGAAATGAGTTTAAGATATACATGCAAAAGAAAAATCAAGAAATCGAAAAGAGAATGATGCAAAAATAATCTTAGTTACAGCAAAATATTGACTACTTAAATTTATTGTATAATATATTTAAATAGCTCGGAAGATTTGTATTCTGAGTTTTAAATATGAGATTATTATCAATACGGTACCTAATATGAAAAAATACGCTATACTTACTTCTAAAAAAGCAGAAGCAGATTGCATCATACGCATGTATAACCTTGATTTTTTTGCAGATACTTGAAATATAAAGTTTTATGAAAATGATGACATAGTTTTATGTGTTTCTGGTGTAGGGAAAATTCAATCAAGTATTGCAACGAGTTGTCTTATAAGTAGATTTAGTCCAGAATTTCTTATAAATATAGGAATTGCTTGAAATGCGAGACCAAACAAAGTTCAGATCTGAGATGTAGTACTTGTAACAAGGTGTTCTCAACATGATATATATCTTCCTTTTTGAGGAGAACACAATGACTATCTTAAATCTCCGATTCATATAGAGTGACTCGTAGCAGAGGGAAAGAAGTTTGATTTCTGAATCATAGAAGAAGGAAAATGTATAACCTGAGATCAGTTTATAGACAACCTTAGTAAAGTGAGAATGCTTTCTCAGATACATGATGCTGATTGTATAGATATGGAAGCTTTTGCTTTCCTCAGTACAGCCCGAGAACTCTGAGAGCTTGACAAGTGTATCGTGATAAAGTGAATATCAGATAAAGCTGACAGTAGTGCAAAAGAAGATCATGAAAACAATCTCAAGCTTTCCATGAATAATGCTCTCAAAGTACTTGAAGAGATAATAGACGTAGAAACTAAAAAATAAAAAATATGATTTTGGAACTTATCCAATCAATCTGAGACATCTTTATGAAAAATCCTTATGCTCAGACATTAGGATTTATTTGATATGCTCTTTCTATATATGCATTTTGATTTTGTAAAAATACAAAGTTTATAAAGGCTATGGCTGTCTTATCTATTTTCTGGGCTGCACATTTTTATCTTATCTGAGCACTTTCAGCTTTTATAGTAAATTTTATAGATATTTTTAAGTCTGTATTTGCTCTCAAATATGGAAAAAACAAAAAAATTGCCTTTGGTTTTTTCTTGACTTACCTCATCGCATGATATTTCTTTTTTGAAAATATCATTTCCTTTCTGCCCATCTGACTCGCTATATTTTGACTCTATCTAACTTTTTTCGTACGTTGAGTATTTCTCAATTTTTGATATCTTATAATCGTATGCTTGTGGTTTATCTATAACTTCCATCATGCATCACTCGGTTGAATGATCTCAGATATAACTCTCTTTTTTACAGGTATATACGGAATTATGACTATGTTTATTTTAAAAAAGAAAAAATAAGGATTTTTTTGTATAGATTTCTAAAGCATGTTACACTAAATAGCATATCTATAAGGAAATATGCTAGAATTATTTATTAGAGATTTTATCGATATGTTTGTAAAAAATCCAATTGCTCAAGCTTTTGGAATTTTATGAATGTGTATCATCCTCTATGGTTTTTTTCAGACTGACGATAAAAAAGCTAAAAGCATTATCGCTTTTTCAATGCTAGCATGGATCATGCATTTTTTCCTAATGGGGCTTATGACGGCAACTATTGCAACTATTATTTGATTTGTGAGAATGCTTTTGTCCTTAAAATTTCAAAAAAACAAATACGTATTTTTTGGCATTGTTGTAGTTTCTGTCGCGTTTTGATATTTGAGCTATGAATCAATGTTTCATCTCCTCCCTATAGTTGCAACGATTGCTTGAGCCTTTTCCTTCATGTTTTTTGAGAAAATACTCTTTCGATTTGCGACTCTTCTCACCACACTTATATGGCTCTATTATAATATCAATATATGATCACTTTGATGAGTAACAAACTGAATCCTGACAGAATTCATTCTCATAATCACTATTTTGAGAATGGCCTGACGCGAAGGACATCTGCATCATTATAAAGAAATGTTTCATGATATTATCCACAAACATAAGGACGTCGATATGTGAAATATGGTGATTATAAAGGATAGTCATAAAATCATTAAATCTGAAGGGTATTTTGGAAAAATTTTTAAAAAACTAAAAAACATCAAAGTTTCAGATTGGAAAAATAAGTTTTTTGCCTAATATGTGCTTTTAAACCCAGATTATGAAGCAATTTCCAGAATATTTCACAAAACTCATTAAACAGATATATACACAAAGCGAGTATGACACAATATCAAAGTGATTCAATACTCTCAAGAGAAAGACCTGTTTTAGAGTGAATCCACTCCAAGCAAGTGAAAAAAGTGTTCTAAGGGAACTCAAAGCACATGATATAAGATTTGAAGCAAATAGTCCCCTTTTATACTCATATAGTCTTTTAGAACTTGATGATGAAAAGAAGCTTTGGGATCTTGATCTCATAAAAAACGGAGCTATATATTTGCAGTCTCTTTCAAGTCAGATTGTTGGGCATATAGTAGACATACAACAAGCTCAGAAAATATTAGATCTCTCAGCTGCGCCTTGATGAAAAACTTCTCATCTCGCATCTCTTCGAGACAATACATGAGAAATAGTAGCGCTTGATAACAACGCTATTCGTATGGATAAACTCAAATTTACCCTAAAAAGACAGGGGGTAAAAAATACCCAAACTTTCAAGATAGATGCAAGAAACTACTCAGAAATTCACATCTGACAGCTCTTTGACTGTATTGTGTTTGATGCTCCGTGCTCAGCAGAATGACGAATAAATCTCAGCAAAGAAAAGACTTATAGTTTCCTCTCAGAAACCAACAATAAAAGACACTATAAACTTCAAAAACAAATACTTTCAAGCAACCTACAATTGCTCAAACAAGGCTGAGAACTTATATACTCGACCTGCACTCTTTCTCCTATAGAAAACGAAGCTATAGTCCACTTTTTACTGTGTAATTATCCTGAGTTAAAAATTATTGAAATCGACCCAGCTGTGTTTTGAAAGCTTGATATAAAAGACGGAATAACTCACTTCTGAGATCATGCCTTTAAAAAAGAAGTATCTCTGAGTAAGAGAATACTTCCATCTGAAAAATCTGAATGATTCTTTATAGCAAAGTTCAAAAAACTATAATTGGCTCACAAGAAAGCCTAGATAGCTTAAATACAGAATAACAAAAAATACTCATTCGATTTTCGTAATTTTTTTGAGAGTCAAAATATAGGCTGTTACGAGGAGTAAAAGTGTTGCAAGAGCATTCACAAGTAAGTCAGCATTGATTCATTCATATGCTTGTATAGGAAAAAATAGACTTGTTGCTCATCAGATCCACAATACATTAAAGAGGTTTGAACCAACGACTCCTCCAATAGCCATATCTGTTTTTTTCTTGAATGCAGCTATGACTGATGCTGCAAGTTCTGGAAGACTTGTTCCTATGGCCACTATAGTCACTCAGACAAAAGCTTCGGAGAGTCAAAACTGCAATGCTATACTTACAGCACTATCAACTATCAGTTTCCCTCCCACTATGAGTCATACGAGTCATGCAAATATGTATATACTAGATTTTAGTTTTGTATAAACTTCACTTTCAGACTCTTGAGTAGAAGTCTGTTGCCCGGAAATGGTATAAGAATAGTACATAAAACCACAAAACAAGATCAAACAGATAACTCCATCCATTCGTGATAAAACTCCATCACTTAAAAAAACAAAAAGAAGTATAGCTATTCACGTCAGAAAGGGGATTTCTTTTTTGACAGTAGAATCGGGCATTATGACAGGATAGACTATAGATGTCACTCAAAGTATCAAAAATATGTTTGATATATTGCTTCAGAGTATATTAGATATACTGAGGTCTGTTTTTCCATCACTTGCAGAAAGCATACTTACAACAAACTCAGGAGCAGAGGTTCCAAAACCGACTATTACTAGTCAGATAACCAGTCAAGAAATACCAAGGTTTTTTGCAAGGCTTGAGCCACCATCGACCAGAAAGTCAGCTCATTTTATCAAGAAAATAAATCAAATAATCAGAAGAACAAGATCCATAATATCTCTAGTTAAAAAATCTGACATGAGTATATGTACAATAGAGAAAAAGCAACAAGAAAAAAGAAAAATATAAAAAAATTTGCGTTTGTTATTTTTCTCATTATATAGGGTTTTATCAGGCATAAATTCCGTAAATACCAATCGGAATTTGTGTTTTTCTTTTATCTTATTTTTAGCTTTATGGAATCATTCATCTCATATATATGATCATTTGATCGGTATGATATTTTGGCACAAAGTTCATGAATCATGGGTGTTTGTATATTGCTATACGGGCTATCTCAAAAAGATGATATTAAATCGATAAAAATAGTAACGATCAGTATGATTTTTTGGTCTATTAACTATGCTATGCTTGGCTTATTTTCAGCACTTTTAGTTACAGGAATAGGATTTTTAAGGATGTATTGCTCACTCAAATACAAGGGGAATATCTATGCTTTTACTCTCCTTTTATGACTCATATTTCTTGCATGATACTTCAGTTTTGATGGTCAATTTATTACGCTCTTACCAGTATTTTCCAGTGTTCTTGGGATAATAGGTTTTCAGCTCTATTCGTGAATAACTATGCGTCTTATCCTCTTATGATGATCTATGCTCTGGCTGGTATACGTGATAGCTGTTTGAAATATTCCAGGGATTATCAATGAGGTGCTTGTACAGTGTATCATGATATCTACGATTCTCAGGATCGCATTCTGAGAAGAAGACAAAATCAGTCTGAGACAAAAAGTCAGGATTTTGCTTAGTAAAAATACCTGAAAGATGAGACCAAGGGTCGATTTTGAAAGATTTCTCATATTCAGAGATCGTAAAAGGTACCTCAATGATGACTTCACTGCAGTGTATGAGGGAGATGAAAAAATATTTCAAAAAACATAGTTTGCTTTTTTATCTTTTATAAGTATTAAATAAATATTGAATACTTATAATGCTGAATATGAAAATTGAACTTCCACTTGGACTTGTACAAGTAAAACACGACTGAGAACCTATAACAAAAGATGCTGAAGTTTTAGCAAAGTGTTTGAAGACTGGATTTAAGGTTACTGTTATTCTTAATACAAGAAACAAAGAGAAGCTGAGAAACTGAGAGTCGGTAATGACCTGATTTAATTGTAATGCAAGACAGAAAGACGGATTTTGTAGTTTAGGTGCTAATAGATGAAAGGAATGTCACGTCTTACCTTGAAGAGCAAAATAAATAATTTAATTTGGCGTAACATAATGTTTCTATAAAAACTATAATCTAGATAAAATATACAAATGTCATTTAGAATGTGAACCATCAGAGAAGCAATACTTCCTGAGACCGTACAACTCAATCGTGATCCTCATTCGACCATAGATGGGAATAGATTACATCTCATATGTAAAAAATACAAACAATGGTTATCTTTTTTACTACATACAAATGGAGATATCAAAAAGAAAGATGCTATAGCGCAATGAAAGTATAGGGTACTAGAAATGAGATGTAAGTTCCAAGATACATGAGGTTTTTGTGAAAAAGACTGAGAAATGTGTCCTGTGAGAGAAGAAATAAAAACGATAATAAAGTGGAAACCCTAAAATCCACTCTGTAGATCAAGCATCTGCTTGTAGAGTCCGTTTTGCTTCACAAGTTCCGCGTGATTTCCACGTTCTACTATTTTTCCACTTTCAATATAGATTATTTCATCTGCATGTTTTACTGTCTGGAGTCTGTGAGCGATGACAATGACCGTTCTTCCCTTGAAGAGTCTTTCCATCGCTTCGGCTATTTTTTGTTCAGAGAAACTGTCTAGCGCTGAGGTAGGTTCATCAAGTATGATGATGTGTGGATCTTTGAGAAAGATTTTTGCGATAGCAAGTCTCTGTCTCTGTCATCCACTGAGTCGAATTCCCTTCTCTCAGATCTCTGTATCGATTCATTTCTCAAACTCAAACACAAAATCGCACCCAGCATTTTTCAGTGCTTCATTGAGAGTTTTTTCTTCTACTTCGGCCTTGAGAGCATATGAAAGATTTTCACGAATCGTTCCATCAAAGACACTTGGTTCTTGTGTGAGATAGCCTATATGCTTGTAATAACTCTTAAGAGATACATCTGCGAGTGTTTGATCATCTATCACCACTTCTCCAGTATTTGCACGTATATATCAAGCTACCAATTTCACAAGTGTAGATTTCCCTCCTCCACTTGGTCATACTAAAGCCGTAACTTTTCATCATTTGATTTCTAAATCAAAATTCTCAAACATAAGATTGTTGTCTTCATATCAATAATTTATATTTTTTAAGCCTATATTTCATGCTCATATCTGAAACTCCCCCCCAGTGTCATATCACTCCATCTCTGGAGTTGTATCAAAAAAATCCCAGAGTTTTTGAACTAGAGCAAATTCTTTTCAGAAATTTTTTACGAAGTCTAACATATTCATAAACTCTTTCTGCATCATCATTATAGCACCCGAAAGTGCAGCTATAATCGATAGAGAAAGATTTCCATCAAAGTATAATTGTGAAAAATAGAAAAAAGAACCACATAATAGTATCATAACTATACCATTACCTATAAAAAAGAATGGTACAAGAAATACAGCCATTTTTTTGTTGTAGTATATTTGCTTCTCATGATTTTCATGAAGTCGATCAATCTCAGTTCCGATTTTTTGTGACTGTAAAATTTCCATTTTTGACATAATGATCTTTACCATTCATCTCGACCAGTCGTTTGAGAGCTCAATCCTTTTTTTACGAATATCAACAATTTTTACATTAACCAAGTATCAGAGCATTTGTCCTACAAGTAGCAGAAAAACAAATAATATCATGAGTTTTGCATCTACTTGAAACAAAAAATATATTCATAGAACTATCGATATGAGCATTTGAACAACTTGCATCACTGTTCTATCAAGTAGGCCTCCCCACATATTTATTCATCCTGATATGATAGAAATAGCTTTTCCAGTACCAATGGCTTCTAGTTTGTTGGAATCGAGTTTTACATAATTTTTTAAATATTTTTTCTCAATCGTTGAACGATAGCGATTGTATCAGTAAGCCCAACCAGTATACAATGACAAAAGGAGAACTGTAAGACAAAAAAAGTATAGAATATACTCTTTAAGTAGTGAGAAAAATAAGGATTTATCACTCAATTCAAAAGCATATACTATATCCTTTAAAAAAAATATAAATAAAACTCAAAACGATGTTTCAGCTATAAAATACACAACATTGAAAATTGTTATAGCTTTATTTTCTGCAATTGGAGATAAAAATCTTTTCGTTTTTTGCCAGAAGTTTTTTTGAGTTTTTTCCATAAATAGTTGACTTTAGTGACGAATAAACTATACATATAAAAATATATTTTTCAATATTTGACACATGATGTATTTTCCTTGCAGAGAATGAAATAATTCAAATAGAACTGCACACAATAATGGGAGTGTGCAATATACCAGAGAAATAAAGTGAGCAGAGTGACTCGAGATTGTACTATGTCTTGCGAACTGAAAGTGACTCCCTCATCGTGAGATAACACAAGAAAAGTGTTATTGCATACTTACAGGAAAAAAATGCAGTCAGTTTCTGGAAGCTTGAGATGAAAATAGTGAATCTGATATATAAAAATCTGATGATTCTTAGTTGTTAAACTTAAAGAGTAACACATCACCATCTTGCACGATGTACTCTTTTCCCTCTAAGCTGACCTTTCATGCTTCACGAGCCTTTGCCCATCATCCTTGCTCAACAATGTCTTGCCAAAAAACTCTATCAGCTTTGATAAATCATTTCTCAAAATCAGTATGTATTACTCAAGCTGCAACTGGTGCGCTTGATCATTTTTTAATAGTCCAGGCACGTACTTCTTGTTCTCATGCAGTGAAATAGTACTCCAGCCCAAGAGCGTCATAACTCGCCCTAATTAGATTATCAAGACCAGTTGATATAAGTCACATATCATTAAGGAATTCTTTTTTCTCTTCTTCAGTCATTTCGAGCATATCTTCTTCGAGTTTCGCGCAAATAGGAACTACACGGGTATCAGGATTTGTAATTCAGAGGAGTTCTTTGAGCTCGGGCTCTGATGTATCCATCATATCTTCATTGACATTACATGCATAGACAAACTTCTTATTGGTGAGCAAATGAGTATCTCTTAAGTGCTCAAGCTCTTCTTCTTCCCATGACCCATTAGAGACAAGCTCTCAAGATTCAAGGAGTTCAAGAGCCTTTTCAAGAGTGATCAGTTTCGCAGCCAGGTCTTTTTCTTTGCGAGCTTTTTTAGAATCAGAAGCTATGCGTTTTGTCAGAGTTTCAATATCTGCTAATATAAGCTCCATATTTATAACTTCGATATCACTTTTTGGATCTACTTGGCCATGTACATGAATGATATCATCATTTTCAAATATTCTTACAACTTGAAGTATCGCATCAGCCTCACGAATATTTGCGAGAAATTTGTTCCCAAGACCTTCTCCAGCACTTGCCCCTTTTACTATACCTGCTATATCGGTAAACTCGCAGCTTGCTGGGATAGTTTTTGCCCCATTTACAGCAGTACGGATCTGCTCAAGTCTCTCATCGTTGACATTTACAATCCCAACATTGGGTTCAATAGTACAAAAGGGGAAGTTTTGTGCATCTGCAGCATAATTTTTTGTAAGAGCATTAAAGAGAGTTGATTTCCCAACATTTGGGAGTCACACGATTCAAATTTTCATATGTTATATTTAAAGATTATTTATATTATTTATACTATTACTGCTACGAAAAAAATGATTAATACACATTTTCTACATATTGGGTATCTACTTTTATGAGATTGTTTCTTCATAAGATCTCTTTAGTAGAAAAAACACCATTTTGGATGTTGCAATAAGCATTTTCTAGACTCGAAGAGCAAATTTTTTTATATCACTGCATTGCAAGATCATCAGTCAAGAGATAATCAGCTTTTTGAGTAAGAGATTGGAAATCAGGACTGAGCGATGCGTCAAAAAGTACATGCGCTACCATGAGTCATCATGAGGTTTTTTTATTTTCGAGATAATAATTAAAAATCTCCATATTTTCCTTTAGATATGCTGTATTATTTGTCATATCTAGTATTCAAATATGTGAATCTGTAGCTCAAGCTCCATGTCAAGGAAAGTGTTTGAGGTATAGACTTATATCTGTTTCAATTGAAGCAACAATAAATGCATCTATAAGCTCTTTGTACTTCCAAGTGTGTTTGGAAAAACTTCTTGAAAACTTGGAAATCGCTGGATTCCCATAATTGAGATCTGCTACAAGTCAGTAAGTATTGATCCCATTATCTTTGAGGCTTTTGAGTCGCGCGTAGGCCATGATCTCAAGGAACGATTTTTGTAACTGTTTTGTAGATATACTGTCATAGGCTACACCTATAGATCCAAGACTTGGAAAATATCCATAACTCTTAGGGAAAAGCCCACGTGTTATAGCCTGATCAGTTGCGTTCATCTGCCCATAACGAGATTTTATAAAGCTTTCTCAAAGAAGTGTATCTACATGCTCTGCATTCTCAAAATCTACATATCTATTTACATATCCTCATTCTTGATCTATAAATATTTTGAGTTTTGGATTGTACTCACGTACTGTATCGGTTATAGTTGTTATCTCATTGAGTGAAAGATCTTTTCAAGCAGTTCTAAAGATAAAAATGGATTGTGCTTTTTTTATCTGATTTTCTGAACTCTTTAACACACTCTGATGATTTCATCATCTTGCAAATCTCAATATCAGCGAAGTGTGTGATATATATTTTTCAGACTCTCATTGCTCTACTTGACTTATATTTGATGAATTAGATCTTATCCCTTTAAGGATATAATCTATAAGCTCTTCATTACGAGAATTTTTCTTCTTGTAAAGCTCTCGTGCTAAATATGCATAGATCATTTTTTGCCTGAGCTCCGAATAATCTTGTATTTTGACCTGTATCTTTGTAATTCGAGTATCTATGATTGCTTTTTTTTCTTCAGAAAGAGTAGCTGAACTATCATGAATGCGAGTGAAAATAAATACACTTATTATTAAAAAAACTATTATTTTTTTCATTATCTCAGTCTTACTGTATTTTTTGAAGTTTTTCTTGCAACTTTTGGAGTTTCTCTTGTGCTTCAGATTTTTTGTCCATCTCGGCCCTTACAAGTGTTTCAGGTGCGTTTCTGACAAATGATTCGTTTAAGAGTTTTTTGTCCAGGATAGCTATGTATTCTTTTGTATCTTGGATCTGATCTTTGATCCTCGCTGATTCTTTCTCGGAATCAATAGCATTACTTGTATCTACATATACTTCTATTCATGACTTAATCACATCATACGCAAGTTGTGAAGAACTGATTTTTTTATCAATCACCGTCGTCTCCTCTGATCTCACGATTCATCAGATGAGTCAGCTTACTTTTTCTAAAAATTCTGCATTTTTATTGCGTGCATATATTTGTAGTTTGATGGTTTTGTTTGGCATGACATTGTTTTCTGCTCTGATATTTCTCACCGATTTGATGATATCTATCATCAGTTCCTTTTCTTTTTCTATGTCTATATCCCTTTCAAGAAGCACTGGTGACCAAGTACTATCAATCAAATGTCATTCATAAGCAATTCTTCCAAAAATTTCTTCTGTAACAAACGGTATGTATGGGTGCCAAAGACAAAGAAGCTTAAACAACACATAACTTATAACAGTTTCACCATGGATTGATTCTGACTTAGTGAGTTTAAACTCTTCGATAAAATAATCACAAAACTCATTTTTTGTAAATGCTTGAAGCTCGATTCCAGCTTCTGAAAAATTATAGTTTTCCATAGATTCAGTCACAAGATCATGAAGATACCTGATCCTACTAAGAATCCACTTCTCATGAAACATAAGATCATTATAGTTTTTAAGAAGGGCTTGTTCGAGCTTTTGAGTATTTTTTTCCGCTGTATCAGAAATATTTACGTGGAGGAATCTTGAAGCATTCCACAGCTTATTGATAAATATCTGATTATTTCACACATTTTCCTCATCAAATTTGAGATTGTTTCCAGGCGTATTTCCTATGACAAGTGTAAGTCTCAGAGCATCGGTCCCATAAGACTCGATCATATCTATAGGATCAATCCCATTTCAGAGTGATTTACTCATTTTCGCTCCATGCTTGTCTCTTACAAGTCAGTGAAGATAAATCTTTTCAAATGGAGTTTGTCCTGTAAACTCATATCAGAACAAAAGCATTCTGATAACCCAGAAAAAGATAATATCATGCCCTGTTTCTAGAACCTGAGCAGGATAAAACTGTTCGTAAAGCTTACTAGTTTGCTTTTCTGCTCATATATCAAATCATAGTGTAGCAAATGGCCACAAGGCAGAAGAAAACCAAGTATCAAGAGCATCAGTATCACGAGTAAGTGTGACATCCTTACCATGCACTTCTTGGGCTTTTTGATAAGCCTCTTCTTCGGTTGCTGCGCAAAAGATCTCTCAGTCATCTGTATACCATACTGGAATCTGATGTCCCCATATCAGCTGTCTACTAATACACCAATCGTTGAGATTATAAATCCAATCCTCAAAAGTCTTGTTAAACTTCTTTGGAATGATCTCAAAATCTTTAGCTTTGTATCATGCTATTACTTTTTTTACTATTGGGTCTATTTTTACAAACCATTGAGTCGATATAATAGTCTCTATCTTTGCTCCTCATCTTTCAGCATATCATACTCTTGAAGTATGATCTTCTACGTTTATGAGGTTTCATTTTGCTTTGAGTAGCTCAACGATGTTACTTCTCGCTGTGAGATAATCTTGTCAGGCTAGAATTCAAGCCATTTTTGTCATCTTCCCATCTTTATCCAGAACTACAACATCGAGTGGTAAGTCATGACGTTTGGCTGTAGCAAAATCGTTTGCATCATGTGCTGGAGTGATCTTTACAGCACCAGTTCAAAACTCCATATCTACCATCTCATCAGCAATAATTGGTATCTCTTTATTTACAATAGGAAGTATGAGTTTTTTTTGTCCTTTGATCAGTTTTTTGTATCTCTTGTCTTTAGGGTGAACAGCTACCGCGACATCTCACAAGAGTGTTTCTGGTCTTGTAGTTGCGATTACTACTTCGTTATCACTTCCAGAGACAAAATAGGTTATGTGATAAAGCTTTGTTTTTTCTTCTTTATAGATAACCTCTTGATCAGAAACAACAGTTTTGAGATAGGGGTCGTAGTTTACCATGTATTCCCCTCTGTATATAAGTCATTTATTGTATAGATCTACAAAGGCCTTATTGACTTGCTCATTCATGTCAGGATCAAGAGTAAATTTTTCTTTGGTCCAGTCACAGCTCGTTCACATTTTTCTAAACTGATTTTGAATCTGTCAGCTATACTCTTTGTTCCAATCCCAACAAGCATCCATAAACTCTTCTCTTGATATTGAGTGCTTTGTTTTCCCAGACTCTGCAAGCTTTTCTTCTACTTTTATCTGTGTTGAAATCCCAGCATGATCAGTCCCAGGTAATAATAGAGTGCTATCTCATTTCATCCTGTGATAGCGAACCATTATGTCTTCTAGTGTAAGCATTAAACTGTGACCCACATGAAGTTTTGAAGTAATATTTGGTGGTGGCATAGGGATAAAATAACTGTCTCAGGTTTGAGAAGTTTGAGCTTCAAATTTCTTATTTTTTTCCCACATTTCATAGATACTTGTTTCAAAGTCTTTTGGATTATATTTTTTTGGAAAATCGGTATTCATATACATTAATTTAAAATAACTCAAGCTAGTATACAAACAAATATAGCAATAAGAAATTTATTTTCTCAATATTATTTGACACATAATAAAAATAATGATTTAATATATTTATCATATTATTATTAATTATTTTTATATGACACATTTTCATCTAGACTTACATGTAAATAAACACGCAGTAACTACCGTGATTCTCTCAAGTATAGCAGTTATTGGTATAACTATCTTTGAATATACGAATCTCAACTCTGCTCTCGCATATGAAAAAGAGACAATTTACGAAACATACCAGATTCAAAAAGACGTTTACTAATAAACGTCTTTTTATTTTCTTCTACATTGGCTCATCGTGCATGCCTCTTTCGATTTCGACAAACTTCTGATTGTTTTTTTGAAACATAAGTTCTACGTTTCAAATAGGTCCATTTCTATTTTTCCTCACAAGGACATCTGTGACTCATTTTCTTTCTGTAAATTCGTCATAATACTCTTCTCTATAGAGCATCATCACGATATCGGCATCTTGTTCAATAGATCATGATTCACGTAAATCTGACATGATAGGTCTTTTATCAGGACGAGATTCAAGTCAACGGGATAGCTGTGATAATGCAATAATTGGTACATCAAGTTCTCTTGCAAGAGCCTTGATTCCACGTGAGATCTCACTTACTTCTTGGACTCTATTGAGAGAGTTTCCATTTGACATGAGTTGGAGATAGTCAATGATCACGAGATCCAAACCACTTTCCATCTTAAGTCTTCTTGCCTTACTCTTAAACTCTACAAGACTTCCTCCAGCACTATCATCTATATATATATTTGCATTTGAGAGTTTCTCCATCGCTTCCCCGATTTTTGAAAACTCATCATCTTCCAGTTCTCACTTTGCAAGTTTCCATGAATTGATCCCCATAGCACTCGCTATCATTCTATCTGTGAGTTGTTCTTTACTCATTTCTAGTGAAAAAATAGCTATATTTTTTTTGCTAAAACCTATATTTTGTGCAAGATTTAGGGCAAATGCTGTCTTTCACATACTTGGTCTTGCTGCCAAAATCACCATATCTCAACCTTTGAGTCCTCACATTTTTTCATCCAAGCTCTTATATCAGGTATGGAGCCTGTGGTTTTTTATGAGATCAGGATTTTCGTGGATTTCTGAAAACTCTTCGTATCTTTGAGTGAGGATATCGTTTATGTGTACAAGTTTATTTTTCATAAAAACTTGTGTTACCTCAAACAGAGATTTTTCTGCTTTATCTAATAATTCTGTAAGAATAGTTTCTTCGTCGTATCAACCTGCAACAATCTGGTTTCAGGCTTTTATAAGCTTTCTCAGGACAGATTTGTTTTTTACTATTTGTGCATATTCAAAGATGTTTGCAGAAGTCGGAACTACTTCTGTAAGTTCAGCTAGATAGTTAAATCATCCTATAGTGTCTAAGAGCTTTTTATCATCGAGCTTTTCTTTTACCGTAACCAGATCAATAGCTTTATTTTTCTCATAGAGTTCACGAATAGTTTCAAATATATGAGCATGTCATTCATCATAAAAATCTTCTTGAGCTAGAAGATCTCAGATTACGAGAAATCATTCTTTGTCAATGAGCAGACTTCATAATACTGCTTGCTCTGCCTGCTGTGAGCTTGGTGGGAGTTTTAACATATAGATACTTTTAAATCTATGAAAATATACAAACGAAAGAAAAAAAGTAAATACAAATACTTACTTTTATGATCAAAATATGTGAAGAAAAAATGTTAAAAAACTATTCAGAAAGTGCATTTATTTTTGCATTGATCTTCATGTCGTATGGAATAATCTTTGAGAGTTCTTTATATATATCTAATGCTGCTTCTTTACTATTGGTTTTTTCGTAGGCTTTTGCGAGTATATACATATTATCTGTGCTTTTTGGTGCAATTTTTAGGTATTTTTTCGAATATTTAATCGCTCAGAGATAATCTCACACAAAGTAAGTCAGTTGCGAGAGCATGTTGAGTATCTCTTCATCATTTTTTTCTTCTCTATGAGCTTTTTTGTATACTTCTATAGCTAGTGGGTATTTTTCTTGTACAGAAAGAACATATCACAATTTTTTCAAAAGCACAGTGTCCTCTGAGTGCACAAGGATAAGGTCTTTGTATATGTATTCTGCCTTTACATACTCTTCTTCTTCTATATACACATTTGCAAGCTCAAGGTTGAGATCTATATTGAACTTATCAATTGTAAGCCCTTCAATAATAGTATTTTTTGCTGTATCAAATTCGCGCTTTGATAAGCTTATTTTTACTTTTTTTAAGAGCTCTTGAAGCTTGAGTTTTTCGCTATTGCTCAGCTTCTTTTTATTTTTTGTATGTTCTTTTACACTTGAATCATCTGATTTTTGGACTTTGACACTATATTTTTTTTCTTTTACTTTTTTTGCTGTTCATACACCAAGCATTCTTCTCAAACTGCGTGAACTCTTGAGAGAGATGTAAGCGATGTAGTACAAAATATAACACAAAATAATACATAAAAGTGCGATTTCTATACGGATGAGAAGTGAAGCTTCCATGTACTTAAGTGGAATTATAAGAATACTTTTGCAACATGATAGGTAAAATAATATGAAAATCAATTATTTTAACTCGTATTTTCCCCCTTGGGCTTTATGGATAAATCAACCTATTTCTAAGAGTGAGAGCTTTAATGAGAGTTCACTTATATCTGTGTCAATTTTCTGGAAAAGTTCATCTATAGTGAGTGGTTCTCTGAGTAAAAGCTCATAAATAGTTTTTTCGAGTTGATCTTTGGGCTCAAACTTCTTTTTTTGATTAGTGTCAGATATATCGCTGTTGTATGCTACATTGTATTCTGTAAGTATATCTTGAGCATTTCTCACCATTTTAGCCTCGCCTGAGGCAATGAGCGTATTACATCAACCACTATTTTGTTTAAATATTTCTCACGGACAGGCAAATACTTCTTTTCACAATTCATGTGCAAGATTTGCGGTTATCAGACTGCCTGACTTTTCCTGTGCTTCAACTACGAGCACTCCGACTGAAAGTCCAGCTACTATCTCGTTTCTGATAGGGAAGTTATGCTTATTTCCAGGCTCTGAAAAAGGAAATATTGAAACTACAGCTCCACCTTGATCTACTACATCTTTGTAGAGATCTTTGTTGCTCAAAGGATAGCACTCATGAAATCATGTCCCCATGACTACTATTGTTTTTATTTTTTTATCCAGTGATATTTTATGAGCAAAAGTATCACAACCAAGTGCTCATCCTGATACTATTTCAAAGTAGTTTCATATTCCTGGTATGATATATTCTATACATTTTTGTCAGTAGCTTGTGATCTTTCGAGAACCTACGATAGAAAACTTTGGCGAATTATCTAGCTTTCATTGTACATAGATAAGAAATGGTGGATTATGTATGTTTTTTAGACTTTCAGGATAATGAGTTTCATGATAGTATAAAACATCAACTGTATATTTCTCAAGCGTCTTTTTTATCTTATCGAGAGAGAATTGGTCTTTGTTTTTGAGAATAAAGTCTATTTGTTTCTGTCTATATCAGTAAGATTCTAGAAGTTCCCTACCGAGTGACTTATACAAGTCTTCCCCATCTGGAAAGTCTTTGTATAAAACATGGAGTTTTTTCTGACTTATTCAGAGATTGTGTAGGAGGACAAAGTATATTTTATTTTTCATAGCTATTTTTTATATACAATATATATACTCAATTTATAAGAAATAGCAAAACTAATTTTTTAGTTTGGAGTTTCGAAATATTATTTATACTAGTGCCAAATACCACTAAGCTATACACATGCCACAGGACAATTCATCGGAAATATTTGTAACACAATGATTTTATAAGAGACTCGAAGAAAGCCAGCAAAAATATGCTCATATCATCATGATAGCTACAAAACCAGATATCATAAAACAAGCTCCACTCTACAAAGAGCTTAGAGAAAGATGAGAGCTTGTAGTTCTCATACATACCGGACAACACTATGATTTTAACCTCAGTAAGTGAGTTCTTACTGAGTTTGGAATGGATGTTGATATTAACCTCAATATCTATGGGCAAATCCATAAGAAATTTAGCCTCGTTATCGAACGACTTTGAGATATACTGGTAAATATACATGAAAATTATAAAAAAATCCCCGTGCCTTATGTTCACGGAGATACGCTTACAGCCACAACAGCGGATAAGGCAGCCTTTCTCAATAAGTTTGCAGTAGTACATGTAGAGGCTGGAATCAGGACCTTTACTCCAAACAAAGAGTTTTATCATAAACTCTTTCAAAAGTATGAACAGGGCGAATTTGACTGGGATAAGTACTATACTTCACTTCAAGACTTTGATATTTATGAAACTGGAAGTATCGAGCCTTACCCTGAACAATTTGATACTCGTTGAATTGAGGCCTCTACTGGACTATTTGCCGCACCAGTAGAGCTCTACAGAAAAACTCTGAAAAAAGAGTGATTTCCAAAAGAACATATAAAGGTAGTTGGAAACACTATAGCTGATGCTATAGAAATATCTCGTGAAAAACTCTCTGGATCTAGCGCTTTTGAAAAGTTTCCCAATATGAAGTGAAAAGACTTTATATTTATAACAATTCATAGAAGAGAAAACACTGAAAAAAAAGAACGTTTCCTTGTTATCTATTATGCTATTAAAAAGCTTATAGAAAACTGAGTATATGTCTGTTTCCTTGGTCTTTATGCTTCTGAATTTGCTATTGATAACTATTGACTCAGAGAAGATATAGAGATGCTGAGAAAAAAATACAAGGACAATTTTGCATACGGACCAGCACTTGCACACCATACGGAAGTAATAGATATGATCTCAAATGCTGGAGCAGTAGTAACAGATAGTGGAAGTATGCAAGAAGAAGCAAATATAGTCTGAGTTCCGTGTGTCACAGCCAGGTTCTGATCTGACAGAACAGAAACAATCCTTGACGGAGCCAATATCATAGCTCCACCAATAAACTCAAATCTGATTTTCGATATAGTAGTCTGAGCAATCGATAATAAAAAAATGAGAAAAAAACAACATCTCTACGGAAAGAATGTCTCAGCCAAGATAGTAGACGAAGTCCTAGCTATGCTCAAAAAAGATGGAAAACTCTTCAAATACGACGACGAACGTCTTGATCTTGAGCAATACTTTGATTGGAAGATATAAAAAAATTCTCCAAGACCCACATTTCTGTGAATTTGGAGATTATTGTCTAGGGGTACTACGAGAGTAACCCATAAAAACTCAATACCAACAATCCGAACCACAGAATAGGTACAAAATTCAATATCCTCTGCCCAGACAGTTTTAGTTCTATTATAGAAAAAATAGCTGCCAGGATTAATAATCCTAAGACTACTTTAATTGCTATAAAGCGAAAACTCTCAACTGAGATAAAAGTCATTAATCCAATACAAAGCACTACTATTGCGATAGTGGTAAAAAATACTGTTTTAGCTAGATCCCAACCCTTTACAATATTCATTGCTATTGAGAAGAGTACAGCTACAGTTGCGAGTATAAATCCAATTGTAATTGCCATATACTTAGATTCTCCTATATTGAGTAACACAATTCTATAGATATCTCAATTTTTGTCCAATCTTGTAAATTAGCTTTAATAATTATAATTATATAAAAAATGCCTCAGCACCCACATGTTGGGCGCGAGGCTAAGTAGTAACTCTCTACAACACTGATGCTAGCAAGCATGGTTATATGAGAAACTATGTCAAAGCAGGAAGACTAAGGTAAACGTTGTATGTAGCTAGCACTGCAACATAACCTACCATAATTCCAAAAGATAAATATATCAATCCCGATAAAATACATGCAAATCCTTCGTGTCTTTCCTTATATGATTCATATGCCTCAGTTAAAAAACTAATAGTACATATAAGAAATCCCCAACTTAAACATGAATAGATAATGACATACTCAGATACTGGAATTATTTCACGCTTCATAAAAGCTGAAAGTATGCAGATTACACCTGCATATACTAGAGTTGTCCACCAGTAGATTGGAGGTATTTTAGATACTTTACTCTCCCTTCCTCTTTTCACTGATAATAAAACCAAAGCACATACAATTGCTATTACAATAGCCGCAAACATTACTCCTGAAACCCACTGCATCGTTATTCTCCTATATTGATGACTCGTTTATTATAATATTTTCTTGTAAATATACAATTATTTTGTATGATATAAGAAATTAATAAATTATAAATTCTTCCCAAATGGATACAAAGTCAGCACTATTATCTGCAGTACTTGCAGCTTCTCAGACTTGAAATGCAGAAGAAGGTCCAACATACACATGCGATCCTAATCATTATTTGTGTCCAGCTATTACTGAATGCTTGGAAACTACTCGTCTTAGCTACGACCAGTGCCTTGATAAAGTAATTGTCAATATTCAGCACTGTCCCTGGATAACACCTAGTGATGATATCCCGACATAAAAAATACCCCCAGTATCCACTCCTTGTGAATCTGGGGTTAATTAATTTCCCTAATTATTAACATCTCCTTAGAGCAGAAGCAATAATTAAGATACTGGTGGGGATAATTCAATCCCAGCCATAACGAAAAAATACAGTGCAGCAAGGGCAATAATAAATGAAATAACTGCCCACCCCCATAGAATTGGATTGAAGGGGTCATCCTGCTTTGTTTCTTGAAACTTAAGTACAAATCTGCTTCCAGTGTAAACTAGCGGTAAAGCAAACAGACTACTGTAAATAAAGTAATCCAATGCTTGATACGAGACTTCTACTACTTTTTTATGCATAGAGATCGAAAATCCACCTATTATGAGGAAGTAGAAGATGGATACAGCTATATAGCAAATGTGTATGAGATTAATTTTCTCTCTAGTAAGAACTCTACTAATAAGAAGAAACCATGCTATGGAAATACCTATGAATGAGGTTACTGTATACGTCAACATTTGTCATCCTCCTTTAAAATCATGACATTTACAATATATAATTTTATTGAAAAGATACAATATTTTTGTGTAATATATCAATATAAAACCAGAAATAATTCTGATTCACAGTAAAACAAGTCCTCAATTAAGGACTTGTTTTGTTTAAGCTTCTGCTTCTTCTCAAGCTTTTTCTGCGAGTTGCTTGTTTACTTCATCCCAGACATCTTTTGGGATATTCTTCGCGATTTTCACATCTGGATAGCGCTTAGCAGCGAGAAAAGGCCCACGACGAGAGTTTTTGACTACCATTTCTTCTCCTGACTCTTCATCTATCAAAAGACCTTTTTCCTCGAGAATTGCTTCGAGTATTTCTTCCTTTTCGTTTTTGATCTTCCCTATCCATTTTACTTTTGGATACTCACTTGAAGCGAGAAATGGACCATAACGTCCAGTTTTTACAACAATAGTTCAGTCTACCCCATCGGGACAAGGTTTTCCTTCATATTTTGCTCTAAGGGCATCTAGCGCGTCTTTTTCTTCTTTTGGCTGTTCTATATGCTTACATTCAGGGTAATTACTACATCCTATAAATTTTCAGGCTTTTGAGAATTTATAGACTAGTTCACTAGAACACTCAGGACATTTTTTCCCGACAAGTTGTACTACTTTTTCAGCCTTTTCTCCGGCATTATCAAGATCCTTTTTGAGACTTCCTTCCCAAAAGCGTGAGAGCATCGTCTCATACTTCTCTTTCCCTTCTGAGATTTTATCAAAATCTTCTTCTACTTCTTTTGTGAACTTGTACTGCATCATGGTAGAAAAATATTGCTCTAAAAACTCTGTTACGACAAATGCTATCTCTGTTGGGCTAAGATGCTTTGTTGGAAGCTTTTCTATATAACCTCTATCGATGATCGTAGAAATAGTTGGAGCGTAAGTAGATGGTCTCCCGATTCACTCTGATTCGAGTTTTTTTACAAGTGAGGCTTCTGTATATCTCGCAGGGGGTCTTGAAAAGAGCTGTTGTGCGCGAATCAAAGTCGATTCTACTGTATCTCAAGTTTTGAGATCTGGAAGGATTCACTCTTTTCATTCGTCAGTTTCTACTTCATCATCAGTTCCTTCTATATACAGTTTCATAAAACCATCAAACTTGATTACTTCTCATTTTGTGATCCACTCTTGACTTGTTGCAGTTTCTGGAGAAAAAGTAAAAGTTGTGACTTCTACGAGTGCTTCTTTCATCTGAGAAGCAAGAGTTCTGTTGTAGATAAGAGTGTATAGTTTAAGTTGTCCAGCATCAAGAACATTTTTGAGACTTGCAGGGCTTCTGCTTACTTCTGTTGGTCTGATAGCCTCATGTGCTTCTTGCGCTCATGCCGATTTTGTGGTAAATGAACGTGCTGCATAATACTCTTTTCAGTGATCTTTTTCGATAACAGATTTACAGTCAGACTTTGCCTTGTCAGAGAGATGAACACTATCTGTTCTCATATAAGTAATGAGTCCTTCCCTCTCACCATTTCACAAATCCATTCATTCATAAAGTTTTTGTGCGATGGTCATAGTTTGCTTTACTCAAAAACCATATTTTCTCGCAGCTTCTTGCTGGAGAGTAGAGGTAGTAAATGGAGCTCATGGTTTTCTTTTGCTCTCCTTTTTTACGATATCTTTGAGGGAAAATTGTATTTTTACAGTTTTTTCAAGTACTATTGCTCACTTCTTGTCTTTTGTCTCTTGTATATCTTCAAGTCATCAAAATAGAGTTGAGAGAAGTTTTTCAGCGTCTTCACGGCTTTTACATTTTTTTACTTTACCAGAAATCTTTGAAAACTGAGCGTTGAATTTTGATTTTCCACTTGTTAGTTCAGTTGTGAGCTTCCATGACTCTTCTGGCTTATGGTTTCTGATCTCTATTTCTTTTTCTACGATAAGTTTGACTGCAACTGATTGTACTCTTCCCGCAGAAAGTCATTTTCTGATTTTTTGCCAGAGGATAGGACTCACTTTGTATCACACAAGCCTATCAAGCACTCTTCTTGCTTGCTGAGCGTCTACGAGGTTTATATCGACAGTACGAGGAGACTCAACGGCTTTAGTGATTGCTGTTTTGGTGATCTCGTGAAAAACTATTCTTTTGGCCTTTTTTGGATCAAGCTTGAGTACATTACACAAATGCCATCCTATAGCCTCTCATTCACGATCCTCATCCGTCGCTATCCATACTTCGTTTGCTTCTTTTGCCATCTTTTTGAGTCAGCTCACGGTCTTTTTTTTGTCATCACTGACTCAGTACTCTGGTGCAAACTTGTTTTCTATATCTATTCAGAGACTCTTGACTGGCAGATCTCTGATGTGCCCCATACTCGCGACTACTTTATAGTCAGGTCCGAGAAACTTTTCTATCGTCTTCCCTTTTGCAGGAGACTCCACTATTACTAAATTTTTTGCCATTGTTTGAATTATTTTTCTAATAACTTCCTCCCACTGTATAAAAATGTATTTCTAAGTCAAAAAAAAGAGACACTGATATTTTATTTGACTTTTTATAGCTTTTCAATTATATATAAAAATATACTTTTTTAAAGAGTGAAAAATGACGCAATGGAAAAACAAATCAAAATGAAGCCCAGATATTCATCACACGGAAGCGATTGTTGACAATAATGGTGTTCTTTCATCAAATAAATCGAGAGTAAATGAAGTACTGAGAAGTAATTCATCGCTCACATACCATAAAAAAAATGCAGAATGAGAATGTATCTATACTAAGTGAATGTCTAAAGAAATACCTGAATACAGGTGACTTACACCGAAACAAGTTGTAATGAAAATTGAAGAGGCATTAAAATGAGACAGATAAGCTCGTACAAATCCTTTTTCAACTCTTTTGTAAAACAAGGACTATATTTATAATGTTAGCTGATTTTAAGTATATTATTTTTAATATGTTGTAGAAAATTTTAATACAAAAAAACTCTTGATCTAAAGAGTTTTTTTGGAGTTTATCTATTTAGTTTTCTCAGGTAGATTTCGCATGAACTCAACTATCGTTTTTTATTATATTAAACACTTTAGCTTGTGGAGATCATAAAGCTGTGTGTAATCTTTCTAAGTTATCATAAGATAGTCAAGAATTAGCTTTCAAGAATCTTCATATAGTAGCTTCGTCACCTAGTATAGTTGCTATTCTTACACCCACTGGATCTGTGATTCATGCATTATTAAACTTCTCTTGTAAATTTTTGTATAGTTCTTGTAAGTCATTTGATAGGTCTGCAACTCTTACCTCTTCAGGTATTCAGTTGTTCATTTTAACTCCAGTCATACATTATGTTTTAAGTGATAATACTTTATATTAAACTTGTTTTTTATATTAAATCAAGTTTTTTATACTTCAAAGACATTTTTAACGAGGCTTTTGTTATCGTATGGGAACTTATAGTTTTCGAGGTAGCGAGCAATCGTATAGAATACGTCCCATTCATTTTCTAGTTCATACATAAAACTGTTTCATTCAGATTTTGCGGCATTGTAATCTGAGAGAACTGTTCCAAGGGAGTTATTTTTTGGTATCACTGGAACGACTCAGTTCTTGAGATAGTTTCAGATTTGAAGCATTTGAGAATCTCATACTACAAAGTCGAATCAGAGAAGCTCAAAATCAGGAGCTTTGTGAGTAAAGCTTATGTTTTGGTGAGCTGATACCTTATCTGTGTTTACAACCACCACAAAATTCGCAGGGAGATTTGAGAGTCATTCAGAAAGTTTGTCGAGCAAAACTTCGTTTTGTATATATATGAGCCCAAGTGCTTTATTTTTTACTGGGAATCTATATTTCTTTTTTATATTTTTTGCTATATTTTGCTTTTCTTTCATAAGTTCTGGAATCGACATGTTTTGTTTTTATATTTATAAGACTGTATACATGATATCATAGCTTAATAAATTATTAAAATATTACTTATTGACTTTTATAGAAATAAGTATCAAAATACATAAAAGATAATATTTCCTTGAAAAATATTTTTCTTTTTATATATTGTGCTGACCTCAAAAAAACAAACAACACTATGAAAGATTTTTGGAAAAAACAGATAGAAAAACATGAAAAACTTGTCTTTCTGGCACCGATGGATGGATACGGTGACAGTGCCTACAGACAGGCGATGAAGCGTGTAGCTCCTGATATATTTTGTATATCTGAGTTTTATAGTGCTGATGGACTTGTGTATTCGAAGTTTCTTGCGGATTCTGTACTTCCTCATACCGAGATAGAAACACCTCTTGTAGTACAGATATTTTGAAAGGATCCTGAAATGTTTGCACGTGCAGCAAAAATCATAGACAATCCAAAGTATAATATACGTGGGATTGATATAAATATGTGATGTCCAGCTAAAAAAGTAGTCAGAAGTGGTCATGGAAGTAGCCTTCTCATAAACGAAGATACTGCCTTTAGGATCGTAGAAGCTCTCAATAAAGCTACACATCTCCCCGTTTCAGTGAAAACACGTCGTAGTTTTGATGGGAACCAAGATCTCATAAAATTTGCAAAATGACTCGAATCTGCTGGTTGTTCCCTCCTCACGATTCATGGAAGAACCTCAAAACAAGCCTACACATGATTTGCTGATCACACAGATACCTATGAGCTCAAGAATCATCTCAAAATACCTGTTATCTGTAACGGTGATATTCTCAATTATGATGACGGAATGAAAAAGGTGAAAGAGCTTGATGGTTTTATGATTGGACGTGGGAGTTTTTGAAACCCTTGGGCCTTCCTCAAGTGAGGATATGAACCCTCTCTCAGTGAGCTTTTGGAGGCTATGGAGTTTCATGCACTCAAACTTGTTGAAACAAAAGGAGAGAGAAAAGGAAATCTCGAGATTAGGAAACATCTTGTACAGTATCTGAGAAATTTTCCAGGAGTAAAAGCCTATAGAAAAAGACTTGTCACAACTGAGAGTTTTGAAAATACCCAATCAATCATCACTGAAATCAGAACTGATTTTTCTGAATTTCTCGATAAAAAACCATGACTCTGAGAGATAGAAAAAGAAGACCTAGAATCCTAAGGCATTTTTATGATTTTGATCTGCTTCTAACTGCTCAACTACATCTTGTAAACATCTTCAAAACTCTTCAAGGTGGGAAGGAATACATTCTGGGACTGCCTGACCTGCTGAGAGAAGATAAACACTCGCAAATCATGCTAAGATCTCATTTACTCAGTGCTGTACAAAAGTTTTCTCTATTTCTAGTGCTGTTCAAGAATCTGGAAAAGATTCTTGCTTTAAAGCCAGTTTTGATATCTCAATTGCATTTTGAAGAGCTATATTCTGGGATTTATTCATCATAGACTATGTATCATTACTCATTCTATAATATCCTGCAACAAAATAATTATAAGCTATTGATTATTATAGATTTTTTTATATATTATAACCAATAATATAAAATGTAAATAGAAAAGATTGTATCTCCCAAGCAAAGCTCCAAGTATTACTTCATCCCCACCTTTCAAAGATAGAAATATTGATTCTTCTGAAAAAGAAATCTTTGAGAGAAAGGCAGTTACAGGGATAGCTATAGACAGTCGTTATACACGTGATAAAGATGATGCAATATATGCTGAAAAACTAGAGAACGGTACCTGGAAGCTACAAGTCCATATAGCTGACGTAAATAGTTATCTCACTGAGTGATCGAATCTTGACAAATATGCACTAGGAAGAAGCTGTACAGCGTATATGGAGGAGTATACAAATCATATGATTTGTGAAGAGCTTGCAACTGATGTATTGTCACTCAATCCAAACACTACAAAAGCTACTCTCAGCTATGAAGCTACAGTTCATGATTCATGAATCATACTCCAAGAAGATGTGTACAGATCGAGCTTCACAAGTCTCACTGAGTGTTATTATGATGATTTTGATTGATTAAAAGATAGCTTTCCTGATCTACATGAAGCACTGAAAAACAGTTCTATAGTCATTCGAAAAATCATCGGAAACGTACATGAACATGACGATGGTATGGTTCATAATGAGCCTTACTATAGCCACCATCAGTGATCACAAAAAATAGTTGAATCATTTATGCTTTTTGCAAATACCCAAATAGCAAAACACTTGCAGGCCAATTTTGATGTACGAATTTTTAGAAATCAACTCACGCTCTGAGCTCCTGCTGAATACAACGGAGTCACTCAATGACACGCATCACTCTGATTTGATTATTATACCCACTTTACTTCGCCGATTCGAAGATATGTTGATATCATGGTACATAGAATACTTCATGGGTATACTTATGGCCAAAAAGAGATCGAAGAGTTTTGCGAATACATAAATAGACGAGTACAAGAAGTAAAATATGAAATACGTAAGAAGTCTTATGAAGACAAATATATTCGTAAGAAACGACAGTTAAAAGCAGCAAATAAAGAAAATCGAGAAATCCAGTTTGAGCACATGACAAGAAAGGAATTGATTTTTCACACATTAGAGTTTTGACACTCAGACTTATTATCCAAATGAAGAAAAAATAGGCTCATACATGCATTAGAGTTATGTATAAGCAGTAGAGAGTTCGAACTTCCTCGAGAATTATTTCTCTATCTTTTTTTGACTTGAGATGCTTCGTATAAATCACTTGCTTATAAGTACTTTAGTCAAGAAAAAAGAAACAATGATGTAGATATCGCAAACTCTATACTTGAAGTTTGCGATAAAGAAGTAGACGAATCTTGATATATCGGTATATATTCAGACAAATTTCATAGTGAACCAGAATTGCGTATAGCTTGTCTCTACAATATTCATTGAGCAAAAAGGGAATATTATATTTCGAGACAAGAAAAAATGATACTTGTAGAGCAGATTATGCGAGAAGAAGTTATATTTGAAAGAGAAGCAATCAGAAAAAAGCTCGAGTTATAATAACTAAAAATACATCAGTTTGATTTATTCTCAGAGAAACATATGATAACTGGGGTACATATTTACAAAATACTTGATGATACAAATAGAAAAAAGCTGGCTCAAATACCTTGGCTTGGAGTTTGAGAAACAATATATGAAAGACATAAAAAAGTTCCTCAAAAATGAGATCCAATCATGAAAGATTATATATCCTCACCCAAAAGATATCTTCAACGCTCTCAATAGCTGTAGTTTTGATGACACAAAAGTCGTTATACTCGGCCAAGATCCCTATCACGGACCATGACAGGCGCATGGATTGAGTTTTTCGGTACAACAGTGAGTAAAAGTCCCTCCGAGTTTGCAAAATATATACAAAGAGCTCGAAGACGAATTTGGGATAAGAAAAGACTTTTCAAATGGAAATCTTGAAGCTTGGGCTCAGCAATGAGTCTTGCTCCTCAACTCAGTCCTAACGGTAGAAGCTGGCTCACCAGCAAGTCATAGCAAAATCGGATGGCAACAGTTCACTGATACTATCATAGAAACTCTCTCAAGAGAAAAGAGCTGACTTGTCTTCTTGCTCTGGGGAGCTTACGCTATAGGAAAAAAAGATCTGATAGATCCACAAAAACATCTCATCCTCACCAGTCCTCATCCTTCACCATTTTCCGTACACAAGTGATTTTTCTGAAATATGCATTTTCTCGAGTGCAATGAATATCTACAAGAACAAAACAAAAAAGAAATAATCTGGTAGATAGAGTTTTAAGTATGATTTAAAAAACAGCAAGAATCATTGCTGCTTATTTTAAAACTCATTTTTACACAAGATTCTCTAAATATCCTCATCACTAAGGGGATTTTCTTTTGCCTTGAGCGATATTGGAGTTTCTACTTTTTTAAGTACTCTAATAAGTCTTACTACACTTTCGTCTATTACAGATCATACAGATTCTGGTAAATATACACGTAGAGCATCAATATCTCATTGCTCGAATCGGTTATTTATTGTTACGCTAGTGAGAATTCTGTCAATAATTGAGACGGTTCATGTATAAGGGATACCCTGTATCTCAGCTTCAATTTGTTTTTTGAGTACGAGATCTCTTGGATCATCAGCGAGCTCTAAATCTGTCATAATATTTTATTAATGTGTAAGTTTTTTTATTATATATTCAGGCTATGCTGCTTCACTTTTACGCGCCTGAAGTGCCTGAATAAGTTGATCACGACCTACAGAACCATAAGCATTTAGGGTGATAAGTATTTGATCAACATGAATTGCTACAAGATCGTCAGAAACAGTTGAAGATCCATTAGGAGTAGCATCATTTAAAATATCGCAACATGTAATTCTCTTGTCATTTACTAGCTTATCAATTAGCTTATTTAATTTATTGGGATCTTTAGTTGATGATAAATGATCTACAAGAGCATCAAAAACTGCTTTATCTTCTGAATGGTTATTAGGCGTAGTTTGCATGCTTGTGGAAGTTTATGTGTAATATGTAATAACAATTATAAATATATTTATAATTTGTCAAGTTATTTTGATATATGTGTAGTATCAAGCTCACTTGGAGAACTGAGTCATGCTATGGCTCAAACTTGAATAAGTCAAGCATTGTGTGCTCTGATAAAGTTTGACACTTGTTCTACCTTTTTATCCCATGCTTGTCTAAATCATCTCCTATTTGCCTTTTTCATAGTTGCAATCCCCACTGGACAAGCTCAGTGCTCTCATGAACACTTTGCTGCACGTATACAACCTGCTGAAATCATTATAGATCTTGCATTTCAGATAGCATCTGCTCAGAGTGCAAGTGCTTTTGCTGACATATAGGGTGTGTAGAGTTTCGCTGCTGCAAAGATCTTTATATTCTCTCTGACTTTATGCTTCCTCAGAACTTTGTCAGCTGTTTCAAGTGCTGCGTAGATACGCTTTCAAAATAAAACTGAGAGTGCTACTGGTGCTGTTCCAGAACCTCCATCTCCTCAATCGATTGTGATAAAATCTGGAGCTATTTCTGGTGTTTTTGCGATCTGCTCAGCTAGTGGCTCTATATTGGACATATCGGATATAACAATCTTACAGCCTACTGGTTTTCCTCATGATTCGTCAGATATTTTTTGCATAAACTCAAAAAACTCTTTTTCCTTTCAGGGATTATAAAAAGGAAATCTGTTGGGTGAGAGTATATCATGTCATGGCTCTACTCAACGGATCTCGGCTACAGCTGGAGTATTTTTTACAGCTTTAAGTATTCAGCCACTTTGTTTTGCTCATTGTGCCAGCTTAATCTCAAATGCCCTACAAAAAGACGCTATCTTTTTGAATCTATCCCAGTTATATTCTATACTTCCATCAGCTTTGTGTTTCCTAAGACCATATAATCCAGATCAAATCTGAAAAATTATATGTCAGAAGTCATCTGTTAGCTCTCATGGTTTCGGAAAAACATCGAGTGGTGCTGACCAATCTATTGTGTAAAATACTTTATTTAGCATGCAGTAGAGGTAGAGATCTTCGGTTCATTTTTTTACCTTTCTCTTCAAGAAAAAATCTAAAATTCTATTTTTTAAACGGACTCAAGGCATGATTGTATAACATATATTTCAGAGAGTTCATAACTCTATATATTTGAAAAATTTCTTCTCTTTTGAAAATCTCACTCGGGGTATATGATGAACGGAAAAACCTCATTCTCAAGTATTGAATGGAGCTTGTACATCCGTGCATCATGCAGCCATAGCTGCCGTTGCCTCAAAACCTATAGCTCAGAGACTCATGGCACTTCTGTATATATATGATTGGAATTGAAATGGAAAGGCTCTTTTTTCTCCCACTAAGGGATATCTCGGATCGACTTCATCAGCATTTTTCGGTGTAGCAGAGTGAATCATATCATATTCCCCATCGTGTAGTTTCTGAGAAGAATCAAATACATCAAAGGAAAAATACCCACTTTTATTATTTGAGACATTGAGTATCCAATCTATAGCTATCCTATTCACAAAGTCATTGTCATCGAAAAAGTACTGACGTATAAAGGGGCGCAATTCATGCATGACATATCTCATCCTTCAAATAAGTGGGAAGTTTGCATAGACTAAGTTCTTCTTTTGAAAAAACCTGTCATATATTCAGATTCAAATGCAGAGACTTACGAGTCATCCTATGATAATCAAGATAAGATTCATAATATATTTTTAAAGACTAATATTTACTAGAAGCGCTATTCCATGAATATACATTGTAGTTGTTATAATTGTCCCCAATCACATTCAAAGCAATATGTTTTTTAGATCAATCTTTTGAATTGAGAGATAATACGCAAGACCATTCATTGAAATACCAGGTATAAAACACAAGCTCATAATATACAGAAGCTGCCACCTCTCCTTCTTGGGCTTAAAATCCATTAGTTTTTTTGGTATTTGGAAATCTAAAAGCTTACTATACTTATAGATGATAAGCGTATACAAAAAAATAGCAATTTCTACGGCCACTATAACATATAGCTTCGGAAATATAAGAACACCTGCAAAAAGCAAAGGAGTTCCTGGAAAGAGTGTGAGTCAACGGAGGGTCAAAAAAAAGACATAAAGAAGAAGAGCTATTACTAAATGAGGTCATTGTAAGTAGTCACGAATATGCTCTATATTTATAAAGTTATGATCTGTAAATGAAAAATATAAAAGTCAGGCTATATTTATAAGCAAGAAAATATAGAGTATATTTCTCGCAAGTTTTTTAGTCATTTTTCATTTTTGATAGGAAATACTTCAATATAAAAATAGAGCTAAAGATTCCAAGCGATATAAAACACATAGGTATCCCAGAGCTTGTTTTAGGGCACTCTAGGTCTCAAAACACCTGGAATACACTTCCATAAAGTGCTATAGCAATCGGAACCATATTTATAATATAAAAATAGATATTTTTTAGCTTAAATATGTGTGAGATCAAAAGTGCGAGAAAACAACTCAATATAACATAACACGCAGGTACTCCAAACAATAGTGGACAAATGCTCCCATATCGTAGTTCCTCTCATACTAAAAATCAAGATCATATGATTCCAAAAACCAAGAGTCAATAGAAGTGGAGGGATAATATGAACTTTTTATTCATAATCTTTCATTTTATAAGTGGTATTTATTTTTGGTGGAAGAGAAATTTCTAAACCATCTACAAGTCTTACTGTTATCTCTTGAATATTTTTTGATTCTCATAATCAAAAATGAAGAGTATTTGACTGATCAGCTGCGAGTCATTCTCAGATAATGTAGGCATCATATAAACTCGTTCCATCATCGAGAATAATAGTTACTGCAGCTCAAATATACTGAGCTGTTTCAGGAAAAGAAATATTTATATAAGAATTTTTATTTGTTTTTTCTTGGATATACGCATAAGAGCTCCCTGCTATATTTACCCAAACAAGATCTTGAAGTCAGTCATTGTTAAAATCAGATATAAGTGGTGTGATTCAATAATGACTATTCTCAACACCCGATTTTTTTCAGGCTGCTGCAAATGTTTGATCCCCTTTTTGTAAAAGAAATCTTCATGGCAATGGAAAATACTTGTGAAAAGCTAGATCTACATAATTTTCAGCAACTATTAGATCTTGCAAACTATCATTATTCATATCGTGAAAAACAGCTCACCAAGAAAATTCATAGTCTCTGAGCTTAGTTATGTCAGCAACATCTTTAAAGTGGAAGTCTCCATTATTTTCAAATAAAAACCATCAGAGTTCTAAATCTCTTGTAGTTTCTAAATCTCATTTTACCATAAATTTTGGAAGACTTGATCCTATGTTTGAGAAAAATATATCACTATCTCCATCGTTGTCATAGTCCCCCACAGCTATTCACATAGGATAAGAAAACTTATCAGTATACGGATTTTTTTGGAATGAGAAGCTAAGATCACCATTATTTTTATATATTCTTGGTTCTCAAGTATCATATGCCACTACAAGATCAAGCCAGCTATCATTATTCAAATCTACAAATATTCACTGAAAAGTGTTGTGAGTATATTCAAGTCACGCAAGAGCATTAATGTTTGAAAAGCTTTTATCACCGTTGTTCAACAGCAAAGCGCTCATTCCCCCGTATCATGCAGAAAAGTTTGTCAAACCATTCATTTGATCTTTTTTAATATATCAGGCTACAAAAATATCGAGGTCTCCATCCTTATCAATATCTCAAAAAGTGAGTCATAGTGGCGAAGTTCTATTATTCATTCATGTATTTATTCTTCTTTTTATGAATCATTTTCACAGATTAAAATAAGCAAAGACTCAATTGTCTCTTGATACTATTAAATCAGAAAATCCATTGTTATCTAGATCTACCGAACTAGCTGCAAGTGTATTTTCATTTACTTCTTTTGATAGCCTAAATTGAGAAGATATGTCTATAAATTCATCTCATCAGTATTGATAGATCTGGTCTTCTTGTCATGCTCAGCCTCACAAAAAGATTTCATCCACTCAATCATTATTTATATCTATAAGCGTAGATCATCGCATAGGAAGAGAGACTTCCCCACTAAAACTGTGTCATTTATCGATACGCATCTGTGTGAATCTTGGTATTTTTTCACTCGATATTGCATTGTTATATGGATCTCGCGTATCGTTCCATAATAAAAAAACAATAACTCCTATCAACAATAATCAGATAAAAAATATACAAGCAAGTATCAATAATACGATTTTTTTATGATTTTTCCCCATCTGAAATCTTAAAGACAAAATAAAGTGAAAAGCTAAACAATATAAAGTGTGCTATATTCAAAGCAATCGGAACAAGAAATTTTCAAATTACAGGGATAGCCAAAGTCATAAAAACTGAAAGCAAGACAACAACTGGACTCAAAAGTGCCATAAATTTAGAATATTGTGTTTTTCAGCTTAGTATGAGGTATATCCAGATTCAAGATATAGGAAAGATTAATATACGGAGTATTTGCAACAAATTATCAAAATAGTACAAATATCTCTCTGTCAAGACTTCATACACCCACGGGGCAATATTTCATTCTAATTGTACAATTGTTCCTATATATCAACGAGTAGCAATCCAAATACCTCAGTATAAAAATGCTACTATCGCAAGAAAATAAAAAAGCCTCGCAATTTTTTCTGATGCAGGTCTGAGCATAAGATAAAAATGGTAGTATCCTATAAAGTACAAGGGGATTCCTATAAGTACGAATATATGCCCAATGGCAAAGTTCTGGCTTGGAACAGCAGACAAGAACTCAAAAGGAGCGCCGAGTTCTAAAACATTTGGGCTATAATGAAGTAAGAATTCTCAAGTTCATACAAGTATGCTTGCTAAAATACCTGCTATTCAAGATTGTTTAAGTGTGAACATGTGCTTTTATTTTAGAACCTGAGTACTATTTATCCTACTGTATAGGAAAATACAGAAAATGCGAATTTAAAAAAGTCATTTTCATGATATCTCTAATGCATCAAGCTTTGCGTAAAGTGCTTTCATATCAGGGGGATTTCCACATCTTGGAACTGTATGCATCTTAAGATATGGACGTGAGTTAAGCTCTAGAAAAATAACTTTTTGTGTATCAAAGTCGTACTCTATTCCCTGCTCCATAATAACGTCAATTCCAAAAATATTTGCTCCAAACTCATCAAGGATCATTTGAAAAAGCTTCTTATTTTTTTCAGTAATAGTATCTGTATCAACCGTATACAAAACTCCACCTGGAGCGAGTGCTACTCTATGATATAAATCGATTTTTTTTCCTTTTTCAAGTATACTTGAGAAGTTATATCACTGTTTTTTGAGATGTTTTTTTATGAGTTTTGATTTCTGGATCTCATGAATAATCGGAGGAAGCTTCATAGCTACTCTCTGAGCATTTTCTTCATCTATCAGATCTGAAATGTATTTTTCCCCGTCTCATATTATGGTAGGTGGTGTTCTTTGCATCGCGATATCTACACTGTCTTTTGTCACTACCACTCTATAGTTCTTTCAAAGAAGATAGGTCTCAATCACCGTACTTGGCCACCAGACTTTTGCGAGAAAAGTTGCTTTAAAAAGATCTGTGTAGTTTTGTATAGGAAAATAACTTCCTCGAGAATATCCTCAGATATTTGGCTTAATAACTACTGGAAATCAATGTTTCTTTACAAAAGTATATGCCTTGTACGGATTTATAAAAACCTCTCCCTGAGCGTGTGGGATATTGTGTTTTTGAAACATTTCTCTTGCTTGTTTTTTTGATCTACAAGCTCTTCGAACTTCTAGTGAGTTATAGTCCGAGCAACCGTTCATAAATTTGTTTTCTATAAAGCTATAGAGTCCTTTCTTTATTGATCTAAACATAGGGTTTTGTGATAATTTTATTTTATAGTGGAGAAATATCTTCCTAAAAAAGACTTCTTTATACGGTCTTTTCTCTCGATGTTTAGTGAGAAGTGCCATATTTTTCGTGTATTGTTTTAAGAAATCTGATTTTTCTTGTTTTCATACATTTTCTGCTAAGAGTGTCAGTGGTAATGGAATGAATATATTGATTTCGAAAATCTTAAGATCTCAACTCAACAGCATATCTAGAGAATCTGCCTTGATTCCAATTCTTGCTATTTTGAAGTCCTGAAGTTTCTTGATGAAGAGTTCTAGAGTTTTTAGATCTTTTCCTGAAAGGTCTCTTATACGCTCTGTATATATACTCTTACCATGAATACTATTTATCCCAGTATCATCAGTATTGACAGACTCTACAAGAGACCAAACTCGAATATTTCAGCTATGATCTTTTGTAAAACTGAGTTCATATTCTTTTTTCTTATCACTATATTTTTGGTAAATATACCCGATTTCATCATCCTTTATTTCATGGAGCGATTTTTTGAGATCAAGAGAATTTGTTATGAGTCTGACACCATGAGCATTTTGTCACCATTCTGGTTTCAATATACACGGAAATCATACATTTTTTTCTATAGATTTTATTGTGTCAGCAGATGTAACTTTGTAACTCTTGAGTCTCCACTTTTCTGGGATAAGTTTATCTAGGTCGTATTTAGAGTATATTCATTGTTTTTCATCAAAAAAATCAGAATGGATTTGAAAAAAAAACCGAGGGTTAGTCCTGATTTTTATACAGTAAAAAATAAAGTAAAAAACTATTTTTTGTCTCATGAATAGCTCTAGGATGATTTCTGTAATGACTTGATGTGCACAAGTCACAATATAGCTCATATAATGACAATACTCACAGCAGCTCTAAAGAGACTTCCTCCATCTCCATTTACCGCAATTCATAGTGGAGTAAAAAGATGAAAAAATACAGCTCATATCATCAGAAGCATCGCTCAGATTCATCATAGTGCAAATGCTTGGTCTGATTTTTTCTCTTGCTTTCTGATAGTGAAGTATATCGCTCAGATGAGAACACAAGAAATAATGAGTTCTCATCCTCCTATAACAAATGCCCCATAGTTTGAAAACCCCTCTCAGATTGTTGAGCCGAGAATTCACTTCATCCATTCTCAAATCGTTCAAAATATAAATTGTGTATGTTCATGTCCTGAAAATTTATATGGGAGTGATCAGAGGAAAATGTACATTATCCAGAGAGATCCAAGTATTTTCAAAATATTTCCTATCTTTTTCATAATTTATATTTTTAGTGTCAAAGATTATCTTAATCCGATTTTAGCTCAGGTCAAAGCGATTATCTTTTCCGACCTTAAAACAACACAAAATGAAAAAGTTTATGATGAAAGTATACAGAGCTCTAGTGCGTCTTTTAGAGGGGCTTGTGAAAAAGAAGAAAGCTTTCCCTGCTTCATTTTTGTATCAAGCTCTATAAGATCTATGTAGAGTTTCATGATATGCTGCATATCAGACTTTGCATATTTTTCTACCAGAAATGCTCTTTTTCATAATTGTAGATTATGCGATATTTCTTGAGGACGATTCCCCTGGTCAAGTTCTAAGCAGATATAAAATGCAGTTCTCATATTTGAAAGTAATCAATAGTACACAGACATGATATCTGATTGCTCGAGTATAATACTCAGGGTTCTAAGAGCTTGTCTTTTATTTTTAGAAGTGAGCTGATCTATAAAAACAAAAATACTCTCTTCCAGCTCTGGAACGATTTCTTGTTGTACAAGAGCTTTTGACACCTCTGTATGGGCAATATAGAGTTTCTCAAGCTCTGAGACGCTTTTCTCGAGATTCCCTGATTTTATCTGGAGCATGTACATGAGAACATTCTGCTGGATTTTCGGGAATTTCATCTGAAGGTATTGAATACTTTTTGATGCATCAGAGACACTATATTCTTTTGCTATAAGCTTGGAGTTGTCCTTTGCGAGCTTCATGAGATACTTATAAAACTTCCCTCTCTTGTCTGGAAGATAGGCTGAGAAAACAATGATAGTATCATCTCCCTTTCGTTCCAAAAGGCCTCAAAGTCTGTCTTGAAATGCAAGAGAGTCTTTCCCTTTTTCTCAAGTTTTCATGGTAACATTATCGAGGATTATGAGTTTCTTTGGAGAGAACATTCACACAGAGACGATATTATCTTCGATCCCATATTCTTGGATCTGTCAAAACTCTCGTACATGAAATAACTGAGCATCACCGTATTTTTCTAGAAACTGCTGTTTCCATTTTTTGAGATTCTCAGCAAGCAGGTATTCACTATTTCCATAAAAAAAATATATCATAACTACGATTTAAAGATATCTTTCAGGACACTATTCTTGCTTTTTTCTATGAGAGCTATTGCATCACATAGAGACTTGAGACTTTCTTTGAGGTTCAAAAGATCTTTTGGTACAGCGCGTCAAATGGACAAGCGTGTAATAATCGCGTCTATATCTGAAATCTTTCAAAGATGCTTTTGGAGATCCCTTAATAAAACTCGATCTTTTATAAGTTCAGTAATCATATCATGCCTTTTTTCGATAGATACTTGATCAGCATAAGGCCTAACTATATTTTTGCGTATGAGTCTTTTTCACATTGCTGTTTTTGTCTGATCAAGAACTCAGAGAAGTGTCCCCTCTTTTTGTGAGTTTGTTGCAAAGTTGTACAATAAATCTAGGTTTTTTATAGTGGCTTCGTCGAGTTCCAAATATCCATCAAAGCTCGTAAAACTGAGTGATTGCAAGTGATCAAGTTTTGATTTTTGATGGTGTGAGAGATACTCAAGCATGGTTGCAGAGGCCGTTACACAAGCTGCTTTATCTTCTATTCAAAATCCATGAAGATTCTTTGTCGAAAAATGATCTAAAAGAGTTTTTCTCGGTCTTTTTGTTATATCAAAATAATAAACATTAAGGGAGAATTTCTTTTGTAAAATAGACTGCAACTGCGTATGTTCAAAGAGATTTTTCGAGAGAATGATCTCTTT
>JAHDHC010000008.1:51193-56192 GCA_020631485.1 Candidatus Altimarinota bacterium
AAATAGACTGCAACTGCGTATGTTCAAAGAGATTTTTCGAGAGAATGATCTCTTTAGGATAGAGCTTGTAAATCTCGTTTGAAAGTCATACGAGATCAGTAAATTGTCAGGTTTTCCACTCATTTGTAGAGGTTTCTAGAGTACTTATACCATACATTTCACCCTCCTTTGTCACACAAACGATGAAGTTTGCATCTTGGCTTTCATATCCTTCTCACTCTAGTGCTACGGTAGCTGGTGTAACCACTCTCACAACTTCCCTTTGTACTATTCACTTCAAACTCGGATCAGATGTCTGCTCTGCAATAGCAACTTTATATCATGCCCTGACAAGACTTGGGAGATATTTATCAAGAGCGTGAAACGGAATTCAGGCAAGAGCTATAGGTGCTTCAGCGTTTTTATTTCTTGAAGTTATAGATATCCCCAATACTGTATGTGCAATCTGCGCATCGTCACCAAACATTTCATAAAAATCTCACATACGAAAAAATAAAATCGTATCTTCATACTGACTTTTTAAATCATAGTATTGCTGCATTGCAGGAGTGTGAGCTTGCATTATTTCATAAATATTTTACTTCTAAAGTACATTTTTTTTCTTCCAGTACGTGTCTTCGTTGTATCTATAAAACGAGATACATTTAAAAGAAGTCAGAGTCATAAACACAAGGATAATAGTGAACTCCCCCCATAGCTTACAAATGGAAGTGTGATTCAGGTAAGAGGAACAATATTGAGGTTTACTCCTATGTTTATACAGGCTTGTAAAAGTATCCAGCAAGCAAATCAAAAGGCATAATATCTCGAGAAAAGATCCGGAGAAAAATAAGATATATAAAATGCTCTATACGCTATGTATGAAAAGAGAGAGAGCAAGACCAGCACTCCTACAAGTCAAAGCTCTTCAGCTATCACTGAAAATATAAAGTCTCATTGGACCTCAGGAAGATATCAAAACTTTTGTATAGAGTTTCAAAAACCCAGTCCAGTGACACCTCAGCTCCCTATAGCTATAAGGGCTTGCTCTGATTGATAATGAATTGTTTTTTTAGATATCGCAGACTTACTATCAGTGAGAAAGTTATCTATACGATCAGTTATATAACTCAGTTTGTTTTCATCCCCTACTTTTTCCTTATCGTGCTTTCATCAAAAATACACTCAGAGACTCAATACGATTCAGAGTATTCAGAGTATTAAAAGGTAGCGTACATTTGCTCAGGCGATAAAAAACATCATCACAGACATAGGAATAACAACCATTATTGTTCAAAAATCGGGCTGCATTCATACCAAGAGTAAGATTATAGAAAGGATTCAAGCAAAGGGGAGAAATCCCTCTTTGAAACGAGATATATTTTTTTGTTGTCTCTTAAACAGATATGCAAAAAGTACGATAGTCGCAAACTTCAAAAACTCTGTTGGCTGGATAGCAAAAGGAAGAAATGGTAGATCAATCCATCCTCGAGCTCCATTCCAACTCGGTCATATAAGTAGTACTGCAACAAGCAACACGAGAATAAGTCCAAAAAATTGACGTGCATATTTCTCAAAAAAGACATATGGCATTTTCACAGTTACTGCAAGCAAAAAAAGTGAGAGTAGTACATGAAATATATTTTTACGTACAAAAAAATAATTATACGGCTCATCAATTAATCATGCAGTCATCATGTTGGTTGTCACCTTAAAAGAAGGGTATATAGATACAGATGATATCATAATCATTCAGAAGATGATCAGTATAAGCACCACAAAAAAGAGCTTATAATCAACTGATTGACTGATATTTTTCATAGGCTAGATTCTTATACGGATAGGTTGGAAGTCTGGAAATATGAGAAATAGTACTGTTTGACAGATTGCGAGAAAAAGTATGACCACTATAGGTGTGAGATCAATCGGTCAAAAACTTGTAGGGACAATCGAGCGTATCCATCTATAGACTGGGTCTATAATATCTGATAAAAATTTTGGTCTCCATTTGAGTCACAAGAGGAATAACCACGAAAGTATGACATCTGCTATGACGAGCATTTTTAAGGCTTCAAAAAAATACCATATACCATTCAATCATGTAAAAACGAGATCATTCATAATTTAACTGTTAGCTGTTTTTAAAAATGCATTTTTTGCTGCTTCTTCTTGGGATTTTTTCTTACTGGATCAGCTTCACTTTCAAAGCTGTTTCTCTCATATATAGACTCCAGTGATATAGGTCTTATCATGATCTGGTCAACTATCTTTGAGTACTTTATATTTTGGAGTTTCGTCAAAATTTGACTGACTATATTCCTGAAAGAGTGTTTTGAAGTCTTTTATATGCTTTGAAGCCATTATATCATCAAGCGTGCTATATACATGTTTGAGTGTAAAGCTTTTTGCTGCTTCAAATCATAAATCTATATACATAGCTCATATATATGATTCTACACAGTTTGCTAGGAGATAATCATTGGTTCTTCATCCACTTGATTCTTCTCATTTTCACAAAAGTAAATATTCACTAAATCATAGATTTTTTGCAACCGTTGCGAGATTTCTCCCTCTCACAACAGAACTACGTATATCTGTGAGTTCTCATTCTGGTTTTTCAGGAAAGTCATTAAATAGCTTCTCTGTTACAACAAGCTCCAAAACAGCATCTCATAAAAACTCAAGCCTCTCGTTGTGTTCTGGGGCTTTATCTGGACGTTCATTTACGATACTTCTATGCACAAAGGCAAGAATATACAGCGATATATCTTTGTGGATTATATCTAAATCACTGTTGAGCTTTTCATATATTGCTCTGATTTTGGTATCGTCTGTAAATTTCTTCGTTGCAACCAAACTTAGCTATTTTAAAGGAATATAGGTAATCCTGTTCTTCAGATTACACTTACAATTTTTTTGTGTAAAATCGTATTTTTAGAGTAGAGATTTTTTTGTTTTTTGCAATTTCTATTGAGCAAAAAAAGAAAAAGAAGTATCAAGCTTGTATTTTTCTATATCAGCATTGATAGTTTCTATGTCTTGATATATCTTATTGAGTACTCCATTTACGATTCTTTTTGATGAATCATCAGCATACATTTTCGCTAGTTCTACAGCTTCGTTTATCGTAACTTTTGCAGGTATGTCTTCTTTGAGGAAAAACATTTCTATGATTCCTATCATAATCGGAAGAGTATTTTCGATATTCATATTTTCTATATCAAACTTGGGTGCGTATTTTTTGATGAGCCCAAGACAGTACGCTTCTTTTTCTATCAGCAGTTCTTCCATCTCGCGTATATATCATTCATCGAGATCAACACGGAATTTTCCATGAAAAAAACTATCCATAAATGTTTCCTCTTGAATGACTCAGCCTAGTGAACGAGCATACATTTTTTGAAGTAAGAATTTTCTCGTTCTCGAGCGCGATATTTGTTTAGACATGTATTATTTTTTTAGTGTATTTTTAAGTTCAAGGAGGGCTTCTTGAGAGAGCATGTCTCAGGCCTTTGTTGTTAGATAACCAGGATATTCGTAGAAAAACTGAGTTTTAGCTTCTTTTATAGGCTTCCATGTGTCATTAAGTCAGTGCATAGGATAGAGCTTTATGTGCACGTGATCCACTCACATTCACTCCATAATCATTCAGACCCTTTGGACTTCAAAAGACTTTTTTAGGAGATTTGCGACTTTTTTAGCAGCTACTAGCAAGTCACTATACGCATCATCAGACATCTCAAAGAGCTGAGAATCATAGTGTTTTTTTGGGATTACAAGTGTTTGACCTTTACAGTTTGGAAAGATATCAAAAAATGCGTAATAATCGTCATCCTCCCACACACTGGTGCTTGGCAATTCACCGGCAACGATTTTGCAGAATATACAGTCAGTCATCTAATAAAAATTATTTTTCTTAGAAAAAATATACAAAAAAATAGACGAATTACAAATGAGAAACGTCTATTTTATTCAATCTTTCTTATATTCTGGTAGTTTTCCCAGTTTTTACTTTTTGCGCAATTACTTCTCTTCCTTTATAGTGACCAGTTTCATCCATAAAATGAGCAAGCCCTGTTTTTGTAGCGTTGAGCTGAACTCTGTTTTTTAGCTTTTTTGCAGAGAGTTTGATCCAGTTTGTTGTTCTCTTTCTTGATCTCGATTTTGAGGTCTTTTTTGTAGGTGCAAATGTCATTTTGTGCAAATAATGTATAAAATCACGAGGATAATATAAGCTTTTTTTTAAAATGCAAACTTTTATTTCAATCAACTACAGCTCTGAAAAGCAGTAAAATAGTTGACATTATATCATATTAGTTTATATTACCAATATAATACTATAAACTGTTACATATGAAATATATTTCTCAGCTACTTATTGGACTCTTATTCCTCTCATTATTTGTGAACCAAGCTCTTGCTCATAACAACACTTACTACTATGACACAAGTCACTACTCACAAAACTGGAACGCACTCAAAGTATACTCAGAATACAATACAGAGACCAGAAAACTTCATTTCTTTCTCGAGCATCACTCTCCAAATACAGCAGCTCAGAGAGAAGCTATGAACTATCATTATCTAGCTGTAGTACAGATAAATGGAAAAAATCACAAAAGATACCTGAGATACAGTGACACACATAATTCCCTCTTTACGAGTATTAGCGAGTCTATTTTAAGCCAATCACGTCTCAAAAACTCGTATAATGTATCTGTAAAAATCTATCATAGAGGAGAGCAGGATTATAGAAAAACATATAAAGTATACCCAAGAAAAATACCACTTCCAAAGCAGATCCAAAGTACTGTGTATCACAATCATACTCAGCATCACTCAAGCACACATTCACATACTCAAACACACGAGACAAAAACTCAAACTCCAGCTCAAAAAAAGAGCAATGCTGAAATCTTTGCTTACAGATACATCTACAAAATCGAAGCTCGTCACAAATCTACTAATGCACGCATGGAAGAGTTAGGAAAAGTTCGCGCATTATTACAAAACATCCAAT
>JAHDHC010000009.1 GCA_020631485.1 Candidatus Altimarinota bacterium
TGTCTATTTTTCTTGAACATAGTGCTTTTTAAATCCAGAAGAGTATATAAAAAAAAGCCGAGAAAACAATGTTTTTCGGCTGTTTAATCTGTTGATTGTGTGAAGAAGAAAGGTAAAAGTAGGTATACTATATATATCTCTCAATATTGAGAAGATAATTGTCTGTATATATTTTTGCCATGAGTGAGGGGTCATTGAGTTCATACACTCATAAGATAGCATCTATGTAATCTCTTTCTGAAACTTGTAATAAACTCAGAGGAGGGAGGCCATTTTTTATAAGAGGTATATTACAAGCTATACGTGATACTCTTTTGTTTACATCATAGAAAACTTGAAAGTAGGGAATAAACACAAGAATAAATAGTGATTGTTCAAAAGGATTTTCTATGAGCTGTAATTTTTCGAGAAATACTTCAAATTCAATGTCTAGCTCTAATTGCGAGCTTAAGGGAGTATAAGTTGATGCTCAAATCTTTACGGGAGTTGAGCGTATATTTCCAAGATAAGAATCTATGAGAATATTATCCGCGAGGAGACTGTGTATTTCAAAAAAAGTTTTTCGTGCAAGTGAAAGATTATTCTTTTCTTCAATAATATATTTTAATACCTTTTTGTGATTGAGGATCATTTGTGTTTCAAGAGCAGTTTTTCATTTTGCATTTTCACCGTATTTTATAAGTACTTCCGTGTCAAGATATGAGTAGGTATTTCACTCGAGTTTTGATGAAGCAAAGGATAGGTCTATGAGAAGTGTTTCAATCACTCTTAATTGTGATTGATAATCGTAGCTGTTAAGTATGAAATCAGAGTGTATAGTTTTTTGAATCTTTCTGTAGTTATCTCATAAGAATGATGAAGTATTAGGAATATAATCCCTAAGGAAATTTGGATTGTAGGCAGCTTTTGGACGTGAAAAAAAATCTGTTTCCAGGTATTTGCGTATCTGTGCCTCGCCACAGAGCTTGTAAAAAGTATTTTTTCAAGACACTTGTTTTACAAGTAATCAGGATTTTTGTAATTTCTCTAGATTTCTTACGAGAGTACTTTCATGCATATCAAGATTATTTTTTAAATCTGAAAAAGAGAGGTCAGTTTTAGATGTTGATATATAATGTAAAATTTTTTCAAAATTTTTCATAAAAATGCAAGTAATAAATATAGCTACAGATAAGGGTTCCGTAGCTATTTATTATAATGTTAATAGAAAAAATGCAAGTAATAATAGAAAAAATGCAAGTAATAAATATCGCTATGATAATTTTTTGTTGCAAAAATAGAAGAGGATTTTGAAATTTTGTTGCAACAAATGCAACAAAACTAGAAATAAAATGCAACAAAAAACTACAGAGAAGTCTCTGTAGTTTTTTGAATGATCAAGGATTATTATAACATTTCTGCTACTTTAATCTTGATGTATTCGAGTAGGTCAAGGGCATATTGATTGTCAGCATATTTTGTTTGGAGCATTTCAATTCTGTATGCTATTGTCGCGAGAATCATTCTTCTTTCCTCATCTGTTTTATCACTCATCGAAGTAGCGTATTTATTCATAGCTACGTTGATTTTAAATTTGTGTTTCAACGAGATGTTTGGGTATTGGAAAGTAGAAGTGTTTGCTTCAACGAGTTTAGCGTTTACGTGCCATCTTCCACTGATTCATCCGATAGGAGTACATGTAAGAAGAGTGAGGTTTTTTCCAGCTTTTGGAAGTAACACATCAGTTTTTGAAGGAGATATTTCTCTTGAAGTATCTACGACAAATCTCATTCTTTCATATGCACCATCAGTATTTTTAGCATATATCCAGATCTCTTCTCCGAGGTCAAGTTCTATAATCTTTCAAAAGATAGTTTTGTATCTTCCTGGATTTGCCTTGTAGTCAGAAGAGTGACCAAAGATAACAGATGTTCCTGTTTCTCCTGGTTTTTGAGTACCTGGGTAGTGTGCTACTCCTGATTGAAGTGGGATGCTGTAGTTAAATGCACTTCCACTAATAGCTTTTGCAGCTTCTTCAGCTGATGAAGCATTTATAGGAGCAACAACTCATGTAGTAGGGATTACTACATATGCATTTGCATTTCTATCTTGCGTATATGGGATAGTGTTTATCCAATATGATGCATCTGTTGATGCGTTTGCAAGAGAGCTTGGTTGAAGCCAAGTAGGGTAGGCTGTTTCAACACTTGGGTGTGTGTATGTTTTGATACCTTTTGCAGAAGCAGCAGTACCAGTTTGTGGTAAGATAGATGGAAGTACGAGCCCTGGAGCTGGAACTTGTTCTGTTTCACCACTTGCGTTCAATTGATCTTTGATCTCTTGAAGCTGTTGGATGTATTTATCTATATCAACGATTACGTTGTTAGATGGGTTATCTCAACCTGAACTTGTAGATGAACTTCCTGTTACAACAGAGTTAAATCATCCACTAGAAGATCCTCATCCTCCACCTCAACTAGAAGATCCTCATCCTCCACCTGAGCTTGATCATCCTCCACCTCAGCTGCTGCTAGATGACGAATTGTCAAGATTTGCTTGTTCTCAGCTGTAAGTACCAGCTAATATATCACCATATCAGTAACCGTATCCGTATCCGAATCCAGTATTTCCATTTTCGTCCACTCAGTACCCAAAGAGCATTTCGAATGGATTTGGAATGTAATTGTCTGATATTCCATCAAGTGTTCTCCAGAAACCTCATAACGCACCAGTTACACTCATGGCCATGAGAAGTGCAACAAGAGTCACTCCTGAGAGAAGTCTTGATACCATTTTTTTATTATTGTTCATAATAATATCATAAAATGTAAAAATATAAATTTTGTTTTTGTAAGAACCCTCGCTAGTATGCACACCTACTTGGCAGAAAATTCAAGTTTAGAGTATATTGAGATGAAAATCAATGTCAAAGTTAAGATTCGCTTATTCACAAAATCTTCACAAAAATTTTATTTCTTAAAATATCTAGATACTTTTATTTTTCCAAAAACTAGCTTATTTTAGCTATAATATTGACTTAATTAACTGTGTGAATTTCACAGAGATTTTACAAAAACTGTGTATTACATTTTCATTAAAATAAAAATGTAATTTGATTTTTAGATGATTTATGTATAAATATGAGGATAGAGCTTTGTTTTAAAAAATAGAACAATTATGATTTGATTTGCCGCAAAATTTCTCTACACACTCCTTTTTTTTAGCTGTGTTTTGATTGTCTGAATTTTGAATACTTCTGCCGGAGAGAAAATTTCTATAAATATAGTGTACTTTTTTACGATACTATTGATCCCTTTTGTAGATATGTGCATAGAGAGTATCAAGCGTGATGCAAAAAATGAAGCGATTATATGAAGTTTTTCATTTTCCAGATTTTGCATAAATGCGCTTGTTACAATTGCAATTTTGATTCTCGCTGCAAATTTTTGAATAGAGGGAGCACCACTCATGATCCTGTGATATTTCGTCTTTTCTTTTTTGTATCAGCTAGAGCCTAAAATCTCTTTTTTCCTGTCATTGTTTTGTTTTGCCTATGTAGGGATATTTCTTCTCATAGACCAAAAAGAACTTGCAGAAAAATTTTCCGTACATGCATATTATCTCCTTATAGTTTGAGTCATACTTCAAATTGCTCAATCTGTGAGAGAAACAAAAAAAATGTCTTAATCAAGCACACTATGAAAGAACTCTTTAATCGCTGAGAAGCACTCCTCAACAATCTCTGAAAAAAAATCCAGCACGATGAAAAAATGCTTTTTCAGATAGTTTTTATCTGTATCGCAATATTGATTCTTTTTGAAACCCTTCGTTGGCTCTACCAGTTTTTCGATATGCAGTATTTTTTACTTTTCTCTTTTTGAGTCTTGTGTTTGTACTTAGTTCGCGTTGAGTATTATAGACAGGAAAAGAGCTTGCAAGTAATATGAACAATTAAAAAACACAAAGATAAGATTATACATACTGCATTCGTTCTGTTTTTTATAAGTTTGTTTTTTAGTTATTTTATTTTTTGAGAAGCAGCTTTACAGTACACAACCTACATCTTAGTCGCACTGTATATAGTTTTAAAGATACTCGGTCTAAAAATCCAAATACCCCAAAAAAGACTTCGTATTTTTTCACTGAGTGCAGTACAGGTATTTTTAATAGGAGGATCATTTTTGTTTATTGTACTCAACCCGCTGATTCGTACCCGTAGTTGGTGATTTGGAGATATGTGGATATTTGTAGGAATCACAGTTGTATATCTCTCATGATTTTTATACTTTTTTACTGATGTATTTCAAAAATGATCAGTTCAAAAAAAATCATCAGTAGTAGAGCTCCAATCTCAGACTTCATGACTCAGAAGAAGAGGATACAAGAGAAAGAAACTATTACACTTTTTTGGGAGTCATATATACGGTTTTCTTAGTATCTTTTGTATCTTTGGACTGTTAGGGTATATGTTTTTTGGTCCTTCAAATACTCCACAAGATTCCCTTTACACACAGCAAGAGCAAATTGTAGAAAATAAACTCCCAGAAAAACAAGAAGTTCTGGTGAAAGAGAAAGAGCCAGAATACATAGTCTCAAAAAAGACCATTTGAGAGATCTATGAGTTTACAACCAGACTGGAACCAGGAAGTAGGGGAGAAGAAGTCTCGAGGCTCCAATGATTTTTACAGACAAAGTGATACTTCGCTTGAGAAATCGATTGAGACTTTGACGAAGAAACACGCGTAGCTCTGAGAAATACACTTATGGCAGAATGTGATTGGCCAGAATCAACACAATGAGTACTTGGAACTCAAGCAGGAGCTTGTATTAATGGTCTTGAGATAGAACAAAAAGTGCTGCTATCCGATCTTTCAGATTTTGATGTAGCTCAAGTAGAGGATACTCCAGAACTTATAGAAAACACCTGAACTGAGATTGGTGATAGAGAAATGACTCTTTGAGATACTTGAGAGTCCGTACAAAGATTGCAAGAGAGACTGGTATCACTCTGATATCTCCTCTCAGAACCAGATGGAAACTTTGATCTCGCGACACAAATAGCTTTGAAATCAGCCCTTATATGACAATGTGGTTTTGATCAAGATACAACTTGAAATTTTGATACAGCAGCACAACAATGTCTTGCAAGTATTGGAGAATAAAAATTATTTTTTTAAACTTCACAAAGAAACAAGCATAGCGAAAGCTAGTACTATAGCCGATGAGAGAGTCATGATCGAAACTGCTGGGTAGTTTTGAGCAACATATATTCAGTATAATGCCCAGATAAAGACAAGACTCGGAATGTATTTATACTTCAAAATGAGATACATATTTATACATGTTCCGATAATCACAGAAATAATCGAGAGAATCTCAGGGTAGATATATATGTCAAAAAATACCAGTGTTTGGTGAATATTTGCGATAGTAGCAACAAGTATCCATCAGAGAAATAATTGTATAACGCAGGATACAAAGATGTCTTTTTGTTTCTTGTGAATAAGGGTAAAAAGAAGAGATACAAGTCACAGCATAATAACGAGACTTACAGGAATATATGTCAGTTGAGAGGGAATGAGCCAGAGAGTGGAAAGGCACTGAGCTATTGTCAAAAGTCTCACAGATTTCTTTTTTATCCTCTTTGGATATCTAAGTATGTAGAGTCAGAGAATACACCACGATGCATAGATAATACTCCAGATTCAAAAAGTAAATCCAGCAGGAGTGATAAGTGTCGTATACAAATCAGAAATACTCCTCTGGTCAAGCATCCCAAATGGAGTTTCAATACTTAAGTACGCAGTCACAGCGATATTACAAATAGCTGATATCAGTAAAATATATCTTTTCATCATAAAAAAATTCAGAGTAATACACATATACTATGAATTTTTTTATGAAAGTCTAAAGTTCATATCAAAGTGTGAAAACTTCTATTGAGTGTCTTCAGTGTTTCACAGACTGGTGATTTTTTGTATGTTTTCATTTATTTTCCTGAAAAAGCTCTTCAGCTCTTTGCCTACTAATAGATTTATTTTTAATAGTTTTTCAGTTTCTACTATCTGTTACTTGTAACTCTCTGATTCATTTTCTATCATTGTAAAAATAAACAATACTTCTTTTCGGAAATATGTATATGTAACGGATATGCATATTTCTCACTAAGTGTCTTCTTCACTTTTTTGAGTATAACTCTGCTGGTAAGACATTTTTTGTAGTACTGTAATAAGTCAATGCATAGAATCATTCATCATCTAGTAAGTCAAGTTGGTGTCTTATGATAACGGGTCCTTTTCTCGGTAGTCTTCAGGCTTTTGATTCAAGCTGACTTCCATCAGGAAGAATCATGTCATATCCTGCTTGATTTTTACTAGCAAGCTTTGCTCATAGTAGTTGGGATACAAACTTTTCTATGTATTCCCCGGTTATTTTTCGTGTACTATGCATCTCTTGTCATGAAAATCTTGGTGCAACATAGGAATCAACTTTAGATTTTACTGAATATACCTCATCAGAAACTTCAATATTTTTTCACTCTCATGTTGTTTCATCCTCTAATTCAAATCAGGGGGCAATTGATAGTCTACTAAATCTACTACTCATAAAAAAATCATATTATTGAATTGTACGATAATATGATTTTTGTGTTTGTAAATATTTTTTTAGATCATTCCACTGACTGCTTCTTTGATGAACTTTGGGTTATTTGCGTATTTGAGTCATTCTTCTTCGGAGATGATTCAGAACTTTATGAGATCTACGATGTCTTTTTCGAGTACTTGCATTCATTCTCTAGAGGACATCTGCATAACAGAAGGGAGTTGTGGCAGGTCATTTTCGCGGATAAGGTTTGATATGGCTGAGTTTTTTACCATGATCTCTTTTACGAGTTTCACTCATGTTCCATCACTGATTTTTAAGAGTCTTTGAGAGAGAACTGCAACAATTGAGTCAGCTAGCTGTACGCGGAGTTGTGCTTGTTGCTCTGGTTCAAAGGCATCGAGTATACGAGATATAGTTTGGTAGGCGCTACGTGTATGGAGAGTTGAAAGGACGAGGTGTCCAGTTTCAGCGAGCCTGAGAGCGTTTTCTATTTCTTCTCTATTTCTCATCTCCCCAAACAATATAACTTGAGGATTTTGTCTCATGGCTCATATAAGTGCCGTGTTGTAGTCAGGGATATCTCTTCCTACTTCTTTTTGTTCTATAATAGACTTTTTATGTTTGTGAACATATTCGATTGGGTCTTCTATCGTGATGATATGTTTTTTGTAGTTTTCATTGATATAATCGACCATTGCAGAAAGAGTAGTTGATTTTCATGATCATGTTGGTCAGGTAACTAAAACAAGACCTTGTCCTATTTTTGTGATATCTTTGTACACATCAGGGAGTCCAAGCTCATCGATGTTTGGTATCTTTGAGGTGAGGAGACGTATAACAATCATATATTGTCACATTTGGAAACTGATATTGCAACGGAATCTTCTCGCCGAAAAACTAAATGCAAAGTCGAGATTGAGATGTTTGAGAAGTGTCTCGTGTTGTGCTTCAGTGATGAGTGATTGAGCAAAGTGGAGTGTGTCTTCTCCTGTGAGTACTTCCATATCTTCATCGATACTTACAAGTTCCCCATGAATCTTGATCCCAGGATAAGTTCCTACAGTTATGTACAAATCACTTCACTCATTGTCGATCATCACGTGAAGGAGTTGATCTTTGAGTGGAAATTCTGCTTTTATTTTTTGGTCCATTTTATTTTTTTAAGATGCTTATAGTATTAGACCATGTTTTTCTCAATAATTCAATAGTTTTGAGTTATTAGGTGTCATAAATATATTGCATATAACAGAATCATATTTATGATATATTCATACCTAAACATGAAAAATATGACGCAATATTCTGAAAAACTCCAAGATTTTTTGAAGACAAAGAGTGAAAAACAGAAACTCATAGTTATCTATGGTCCAACATGATCATGAAAAACTTCTCTGAGTATCGATATAGGGCAAGAGCTCAAAACAGAGATCATAAGTACTGATAGTAGACAAATATTTTGCAAGATGGATATATGAACGTGAAAGATTATGCCTCATGAGATGCAGTGAATTACACATCATATGATAGATATCATCATGCCCGATATGCCTTACTCTGTAAGTGAGTTCAAATCAGAATCAGAAAAAATCATAGAGTGACTGCACAAGAAAAATAAGATCCCAATTTTGGCATGAGGAACAGGGCTATATATTGATAGTCTTATCTATGATTTTCAAGTTTGAGGCACTCCAGGAGATGAAGCTATACGTCAAAAGCTCGAGTGAGAATCTTGAGAAGAGCTCTATGCAAGATTGCAAGCAGTAGATCCAGACTACGCTCTAGAACTCCATCCCAACAATAAACAATATGTCGTAAGAGCTCTAGAGGTATATGAGATCACCTGAAAGAGCAAGCGAGATTTCCGTAAAACACGAGAGCTAAAATATGATGTATTGTTTCTCTGTCCAGACTATGGTTCAAGAGAAGATCTCTATGAAAGAATCAACAAAAGGGTTGAGGAAATGTTTGCTCAGTGACTGGAAAGAGAAGTAAGTATGCTCATCTCGGATGGATATGATGAGCATGCTTTTTGAATGAAGAGTATAGGGTATTCAGAGTTTTTTCCCTATCTCCAGGGGGAATATGATCTTGCATGTTGCAAAGATCTCATCCAACAACACTCAAGAAACTATGCAAAGCGTCAGTTGACCTGGTTTCGTAAGTACGAGAAATAAACTTGCAATATAGAAAAACTTTATATAATCGACTTAGATTTTATCAATTTATCAATACATAAGATGGCAAAAGGGAAGAGGACATATGTTGCGTTTATCAGTAAGGTAACGGGAAACATCATACACATAACAAATGTAGCGAAGAAAAACTTTGCAGCAGGGGAGAAACTTACTCTCAGAAAATACAACAAAGCTACAAGAAAACACGAAGAAGTAACGATGAAAGAAATCAAAAAAGGTTAATTTTAGCTAAAGATTTTTTAAAAACTCTCACCATTTGATGTGGAGAGTTTTTTTGTGGTGTATATATTTTGCGAAAAGTATATTTTTTTTTAATATGAGAAAGATATTTTTTTATAAAAAAGGATGATTGAGATAGTAGAACAAGTAATAGCATATTTTGCAGCTCATGGGAAGGCTCCAAAAGTTGAGGAACTAAAGCTCCCTGAAGGTGATCTGTCATCAAAACAAGGTTCAGTATTTGTCACACTTTATGATTCTGGAGAAGTACGTGGAAGTGCAGGGAATATCAAGCCAATTGAATCTACGATTCTCGAAGAACTTATAGAGTCAACTATTTCAGCACTCAGTGCAGATTCGAGGTTTGAACCAGTCAGTCTCAAAGAATCAGAAAAGCTCAAGCTGCGTATTGATGAAGTAGTCTCTGAGGTAATTCTCGTACACGAAAAAGAACTTCTCAATCTTGAACCCAAAAAACTCTGAGTCATAGCTATAAAAAAAGACTATGAAAAGATGGCTGTCATCCTTCCAAATATATCATCAACCCTTCATTTTGGAAAAGATCTCCCTGAAGCGCTTTCAAACAAACTCTGAGAAAAATTTGTATTTAAAGACTACATAGTGTACAAGCTCGAAACAACACAAACGACAAATTTTTAATTAAAAAAAGCTCCTCTGAATTGTTTCAAGGGAGCTTTTTTACTAAAAGGGAATATCTTCTATACTGATTTCTTCCTCAGCTTTCGGAGCTTTGGATGATACAGGTGGAGTAGGATTTGGATTCTTGAGAGGTGCTTCAGTATTTCACTGTGGAGATCATTGCTCTCATGGACTTCCTCAGAGGAGGATAAGATTTTCTCAGACTATTTCTGTTTTGTACCTCTTCGTTCCATCTTGGGCCTCCCAAGATCGAGTTTGAAGTCTTCATTCTATATATACTTTTTTTCATTTTTGAGCGTAATTGTGTGCTATTTCAGAGAGTTTTCCCCAGAGCACCACGTTGTGATACTCAGCAAGACTCTGTTTGATTCAGCTTGCATCAGTCCAGTTTCTGTTTGTAGCAACAGAAACCTGACATACATTTTGTCATCCTGGTGTTTGCTTGAGCTCTATGTCTTGTGTGACATTTCAAATAATTTGTACTTTGTTGAGATCCATAGTTCGTATGTTTTAAAAAAATAATGTATGGTAGAGTAAATATGTTTGTATTGTTATAGTGTTCGTGTATTGGTTCGTATATATCTGTATAACTGCGAAATGTATTTATCTCACAAATGAGTATAGGTAAAAATTTTATTTTACCAAAACTTTTATATACAAAATATACCTTTTCTTTTTTTTAGCTTCTCAATAGACATAAATAAATATTTTTTGATTATTTTTTTTTTATGTTTAGAGTAAAAGGGTATTTATAAACCTAAATTTATTACACAAATTATGCTCAAAAAGATAATGCAACAATCACCAGAAGATCTTCAAAAATCCCCAAATAAATTGTTGCAATTTGTTGCGATTATCATAGCCCTATTTATTATATTTTATATACTTCATATCGGTGCTTCATTTATCGTTCCTTTTATAATCGCACTCTTACTTTCTTTTTCTATAATGGGACTTTCAAATATTTTCAAAGCGTATCGTATTCCTTCCGTTATATCTATGATTTTATCACTTTCATGTTATGCCTTTTTGTTTTGGCTTATTGGAAATATATTTAATGCAAATTTCCAAGAACTCATGCAAAAAGTCCCTGAGTACGAAGTGAGAATTGCTGAACTCATAGCTTCTGTTTTTGAATACTTTGAAGTAGAGCAACCAGAGACGGTAACAGAGTATTTTGCAAGACTCGATTTTGTAACTATTGGACGTGATTTCTGAACAGCGATTGCAAATATCTTTTCAAAAATCTGACTTATTATGTTTTATGTTCTGTTCATTCTTTTAGAACATAGATATTTTTGAGCGAAGCTCAAGGCGATGATTCGAAATGAAGGACAAGAAAACAAAGTTCTTTCAGCACTTATGCAAATCAAACATGATGTGAAATCATACTTTGTCATAAAGACTTGAGTAAGTCTTGTAACGGGGGGATTGAGTTATCTCGTGTTAATGTTTTTTGGTGTAGATTTTGCATTGTTTTGGGCATTTTTGATATTTGCCTTTAACTTCATCCCAACAATCTGATCAGTTATTGCCGTACTATTTCCTGTCGCACTTGCGCTCGTCCAGTTCGAATCCTTGTATTCTGTAGTATTTTTATTTATCGGACTTACCTGAATACAAGTACTCATGGGAAATATTATCGAGCCAAGATTTGTTGGGAATAAACTCAATCTGAGTCCACTTGTCATAATACTCTCACTGTGATTTTGGTGATATATATGGGGAATAATAGGAATGCTTCTTTCTGTGCCAATAATGGTGATCCTCAATATTATCCTCTCAAAGTTTGACTCTAGTCGTCCTTTTGCAGTGCTATTTTCAGAAAAATGAGACTTGAAAATAGATGTTGATGAGCCAGAGCAAAATAGAAAAGAATTGATTAAAAAACTCAAAAAAAGGCTCAGCTTTTAATTTTTTGCAAGATTGAGTAATTTGTACTATACTAGTATTGAATATATTTGTTACGAAAAAGAAGCTAATTGCGCGTATGGATGTAATATCAATCGAAAATATTCCTGAAAATACGAAACTTGAATCATTTCTTAGGGATTTTATGGACTCTGAGAATTTTTCTATGAAACTTTCATATACATCTGATTTTTCAAATACTCCAAAAATACGATTTCTCATAGAAAAGATTCTCGATATATATTCAGTGACTCTCAAAGAAAAAAATAGACTTGTTCTCGTTTCTGATGAACTCAATAATAATGCCGTCGAGCACGGAACCTGAAAGTGATGAGAAAATATGATTTCTATTGCTGTAAATAAAATAGAGGGAGGGAGTTTATTCGTCAAGATAGAAGTAACAGATAATTGAGTATGAGACGCGCATAATATGGAGCGTTTAAAAAAAGAAAAAGATGCAATTGGTTTTGAAAAACATCATAGTATTCGCGGAAGAGGACTTTTTTTGATAACTGAAAGAATAGCTGATAGACTGTATTTTAAAGATGCTGATACTTGAGGGCTTACAGTCGGTATAGAAAAGACATTGTCATAACACAAGATGCTTTCAGAAAAACCATAAAAAATATTGGTTTTTTTTTGTTTTTCACTTATATTTTAGATATTATTATATAGTAAAATCATATTATGAATAGAAGAAGACGTCAAAGTCCGTCTGAACAAGCCCTCAACCAGCTTCGTGATTATGCAGTACCTATCATAGGACTGCTTCTAATAGTTTTTATCATCTACAATGTTTTCTCTGGAGATGAAGCTACTGATAATTCTACTGAGGTATCTGACATGCCTCAGATAGAGGCAACAACAAGTAACAAAATGACCCTCGACTTCGATGGAGAAGAAACTACGGGTTTTGTCGAGTACTCAGAATGATGAAAAGATAAGCTGAGTGAGAAAAATGAGCTATATCCAGGAGAAAAACTTGTAGTTGAGAATGGAAATGTAACTCTCAAAAGTGATGAGAGTCTGTTAATGAAACTCAGTAAAAACGGAGAGCTCAAATATGATATCAGCTGAGATTATATGCTGAGCTCAAGTGATCTGTTTGTAAAAGCTGATGAATGAGTGAATGTAAACCTGAGATTTCTCAATATGACACTTCTTCCAGGAACCATCGTATCATTGAATCAAAATGAAGTAGCAAGTACAGTAAATGTTTTAAGCGGAAAAGCAAATGTCTCAAGCTTTGCAGGAAAACAAGCTACAATCTGAGGATGAGAGAAGATAAGTATTACAAACTCTGAAGCAACAAAAGAAGATCTTGATATAGAAGCTAAAAGAGAAGAAATCGGAAACTATTTCTTTTCTGAGAAATGGGCAACAGACAATAACCTCATAAGCTACCTCTCCGTCGAGGAAGAATGAGCTGACGATTCAGAAACTGGTACGGGTGAGACAAATGAAGACACTTCTGAAAATACAAGTCAAGGAAAATATATCACGATAACTGGTATCGAAGACAATAAAACCTACGGATCATCTACGCTTGATATATGAGGAACCCTCAGTGATGAGAGAGTTGCAAAGATTACCTTTAACAACAGTTCAGCGACACTCGATCTTGTAGCAAAAACCTATGAACTTAATGGTTTTTCTATTCCTCTACGTGTAAATGATATAGTGTACAAGGCCTTTGATACATGAGAAAATGTACTTGAAAGAGGTGTTTTAACTGTATATTACCAAGAGTGAGCCGAAGTAGAAGAGGGATCATCGACAGATTCGACAAATGCTACAGAATTTCCTGTAACTGATTCAAATCCCCAGTTTGCTTTTACAGCTCCGACACCAAATCCATTTACCAGCACTGCTGACTTCATCACCATACGAGGAAAATCTAGTGCCTGAGCAGCAACATATGTAACCGTAAACGGACTCAGGCTCAAATCATATAATGGAACTACTTGGAGATATCATGCAAGCACCCAATTTGGAACACTCAAAAATGGGGTAAACCTCTACAAAGTAAACTATTATAATGCTGCAGGAACAATCGTGCACACCAACACTTTTACTATAATCCGTAAGACCCCTCCAGCACCGACTCCAGTCGCAACTACACCAGTTGCTACTCCTCCAGCTCAAGAAAAAACTGATACAAGTGATTCAGGAGGAGATGATATAGCCAATAGAATCCCTCTTGAATAGTCTCTAAAAGTTAGCTTATATATGTTCAAAAAGATTATATGATTATGATTCTCTGAAACATGAAAAAATAAGAAGTCTGTAAAAGACTATATCAACTCGCTTGTAGAATCAGGCGCTTGAGAATTTTTTACGGGATATAATCCTCCATATTGGTATGAAAAATACGGTTTTGAAGTAAGTCCAAATGGAAGATTTGCAGAACATGAGCAAATAACGTCTCGCGAGACTCTTGAGAAAATATGTAGAGAAGTACAGAGTCACGGCTTAGAATTATTTGTAAATCTTAATGCCTGGTATTATACAGATGAGACATTTCCACTTATAGAAAAAATGTTTCAAGAATTTGAAGAAATCTGAGTAGATGGAATTATATGTGGAAATATCTGAATCCTCGAATATCTCAAAAAAGTCTGATATACAGGTAAGATAAATATCTCAACGATACTCGCGGTTTACAATACCCAAGCAATACAATTTTTCCTTGAAAATTATACAATCAACAAGATTATCCTGAGTAGAGAAGTGACTCTCAAAGAAATAGAAAAGCTAGTCAATACTTTTCCAGATACTCGATTTGAAGTATTTTGAGAGTGAGATTTTTGTAGATATAATAATGGTTTATGCTATGCAGAACACAAATATGGAGCAAAAGATATATGTACCCTCGTCGTCAATGATCTGGTCTACAAAAAAAGATACAATCCAGATTTCAAAACAGATATTTTGAATCCAGAACTTTCAAATGAAGAAAAAATCCTCAAAATGAACGATCAGTATGATGATCTGTTTCAGCAAATAGCAGATTTATCTTCACCTCTATATGATCTCACTGGAGAAGAAGATATTGATAAGCAGTTGCATACTTGTTTATCTCGTTTGTATAAGAGAGTAGATATCTACTTTGATGCGATGAAGCCTCTCACTGATGAAAAAAATAGAAACATCATCATGGTACTCAAGGCAGCAAAGTCTCTCCTAGAAAATGCGTCATTTCTCTCAGATGATCAAAAGAATGCACTGAAACAGTTTCACGATGAACTCGAAGGATCAGTAAAATCATGAATACAAGAACTGACCTGATCGACGAAAAAGATCTGAGGTCTTCCGAAGCTTCGTGCCCAGGAACTCGCAAAATTTTATGCAAAATGAGACAATCTCAATCTCTATTCCTATCTCTTTTTTTCTAAGTTTCAGAATATAGATACGGTAAAATTCCCGACCCGTGGGAGGGATTATGCTCGTAAAATCGAACTCATCGAAAAAGTTTTAAAAGAAGAAAAGATTGATCCAGCTCTTCTTGGGAGAGATATGAGTATAGAGAGAACACATTATGATCTGACATATTTGTTTTGAGAGAAATTATGGTTTCGTAATATTCTAAAAGACTTTTCATGAAAAAAATAGTCATCTTCTTGTTTTTGCTCTTTCTTGGTATTTGACCACTTTTTATCGTGCACTGAGATATGCAAAGGAGTATTTTTATAGATCTAGATGAGGATTATGCATACACTACGGAGCTTGACTATTTGTATGAGAAAGGAATAATTTTTCCTGATGAAAACAATTTTTTCAACCCAGAAGTTCCTATGAAGAGAGGAGAGCTTATCTCACAGAGTATGAGACTTTCCTGCGACTCTTGTATCCCATACGAAGTGAGTCCGCGTATAGTTTCAAGTTATAGTGAAAATCAGAGTTTTTTTGACCTCGAGCCAAATGATACTATGTTTTATTGTGCTGAAGAGGCTGATAAGAAAAATTATCTTCTGCGTCTAGCTCCAAGTTATAGTTGTGAAAATGGTGACGCACAAGAAGGAGAATCTCCTTTTTGTGCTGATGACTTGATATCGCGTCAAGATGCTATTCGTGCTATTTTAAATATATCTTGAATATATACGCAGAGGGATTATGAACAAGATATCTGATTGTTAGAAAGAGGAGAGATAGAAACTCAGCTCTGAGCTGATGTCTTCTCAAAAAATGATGATGGAACTATAAATCCCTATTTTTTATATTTGAGAAAGGCCCTTTCCCTGAGTATAGAAGAACGCGATTTGTTTTGAGAACTTATAGAGTATGAGTTTTTTAAAATGGATGAAGCAGATCTCTTAGCTCCTCAATTATTCCTCACTCGTGAAGAGTTTATTCAAATGGCCTATGTCGCCTCAAAACTCTCACCGTGTGATGAGAGTAGCTGAGATTTTGCAGCCTTGATTGATGTATATCCATGAAAATGTAATCCCGGAGAAACTTGTGGAAAAGAAGCACTGAAAGAAAATACCCAAACATATGATCTCGTAGCAAACTATGCCTGAATATGTGAGCAGTGAATCGATGAAGAAAAAGCGATTGTATGGAGAGCCTATCATCCAGAAACAAATTCTCTCGAGTTATATTATGGCCCATATGTAGATAACGCAGTTTTTTCAAAAGATTGAGAATGGCTTTTGTATCTTTCGATATATGATAATTGCGGAAGAGAATCAACAGCAAAAACTACGATAGTTTCTTGACTTAACCAAGAGACAAAAACACTCAGTATCGAAGCAAATCCAACAAATATTATTTTGTGAAATGAGCTTACTCTCAGAGCCTTGAGCCCAGACTCTGAAGATGCACAGTATTTGTGGGATTTTTGAGACTATTCATCTGATGTATGATCGACACAAACCCATACATATGAAGAAGTAGGGACCTACTATGTCCGTGTTCAGAAGTGACAAACAGAAGCCTATATTCATGTAAATGTCTATGAGTCAGATCTCGATTTCTGAGCACTCATAGACATATTTCCAGCATCTTGTAAGCCTTGAGAGCCGTGTAATAAAGCTGATCTCACAATCCCAGCACAAAGCTATGATTTTTATGCAAATTACGCCTGAGTATGTGAAGATGGGATAGTTGAAGAGCAAATAGAGTGGAAATTTACCAATACTGATACCGGAAAAATAGAGACAAGAACATGAAGCTATGTAGATAATTTTGATTTTTTAGAGCCTTGACTCTGGAAGATAGCTCTCACAGTAGTTGATGCCTGTGGGAAGAGGGCTCAAGCTCAATCATATTTGAGAATAGGAGATGTGACGCAAGATGGCTGAGCGAGTTTATGAATAGAAGCGAGTGCAAATAACATAAATCTCAATGAGTCAGGCAAGATAGATTTTAGAGCACTATCTTCGCTCCCTGAAGATTCTGAGTTCATATGGGACTTTTGAGATGGGACTACAGGTTCATGAGTCAATACATCACATAGCTATACCGCTCCTGGAACTTATACTGTGCAACTTGAATCTGGATGATATACAGCATTTGTAACGATTCATGTATATGAAGAAGAGTTGAGTGATAAAGATTCTGATGGAGATGGAATTATAGATTCAGAGGATGCGTGTGTGAATCTTCCATGAGTCGCAGAAAATAGGGGATGTCCGATATTACCATGAGATAGAGATGGAGATGGAGTATTGGATGATGAAGATAATTGTCCAAGCACAGCCTGATCAAAGGCAAATAATTGATGTCCAGAAGACGGAGGAATTATCTCACTCTGCTGATGAGAAAATGGTGGATGTAGTGAAGGCTATATCTGTAGTATAGATCCTTCATGAGCGGGAGAGTGAGTATGTCTCATCGATGATGTTTGTGCTCTCAATTTAGATGGAGCAAGTAGGGGAAATATAGTGTGTAATACATGTCCTTGTAATTACTCACTTGATTTTAACTCGACACTCAAGATATGTGATATTGTATTCCCCGCGATTACATCTCCAGATGGTACACGTATCTATTCGAAAGGGGAAGCATATCAAATCTTAGACTAGATGAGTATTCAAAAAACCTATAATATAATTGCAAAAAAGTCTCTCGGGCAGAACTTTTTAAAAGATGAAAGTATCTTAGATCAGATTCTTGCAGCATCTCATATCACTGGAAAGCATGTTATTGAAGTATGACCTTGATATGGAGCATTGAGTGAGAAAATAGTCCAAAAGAGCCCTTCAAACTTTGATATGCTTGAGTTAGACTCCAGACTTGTCGCGGTTCTCAAAGACCGTATAGAGAAAGAAAATTGGCATCAGTACACAAAAGATATACAGATATATGCGTGAGATGTTTTGGATTTTTATGACGTACCAGAGTATAAATACCATATTATAGCAAATATCCCATATTATATCACTTCTCCTATACTCAGACACTTTTTATACAATCAAAAAAATATAGCTGAAACACTCACTATCTTGATGCAAAAGGATGTTGCTGATAAGATCATAAAACAGTTTCATCATAAAAAGGCAAAATCTTCAGTTATCTGACTTCTTCTTGCAAAAAAGATGCATATAAAAAAAGTATGTGATGTGCCAGCTGAAGCCTTTGATCCTATTCCAAAAGTACAATCGAGTGTCCTACATTTTGAAAAGCATACTTTTTTTACTGATATAGATGATCAGCTATATACCGAATTTATAAAAAAAGCATTTTGTGAACCAAGAAAAAAAATGCTTTCAAATCTTGTGAAAAATTCGTATGAAAAAAATATGCTGGAAAAAGTATTTTGATCAAAAAATATTTCACTACAAGCTCGAGCAGAGGACCTCAGTGTAGATGATTTTTGTGAATTAGTCTCTCAATTACATCAATAATTTTCCCTTGTGTAAAAGATTCCTCAAAAAAGGAGTCTTTTTTTGTTTTTGAAAAAAATATATGATAAAATTAAAAAAATAAAAATAAAAACAAAACCTGAAACTATGAACTACGAAAACAAGCAAGAACTAGACATACAAGCAATCCAAGAAAAAAACCTTGAAATACTACAAGAATCTCAAACTACAGTCTCAGAAGAACTTTTGGGAGCCTCATACGTAGAAGCTGAGATTCTGGATAATGCATCAAGAGTCGTAGATACACAGGAAATTCCAAAAGAGAAAGAGTTAGAAGATGTTCTTGTTTTTCTTGAAGAAGGAGAATGAGAAAACTCAGAGAAAGAAATAGGGGGGCTTGTTCAAAGTATCGATACCACTATTTTAGCCAAGTGTTATCGCGCAGGAGTATTTGTAACAAAATACATACTTACGGCTTCCTTCATATTTGTCATACTTATGGCTTTTACAAACTATAGTGCGTATATCACTATCGCCAAAAGTTACTTCAATCCAGAAGCAATTCTTCAATCGGAAAAAGATTTACAGATGAGTCTCGATGTATCACAAATCCGTAGTCCGATAAAGGCGAAGCAAAAAACTGATGCTGAAATCATCCAAGAGCAAGAGGCTCGTATCTACAACTCAAAAAATATAAAAAGTATTATAGGAAATATTCGTGATGAGGAGATTGATCTAAACATAGAAATCATCCCATTTGTTAATAGAGTAGTCATCCCAAAGATTGGAAAAAACATACCACTTGTTGATATAGAAGAGTGAAAAGTTGAGTGACTAGATGAGTTAAATGATATCTTTATGGAAGAGCTCAGCTGAGGGGTCGTACGCTATCCTGGAAGTGCAAAGCCATGACAGTTTGGAAATGCTTTTATATTCTGACACTCTTCAAACTTCCCATGGGTACAGTGAGAATACAATGATGTCTTTGTTTTACTCGATAAACTAGAGATTTGAGATGAAGTAGTAAGTTATTATGAATGACAAAAATACACATATAAAATAACAGAAAAAAGAGTTATCCATCCAAGTGATGTTGAAGTACTCAAGAGAGATACAGGAAAAAAAGAAATTACACTTATGACCTGTTGGCCAATAGGGACAACCTATAATAGACTTCTCGTAATCTGAGAACTCGTAAAATAATACTATGGAAAAAATAGGATTTGAATACAAATACCAAAATGTATATGAGATAATAAAAACTCTGAAGTTAGATACTGCAGAATTTTTATATATCCCAATATTTATAGCTATATTTGTATCAACTTATTTTTTGATTTATAGGATAGGACCAATGTTTCATATCTATAAAAATTATAAAAAAGACCAGAAAGTAAAGCTCAAGAAAAAACAATTCATAGAAAGAATTAAGCTTCAAAATGAAATTGAAGATGAGGTAGAAAAAGACTTGAAATAAATCTGGAAAAATTTCCAAAAGACGATAAGCTATAATCTACATTATCGTTTTTTATTTTTGACTGTGAAAAAATCATATATCATCGGCATGATAGTTGCTGGGCTCTTAGTTCTGGGAGGATTTTTCTTTTTGCTTTCTCAGTACCTATCAGTAGAGGAAGAAGAGATTTCTCAGTCACAAATAGTTATTGGAGAAGAAACAAAATCTCAAAGTGATGAAAGTGTTCCTTTGGATATAGAAAAGAAAACAGAAGAAGTTATAACGGTAGTTGCAAAGCATAAAAAAAATAAAAATATAGAAGAACAGATTAGCCCAGAATCAAACGACGATATTGTGAAAAAATCCCTTGATATTCTAGATGGGAACAATGACTCAGTAAGTAATCCGGAACCAAAAAAAATCTGATCATCTGCTGATAGCTCTGTTCAAAAATTCGTCTGACCTGATGATTCATTTGACGATTTAGAATATGTTCCGACGGACCTTGTGCTTCTGGAACATGAAAATATTGTAGACACAAAAAAAAGTTCTCAATTACGTCAAGAAGCAGCAGGAGCACTCTATGATATGGCAGAAGCATTTTATAAAAAATTTGGACAAGAACTTGTAGTTGTAAGCGCCTACAGAAGTTATAAGTATCAAAAAGTGATCAAAGAAATGTGATGTTCTGATGAATTCTGTGCAAAAGCATGACACTCTGAGCATCAATCTGGTCTCGCTGTGGATTTCTGGGAAACAACTACTAGTGAAGAGTTTCTCTCAAAGCCAAATCAAAAAGTATATTTTGAATGGCTATTGGAAAACGCATATCGCTTTGGCTATCACAATAGCTATCAAAACGGAAGAGAAATCGATGGCTATCATAAAGAGCCATGGCACTGGAGATATGTATGAAACAATCTTGCAGCAAAGCTCCATGACAACTCTCTTACTTTTACTCAATGGTATAGCTCACAAAAATCTCATGAATAAAAATAGTATACAATCAGTTATAGACCTTATAGAGTCTTCGATATCTGAAGAAGCTGAAAGTTCTGTGTTGTGATGAAACATTATAAAGACCTCATATGACGCAGAAGTTGATAAGTATAGGGGATTGATTTTAGATTCAAAGAACTGGCTTGATGCCTATAGGTCAAAACTCATCGAAAAAACCTGAATCAGTTCACTCAAAATCAAGTACAACAATGCAAGTGGCTATTTCATAGAAATCCCAAAATCTCAGATAGAAAAAGTAAGTGAGGATTTTCATCACAAGCAAACACTTGTAAATGCGAGCAGATATATCACACAAGAACTCTGAGAGTTTCAAGAAGAGATTTTGAGTGCTGAGGAAAAAATGGCAGCTCGTGAGCATGAGTTGTTTGAGGAAATACGTAAAAAAGTCCTTCAGAGCTGAGAAGATATTCGAGAACTAAGCAACAATACGGCAGAGCTTGATGTTATTGTCTGATTATCAGACCTTGCATATACCAACAACTATACGAGGCCAGAAGTTTGAAAAAATATAGCTCTAGATATACAGGGCTGAAGACATCCAGTAATTGAAACGATGGAGTCAGACTTTATAAGTAATGATCTCTATCTCGATAGAAAGGTTTTTAGCCATATAATAACTGGCCCAAATATGTGAGGGAAGTCTACCTTTCTCCGTCAAAATAGTTTGATCATTCTTCTTGCGCATTTGTGAAGTTTCGTCCCGGCTAAAAAAGCAAAAATTCCTCTTACTGATAAACTATTTTCGCGTGTATGAGCGAGTGATAATTTGTTTCTTGGGCAATCGACTTTTATGGTTGAGATGCAGGAAATAGCCTACATACTCAATAATGCTACAAAAGATAGTTTTGTGATCATCGATGAGGTGGGGAGAGGGACAAGTACCTATGATGGTTTGAGTCTTGCTTGGGCTATTCTCAAGGAAAACCATGATATCATAGAGGCAAAAACATTATTTTCTACTCACTATCATGAACTATGCGAGGAAGCTAAAATCCTCCCATGAGTGAAAAACTTTTCAGTAGCAGTCTGAGAAAATGAAGACAGTATTGTATTTTTGAGAAAAATAGTCCCATGAGCAATGTATAAAAGCTATGGGATGGAAGTCGCAAAACTTGCTGGGATAAATAAACGAGTTCTTGTAGAATCACAAAAAATGCTTCAAAAACTCCAAAATCAAGAAATGAGTCAGCTATCTCTTGAGCTCATACAGGAACAAAATCACAGAGAAGAAAAAAATGAAATTTCAAAGTTAGAGAAAAAACTCTCAGCAATCGATATAAATGCACTTACCCCAATACAAGCTCTTACGATGCTTCACGAATTGCAAAATGATATTGAATAATATCATTTTTTTATATAATGTTCCTATATTTAAGATAAAAAAACATGAATAATTTTCTGAAATGTTTCGCAATAGGAGCTCTATTTTTTCTCATGATCAGCAACAGTTTTGCTATATGGCCAAACCCAAATCCTGTCGTTGATGTGTGTCAATGATGAAACTGTAATCTTGAGTGATGAGCTGCAATTGCAAAAGATTCCTTAGAGGGGATCAATAATGAAAAATCTCTTTCAGAATATGTGATTGATATAATACGCAACCTCGCAGAATTTCTGACATTGATTTGAGTAATTGTGATCATATATTCATGATTTACTATCCTTGTATCATGAGGAGATGAAGAAAAACTGAAATCAGCCCGTAGGATGATCTTGTATGTAGTTTTATGAATCTTGTTGATCTGGCTGGCATATGCAATTATGGATTTTATCATTTCGATACTTACAAACCCAGACACTCCATAGAGTATAAATACAGAAAAATCATATTTTTTGTATTCTAAAATAAGTTATGATATACTAGATTATATATTCGTGTCTTAACTATTAATCTAAAAAAGGATGGCAATTCAAAGCTGAAAAACAAAGACTCCTGGCTACATTATAGCAGCCTGAGGTTTTTTTCTCGTAACAGTTATACTCACAATGGGAGTTTTCTGATACAAAATGTATATGTCTAAAAAAGTTGATACAGCAAATGACGAGATATACCAACTCAGAGACGATATAGGAAAGATGAGACAAGACAAAGATATTCAAGCATTTGAGCTCTATGATAGCAACAAGAAAAAGCTTGATACTATGATTTATCTCTCTCAAATCCCTGATTTTTATAAGGGTATAAATGATATCGCAAGAAAATATGGACTGGTATTTTCATCATTTTCATATGGAAAATGAATAATCTGAGTGCAAGCACTTTCAGAAGATGATAGTGGAGAAGCTTCGTATGAAAAGATAGCTCAACTTATAGCAGATTTCAAAGATGATTCTTCTGAGTCTAAAGTGAGTGGGAGTTTTACTGAGAGATTTGATTTGTGATTTGTCAGAGCCTTTAATGGTTCAGAAGACATTACCGCAAATCTAGAGTTTACCGTGAAACCTCAAAAGACTAAAGTATCAGAAGCTAAAGACCAAGAAAAAGCTCAAGAACAAGAAGATACAGCTCAAGCTTCTTGAAGCGATACAAGTACTTGAAGCTCGACAACGACTCAGAATACTTCTAAAAAGACCCAAGAGATTCTTGAGTCTAACTTGAAAGAGCTCCAATAATATTATTTCCCAAAGAACAATAACTATGCACAAAGATAGAAGATCAACAGCGTATCTACTCGTATTACTCTCATTTGCTATACTTATTTTTGTTACGAAAAATGCATATTCAGAACTCCAACTAAAAAACTCTGAATATGAAAGGCTTGAGATTACGCTTGAAGATTTACAAGCAAAAAAAGAAAGATTGACAGAAATCCAATCTATAATGTCTGACCCAACAAGTGATACTCAAAAACAAATAGCTCGTTATGTAAAAGATTTTTCAGAAGAAGCGATGCTGAATTACTTCTATGACTATGCTGAAAGTACTAATGGTGTTTTCAAGGTAAAGTCATTGACACTTGATAAAAAAGACAAAAATGAATATGGATTCAAAGAAGGATTTGTCTCACTCAAGATTACAGTAGACGAAGATACTGATGTGACAGATTTTCTTGACTACATATTATCTGAAGATGCTGAATATAGATTTTTTATAGAAAAATTTAATATGCCAGAAAAAAGAGAGTGACGTAGAATGTCTCTCAATATTCCTCTGAAAGTATTTTATAAATAAAAGGAAAAATGTTTTGAAAAAATAAAACTGAAGCATTTGAGGAAAAAAAAGATCCACTCCAACTCGATGATTCTAAGGTATACCTTTTAAAAAAAGTATGACTTAAAGAGAGGTTCAATTTTTATGCATATATCTCAACTATGGTTGATGGATGAGTAACGATTACAGATTCCTTAGAATCAATGCTCTCAAAAGCTTGAAATGGCTACTTTAAAGAAAAGGTCAAAGAGCTTCGTCTTTTTATATCAAGCGGTGATTCATTTTCAAAAGCTATGAAAAAGATGCCAGATGTTTTTCCAGTAGCAGAAGCTGCCGTTATACAGGCATGAGAAGAGTCAGGAAATCTGGTCCAGTCACTCAATAAACTCAGCGAGGATCTGTCATCTCGTTTTGACCTCTCTCAAAAGATAAAGTCTGCCATGACCTATCCGATTATCATATTTTTATTTCTCATCTGAGCTATGATCATCGTTTTGATGTACGTTATGCCAGAAGTAAAAGTCATGTTTGTAGAGCAATGAATCGACCTCCCAGCTGCAACAGTGGCACTGATAGCAACGAGTGATTTTTTAGTAAACAACTACCTCCTCTTGATATTTTTCATCATGTGTTGTGTTGTAGCTTTTTTCTGATTTATTACTACAGAGTCAGGGAAGAGAGTCGTAAACTATTTTCTCATCAATACTCCGCTTATCTGAAAGGTTTATAGAAACTCAACACTCGCGCACATTTCATGAAGTATAGGATCACTGAACGCAGGGGGTATTTCTATCGTAAAAACTCTCAAACTTGTATGAGAATCTACAGGAAGTTATATATACAGAAATTTACTCTATGATGTGGCAAAAGATGTCTCAGCTTGAAAAACACTTGTGGAATCTCTGTGAGACAGAGATCCTGCAAAGGAATTTTTCCCACATGATTTTTTGCAGATGCTTTCAGTTTGAGAAAAAACAGCGACACTCGAAGCTGTAACAAAAAAGATAAAGGCACAATATACAAAAGAAGTAGATTATTCACTCGCAAGTCTCGTAAAGTGGATAGAGCCGATTGCTATTCTCATAGCGTGAGTGTTTGTCTTATGGTTTGCGTTTGCTGTATTTTGAGCAATTCTAGAAATGACAGAATGAGCGTGACTCTAAATGTTAGATAAAAAAAATTGAGATTCATCTCAATTTTTTTATACTATTTTATGTAATATTAAATTCACAAAAATGAGGACACAAAAAAAGAACAAAAATTGATTCACGCTCGTTGAGCTGATAGTGATAATCGTCATATTATCTATACTTTGAATTATTGGTTTTATCAGTATGAACGGATATGGCGCAAGTGCGAGAGATTCTTCTCGTATCTCAGATATGACTAATATTGAAAAGGCTTTGAGATTTCATGCTGCACAGTTTTGAGGCTACCCGGCTCCAGATAATAATCAGTGAATAAGCTATAGTTGATGACTTGTATGGACTCAATGAGTTTTTTGAGATGATCTTGTAGTAAAACTTCAAAGAATCAATAAAAAACCAGTTGATCCACTCACAAAAAATGAATATGCATATTCAGTTCTCAACTCAAACACAGAGTTCCAAATTGCGTGAATGCTCGAATCAAATATCGTGTATTCTCCTACAAATGTTCGCTCAGCATATGCAGACTCAAGAGTTTGAAAGGCCTATGTTACGGGAGACTACAACGGAAAAATCGCAAAGACTTCGATGTGAGCAACTACCTATATTCTTGCTGTTCCAACGATCATTAGCTGAGATATGTGACTTTTAGATCTCTTAACGCTTGTTCAAAACAAAAAGCTTGTCTACAACAAACAACCAGCAAAGCCAGCATCATATGTGTGAACCGAGTTTAGTGCAACAGCAGAGTTTGACTTCACGCCATCAGGCTTAGTAGTGTTTGAAGGAGATGAAGATGAGCTGAGTGATCTCAGTACACAAACTCAATTTCTAGAGAAACTCCAAGAAGCATACAGTTGAACTATTGTTACTGAGATTGATAACGAACTATATGATCTAGTTAATCTTGAGCTCAATACTCTTGATCCGAGTGACGCAGCAAAAAAGATGTCACACTCACTCCTCAAAAGTTCAGTTTCAAGCGATATCCCAAGCTACGTATGAAAGACGAATCCTCCACCTATTGTAAGTTGACCATGTGGTTTGACTGCTTGAGATGTCGCAACACTCAATGACTTCTTTGATTATCCTGGCTCTCCGTACCAACATGCAACTGAGCAAGAATGGTGTGATGAAACAGCTATAAATGCATATGCAAAATCTATATCGAAAGAGCTTCCAAGTGTGATAGGAAAACTTGAAAATCTTGAAAGTCTTGAAGTTCATGGAAATGATATAACTGGAACTATCGATCCAAGTATTTGAACCCTTGCATCACTTGAAAGACTCAATCTCAATGACAATGATATGACCGGGACTATACCAGCAAGTCTCTGAGCTCTCACAAGTCTAGAGACGCTATGACTGAAAAATAATGATTTTACATGAACGATTCCTGAAGGCTTCGACGCCTTGTCGTCACTTGTGTGGCTCGATCTTGCAGGGAACAATCTCAGTTGAGGACTTCCTCTCAACATAGGAAATCTTTCAAATCTCGAAAATGTATATTTGCATAACAATGACTTTTCACAGCTTCCTGATAGTCTTGCGAGCCTGACAAATTTGAAACTCTTGTCATTGTATGGAAACAGTCAGCTTTGAGGATTGTCTTCATACATATCACCTTCAAGCTCTACAAGAACGCAAGCAAATATCACAGAAACATGAGCCCAGATGACTATATCTGGAAACGGAACAACAATAGATGTATCGGTGAATTAGTATTTCTGAGTGTAAATATTTTGACTTTTTAAATATACTCTATAGAATCCCAAAGAATTTTTTTAAAAGCATAATTTTATTTCGATGTTAGCACAACTAAAGAAAAGAAAAAGACTGAGAGTCCATGGTTTCCTCAAGAGAAGCTCGACAGCTTCAGGAAGAAACGTATTAAAAAACAGAAGAAGAAAAGGGAGACACCAACTAACTGTAAGCTACCCAAAAAGAGTACAAGAGATAAACGGGAAGTTCAAAATGCACATTATTGGAGGAGTATGAACTGCTAAGAAATCTCCATTTGATGGAAAAGCAAATTATACAAAAAGAAAATAATTTTTTTGCTATTTATGATAGCTAAAGAACACAGACTCACAGAGCGTCAGGTAAAAAAGGTTTTAAGATCATGAAAACCTTTTTTTTCTCATGGAGTTGTGTGAAATAGTCTCAGAAATACATCTGGTTATAATCGCTTTGCTATTGTTATTTGAGGGAAGTCAGTATCAACTGCTGTATCTCGAAACTTCTTTAGGAGATTGTTTTACACTATGTGTGTTCCTTACAAAAAGAAAGATGAGCATTATAGTCTTGATCTGGTGTGTGTCGTAAAAAAGAAAACAAAACTCAACAACAAGGATGAAAAAAATATTGCGATTTTTCAAAATGATATACACTTCTTATTGAAAAAAATATTCAAATCCTAAACACGCCCTATGAAAAAAATTATTGATTTCTTACTGATATTTACACTTGCATTTTTTATATCAAGTTTCTTTTTTTGAAGAGATACGACGAATATCGATGGAACATTTCTTCTTGAGACGAGTGCAAAAGTATACAAAATTCCAAATATCCCCAGTCTCGTATTTCAAAACAACACTTCTGAAACGGTAGTAGTGGAACCGTGTACTGATATAATTGTAAAGTCAAATGGTGATACTATTGATTTTGCTCCAAAAAACTGTGAAGCACTTAGTGTAAAATCATGAACGAGAGAGGAAATAGTTTTAGATTCAGAATCGAAAGTCTTTGAAAAGCTCGGGACTTACAACATAGATGTGAACATAGGAGAAAAAGAATATACTACACAGTTTGAGACGCGCCACAGGGGGACAATTGGTCAACTTTTTATATATTTGTTTTACGCGCCTATATATAACCTGATGGCTTATGTACTCTCTCATACTGCTTATTCTCTTGGGTTTGCGATTATCATAGTAACTATTATAGTTCGTTTGTTGTTAGTATATCCTCAACATAGGATGCTTGTGAACCAAAAGAAGATGCAATTGATCCAGCCAAAGATTAAGGCTATACAAGAAAAACATAAGTGAAACCAGGCTATGCTTGGTCAAGAACTCCTCTGACTCTATAAAAAAGAGTGAGTAAATCCGCTAGGATCATGTGGTCTTTTACTTATACAGATGCCGATACTCATAGTTATATACCATGTTATACAGTCTATAGATAACCCATCGAACTATTTTTATATATATGATTTTTTGCAGTATTTTAGTATAGAAAAAATACAATCAGTATTTTACGGAATCGATCTCCTAAAATCATGATGAATCGTATGAATCATACTTGCTGTTGTAGTATGAATCCTTCAGTTTATCCAGATTAAACTTTCTCTTTCTAGAACATCTCTCTCAACAGCAAAATGAACGACTATAGAGAAGAAAAAAGACACAAATGACTTTGCAAGTATCATGCCAGATCCAGAAATGATGAACAAATTCATGCTCTATGGTATGCCGTGAATGGTAGCTGTCTTTACCTACTTCTTTTTTGCATGATTGTGATTATATTGGGGAATGACTACGATTTTTATGATTTTTCAACAAATCCTAATAAATAAAATAATGAAAAAGTCCAGTTAAAATAATTCAAAACTGGTCTTTTTACTTGCTTTAGCTAAGCCTTTTTGTTATACTTTGCATAGTGTTTAAGATACTATAACTATATGGTTTAATTTATAATTTTTGTTCTTATGAGTACAAAACAATTACTTACAACGGCGCTTTTGCTTGCTGTTTCAGTAAGTACAGCAAACGCAGGTTACCCAGAAATAGAGTGTTCTACTGACTCTGTATTTGCTGCGAATAATTGTCACCAATGTTTCGACTGAGGTCAAAGAGAAGTAGGTGAAAATATTGCAAACATAGATGATCTTTGGAAAAATGTATCAGACAACCAAAAGATTATGTTTGAACAAGATCAGTCAGATCCAAGAATGCAATCACTTGGATGATCACAATGGAGACAAGTTCCAGATTCTGAAGATTTTTGGGAAAGACCAGATGTTTTAAAAAATCTTTATTCTGACCAAGATGAAGGATATATTTTAGAACCAGGACTATCTGTAAAATTTATTAAGTCAGCAATTGATAGTGCATACAGACTAGAATCTACTGAGGCTTCTCAATGAGAAAATGCAGGTCTTCTTATTTTTCCACTTTTGACTCACACTGTCCTAGAAGGAGGTGATTACTCGACTGATGATGAAGTACATAACGAATGTGTATTGTATAAGGCAGCAGGAGAAACAACTCCGTCTGAACCAGGAACTCCAACTAAAGAGCCAGAACCAAAAAAGATGACACAAGTAGAAACTTGAGCAGAAGCATATCTTATACTTCTCTTTGCTCTTATACTTGGATTTGTATATATAAAAACAAGAAAACAAGCCTAAGTTTATAGACTTGTGCAAAAAAAATCTTTCCGAACAGAGAGGAAAGTACAAAAATAAAAAACAAAAATAACACCCGAGTTCCACTAATAAACAGGTATTTTACGCCGTTTGTTAGTTTCGGGGCTCGGGTGTTATTTGTTTTCCAATAACAAAAGAGCAAATTTATTTGACAATGTTATTAATTAATATATAATTTTCGGACTATGAAGGTAAAAATAGTATTATCATTTTTTGCAACTCTGATGCTACTCGCATCGTGTGGGACAAAAGATTGATGAAAATCACCAGTTACAACTGTTGATTGAGAACAAGAACAAAAAAAAGAGGAGACATATGTTTCATCTTCAAACATCGGTGGTTGACAAGGTGAACCAGATGCTGAAGCAGAAATATTTAATAATTAATCGTATTACTATGAAAAGTATATGGAGAGGAATGCTTTTGTGAGTATTCCTTGCTACAAGTTTTGCGGTAGGTACAGCAGATACATCTGCATCTGGAAACTGTCCTTTTACTGCAGGATGAAATAAAACGGTTGTATATTTCGAGAGTTCAGTTTGAAGACTCTACTCAAGAGATGGTTACGACGATTACACTAGATCTAGAGGTTGGAAAACTTATAAAGACGTAAATCTTCCAACAACTCTTGCAGCAGGTCAGTACAAGATAAGTCTTGCTGCCTATGACGAATACTCTAACAGAGTAAACGTGAGTCAACCATACGAATATTACTATGTAATGTTTAAAAATGCTTGAGGATCAACTATTGCTTCTACTGGTAAATCTGGAGAACTTCCAGACAATAGAGTAAGAGGAGAATGGTCAGGATCTGTTGGAACTATTACGCTTAACGCTTCGAGCTCGAAAATAAGAGTAAGACATGCGAGAGATGAAAATTCTCACCCATGAAATTATGCAAATAGTCCAAACAGTCTCAATCCGAGTTGTATGCTTATAGAAAAAGTTTCGACTCCAACTCCAAGTATAGACAACGGATCATGTATCGTAGAAGATACAAAATTCCTAAGATATGGGAAGTCTTATAGTTTTGACGCTGGTATTAGAAATGGTTCAAACACAGCAGTGTATGTAACAAATGCTACAAGACATATTACAAATGAATACTTTCTTGATAAGGGAGGAGATTTTGCTCCAACATATGCTCTTACAAGTAGAAATTATAAGCTCAATAGTGGAGATAACATCAAGTATGTTGCTACAACATGAAACTGGAGAGTAAAATCAAAACCAAGTTCTCGTACGAATGCAACAGCATCGAGCTATGACTTTAAAATTGAGTATAAAGCAAATTATAATGCTAATTCTAAAACTGCTTCTTCGAGTGATAAGACTTCTAGAAGATGTGAATACTATAGTGTAACTTGGTGTGGAGATGGTGTAAGAGATGCATGATACGAAGTGTGTGACCCAAACGATTCAAGTAGAACAGGATGGGGAAATAGTGGATGTTCAAACACATGTGAACCTATAAACCTCGATCCAGAAGCAGTTTGTGATAGTCTCTCAGTAGACGATACAACTATTCATGCACCTGGAAATGTTGATTTTACATGTAGTGGAAGAAACGTTGATTCTACAAGAGTAACATGTGGAAATGGTCAAACAGTTAATTCTGCAACAGGAACATGTTCATACCCACATGCAGGAACTTATGAAATGGTTTGTACTATGACAGGAGGAGGAGTTTCAGTAACTTCACCATCTTGTAAAAAAACTATTACTGTAAATTCAAATCTTAATCCAGCAATCCAAATAGAGAAAACTGCTCTTGATGGATCAGATATACAAACTGTAGGATCAAGCAATACTGCAAGATTCAAAATCAGAGTAAAAAATGTATGAAACGAATCACTTGCGAGAAATATTATTCTCACAGATTCACTTTCTCCAAACTGTGGAGGAACACTAGTTTTACCGAACAACCATCCTTCAAGTTTTGCGAACTTTAGATATTACGGAGAAGGAAATCATGACAATCAAATACTTGAGCCAGGAGAAGAGTTTGAATACACATGTGAAAAATCAAATGTGACTTCAGATTTTACAAATGTTGTTTCAGTAAATGGAACAGGAACTAACTCTGGAAATTCAGTAAGCGATAGTGACACTTCAAAAGTACAAAAACAAGAGGTGCAAATTGAAATCCCAGCTTGTCCATATACTGCAACTGGAAATGGATTTGTGGTTAATCTTATACCTGCAGGAAGACTCTGGTCTATGGAAGGACAACTCAACAGAGGAACAATTACTCTTCCAAGATCATACGAAGCTGGAAAATACAAAATTAGACTCTTTGCAGCAGACGCTTACCAAACAAGAGTTTCGAGAAGCCAGCCAAGAGAAATTATAAAGATCAATATCCAAAATAATGGAACAACACTTGCAACATCTAACTCTACATCTGATCTTGAAGATAATGTAGCAATTGCCTATGTTGACGAAATAGTGAACCAAGCGCTTATGGTATGAGCTTCGTTTAACCAAATAGAAGTTGTTCATGGAGCTTTCCCTGATAATACAAGTGCAAATAGTGTACAACCAGTTTGTGGACTTATTGAAAAAATCGAAACACCAAATCCATCTATAAAGATTGATAAAACTGATATGAATTCAGAACAAGATATCGATGGACAAGAGCTTAACGATACACAAACGATCCTCGTAGGGCACACTTCAAGGTTTAAAATTACCGTGACAAACGATGGTACAGAATCACTCAAAAATATTATTATTTCTGACGACCTTGCTCCAAATTGTGCAGGATCTGTAAGTCTCCCAGGAATATATCCAAGTAACTGGTCAAACTTCTCAATTGTTTGAAACAATGACCAATACCTCGATCCAGGAGAATCATTTAGCTATAAATGTACAAGACCAAACACACTTGATAGCTATGTAAATACCGCAAGTGTGAGAGCTGATGGAAAAGACTCAAATACTTGAGTTACTGATGCCGATATTTCACCAGTAGTAGTAGATACAGATGCTGATGAAGATGTATGTCCATATACTCCAACTGGAGGTCAGATTCTTATAGAGTTTAACGATTGGACACTCGGTGACTGGAAAACAGAAGTAAGGTCTCATTTATATACCAATTTTGGAACTATTCCAAAAGGAAGATATAGAATCAGCCTTGCAGCCTTTGACGGATACAAAGATAGATCAAACCCACAACCAGAAGAACAATATTATGTGGTATTTAGAAGAGCTGATGGAACGGAAGTATCAAGAACAAATGTCACTCAAGATATCAGAGATGACTCAAACAATGCTGCTTGGTATGGAGTTGTAAACACTGACTTCTTCCTTTCAGAAGACGTGAGAAAACTCTCAACAGATCATAAAAACCAAACTGCATCTGGTAAATATAACAGTCTAAAAGCAAAATGTATGCTCTTAGATCCGATTGGTGAGACTGGTGAACCAGCTATCTCAATCGTAAAAGAAGATGCAAACAGTGATGATCAAGATGGTGGAGCGTATGATACACAAACAGTTGCTCCAAATGGAGATGCTGTATTTAAGATCAAAGTTACTAACTCAGGAACAGAAGATCTTAGAGATATAGTGATCACTGATGCCCTTGCACCAAACTGTGCAGGTTCAGTAACACTTCCATCTACTGCACCAAGTACTTTTACAAACTTTGTAGAAGATGGAAATGGAGATGACGTATTTAACCCAGGAGAGACATTTGAATACACATGTACTGCTCCAAATACAACAGATGATTATACAAACGTTGCTGGAGTAACAGCTGTATGAGTAGATTCAGGGGAATCAGTAGACGATAATGACGCATCACTTGTAAAACTCGGATGAGTACAAGGACCATCAATTATCGTAGATAAGCTTGATGAAAACCTGAGTGATATAGATGATACAGTAGGAGACGATACACAGACGGTTGCACCAGAAGCAAGAGCAGTATTTAAAATCAGAGTAACGAACAACGGAACAGAAGATTTGACAAACATAGAACTTACAGATGCACTTGCACCAAACTGTTCTGGATCTGTTACGCTTCCAGGTCAAAGACCAACAAGCTTTAAGACATTTGTTGTTGCAGGTCAATGAGATCATACAAATGATGTTCTTGAACCAGCTGAGTATTTTGAATACACATGTGTGAAAGGAAATACAACAGCTGACTATACAAACTCAGTAACCGTAAACGCTGAAGGTGCGACAACTGGAGAATCAGTAGATAGTACTGATACGACAGAAGTACTTGTAGATCCACAACCAAGTGTTTCTATAGATAAAAGAGATGCAAACTCTGAAGATCTGGATAGGGATATCGGAGATGATACACAATCAATTCTCTCAGGTGATACTGCAGTGTTTAAAATCAGAGTAACAAACAATGGGTACGAAAATCTTACAAACATAAAAGTTATAGATGAACTTGCTCCTAACTGTAGTGTAAATATCGAACTTCCAGTTACGAGTATGGAATGAAGAGAATTCTCTGCTTGAGGTTCTGGGGACTATGATAATACTGTACTTGAACCAGGTGAATGGGTTGAATACACGTGTACAAAAGAAAATGTTACTGAAGGATTTACAAACGAAGCAAGTGTAGAAGCAGAAGGTGAAACAAGTGGTGAATGAGTAACAGATACTGATACAACTCCAGTAATCGTAGAAGACCCAAATCCTAGTGTGAGAATTATAAAAAGAGATGGGAACCCAGATGATCTTGACGGTGATGTAGCAGATTCACAAACAGTAGAAAGTGGATCACCAGCAGTGTTTACTATTGTTGTTATCAACAATGGAAACGAAGATCTTACTGATATCTCTGTTGTAGATGCTGTAGCTCCACAATGTGGAGGACAAGTAACACTTCCAGATACAGTACCATCTACTTGGACAAGCTTCGTAATTCTCTGAGATGGTGATAACACTAACAATGTATTAGAACCAGGAGAGAGATTTAGATATAACTGTTCAAAACTTAACACAACGCAAGGATATACAAATACCGCATGAGTAAATGCTAAAGGAACAGAAAGTGGTGAAACAGTAACAGATGAGGACACTTCAAAAGTCCGTCTCGCATGACCTGATATAAGTATTGATAAAACAGATGAAAACCCAGATGATAGAGATATAGGAATCGATGATAGCCAAGCAGTAGATGCTGGATCAGATTCAGTATTTAGAATCACAGTTACAAATACAGGAACAGAAGGTCTTACTTCTGTCGCAGTACAAGATGTACTCGCACCTAACTGTGGAGGACAAGTAACACTTCCAGGGACATATCCATCTACATTTGAATGATTTGTTCTTACTGGAAACGATGATGATATCTTTGATCCAGAAGAATCATTTACCTACACATGTTCAAAAGCTAATACAACTGAAGCATATACAAATACTGCAGCTGTAACAGGTGAATGAGTAGAAAGTGGAACAGTGGTAAATGATCAAGATGATTCAGAAGTATTACTCTCAGGACCAAACATTGAAATTATTAAATCAGACGCAAACCCAGACGATAGTGATGGAGGAGCTGACGATACACAAACAGTCGCATCAGGAGCAAGAGCAGTATTTAGTATCACTGTAAGAAATACAGGAACATCAGATCTTACAAACATAGTGATCACTGATACACTTGCACCAAACTGTGGAGGACAAGTAACACTTCCATCTACCGTACCATCTACATTTAGTTGATTTACGGTAAACGGAAATGGGGACGACGTATTGAATCCAGGTGAATCATTTACATATACTTGTGAACAAGCTAATACAACAGAAGGATATACAAATACTGCATCAGTAGAAGCAGAAGATCCTGAAACTGGAAATCCAGTTGATGATGATGATACATCTGTAGTAGTAGTAGAATGACCAAGTATCAAAATCACAAAAGAAGATAACAATCCAAATGTTGATACAGACGGTTCAATCGGAAATGACACACAAACTGTCGCAGTTGGAGAAGACGCAGTATTTAAAATCACTGTCGAAAACAACGGTACAGAAGGACTCACAAATATCGTGATAACAGATGCTATCGAAGCAAGATGTGCTGGTACAGTAACTCTTCCAAATACAGTTCCAGATTCATTTAGAAATTTCCTTCTCGTAGGAAACGGTGATAATGTATTTGATCCAGGAGAATCATTCTCATATGATTGTGTGAAAGATAATACAACTCAAAACTATACAAACACTGCAGGAGCTGAAGGAACTGGAGTAACATCTGGAGAAAAAGCAACTGACGAAGATACTACGGAAGTAGTTATCCCACAAGGTGTAGCATGTAACGGTCTTACGGTAGTAGATGCTACAGGAGAACCAACTCATACAACTGATATGACATGTACAGGGACAAACGTAGAAACATTTGAAATAGATTGTGGAAACGGACAAGTATTTACAGGATCAGGATCTAACTCATGATCTGAAACATTTACAAGAACTTGTACATATACGGCAAAAGACAACTATACAGCAACATGTAAGATCAATGATGAGATTACAAATAATTCATGTGAAAAACTCATAGTTGTAAGTGATGGAGGTTCAACTTCATGAGGATGAGGAGGATCTACAGGAAAATGTATCCTTATAGATATCGAGAACACTTCTACAGCTTCATCAGAACTCGTAACAGACATCACATGTTCTGGTACAAAAAGTAAAGTAAAGAAGTTTAGACTCGACCTTGGAAACGGAGAAACAATTATAAGAGATACAGTTGATGGAGAAGTTACATTTACAGATGTAGTATTTAGAAATACTACGAATGGAACTCAACAATATAACGTATCGTGTCAAGCATCGACAAAGTCTGATCCAGATGATGATGACTTTGATGACAGACTTGTATGTAAAGATAGAGTAAATGTTGGACCTGGAAATCCAACTGGTGGTGGAAACGTATGTGGAAACTGAAAGATAGAAAACTATACAGATAGTTTCGGAAATACCGTAAACGAAGAATGTGAAGCAGTAGTAAACGAAAATGGACAAACTATAATCTCACTTCCAAGTGCAACATGTAACGCTGATTGTACACTCAAACCAAGTTCAAGTTCAGGTTGAGGAGGTGGATGATGAAGTTCAAGCTCAAGTTGAGGAGGTGGATCTACTGGGAGATGTGGAGATGGTGTAATACAATCACCAAATAGTAATGGACAGTTTGAAGTATGTGAAAGAATCTTGAAACTTGCTCCAAACGGAATCAACTATATTCTTGAAGATTTCCCAAGCACTTGTAGTAATACTTGTCAACACACAGATTATACAAAAATTGGTGACAAAACTATTCCTGGAAATATTGATCTTGAGGTTAATGAAGGAAGAAATGTGATCATTGGTCACAACCAAGATGTATTCTCTGGACCTATAGGAAAACCATATATCATCAACAGAGGACCATGAAGAATTATTCTTGATCAAGAACTCTGTGTACACAATGTATGAGATACAAGTATCCTTACAGGATGATCTATGAAATGTACTCCAACTGAGATTGGACTCCTAAAACCAGGTCAAAGATTTGAGGTAGATGTGGCATGAGCATTTAGAGGAACAACTTCTAATCATGGAAATGATACATACAAAGATACAAAACTCGTAACATCTTATAAGGATTATCCAGTATCATATCTTGCATATGACAGTGAGATGAAAGTAAGAGTTGCAAAACCATCTGTTGCAACAACATGAGGATGAATCAGTCTTATGAAAGAAGCAAATACAAGTGGAAAAGTATCTGACGTGAGTGAACTCGCTACTGAATGATTCTCAGATGAAGACAATACAAACTTCCAATGAGCATCTGTGAGTGATGAATGATCAGCACTTTCAAGTAGCTCAACTACATCAAGTAGTAGTGACGTAAATGACCAAGCAGATACTGATGCGACAAATTACGATACTTCTACAAGTACGGTAGATGCAGCATCAGCAGCAACAACAGATACATCACTTCCAACTGATGGAAACTTCTATAACGGAATAGATGATGTATACCTTATAGATGGAAACCTAGAACTCGGTGCAGGACAATGAGAATCTCTCACACAAGCTACTACCTATATCGTAAATGGTGATCTCATCATCAATGAAGATATAGACCCATCAAAACCAATCGCGTTTATCGTGAAAGGATGAGATGTGAAGATTGCTGGAGAAGTAAAAAGCCTCAAAGCAACAATAGTAAACATGTGAGGAAAAATCAAAGCACTCGATGGTACCACGCAAAACCAGCTTGTTATCGAAGGATGAGTCTATGGTGATAAGTCAGACCTTATCCAAAATAGAACATACATAAGTAACGAATGAGGTGATGCAGGTCAGATAAGTGTATGAACAATTGTTAGAAGAGGTGCAGCACTCTTTAGTGAGACACCACCACTTCTCAGAAGTTTCATAGACGAATATACAGACGAAACAGCTATTGCTCAATAGTCTTATATCAAAGATAAAAAGCCCAAGTACAAAAGTACTCTGGGCTTTTTATTTGCAATTATATATAAATGTATATAATAAGTATATATTTAGTATATAATGATATAAGATGATTTCTACAGTTCACTCTATTGCCGTAAATGGTCTTGATTCTACAACTATTGATGTAGAAGTTGATATAAATAATGGGCTCCCAGCTTTTACAATTGTCGGTCTTCCGGATCAAGGAGTGCAGGAGAGTAAAGAGAGGCTGAGAAGTGCTTTGAAATCCTGCAACACGAAACTTCCAACTTCTCGAATCACCGTAAATCTTGCACCAGCTGATATAAAGAAGAGTGGACCATGCTTTGACGTATCTATAGCTATGTGAATCCTCCTCAATGCATGATATATAGAAGAATCAGAACTCATCCAAGAATCTATGTTTTTGTGAGAACTCGCGCTTGACGGGAAACTGAGAAAGATAGGTTGAGTACTTCCAGCAACTATATGAGCGGTAAAAAAATGATTCAAAAGGATTTTTGTCCCAAAAGAAAATGCTCTTGAGGCATCTATTATTCCAGAAATAGATGTAATAGCTATAGACAATTTACGAGAAATTATTGATATGCTCAATGGTGACAAGCCTCTGAATATCCAAGAGAAAATTGATTTCTCAAAGATCATCTCTGAATACAATGCATCTCTCTGAGAAGATAAGAAGTACGATTTCCAGTTTGTACTCTGACAAGAACATGCCAAAAGAGCGCTCGAAGTAGCTGCAGCTGGCTGACACAACATCATTATGTCAGGACCTCCAGGAAGCTGAAAAACTATGCTTGCAAGAGCCTTTTCTACAATCCTCCCAGAACTGAGTATCGAAGAAGCTATCGAAGTATCAAAGCTCTATAGTATCTCTGGTCTTCTTTCAAATGAGATGCCACTTGTAACAAAGAGACCTTTTCGTACTATCCATCATACAGCGAGCTCTATAAGTATTATCTGAGGATGAAGAAATGCAAAGCCCTGAGAAATAAGTCTTTCTCATAAAGGAGTGTTATTTATGGATGAGATATTGGAGTTTCACAAATGAGTTTTGGAAGTACTCAGACAGCCACTTGAAGATGGAACAGTAAATGTTACACGCGTGAATGGGAGCTATGAATATCCTGCAGATTTTACACTCGTAGGAGCTATGAATCCATGTCCATGTTGATACTTGAGTGATCCAGACAAAGACTGTATTTGTAGTGCAAATCAAGTAAAAAATTATCAAGCAAAACTTTCATGACCCCTGATTGATAGAATTGATATATTTATAGAAGTTCCAAAAGTAAAGACAGAAAAACTCCAAATAGATGAAAATTACCAAGAGAGGGAGTCATCTGAAAGTATTCAAAAACGTGTAATGAAAGCACGTAAAAAGCAAGGGGAGAGATTTATAGGGACAAATATATCCTCAAATTCTCAAATGTGAACAAAAGAGATCAATAGCTATTGTCAGCTCGATCCCGAATCAGATACGATACTCAAGCAAGCAGTAGTCGCTATGAACCTCTCTGCGAGATCTTATTATCGTATCCTCAAACTTGCAAGAACGATTGCTGATCTTTCAGGGGAAAAAGATATTTCTTCTGCCCACATACTTGAAGCACTGAGTTTTAGAAAAAAGGAGTTGTAAAAATTTTATCCCGTGAAGAATAATTTTGTTTTTTGGTATATCTTGTTATAATTTTTTTAGAAATTAATTATTATATATGTCGAAAATAGAAATACATCATCACTCACTCAAATCGAAAACGATTTTTGTGTGTATTTCTAGTTGTTAAGGATTATAAATATATAAAAGAGTTGTTTTCAAATAACAGCTCTTTTTATTTTATAAAGTTTCATCATGATTTTTATAAAATCTGTTTCTGCAAGACATCATGAAGCCCACCCATAGCTTCTCCTTTTTTAAACGCCTATTTTCCTGTGAGAAGTTATACAATCTCGCAGGTTTTTATTTTTAATAATTATATGATTATGAAATCAATAAATATCTTATCCCAAAAAACTACAATACTCGATGATGATCAATCAAAAAATAGCATTCGACCTACTATAGAAGAAGCATGATTTTGAATGGAATATAATGATGTTAGGAAAACTCTAACAATACTTGACTGAAAAGAAAAAATTGCTCAAATCGTATGAGTAAAATGAAGATCAGATTTTCAGAATCTCTCGAGATATTTACGTATATTTTGGCTATGATCTGATTTAGCAGAAGAAATATTTTCAAATAGAGATGCTATATCTAAAGTCCTTCAAACATGAATCTGATCTTGCAGTCTTGAGTATATTCTGCAATGACGAGATCTATCAAACAGTTTTAAATGAATTTGCGATAGTTCCATGATATATACAAAATCTCCAAATTATTTATCAAAAATTCTCAGAGAATATTATAGAGAATTCATCACAGACCGACTTGATGCTCCAGAGTTTTCTCCAGAAGAACAAGAATTAGTAGACTTCTCCAGGATTTTAGAATCAAAAATATCATATTCAGATTCACCTGATACACTTATTTCAAAGCTCGAGAAACTCGGTCAAAAAGCCTCATGATGGGAAATTGTAGAAACAGGGAATAGTATAGAAGGCCTTTGACTCAAAAGATGTACTAAATGATCTCTCACGAGGCAGGTAAGTACAGACATTTATGCGAATGAATATCTTGATAAGGACTCAAGTGTAGTACTAGATTATTTTCTTTGAAAAATAAAGCAGGCTTTGGATTTGAAGTAAACTTGTATTTTATCCAATTGGGGATATGAGATAGAAACCAGAAAACGAGTCTCCTCCTTATAAATACAAGCAAAGAGAAATATCACAGTATTGGATTTACAATCATGCATTTGTGAATACTATGAATATGTACTATTTATAACAAAGACATATGGAAATTGCAGTGTGAATCGTCATAAACTTTGTGATTTATTTTGTGTGAATATTTCTCGTTTCAATGCTCTGATGAAATACAAATATAAAATCAGTAGCCCAAGTTGCAGGGATATTTTTGGTATTGAGTATTCTTATCGGCATTCTGGGGATTCACACTATACTCGCTTTTGGGATAATGGCTTTTGCTTCGATTTTCTTGTTTACATACTTTTTTGACTTTGAACCTATGCAGGCCTTACTCGCATGATTTCTCTTCAGTGCCTTTAATGGAGTAGTACTTATTATTATCTCTACTTTCCTTTGATAATATGAGACAAAAGATTTTTGATATATTAGATCAATTGCAAATAGAGTATGAGAATTATGAGCATGATGCTGTATTTACCTGTGATGAAGCAAAGGGGGTAGAAGTCCCTGGACACAGAGTGAAGAGTTTGCTTTTGAGAAATAAAAAAGCCACACAATTCTACATGGTGGTGATTCCTGATCATAAAAAACTCGATACAAATATTATTAGATCTCTTTTTGATGAATCAAAACTCAGTTTTGCAAGCCCAGAACGCATGATGGAAAAGATCTGACTCAAGCCAGGTTCAGTTAGTCCTTTTGCACTTATCAACGATGAAGAGCGTGATATCAAAGTAGTTTTTGATCAGAGTCTCAAAGATGGCCTTGTATGATTCCATCCATTGCAGAATGATAATACTATTGTGCTAGAGATGAAGTCTGTTGAACATTTTCTTGAGAATATTGGAAGCCAATTTCATTATCACGAGCTATAGATGAATTTACTGCCTCCCTCTCCTCAGAAGGAGACGGAATTAGGGGGTGGGGTTTTAAACAAAAAAACAAATCTTTATGATTTGTTTTTTTGTTCTTGGGCTTTCATGCGTTCTTCATGTGCTTTTTTCTTTTCAGCATCTTTTTTAGCTTTGAAGGCTTCTTTTTTCTTTTCCCATTCTGCTTCCTGACGCTCTATATCTTCGATCGTTTTATATATTTTTTCTTGGACAGTTTTTTTGGATTTTGCGTATTTTTCACGGCTCACTTGAAGTATTTTTTTATAGCGCATTTCAAATACTTCTTGATCGATCTCATAGGGAGGAAAGGTTCCAGCAGAGAAAACAGGAGAGGGCATTCCGTCTATCAATTGTTTCAGATAGATCGTATATTTTTTGAGATTAGTGAGATCCTCGACTGAAGCTTCTCATCATAACACTTCTTTAAGTGTCTCAGCGTCGTGCACTCATACCTGAAAAGAGATCGTGGATCATACATTTCAAAATACTGCACCAGCTACTTCCTCGCTCATCTGTCCTATATATTGGTTTGCCATTACGAGATTGAGTTTATACTTACGCGCCTCTGAAAGAATGGTTGCAAATGAATCAGTTGCGAAGTTCTGGAACTCATCTACATAGAGATAGAAATCTTTTCTGTCTCGTTCTTTCATGTCACTACGAGCCATCGCATCCATCTGAAACTTTGTAACCATCATCGCTCAGAGAAGAGCACTCGCATCTTCTCAGATCTTTCACTTTGAAAGATTTATAATAACTATTTTTTGATTATCCATAGCCCATCTCACTGAAAAAGAGTTTTTTGGTTGCCCGAGGACATTTCTCAAGATGGTACTTGAAAGGAATTGTCATACTTTATTGAGGATAGGGCCTGTAGCTTCTACTTTTTGATTTGGTGCCATTTTTGCAAATTCTCCTGTCCAAAATTTCTTCACTACAGGATCTTTTACTCTATTCACTACTTTTCCTCTATACACTTCACTTGTAAGCATAAGTGGTATAGAAATCAGGGTTGAGTTTGGCATCTCGAGAAGAGCAAGTACCGTATTTCTCAGTATGTGTTCGAGTCTTGGCCCCCAGCTATCTCAAAATATTTTTTTAAATATTCCAACGATTCATGAAGCTACAAGTGGACGCTGTTCAGCGTCAACTCAATCAAACATGTTGAAGGCTATAGGCCACTCTTTGTCACTTGGGTCAAAGATGATAGTTTGATTTGTTCTATTTTTTGGGATAAGTCCTATTATGTTTTCTGCAAGGTCCCCATGAGGATCAATAACCGCGACTCATCTGCCTTGACGTATATCGTCAACGATCATATTTTCAAGAAGTGTTGATTTTCACATTCAGGTCTTTCCAACGATATATATGTGTCTTCTTCTATCACTTGGTCAGATCCCAAAACTCATATCAGTTCCACGAAAATTTGTCTTTCCAATAGGAGTAAGAATACTCTCAGGAGTATGGTCATCTGTGAGATCTCGATCTATAATTGGGAGGTTTGTAGGTGGTTCGAAGTTTTTAGCCTTTACCCAATGAATGTAGGGAGTTTTCACATAGTTTGTCGGGAAGTGGACAAGCCCAGCAAGTTCTTTTGAGTTGAGGATCATAGATCCTGTATTGATTCTTTGTTTAACTGCTTGTATCTTTTGTTCATCTTTTCAGAAGTATTTCATCCTGAATCCATTTTGCCCAAAATTATCATATACTCAGAGTGTGGAAACTATTTCTTTTATGGCCATTCGTCTCTCTTGATAATCATTTCCCGCAACAAGGATATTTATATCTGTGAGAAATCCTGCACTACGAATCTTTGATAGAACATAGTTTGGGAGTCATTTATTGTCTTTATCCAAGAGCATATCCTGTGTTCATACTTTTACTGTCTCATCATTTTCAGGTTCACCCACTGTTTCTGCTATATCAGGCTCACTTCTGGATGATCAGACGGAAAATATAAGACGAAAAAGCTTCCCAATAATTATAAAAGGGATGAAAATAATTTTTAGTATTATAAAATACTTACTCAGCATGATATTTTTTACAAACTGAGGCATATTTGAAGAGAGTATTTTATAGATCTTTGCTATATCTTTTTTCCAGTCAGAATCCCAGGTTGGAGAGAACTGTATCTGTACCACACTTAGAGAATCTCCATCGATTTTTGAGAGTGATGATGTGAGAGACGAATACGGATCTACAACCTCATTTGATCATTCCTCTTGCAGATCTGTATATCCTTTTATAGGGTAGAGAAAATGCTTTTTGAGTCAGATATTTGCAAGACTAATTTTATCATTTGGGATAGAACTGAGATAGTCAGCAATAGGAGTTATTTCGACACTAGGATAGTGGGCGTATATTTGATTAATGAGGAAGTTTGTATATTGGCTATCAATCACGAGAAAGAAGCGTATTTTATTTCCATATTTTACTATTTCAAATCCAAACTCTGGTCGAGTGATAGTAATTTTTTTGAAGCGAGTCTTTGGTTTTTTCTCAAGAATCTTATGGATCACGATTAAAATGTGCTCAAAGATAGGAGCACCTTTTTCATTTTCTTTATTTACCTGAACTTCTAAGATTTGTTTCATCGATTTTTGGATGAATTATACATGGTATATCATAACATACTTTTGTAAAATATCGTAATAATATTTCGTATTATTTTAGATCTCTTCTGTCTGATCAAGTTTCTTTTTTGCCTCCTTATATGTGAGATACCAAGTAGAGACTCTAAAGATCTCAAGCACAGAGGCCATATGTGATAAAAAAGCAATAAAACCAATGAATAAAACAGAGAGTATAATAAGCGATATAGCGAGATATATCTGCGTACTAACATAGGTTATAGCAGAGGCTATTGCTATAGGGAAGGCGAGAAATACTATGAAGTTAAAAATAACTCTTAGATTGAGTATAAACATCAGCCCATATATTTTCATCGTGAGTCAGAGGTTGAGGAGAGTGATTTTGGCACTTATACCAATCGATTGAAATAGGGGAGTATTATTGAGGACTATTTCATACTTTGCGTAAGACAAAAAAATGTTTATAAAGCTCGCAAGGATAAATAAAAATATAAAACTATAGCTTAAAATACTGATATACTCGACTCAAATAAAACGAATCAAAAATAAAAAACAGTTAAGAACACTCATGAACTTAAATATATTGAAAAGATTGTTGTATTCAAACACTTTAAAAAATCTGTAGGTTCAAAAACCGATACTTTCTCCAATTGTATTTTCTTCTTTTTTTTCAATAGAATCTATATGTTTGATGAGTGCTCAATCAAGTATTGGGACAAATAAAGTATAAAATATGAGAAATATAGCACCTAAAATAAGTACTTCTATGAGATAGTGAGATTCAAAAAACTCGAGGATGAGTTCAAGTGCTTTTTCTTCTTTTCCAAAGACAACCACATAGGTATAGATCGTTTGATAGCTCAGGATAACGGTAAAAAACATAACAGACAAAAAACCTCAAATGATATTGAGTTTTTTTATTTTTTTTCTTTCCCTTATGAGTTCCCATGCAGGGATAATGATCTTTTCTTTATAGTCTATATGCATCTAAAATAGTTGAGAAATCAGAAATCATACAAATCATGATACAGATTTTTTTTCGAGTTTTGGATCTTTTTGCTCTATGGTATATATTCCTCTTACATAGTTCATTCTTTCACTGTAGTTAGGGAGATAATCCCAGAACTTAAAGTTCTTGATGTTTTTATCAACAAGAAGTCGTTCATTTGGCTGATAGATTGATTTCATGATTTGCTCTTCTTGAAGGATTTGTATGATATTTTCTTTTTGTTTGTTTTCATCATCACTACTCGTTGTTTTTTCTCTGAGAGTCTCTAGTGATTCATCGAGAGAAGATTTTGCAAAGTTTGCAAGATTGTATCATGTTTTAGACTGACTCGAGTGAAGATATGGGAATAAGTCATAGTTAAAATACCCAAGATTCAATCATACAAGTATCATGTCATAGTTATTTTGTCACTCTGCAAGTTCCGAGGCTAGTTTTGCAGAAGATATAGTTTTTAGTTCGATTTCTATTCCAAAAGCCTCAAGAGAGTTTTTAATAATCTGTGCTGTTTTTTCAAGATTTTGATCCCCTGTGATATAGGCAAGAGAAAATCAGAACTTTTTCAGGTCTCTGTTATAGAAAAAATTATCATCAAGTGCATCAAGTTTTTCTTTGAGTTCTCTTTCTTCATCAGATATTTCTACGACTGCAACTTCTTGAGAATAGTTTTGTGTTGGATCAAGTCACAGAAGCTCATTTTTATAGCTTTCTAATAGAGTTTTGTCAGGATTATAGGCGACAATAAACTTCACAATTGATTCTTTTTCGCCTTCGTTGTTTTCAAAAAATATTTCGTAATTATTTATTCATTTTTTTATTGTTTCGTATGTTTCTTCTTCGAGTCTGTAGAAAAATGTAGTATCTCATTTGTTAAAACCTGTAAGTTTATAGTCTCAAATGTACACAGCTTCAGTTCCAGCATCAACACTTCACTTGAGGAGAAGATTATCTTTTTCTATAAAATTGTATTTATTTGTAAATGGTTCAAATGCGTATTCAAGTTTTGGGTTTTCTCTGTATTTTCATGAATCATCTTCCTGGGCATCTTCTGCGAGTTTTTCTTTTTGTTCATCTGTCAGTAAAAAATCTACGATGTTTGATTTACTATAATACTCATAGCTTGCGATCATGGTACTGAGATCTTTGTTTTCGAGTTCAACAGTAGTGTCAGCTTCAGTTGCAAAAGGATTCATAGTCTTTGTGAACTGCTCACCGAGTGCTCAAATGATATCATCACGCTGAATCTTTTCGAGTATAAAAGCTCTCAGGTTTTTATTTTCAATCGTGTCAGTGTTGACAAAAATACTTGTTATTTTTGGAAGTTTGTATTCATATGTTTTAATTCTCGGGGAGTACTCTCAGAGAATATTTTCCGTGTCATTAAACACATTAATCATACTTTTGTATTTAATAAGATCATTTGGATCTTTAAAAAAACGAAAGCTGAGTTTATCAATGTGATAATTAGGATCATTAAATCTCTTGTTACGAGAGAGTATTACTGACCTAATTCAGGTAGTTTCATCGTTCGTGATGTCAGTAATACTGTAGGGTCATGAATACAAAAATTGATTGGGATTCGTGATAACTCCAGAAACTTCTTCGGCTGTCATAGCTGCAACAGTGTCTCATGGTACTATAAACTGCAGTAGCATTTTTATGTGATTTATATCACTATTATCAGAGCTAAAAACTATTTTGTTTTCTGTTTTTGTAATATCAACATCTTGGAGAAATGGATAAATCGTAGCTGATGATTCTACTTCTTTGAGGCGAGAATAAGTCTTGTACACATCATCTATCGATATCTCCGTTTCATTTGACCACATTTGTCACGGCTCTATATAACATACTATATTCTTGAGATTTTTTATATCACAACTTGCAAGATCTTTTACAAAGTTTCAATTTTCAGGATTGTATTTTAACAGTGATCTGTGTGCCAAACGAAGTATAGTTTCATTTTCATCGTTTGAGTTGAGGAGGGGATTGAGATTGATGATTCATCATAAAATCCCTTCAGATATATTTCATCACTTCACAGGAGTTGTCTCTGCGTCATTGTATATGTAGAGGTAACTCAGATGACTTGTTATAATTACTAAAAAAACAATACTTATAAAAAATAAGTATTTTTTCATTTTTCCAGAATTGCTTGTTTCCATGATAAAAAATTAGCAAAAGCTAAATTAGGATTTAAGAGAAGAGAAAAAGTAATACAGAGTTAATTATAAATATTACTCATAATGCGATAGTTGCATTGTGAAGAACTTTTTCAGGTCCTCTTTTTACAACGGCATCCATTCACCCAGACATACTAGAGAGATTGAGGCTTACACTTTTATTTTGGATCAGTATAACAAATACAAGTAAAACAGATACGAGTATTTCAATTATCATTAAGATATTCATGCAAATTATTTAGAAATTAAACTTGCGTAAATAGTATTGAGGAATGTAAAAATTGCAACTGCAATTATAAAGTTTACAAAACCGTTAATTTCGTATGCTACTCCGGCTATTGTAAGGACATCATTGATGATAAAACCAAGCAGATATAAAACGGTAGCATTGATTATCAGAGAGGCAAATCCCATGAGAAAAAAGTAAAATGGGAGAGTCAGAATTTTGAGTGCTGGTTTTAAAAAAGCATTGAGACATCAAAGAATTATTCCTCAAATAAGATAGGTTTTTATAGCTTCAAAAGAATGAAAACTACAATCAATACATCAGAGAGTGACACCATCTGTAATTCCTGAGCTTGGATTGGCTCAGAGGAGATAGGTTATGAGCCAGAGGATCAGGCTATTAAATATAATTTGAAAAAGAAGAGCGAGCATAGCTTTAGAGTTTTAAGAGTTTAATAGTTTTTTCCAAAAGAGTCATCTCAGAATCGTCAGATTCTTGAATATAGTTTGAAAGAATCTGTTTGAGATCACTTGCTATTTGGTTGTCTATATCAAGGTCTATTTGACTGATAGAAGATTTGGAGATCTTGAGTCTGAGATATTGTGCATATTCGCCGTTATAGATTATTCAAAAATTTGCGATTTTTGAATAATCATAGAAATTATCCAATATTTTTATACCAAGTTCGTGTATCTCAACTTGTATTTCTTCTTCTGAGTTATTGTCTATAAAATATGTAATCCCTGCAAGGAGAATGATAACAAGACTCATTCAATACTGCTTTGTAAAGAATCACCAGAGAACGAGTCATATCATAATAGAGAGAAATATGATATACCAGCTTGAGCTTCTATTTTTGTTGTCATTGAATTTCCAGGAGTAGAGAACTTGGTCCATTTTAAGTGAAATTATCAAGTATAAATTTTACAATAAGCCACGAAAATGCTGCAAGAGCAAAACCTCATAGTGCCATGGTAATCGTTTCTTTTCATTTTGTTTTATTTCCTTCAAGTGATCAAAAGAGTATTTGATAGGCTCAGATGATCACAAATACTATAGCAATCATTGCTGCAAGTCACATAAATATATTGATCATCCCATTTATGACACAAGGGATATCATCGAGATGTATATCTCCAACACGGATTTTCTCTGCTGTGAGACAAGTTGCATCTTCTGTTCCTCCGAGTATCCCTGCGTCATCGACTCAAAATACCGACTGAGAATGGAGCGCAAGAAGTGTAAAAAGAGAAATTCTGAGAGTATTGTTCATAGTATTTTTAGATTACATCTATATCGGAAATATCTTTGCTTTGTATGGTTGAGAGATTATCAAGTCTCGGGTTATAATAATCCGTCATAAGCTTCACAAGCTCTGTTTTATCAAGTTCTTTTGCCTTGATTCATATACTTTCAAGACTTGTTTTTACTGCATTTGATCTCGTAGCAAGTCCTTTTTTGATACCAGGGAACTGACGTACTTGATCACGGATTTTGAGGATAGAGTCGGTATTTTTTATGGTAGAAGACCAGAATCTTTTGAGTCGACCGAGAAAAGTCTCATCTCTCACACTTGTATCTTCTGAGTAATCAAATGGAATGACGATGTAAAAGTCTTTTCTCATGATCTGAGCAAGTTCTATGAGTTTTTTAAGGTAGGCAATGTATTCGTAAGTTTGGTTTTGGAGAAGTTCATTTTTCTGCGTGATTGCGAGGTTTTCAAGTTTTTTTATGTATCCATCTATATCAAGCTTAGAAGATCGTACGAGTATCTGAATAGGGAAATCAAGTGAGTTAAGAAATCTTTGAAAGCTCATGATAATAGCATCTTGTTCTTCTGTGCTTTTTAGCAAAAAATTGATAGTCGAACACTTGAGTACTATCCTCGCGCTGGAGTCTTTCATGATCATCACATTTTCTCTGATCTGAGAAAAGGGAAGATATCTTTGAGTTGAGGCATCTTCGAGTGGCTTTTTTCCTTTTTTTACGGCCATATTCTAAATTTTCTTAAGTTTATCTTCGAGCTTCGTTATTTTATCAATTTTAGAATCAAAGTCTATATCTTTTTCTTGTTTTCAATTCTCGTTTGTCACAAACCCTATATCAAGTGGCTGGAAGGAATCGACTCATTTAACAAACATACGTTGTTTCATATTTATATTGAATCTACTTGCTGAGAGTATAAAAGGAAAAAAAGTCATTTGCGCTCGTTTGAAAAAAACAATCAAAAGAGTTATCGCTACGATAAAAACAGTCGGAACAAGAGAAACTTGTAGTCAAAAGTTTTGAGTTAAAGATTGCCAAGTTCTATACGCTATACCACCTCCTACGAGTAAAATAGCGAGTTGTTTGAGGCTCAGTCAAAAAACTATTTTGTCTGCGGTTTCTATCTGTACCGGAATCTTGTATTGCATAGTATCTCTTGTAAGGCTGTATTTCTATTGTTGAGTGTATCAGAAAAGTACTATTTTTCAAACACTTCTTTCCAAATCACGTTTTCGAGTTTTTGCATTTTTTCGTATTCAGAGTCATTTTCGTGATCATATCCAAGTATGTGAAGGAGAGAATGTATGACGAGTTTATAAAACTCCTTTTCAGATCAGAGTCAGTATTCAGATCATTGAGATACAACATGCTCTTCGCTCAGTACAATTTCTCATGCTATATCTGATTCTTGTAAAGCAGAGAAATCTTCATAATAGTGAAAACTCAGTACATCTGTGGGAGAGTCTTTTCATCTATATTGCTTGTTCAATTTTTGTATACTTTGTATGTCCAGAAACACTATGTTTATGACCCCTTTCTGAGTTGCAAGGGTATTTTTAGACATGTTTTCGCATATTGAGTCAAGTATATTTTTGTCAATATCGAATCCTGGACTAGAAGTGATTTCACAAGAAAACATAGGAGAAATAGACTGTTTATAATATATTTATACACTCTCTATTTTATTGATTTTTTTGAAAAAGAAAGTAAAATACTTGTGTGTCTATTTTACAGGTGACGCGTTAAATATATTTTTTCCTTACGACAAAAAATATACCGTTGAGTTGTTCTATGTATCCATTGCCGCAGGAGGATGTACTTCTTCCGACAGTATGGAAGGCAGCTCCGAATCCTTTGAATTTCAAGGAAGACAAAATTCTTTGACTGACCGTAAAATGGACAATATTTAGATCAAAACAAACAGCGCTTTTGCAAGTGCTGTTTTATTTTATACTTTATATGACTTTTGATCATAGTACAAGATCATCTCCAGTCCCTCTATTTTAGAGGAGAGGGGACTAACAATAAACTTGAAAAAATATACATCCTCTCTATCATGCAAGCATATAGTATTTTAATAAATAAAAATATGTCACTTCTCACAGACGAACAAAGAAATAAACTCCAAAAAGCATGAATCAGATATCCAGATGTGAATGAAACTTGCATAGGCTGTAGTGCCTGCACTGCTATCTCAGATGACGTGTTTGAACTTGATGATGAGGGGCTAAGTGTTGTAAAAACATGCAGCTCTTACGAAGACATGGACGTAGACGATGCTATAGCTGCTTGCCCAGTAGATGCAATCAGTTGGAAAGGGTAGAGGTATTTACAAAATAAAAGGTTTTCGGCGCAAAGCGCTGAAAACCTTTTTTTACTCACAATCTGTCCTCAAGCCAGCGAATTCTCAGACTATTCGGTGCCTCATTGGCCGCCGGTTGCTTTTTCCAGTAAGCAATTATTCTGCGGAGATGAGATTTCTCGATCTCACTGTAATATTCTGGCTTGGTTGAGCCCTGTGTTCCGGGAACATCAATCAATTCATCTACTACGGGCTCAGGAATTCTCGTGCGAAGATACATTTCTTTCCTTTTTTATATCAAAAATGACATTATTTATTATATAT
>JAHDHC010000024.1 GCA_020631485.1 Candidatus Altimarinota bacterium
CTCTCTCTTCATCATTTCTTCCCTCATAGAAAAACGATAATATAGTAAAATATGTCTTTATTGTAATATACTTACAGGAGAAAATTAAAATATAACACTATAAATTACAGACGTTTTATATTTACAATTTTAGATTATAGTGTGTGAATTTAAAAAAAGAGACTGAAGGACTCTGTCTAGGGTAGAATACCTCCCCCTCGTCCCTCGGGTACTCCCTTTGAAAAAGGGAGAGAGATATCTGTCTAGGGTAATGATTCCCTCTCCTGGAAGGGGTGGTCAGGGAGGGGTATTTTTTGAAAATATAAATACAAAACTGTACTTACTTCCTTCTTACACACTCTCAGTAAAATGCACATATATTATTTTTAATGCATGCATGAATAATATAAACACTTACCTCACTCTTACCAAAGATTGATATAGTGTGAAGCGTTAGATAAAAAAAGATATGACCAAGCTTACATTACAAAGAAGCAGATTTGGGATACAATATCTTATATAATGATCTAATACAAAATATTTTAGCTGAATAAGTGATTATAAAAATGAACAACAAACTTGTAACTGGAGTACTGATACTCTGAATTGCCTCAACATGATTTGCATGATACACAAGTGCAAATGATAGCACAAGCTGATCTGTAATGATTACAAATTGAGAAATCTGAGAAATTTTAGAAAAAACAACAGAAAAACTCAAAGAAAATACAGGAACAAAAAACGGAAAGAGAAAATGAATGAGATCTCTCACAGACGAAGAAAAACTTAGCCTAGAATCTATGTCAGATGAAGAGAAAAAAGCATTTTTCACAGAGAAAAAAGCAGAAAAACAAGCTCAAAGAGAAGCCTATAGAAATATAGTCGGAAAGCTTATAGACAATGAAACTATAACAGAGGAAGAAAGAGCTACAATCCAAGCAAAGATAAGCGAACGTGAAGCGAGATATGCAGAAAGTGGAAAAACAGTTGACGAAAATAGTGAAAAATTCCAAAGAAAAACGGTTATAAACAAACTTCTCAGTGGAGAGTCTCTCACAACTACTGAGCAAACAGTTCTCACAGAAATGAAAGAAAAAAGAGCTGCAAGAGAAGCGATACAGCCAATCCTAGAAAAAAAGAAAAATGGTGAAGACTTGACTGACGCAGAAACTGCAGAGCTTGAAGCATATAAGGCTGAATACCCTGGAAAAAAATGAGGAAAAAAAGGTGGAAAAAGATGAGATAGAGAAGAAAAAGGTCAAAGATAATTCAAAAGCACGAAAATATCATAAATACACCAAGAAAAATAGTAAAATATATATGTACGAAAATACGCAACATTGAGTTGCGTATTTTTAGGTCTTACTTGTTTCTTAAATAGAGTCATATATAATGATACTGAAATTTTTAATACACCTTAGATCTGGTCTCTCCTTTTTTTAAGGGAGGAGTGTAAGTGAAAGGGATAAATCTTAAAATATATGAAAATACTTGTCATCGAAGATAATGAATCGCTCAATAGAAATCTCGTGAGATACCTGTCACTTCAAGATATACATGCAGAAGCAAGTTTTGATGGAAAAGATGGACTATACAAGGCTTCAACAAAATACTATGACGCGATCATCTTGGACATACAACTCCCTGAAATCGATGGTATAGAACTCTGCACGAACTTAAGAGAAAAGTGAAATGCTACTCCAATAATCATGCTCACATCAAGATCCTCAAAAACAGATATCGTCCAATGACTCAACTGTGGAGCTGATGATTATCTCGTGAAACCATTTGACTATGATGAGCTCATTGCACGACTCCAAAGTCTCACTCGTAGGAATCTCAAAAATAAATCAAACTCAAAAATCAAAGTCAACAAGTATAGTATAGATCTCCAAAAACATGAAGTATCTGATTGAGAAAATATTCTTGCTCTTTCTAAGCTTGAGTTTGACCTCTTGATTTATCTTGCAAAAAACAAAGGAAGAGTTCTTTCTCGTAAAGAACTCTATGAAAAAGTCTGGGGTGAATTTGATGGAGACTTTATGTTTTCAAAAACAGTTGATGTATATATTGGCTATCTTCGCAAAAAACTCGATAGAGAACTTATAGAAACTAAAAAATGAGTATGATACATGATTTGATAAACTCAAAAACAAAAAATCATCTCGACACTACGAAATCGAAACTGAGTCAAGTATTTGCACTCGTTGTTTTTGTGATATCTATTATTCTCATATCATGATTCCTCAGTTATAAATACACGATCTCAGTGCGTATTGACAAAGCACAGTTTTTCTTGGCAACAGATACTATTGTAAAAAATGTGAGTGAGAGAAGAGATTTTTTAAAAAACTTTGAGTGAAATAGAAGAAATCTCAGCCCAAGACTCCCAAAAAAATGAGAAAATATACAAAGAAATCTTCTTTTTACTAATTTCATTATCGTCGACAATGAGACAGGTGAGGCTATTTTTTGGAATATAAATAGAAATTTTGATACAGAAAAACTTTCAGATATCTCAATACAAAAATGATTTTTCACCCAAGACTCTGTGATGACAAATATCATTCCTCTCACATGACTGTATGCAGGAAAAACACTTGTGAGTTTCAAAGAATTGAGTTATACAAGAAGTGAATATATACATGATTTTATACGATTTTTTATACTTTCGCTCATATCTTCTATCATGTTTTATCTGATTTGAAGGAAGTTTGTATCGCACATACTCAGACCTGTTGAAGATAACATACGTGATATGCAGGACTTTGTACACAACGCATGACATGAACTCAAAACTCCCCTCTCAATTATTCATGGAAATCTACAAATACAAAAAAAACTCAAAAAATACGATGCTGACATTAGCTCAGAGTCAATAGAAGAAATAGAAAAACTCAACAAACTCATTGAGTCTCTTATAGAGCTCAGCAATATAGACAGCCATCATCTAAAACACGACATAGATATACAGTCTGAAATAGATTCTATATTGACCGATTTTTCAGATAAAATCGACAAGAAAAATATCACTGTTGATTTTCAGGCACATTCTTCTCCAAAACTCAGATGCAACAGAGAATACTTTTACATACTTTTTTCAAATCTTTTAGGAAATGCGATAAAGTACAATACTAAAAATGGAACCATACACATAAACCTTAGATCAAAGTCACTCTCTATAAAAGACTCTGGTATATGAATACCCCCATGAAAAAAAGACAAGATATTTGAGAGATTTTATAAGGCACATTCAAATAATTTTGAATGATCAGGAATTGGACTCTCACTCGTGAAAAAAATAGCCGACGTATACGGATGGAAGATACAAATAGCATCAGAAGAAAATACAGGAACCGAGATGAAAGTATTGTTCTAGATGATATTAAAAATCTCACTCTATTATCTTGAAGACATGCTTTTTAATATCACGCATTTTCCTTTTGACGATGACTTTATTGTGGAGATTTTTCAAGAGATATACGATACTCTTTCTCAACTTTATCGTGTGCCTGATCTTTCGAGCATGTACGATAAATATAATACCCGACATCATGATAAATATTCCAACGATAAATGAACCTGGAAATAAAGGGAGTAGAGTGGGTATAAGTGAGAAAATAATACAAAAACACCCAAAAAAGATGCGTACTGCATAGGGGATCTTGATCTTAGTTCTCAGTATTTTATAGAGCTTATATTCCACGAAGATTCTTTAAAGCAATATTGGTCTAAGTCCAACTATACGAAAAAGTTTTTTTTTCCAAAGTCTTTTCATAGGTTTTTTTGCATATATTTTTAGGAGGGAAAGTCTTGATTTCCAGTATGATATACATAAAATGATACGTGTTTAATTACTAATAATGTATAATTATGGCAACAGAAAGAATGCTAGAATTTATAGCAAAATACACAGCTGAGCTCGAAGAACTCTGAGAAACAGTTGATGCTGGTCTTGTAGAAACTCTTGTTGGAAATCTCAATCCTATACTTTGAGATAGAGACAAAGCAAATGTCGCTGCAAGCGACCCAGAAGAACTTGCGACTGTCAAGAAAAACTTCGTTGAAGCTAAGCTCTGAGTAACTGGGTCAGATGCTGACGAAGCAATTGATGCAGTATGTGAGATGATGAAAGGTGATAGAACAAAATCGAGAGTTGTTTTTTACTACCTTCTTTGTAAAAAACTAGGAAAAAGCCTCTAGTTCAAGATATATCTCATAAAAAGCATATTTTGATTAAAATATGCTTTTTATTATTTTATGTATCAAAAATTATATTTCTCGATATACTAAGATCTCATTATTCTTATACATATTTCAATGCAATTTTCTGAACTGCAGCTCATAGACCCTATTTTAGATGCTCTCAGCTGACTCTGATATAAAAATCCTACTCCGATACAACAAGAAGCTATTCCTCATATTCTTGAGTGAAGAGATATTCTCTGAGCCGCTCAAACAGGGACAGGAAAAACAGCAGCATTTGCTATACCAACACTCCAGATTCTCAATCTCGAAAATAGAACAAAAACAATCAAAAACCTCATCCTCACCCCGACACGTGAACTTGCTATTCAAATCGGAGAAAGCTTTGACGATTATGGAAAAAATCTCAGTATCTCTCATACAGTTATATTCGGCTGAGTCAATCAGTCATCACAAGTAGCAGCCTTAAAAAAATGAGTTGAAGTCCTCGTTGCAACTCCTGGAAGACTCCTTGATCTGATAGAGCAATGATATATAGATCTGAGCCATATAGAAATATTTACCCTTGATGAGGCTGATCGTATGCTTGATATGGGATTTATAAATGATGTAAAAAAAATACTCAAACTCCTCCCCCAAAAAAGGCAAACCCTCTTCTTCTCAGCAACTATGCCTCCTGAGATATCAAAACTTGCCGATTCGATTCTGACAGATCCTGTAAAAGTAGAAGTTACTCCAGTATCTTCAACCGCAGAAAGTGTTGACCAGGCAGTATTTTTTGTAAAAAAGTCTGATAAAAAAGATCTTCTTCTCACCATACTCAAGAAAAAGGAAATGAAGTCAGTTTTAGTATTTGCCCGTACAAAATATGGATGCGACAGAGTCGTGCGTGATCTCCAAAAAGCCTGAGTAACATCAGCAGCTATCCATGGAAATAAAACACAAAACAGCAGGCAAAAGGCTCTCTCACAGTTCAAAACCGGAAAAATCCGCGTGCTCATAGCAACAGATATAGCTGCGAGATGAATCGATATAGACGAACTTATGTTTGTCATAAACTATGATCTCCCCAACGAGGCTGAGACCTACGTCCACCGTATTGGAAGAACTGGACGTGCAGGAAATAGCGGAGTTGCTATTTCATTTTGCAACGAAGAGGAGTTTGAATATCTCCTCGATATAGAGAAACTCATAGGCAAAAAAATCCGCAGGATAGAGTCACATCCTTACGCTATTACCATCACTGCACCACTCACCCAAGCGCAAAAAAAACAAGCAAACAAAGAAAGAGAAATTCGTAAACAAGGATACATCAGAGAAGCCAGAGCAAGAAAACGCTCAAGGAGATAGAGAGGATTGTTGTCCAATAAGAAAAAACGATTTCTTTTGACTAATATATTTATATAGTTATAAATACAGTTAGTCATTTTTGACTTAAAACAAATACTCAAACGCACCAGGAGGTGTTATATGTCAGCAGAAACTGATTTTTTGAAGTATTCTCTCGAAATCGGAGCACTGGAATTTTTCCCCAATAGTGACCGTATGCTGAAAAGTGGGCGTATGTCGCCCTATTTTTTCAATACGGGTTTATTCACAACTGGTGAATCAATTCAGCAACTCATGCAAGTATACAAAGCTTGCTTCGAGAAAAATGGTATTGCCGAAAATGTAAAGCCCGATGTAATTTACGGACCTGCCTATAAGGGCATACCACTGTCCTACGCTCTAACAATGCTTATCGGATCACCAAAAATTGAATACGCGTTCAACCGTAAGGAAGAAAAAGATCACGGTGAAGGCGGCGTAGTAGTAGGTGCAACTCTGAAAGGGAAAAGAATATTGATCATAGATGATGTAATGACGTCTGGAAAGGCAACTCGCGAATCTCTTGAAGTAATTGAAAGAGAAAAAGGTGAATTTGTCGGTCAAATGATCTGCTTTGATCGGCAGGAAACTGGGAAAGAAACTAACCTTTCAGCAGTACAGCAAGTATCAGAGCAGTATGAAGTACCAGTATTTTCTGCCGTAAATCTCGATGATCTTTTTGAGCTTATTCAGGAAGAAGGATCTATACACCAACAGATGCTCTCAGCGCTGGAAGCTTACAGAAATCAATACGGCGTATAACCGAGGAGAAAGTAAGATGCAAAAAAGAATTATCGTAGCACTAGATTTCAAAAGTGCTGCGTCAGCAATGATGCTTGCAAAACAACTTGATCCCAATCTATGTGCAGTAAAAATCGGGAAAGAATTGTTCACGCGGGCTGGTCCAAAATTCGTCGAGGCAATAATGAATTTGGGATTTAATGTATTTCTTGATTTGAAGTTTCACGACATCCCTAACACTGTTGCAGGAGCTTGTGAAGCAGCTGCGGATTTAGGGGTATGGATGGTCAATGTTCATACTTCGGGTGGACAAGAGATGCTGGAAGCTGCCGCAAATACGATTGCAAAACACCCTAAACGCCCGCTCTTAGTTGGAGTCACACTGCTTACGAGTCTAGACCAAGCTGCAATAGCAAAGATTGGCTATACAGGTTCAGTTGAGGAAAATGTGGATTGCTTGGCTCAACTCTCGAAAGACTGTGGTCTAGATGGTGTTGTGTGTTCAGCTCATGAAGCCGGACCTATACTTTCTAATCAAGGTCGAAACTTCATTCGAGTAACACCCGGTATCAAATTTGCTAGCACAAAGGCAAATGATCAAAAACGGATCATGACTCCTGCAGAAGCAATTCAAAACGGTGCAAGCTTTCTTGTGATTGGTAGATCAATAACAGAATCTGACAATCCAATCGCAGCTCTGGAACAAGCCAACGCAGAAGTACAAAGCGTTATTAGAAAAACTCTCTAGTTCTCCCCTCCATACTCTGGAGGATCTGTGAAGCTAGAGCGCAGTAATAAAGCCCACAATATTGTGGGCTTTATTATTTATATTGAATTGGTATTCCCTGAAATTTTTGTGTTAGGACATTTACAATCATTGTATCTCAAGTTAAACTATATGATTTATAACATTTTATAAAAATAATAAATTGAACTACACATCTCATGTTTTAAAAAATACTCCCAATTAAGGGAGCGAATTTTGAAACGTAAACTAACATATATTATAAATAATATAGTTAATTTTATTCCGTAGTACGCATTTTACCAATTCGAAACGCAAGAATCTTGCGTTTTTGTAACTCATCGATTGCATCATCGTCATTTACGCCGATATGGCGCAACGCAGTGGAGTCGATTTGCACAGATTCTCCACAGTATATGACAGTCGAAAGACCATCTGAGGGTGCTAAATACTGAGTAATTTTTAGTGCTGAGGTCGGTCGCATTTGTATTCTCCGTATCAAAAATTTTGTTAAATGGTACAAAAATTATTATACATTATTTGCAATATTGTGTCAATAACATTGCAATTTAATTTGTTTTATCTAATATATAAAGCAACAAAAAAACGACCTCATGATAAGTCATTTTTTTGTTTCTATAATTGTATTGGTATTCCTGAAAAATTTGAAGTTGGAACTTTTAAAAAACTAATAGGGCAAGTGAACCTGGAAGATTTAAAAAATCTTTTTCATCTAGTGAATAATATCAATACTAACTCTTCTATTTAAAATTTCCTGAACATTTCATGGTTTTACATCTTTTCAAGTTAGCTCATCAAATGAATAAAATCATTCATCATAATATTCATAAGCATGACTGGCTTTTGCTTTATCAATATTTTTATAGTCTTTATAATTTTTAATGTCAAACCAAATATCAAGTTGATGGCTTCAGCTATTCTCAAACTCTCTAATACTAATAATATCTCAAATAATTGGCTTAATTCATAGCTCTTCAATAATCTCTCTATTCAAACATTCTCTCAGACTTTTTCATTTTTCAAGAGTTCATCAAGGAAGATAATAAAAATGTTTTTTTATTTCTCTGACCAAGAATATTTTATTATCATCATCTAATATAACTCACCTAACTTTTATTTTATGCATTAATCTATTCGTTAAATAAAATACTATAAATTTTATATCTATACTCTAAATCTTCAATTAAGAAGTTTGGAAACCTACTCTTTCTAACAAAAATATCTGATTCATTTGCATCTTCTCATATTATTCCTCTATTTATTTGTTCTTGAAATACTGTATTAAATTTTTTTCTTAATTCAAATAGCTTCTTTTTTACTTCTATTTCATTTAAATATCATTCTGTAAAAGAACAATATTTATCTAAATTATTTCAGGCAACAAAATGTCAATTTGAATATCTGAACAGTGGATAATAAATTAGTTGTCAGTTCTCAGTATACTCAATGTCATTTCCCCAAGTAAAATTACTTCAATTGAAATTTTTTCTTCAAGGAACAATTCAATTTTCTCTAAACTGTTTTCTAAATTCCTTCATAATATATTCATCTCATTCTTCAAGAGAATTATTACATATTTTATTCAAACATTCTTTATGCGTAATTCTAATTATAAAAAAACTTTTGTTAGAAATTTTTCACCTAATGAAGAGGTTATTTATGATGTTCTTGACAATCAGTTTTTCCTTTTATGAGACAATAGAAATGCTTCCTCTGATAGTAGGACATACTTCCTATCTTGTAATAGCTGAAAAAGTCAATATATCAAAAAATCAGAAATAGTTTGAATTATAGCTCAATAAACATAACAAAACTCTCCTTGAAATGAGGAGAGTTTTAGCTCTATGATTAAATTGGTATTCCCTGAAACTTTTGCATTAGAACATTTAAGAAGCTTGTCTCACAAGTTAAACTAGAAGATTTGAAAGTATTTTTGAAAATAATAAAAAATGCTTAGAATTATTGTATGATAACAAAATTAACTTGTCCTCCGATTTCATGAGAATATGAAGAAATAATTTTTGATTTGCCATGACCATGGAAAATGACATCATGGAACTACCTTCTATTTACTCAAGAAAGTTGAAATCAGTGGTGTGGACATTTCAGAGAAGAAGATATGCATAATTTTAAGGTTGCAGAAATTAAATCAAAAGGAATTGCCTGTGTAGTCTCTTGATGACATTGATATCTAATAGATATAGAAAAGAAAGAAAAGATTAAAGACTTAGAAAATAATATGTTAGTTGATGCCTATGGAGACCAAAAAACAAATATTTTTTATATCGCTTCAGATCGGAGTATTTATTGTATAGATAGTAATTTGCTTGAACAAGAAATTGATCTCCCATTTGCTGCTGATGGAATTAAATTTATAAAAGAAAACAACAGAAAATTAACAATAGATACTTTTATTATATGAGAAAGTAACTCAAATTATTATATTGATCTTGAAAAAAGATGTGTAAATAAAAAACTACCTAAATTTAAGTAGTTTTTTATTTCTATAATTGAATTGGTACTCCTGAAAAGTTTGAAGTTAGAACATTTAAAAAATTAATAAAACAAGTGATGTTAGAAGATTTAAAGCAGTTAAAGGCTTACTTGTAAAAATGTGGATTATTATTCATGGACTTTATTGTTGGTCATTTATTACTTTGATTTTTTCTTGCAACATTAGTCCTATTCATGGTATCTTCTGTTGGTTTTTCTACTAAAACAGTATCATAATTGGGGTTGTCTTCTTTTATGTATTTCTCCAATAACTTTAATCATTGCTCATTTTTTCATTTAAATTTTCATTGCGAAATCAAGAATTGAGATACACCTTTAATTCCCCTATGTATAGTATCAATATCATGTTTTTTTATTCTAGTAACAGATCATTGTACTCTTTCTAGAAATTGAAATATTAATTCATTCATAATAGATATATGTATTACAAATTTAAACCTTATACCAATATAATTGAAGTGGTAGTCATAAGCAAACTTATTAATACTCTTTTGAAT
>JAHDHC010000010.1:0-43518 GCA_020631485.1 Candidatus Altimarinota bacterium
TTGACTCTCGACTAAAAAAACATATACTCAGTATTGACTAATTGCTACAAGATATATCTGTAGTAATTTTTATTTATTTTTAATTTTTTTATATGAACTTTATAAAAAATGCTTTGAGAGAATTTAAGCATGTGGTATGGCCAACAAGAGAAGAAACGAAGAAATATTTTCTTATCGTTTTGAGTGTATTGTGTGCATTTGGTCTCTACCTATTTGTAGTATGAAACATATTCTCTGAAGTGCTTTTTGGCTTGAAAAACATGGTTAATCCAGCAAGTACCACTCCTGCTGACATACAACTTCCAGCATGACTTGAAGGTCTTCAAATCCAAACTGGTTCGGTTGATACTACTCCAATCATTCCTGATGTGACATGAGAAGACTTAGTGGAAGTTCCTGCAGAAACAGTAGTTGAAACAGAAGAGGTTGCCGCTGATCCAGATCTCAGTGGAGAAGCTATAGTAGAAGAAACTCCTGCATGAGACACAACTAATACAGAAGCTGAATAATTTTATCACATAAAAAAACAAATAATGTCAGAAAAAAAAGCTGAATGGTACGTGATACAAGTTATATCAGGTACAGAAGAAAATGTAAAACAATCACTCTTTCAGAGGAGAGAAAGTTTTAGTCTTGAGGATCATATCTGTGACGTATTTGTCCCAACTCATGATGTCATCTCAACAAGAGCTTCATGAGAGGAAGTAAAAAAGAAAAAAAATATACTTCCATGATATATCTTAGTAGAAATGGTAGTTACAAACGAAAGTTGGTATATTGTCAGAAATACTCCAAATGTAACAGGGTTTCTCTGAGCATGAAATATCCCAGTCCCTGTGAGTGGGGAAGAGCTTGAGAAACTCAAAGGAAAACTTGAAAAGAACAAGGAGACATACTCTAATAAGTTTAGAGAGTGAGATACTGCTATTGTTATGAAAGGACCATTTGAATCAAATGAATGAACAATTATAGAAATCAATGAAGCAAAAGGGCTTCTGAAACTTAATCTCAACATACTTGGGAGGGATACTCCAGTTGAATTCGAATTTTCACAAGTAAAGTCTAAAACCTAAACTTTTTTATGAGGAATCTAATCTACGTTTTTCTTGTATTTGTACTTGTTTTTTTCCTAAATTTGCTATTATATATATATGTAGATGGGTACAGAGACTTTATTAAGTCTCTCAAATACTGAGATGAGCAGCCTGAGTATAGCGCTCGTGTAGATGATAGTTACAATGTAAATTCTATCGAAGAAAAACTTAACTCAACTGAAGTAAGTGATTTTGAAAAATGACTACTTCTTGATTTATGAATAGACTCAGCTGAACCCTCAACTGATACCCTACAAGATGACAAAGAAATACTCCTCGAAGAAAAAAAAGAAACAATTGCCGAAAAGATACTGAGGATAAAAGAGAAACAAGAAGATAGTTCAAGTGAAACGGAAGAACTTCCAAGTATATGAAGAGAAGCGAAACTTACACAAACTTCGGAGTATATTATCTCAAGTTTTATATCCTGAGGGCTTGAGATACAGGAAAGAGAAGAAAAAGATGATCTCTTAGATATCGCACAGGAATATCCTGATGAATATATACAGTATGGAAATGATTATTTTGACCTATATATTCTCTCTACGAGGACCTACAAAGAAGTAGATGACATATTTTCAGTTTTAGCTCCAGATATGCCATTTAGTCTCAATAAGTTGAATAATTTCTGAGCAAGATCCTTTTACATAAACTTGGATAGACCTGATGAAAAAGTAAGATTCATATTTGAGTACAACAGAGAAGTCTTTGGGGTAAAGGTAAAAAAACCACAATTCAGTGAAATAAAAAATATTATTATAAATTTATAAAAAGAAAATGGCACCACAAGTAATATATGTAACAAGTGAAGGTCTTGTAAAACTACAGGATGAACTCAAACATTTAAAAGAAGTAAAAAGAATAGAAATAGCCGAAAAACTCAAAGAGGCTATAAGTTTTTGAGATCTTAGTGAAAATGCTGAATACGAAGAAGCGAGAAATGAACAAGCACAAGTTGAGAAGAAAATACTTGATCTGGAGGAACAGCTCAAGCATGTAGAAATAATTACTGAAGAATCTCATAGTTGAGGAGCTGTATGAATGTGAGCAGAAGTAGAGATCAAGCTCGTAGACGGAAAAGATAAAGAAGTTTATGTTATAGTCTGAACTACAGAAGCAGACATACTCGCAAATCCACCAAGAATCTCAAATGATTCTCCAATAGGGAAGGGACTTATGGGAAAGAAAAAAGGACAAAAAATAAAAGTAAGAGCTCCATCCGGAGAAGTACAATATGAAATCACCAACGTAAAATAATTGTTTATGCAAGATAATCTCAACATCTTTTACAATACTATACTTTCTGTTCCGATTGTGACATTTTTCGTGGCTGTATTTTTAAAGTGAGCTATATTGCGTATTATTAGCTGAAAATTTTCTCTAGATAAAGCCCTTGGAAGTGGTTGAATGCCATCAGTTCATTCAGCAATAGTTGTATCACTAGCCACTGCTATAGCACTGAAATATGGAGTGAGTTCTGATTATTTTGCACTCGCTATGACTTTTACGGTTATCATTATCTACGATGCGATCAATATTCGTTTTGAAGCATGACTTCATGCAGGTGCCATAAATGAAAGACTCTGAGAAAAAAAATATAAGGAATCTCTTGGTCATCTTCCAAGTGAAGCATTTGCAGGAAGCATACTCTGAATAATAGTTTCTGTTGTTTTGTTTTACATCTAGCATATCGAAGTATAAAAAAGCTCCCGAAAATCAGGGAGTTTTTTGTGTATTTTTAATAATATGTTATGCTAGATATATAATCTAAAAAAAGGAATATGAATATTTGAAAAATACTCAAACAATCACTTGCAGACAAGGCATCAGATATATTGCTCTCAAGTGGCTCACTCCCGTCTTTTAAAGTAGATGGAGATGTTGTATACCTCGAAGAATATGAAAAATATACAGATGAAATATTGAGGGAAGAGCTGTATTCTATAATGACACCTGCACAAAAAGAAGAGTTTATCGAGCTTTTAGAGTTAGATTTCTCTATAGAATTAAAATGATTTTCTCGTTTCAGAGTGAACTGTTTTGTACAAAAAGAATGAATTTCTGCAGTATTTAGACCTATTCCAACAAAAATTCCACTTTTTGAAGACCTGAGACTTCCAAAACAAATAAAAGAGTTTGCTCATAAAAGAGGAGGACTTGTTCTTGTGACATGAACGGTATGAAGTGGGAAATCAACCACACTTGCGTCTCTTATAAATGAGATCAATCTCACTCAAAAAAGACATATCATAACAGTCGAAGATCCTATAGAGTATTCTTATACTAGTGAACTTTCTCTTATAGAACAAAGGGAAGTATGAGAAAATACACTGAGCTTTGATAATGGTTTAAAATATGCTCTGAGACAAGCTCCAGATGTTATTATGGTTTGAGAGATGAGAGACCTAGCGACCTTTAGGCTTGCTCTGAGAGCCGCAGAGACTGGAAGTTTGGTCTTTGCAACTCTTCATACTTCTGGAGCCGCAAGAACTGTTGCGCGTATCATAGATATGTTTCCAGGGGATGAAAAAGAAATCGTGAGGCAACAAGTAAGTGACTCTTTGCTCTGAGTAGTATGGCAAGCTCTACTCAAGAAAAAAGGCTGAAAAGGAAGAGTTCCAGCTATAGAAATGATGATTAATAATAAAGGTATTTCAAACCTTATAAGAAAGTGACTCGTTCATCAAATCGATGCCTCTATCGAAATAGGAAGAGGAGAGGGGATGGTAACTATGAAAGACTCACTTGATGATCTCATAAAAAGCGATCTCATAAGTCAAGAGGATTATGATTTTTATGTAAGCCAAGACGAGGAAATATAAACTCTTAAAATATACGTAACAAAAACACTTAATATTATGTTAAGTGCTTTTTATTTCTATAATGCTGGATTAGATAAAAATCATAAATTTTTTCTGTATTCTTGGTTTTCTTTTGAGTATATATTTTTAGCATTTTTGAGTGCATGGATTTCAGCAGTGTTAGAATCAGTATCATAAACTGCATAAGTTGCTGTATGTGTCTTATGTGCTGAAACTTCTCAAGGATTGAGGAGAAGGCAATCTCAAACAACTTCCATATTTTTTATATGATCATGTCCATAAAAAACTGCATCATAATCTCCAGATTTAGCCATAGATTTAGCTATATTGTCATAATGTGTGAGAAAAATTTTTCTTCATCAGAACTCTACAATGTCAAATAATGTATCAGAAACAGTGTTTCAACTTGACAAAAATGTTTTTGTAATCGCAACTTTTGTTCAATCATTGTTTCACCAGATGAGATGAACTGGGATACCATGTTGGACAATGAGTTTTGCTATACCATTGTTCATAAGATCTCAGAGGCAGCAGATTTGATCAATCTGTTTTTCTGAAATATCTTTAAAAACTCAAATAAGGTTATCAAAGTTTTCATGTATGTCTGAGATGATGAGTATTTTCATAATTATTTTTTTAGTAAACATAATAACAGTAGAGCAAATAAGCAAAAAATCAAGTTTTAGAGCTGTTGAAGGAGGATATCTTTATAGCAAAATTATACTACGTAATACTTAACATAAGTTATATTATGTTAAGTATAGATAATCTGTATTTTGGATAATCTACTCCTCTCCTATTTTGAATATGATGAACTTTTTTCACACATAAGCCATTTTTTTGTTTGCTCAGCAAATTCATTTTTATCAATTATGCATTTAATTGAACTATTTTTGTTATATTATCTGTCATATTATCAAATTATGAGATTACATAGTTTTTACAAACGCTTCTATTTCTGATTTGAAATCTTTTCACTGTGCTTCGAAATTCTCCCATAAGGAATAGCTTGGCGAAGCTGTTGATAAGAGACATATTTCTCAAGCTTGAGTATGAGAAAAGGCAAACTCAACTGCAGTTCTCATAGAATCTGTTTCTATAAAGTTATATGATGTATCTAGAAGTTTTGCAATTTTATTTCCACTATCAGGAAATAAAACAATATTACGAATTGTGTATTTTTCGAGAGAAGCAATGAGTGAGTCAAACGAGTATCATCTGTCACTGCCTCATAAGAAAATTGTTCATATACTATCCTTATAGGTTCTTATAGCTTCGATAGTACTTTCTGGAGTCGTTGATATAGCATCATCGATGAATCTGATATTATTATAGCTTCACAGGTCTTGAAGTCTGTGTGGGAGTGCACAAAAGTTAGTAAGTATTTTTTTTATGTCATGGACATCTATTCAGAGAGTTCTTAATATACTCAAGACGCAAGTAATATTTTCCATATTATGCTCTCATTCGAGATGGATTCATTCATGTGTAAAAATAGCATGATCTCCGATGTAAAAGCTCCCTTCATGAAAATTTATATCTCTATCTCGCTCATTGTAATGTAGGGCTCACGAAAAACTTTCATGATCAAATTCTTGGCACAGGCGATGGTTTATGATTCTTTTTTTCGCATTCTCGAGGATGCGTATTTTAGCAGACTTATATTTTTCAAAATCACCGTTATACCAATCAAGATGATCTACAAATATATTGATCAAAACTCATATCTCAAGCTCTGGGGAGAAGTCTTCGAGCATATAGCTTGAAAGCTCGTAGATGACATAATCGTACTTTTTTCCTATATGGTCAAGTGCTGGTGTTCATATATTTCAGAGTAATGCGACTTTGTGTCACAAAGACTGTAAGACATGATAACAAAGTGAAGAAGTGGTACTCTTCCCTTTTGTTCCTGTAATCCCTATAACTTTTCCTCCATAATTTGAAAAAAATATCTCTGTTGCCGTTGTGATCTCTCCGGTGAAACGCTGTAGTTCAGAAGTTGTATATGGTGAGATTCAGACTGATTTTATTATCAGATCATATCTTTCAATATCTCTGAGGTAATTTTCTCAAAAGAAGCACTGAACAGAACTCTCAATGTCATTGATTGGCTTTTTATCAAGAATACTTATATTGCTACATCAAAGTGATTGCAAAAATTTTAGACTTGTTTTTCCTTCTTTTCAAAATCACAATATCGCTATATTTTTTTTCTTCTGTATATCTTCTATTTTCATAATTTGAATTGTATCTTTTTTAGAAAATACTGGTAAGTTCCCTTTTTGAAAGGATTTTTATATATTTTGAGTGCTCGTTGTTGGAATATCTGTCAAGTTTCCAAAACATAAGCTGTGAGACTTCCTCAATAGACACATCCACTATCGAGTCATATAGTGTTTTTTCGTATTTGTAATCAGTCTTGCGCCCAGTGTCAGTATATAAGTTTTTTATCTCAGCTATAATAGCAATACCAAGGATTATTCTTGTATTCTCTCAAGTAACAGAGATCTCTTGTTTCTTGATTTTTCATCTCAATTCCTGGTATTATTCAGGCATGAAACAAGATAAAATTATCTTCTTCCCTATAGTATGGGATATTTTTGAGATAATCTATGAGCTCTGGATATTTCTTTTTTAGTTTTAGTGCTATTTTTTTTTCTTCTTTGTTTTCGTATATTCCGGTTTCTAGGGCTTTAAGTATCTCATATTCTTTATTGCCTTTTACCCATAAAAATCAGTTTTTTCGTATATGTTTGAGTGTTTTAATAGATTTTGGTCATTTTAAAATGACATCTCCTGTGAGGTAGACGCTATCTTCTGAGCTTATTTCTAGCTGTTTGAGTAAGAGTATAAACTCCTTGTAGCAGCCATGTATATCTCATATAAATATAGTTCTAGATACTTTCTTCATCCTTGATCCTCTGAAGTTCCTTTGCTCTTTCTATACTCACTTTTTCCCTTACTTTTGTTATAATTTTTTGAAGTTTTTCTTGTGCTTTTTCTTGGAGATAAAATCCTTCGGTTTTCGCTATATCTGATATTTGTATAAACTGAGAATTTCTCTTTGATAGATGTTGCGCTTCAATAGTCTCAGTTCCACTATGTATATAGTAAAATGATCTTTTTACTATAGTGTGTCTCTCTGGGAGTTTTTCTTTTATATATCATGCATATTTTACTGTATCAGTAATATCTAGGCCAAGTTTTTCCTTGATCTCACGTATAACAGTCTTCTTTGGTTTCTCTCCATATGCATGTATTCAACCAAATAGTGCCCAATTATTTCAGTGCTCAGAAACATCTCTAATGTCATCAATCAGGATTTTATTGTCTTTATCAAGATATATAAGCGAAGAAGTTTTTATCTTTATAGGATATTTCCTTCTTTGGAAATAGAGGTATCAAGAAAATCATACTATAGCGAGACTGATGATAAGAGCTACAAACGAGTATTGTGCGATAAGTTCTTTGTTTTCTCCTGCTATGTATCAGATCACCATAAGGACGAGGTTCCAGAGTCATGCTCATACTCATGTATAGAAGAGAAACTTTCAAAAATTCATCTTGAATACTCCAGCAGGAAGACTGATGATTTGCCTGATTCATGTTACAAGTCTTCAGAGGAAAGTTGCAGCTGATCCATGATCGAGAAAATAATACTCAGTCTTGTTGTAGTGCTCAAGTGTGAGAAATACATATTTTCCATATTTTTCTATAATCTTTTTAAGAAGAGGTCATCAAAGCTTCAGTCATATGAGATAGTTTATACATGCTCAAGTTATAGCTCAGAATGTCCCAGCTGCAAATGCTATAGCAAAGTTCATCTCTCACTGACTTGAGAGATAACCAGCTGGAACCATTGCTATTTCTGATGGAAATGGAAAGAAACTCGATTCTAAAACCATCATAAAATATATCCCCGCATAGCCCATATCAGCTACGAGATTTGTAATAAAATTTATAAAATTTCCCATAAGATTATCTTAGTTGTATTGCAGCCTCGACCTGGTTATCTCTCTGGCTTGTTTCATATAAATTAGTATCGTATATAACTTCAAGGTCAGGACTAAGTCAGACTTTATCGATACCATTCTGGCTTTTTCAAGTATACCATTTTGCTATTGTGTATTTGAGTGCAGATCCATCCTTGTAATACCTTTGAGTTTGAACAGATCCTTTTCCAAAACTTTTTGTTCCTACAAGAGTAACTCTGTCTGGGAAATAGTCTTTGAGTGTTCCTGCCATGATTTCTGACGCTGACGCTGTTCATTCATTTATCAAAATCACTATTTCTTTGTCAGAAAAATCATAGAGATCATATCAGTAAGAATAATATTCCTGTTCTGAGTTTTTGTACTTTACCGTCGCAACCGTATCTCACTGATCTATAAAGTGTCAGAGTATATCTATAACTTGGTCTAGATATCCTCATGGGTTATTTCTTAGGTCGATTATGATTTTTTCTATTCCCTGCTCTTGGTTGAGTTTTTCGAGTTCTGTAGTAAATTGGCTTGCTATATTCCCAGTAAACATCTTCATTGCAATATAATAAGTACTAGCATTTGCCTTTTCTCCTATAACATCACGCAAGAGTATTTTTCCACGAGTAACAGTATATACTTTTTTCTTTCCATCTCTCAGGATTCATAAGTCTACATCTGTCCCAGAGGGTCACTTTATACGAGAAGTGACTTGGCTGAGAGACTCTGTATCACTCACAACTGTACCATCTACAGAATATATTATATCTCCTCATCTCAAACCTGCAGCTTCTGCAGGGCTTCCCATAATCGGCGAGACAATTACAACTACTCCTGGTTCAGGCATATCTACATAAGCTCATATCCCTTCGTACTCACCTTGGAGTCAATCTTGGAAGCCTTGATTTTCTGTAGGAGGAAAATAAGAGGTATAATCATCCTTTGTCCCACTCGCGAGTCACTGTATGGCAGAATTGAGAAGTGTATCACTATCAAAGTTTTCACTATCATAGTGATTTTCGTTGAGTGTATTGTAGACGTCCTCAAGAATTTGGAGTTTTGTAGAATCAAGATTCGTACTTGGAGCAGACTGAACAGTGATAGTTTCTTTTTCTCCGTAGAGAGCTTGGAGTATTTGTAGATCAGATTCCTCAACAAATCATTCTGATGATTTGAGATAATCAGTGAGAAATAAGTTTTTATCAGCTGTTGCTTGCAGGAGTTTATAAAGCTCAGTTTTTGTCATAGCTTTTTCTGGAAAAACTCTGGCTGATTTGTTTTTAAGTTTTCATGAATATACGAGTTTTTGGAGTCCCGTAAATCCTTGTTCATTTGCTTCTATGTCAGAGTATAGTAGTTGTATGTATTGGTATGAGTCAGGAGTCTCTATAGAGTTTCAGATTCTCTCGTATACTGTTTTTCTCTGTATATCATTTGCAAAAGTTGCTTGGAAACTCAGTCATGATATAAGACAGATTATCAAGGCGATTTTTTGTATATTTTTTAGCTTCATGTTGTTTTAAAGTAATCTATTATGAGTAATGTTTCCTAGTCTATATAAAATAATTTTAAAAGGAAATAAAAAAACTATTTTATTTGTCTCGAGTTTTGGAAAAAATCCTGAGCTCAAAAAGGCCAGAGAAATCATGTGATGACAAATGCTGATCAAATGAGTATGATAACCAGATAGGTGGAGCCTCTTCACAGATAATGCTCTATAAAACCTATGGCTCATATCCACATTTTTATTTCTCTGCGGAATTTTATGATAGCAAGTCCTATGCAAGCTATAATAATCCCGTTTATGACACTGAGTAAAAACATAGTGTTTTAGTATTTTATATTATGTGTTGTACCTTTTTCTTGGGAAGTTTGTTTTTCTTCTTCAGATACAAAGTCAGAAAATCTACTTTTTATAGTATTGAGAACGTCAGAGTTAGAAATTGACTCAACGTCAAATGTAGGGACTTCAGGAGTGATACTATCTACTATCTCATCTTTCAGAACAGGAAGCTTCACAAAGAAAAAATATAAAAGGGATAGTACAAGAAACAGACGTGTTCCCCACTTGAGAATCGTTCAAACAAGCTCGAGTTTTTGCTGTTTTTTCATACGAGCGTAGATGTAATCTATCTTCTCCTCAAGAGATATTTCTGATTTATTTTCACTCATCAAATTTATTTTTAGCGATTATATATACTTCAAAGCTCCTATCACGAACAGCCTTTGGTTTGAACTCATACATATTTTTAAAATGCTTTTTTATCCAGAAACTGAGATCAGAGAAATCTTCTCATTTAAAGACTTTCATCACGAGGTTTCAACCTGGCTTGAGGAACTCAGAAGCGAACTTTACGATTTCTATATTGAGTTCTACAGAAGCATACTGATCTATGTCTTTTCTTCAAGTTGTATTTGGAGCAATATCGCTCACTACAAGGTCAAAATTTTTGTCACTTCCGAGGAAATCATCTACTTCTCCACGTACATCCGTGTAGTTAAATATGTCACACTCAATAGTTTGTATATTGGGCTGAGAGTATTTATCTATCTTTTTTATATCTATCCCTAGGAGTTTACCATCTTCTCCGATAATGCGCTTGGTATACTGCATCCAGCTTCAAGGGGCAGCACCAATATCACAGACATGCATGTGTGGTTCTATAAGCTCATATTTTTCCTGGATCTCTATCAATTTATAGACACTTCTGGCTCTATATCATTCTTTTTTTGCACGCTTAAAATACTCATCATGCATCTGATACGGAGCTGGTTTTTTCTTCTTCCCTGTTCCTTTCTTCTGAGCAGTATAGTTATTTTTCTTGAGTCTTGGTTTCATGCTTTGCAGTATACTGCTATATCTTCTATTTCAAATTCTTCTTAAATATATTATCTATGAAAATCTCATTATTGACAGTATAAAAAAATACTATACTTATACTAAAAATATAAATCATAAATATGCAATGATTAAAATAAAATGAACAATTACGTCTCAAGACTCATCTGTTCAACACAGTTTTGAGTTTCAAACTTCTAAAGTTCCTTTTCCTATGGAAGTACTTTTATTTACAGATCATCCATTGGTTGATGAACACTCAAGAGAAATAAACGAAGCTTTAGCCCCAATCATTTTAGAGCATACAAAATCATTTAGAGAGAGACACGAAGGTATAGTTTTTAAAATATGAATTCAGGTTTGAAGGCAGATACACTAGTATTCTTGCCCATAATAACTTCTATGATCTATATAATTCTTGAATTATCATGATTTTCTCTGTCGTTTTTATGGTAAATTTCTACAAAAGTTATTTCTTCAAATTCTATTTTTCAATCATTATCATACTTATAGATTATTCTTATTCCGCTATTAGAAGAGTTACGACTGATACTCTTACATACGAATTTTCTTACTTTGTAATAACTACCAGAATCTTTTATAGTTATTCTCTCAATTATATTACTCAGTATAGTTCTTCATGTTGGATCAGATGAAATTTCTGCTAAAAAATCTTCGAAATCTTCTCATAAACTCTTGTATTTTTTACATAATTTTTTGAATTCCTTTTTAAATATGTTTCAGTAAATATATTTCATTATTCATCAAGATTATGATGATTTACTATGAAAGGTAAGGTTCTATAAAATACGTGAGAGGGCTTAATAGTGTCTCAATATGATTTAGTTACAAGATAGGGTGTGTCTTCGTGTGAAAGATCACTTATTTTACTTGCATTCCAGTTCCCATACTTTTCTATGACATCATCTACAATCTTCTTGCTTTGTGGCAAGTCATCATATGGTGTATAGTTATAGTCAGATTTTCTATTCTGTATATCAGTATTTCTAAATAGATTTAGGCTGATTTGTTCTCTATTGTCTCTCAGTGCTACAATTTTTTGTTTTGTATATCCATGATAGTTCTCTTCCAATATTGCAATTTCTCAGTCTAAAACCATTTCCTCAAGTGTAGAACTGATATCACTTGGCACGGGTCAATATGGAAGTTTTTTATATGTTGTATTTGTTATAAGTGATCAAGTCCACTCATAATAATTAAAATCACTAAAATACAGAAGCTTGTTGAGAGTTGTTTTTCAAAAAGCTTCACTGTCTTTCAGCTTATTTGCGATATAGAGTATCAGGTCCTTTAAAGGCCTTTGATTCTCATATGTGTTTATTTTTTCTTTAAAGAAGCTAAGTGGTAGTTCGAAAAAGTCACAGATTTGTTGCATCTCAGAATCTTTCACCTTTCTTTTTCCTGTTTCAATATTCCCTACAGCAATTCTACTAATTCCGAGATATCAGCCTAATTCCTCTTGGGATATATTTAGCTCTTCCCTTTTTCATCTAATTTTCTTTCAAATATCTAAATTATTCATATGAATTCTATTTAGTTATATTATATAAAAAGTATATATAAAAAATCATTAAAATCAAATATTTGAATAGTTTTACACGAATTTTTAACATAAATTATATTTTCTGTGTTTTATTTTTCTGAATAATAAATACAATTATACTGTCTTTTTGTAAGACAAAAAAAAGTCTCGCGAATATTTACGAAACTTTTAACCCTTTCGACAGGTCTTAAAAGATAACAAAAATGTAAATATTTGCAAGCAAATATTTATTTTTTAATATAATTTTATATGTTGTATTGTGTTAATAAAAATCCCCAGTCTCCATGACGAGAGCATGAAGTGCATAATGTTTCTACCTGCATTCGTTTACCAGATCCGATAAATAGGCAGTCATTATGATATCATCTCAGTTGCTGACCTGCTAAAACTGAGGCAAAAAAGTATTTTGATAATGTAGATTGATGTTATTGGTGTTGTAAGCCTTGTCATACAAGATAAAGAAAATCCCCTTATGGGGATTTTCTTTAATATATTTCCCTAGCTATTAATAACAATCTGTCTTTCTTCCTGACTCAATCCATACAGATCAAACACCATCTCATCAATTTCTCTATCACAAGCATCAATCTTTGTTTTGATTTCTACTATTTCTGCCTTATAACTATCAAAATATTCCTCCCACTCATCTTGATTTTTTAAAGAAAGTACTACTTTTTTCTTTTTCAACTCTTTTATGAACTCTTCAAAGCTCAACTCATAAAAAGCTTCAAGTTTCTTACTCAATTTTTCCAGCTCAAAAGTTCCTTGTACTCGTTTCAAAAACTTCTGAACCTTTTCTCACATAGTCTTGTTATTCTCCAGCATAAAGTCTGCCTTTTCAATGAAAGGAGTTTGGTCTGAAAGAGGGATATCTTTAATTGGAATAGAAAGTAGAGGTCATTTATCAACTTGAAGTAGATTTCATAAAACCTTTCACTTATTTCTGAGCCAAAAATTTGTTAAGTTAGAATTAAAAATAGCACTTAAATATTTAAGATTGATTCTGTCTGTTTTAATAAAATTTAATGCCCTACTTCAGTAAAAATTTTCTTCAGTGTAAAAACATGACATTTTATCCACTCTTGTTCAACATACTACTTTTACCCCCTTCTTAAAAAACTTCTCATCTCTTTGTCTATGTAAAAAATAGTATGGTTTATTTGGAGTTTTTAATTTTATTCTTGATTCTTTAAGACCTATTTTAAATGGCTCAAAATGTGTAAAAATATTTGGGTAGTCTTCTATTTTTTTTTCAGAAAAATTATTTTCAGTTAAATAGAAAATAAAATTTTCAGAAAATCAGCAATTATATTTTCAGACGTTTGTGTAAAAAATTTTTATGAACTCTTTTTCTTGACTGTTAAATTTATTATAATCATTTGTTAAGTAGGCTTTATCTGGTGCTCATACAATTCATTGAGCTATTTCTTTATCATTAAGTTTAAAATTGCTTTGTTTTTCAATTTTATCAAGAATTTTTCATACGTTATCATCTAAAAATGATATATTTTTATTTTTTAATTTTATCGTATCAATTAACGCTTCTTTTACTATGATTCAATCAAAAGTAATTCATCAAGTAAGGTATGTTGCAATATCTCAAGTATTTCAGTAATTTAGATTCACATATTTAGAATTATATGGATTTTGATCTATATTTTTTTGTATGATAAAAATCATAGTTTGAATTCAAGCGTCTTTAAAAACTTTAAAGTCTCAAAAATCTACATATTTCTCAATCCTTCAGTCTTCAAGTATCTTATTTCTCATAATTGATGCACCAGCATTGTTTACCCAATTATTTGGAGCAATATAACTTAAATACCCATCATTTTTTAACCAATCTAATCACATGCATGCAAAAAATTGCCATAAGTCCATTTTTCACTGATAAAATTTGTTGTTATGTAATCAATTAAAGGCATTTTTATTTACAAATTCTTTTATGTACGGAGGATTTCAGACAATTACATCGAAACCTCAGTTTTGGAATATTTGGGGGAACTCAGATTCCCAAGAAAAAGCCTTGTCTCAGGCAATTTCTGGATCATCTATGAGACTATTTCAGCACTTGATATTACTATCTAGATTTGCGAGTTTTTTTCATTTTATAGCTGTTTTGAGCCAGAGTGAAAGCTTAGTTATTTCTACTGATTCCTCATTAAGGTCAACTCAATAAATATTATTTTTGAGTATAGATTTGAAATGAGACTCTGTTGAAAAAAGCCCTTGATTTACTCAGAGATCTTCGAGAGTTTTTGATATTTCTTTGTTTTTTGCGAGGAGAAAATCAAATACATTTACAAGGAAAGCTCACGATCCACAAGCAGGGTCGAGAACAGTGATACTTTGCAGTTTTTCCTGAAGTTCACTATATACGAGTATGGCTCTTTTTGTATAGTTCTGATCATTGATATCTTCTTTGAGCTTATGTTTTTCTCTGAGTTCTAGCTCCCAATCCTCAATCTTTTTTCCAACACTATTTTTCACTATGTAGTCTACGATATACTCAGGAGTGTAGAATACTCCGTCTTTCTTGCGTTTCGAAAGTGCTACTTCTTGATTTTTTTGTATTTTATCCTTGAGTTCTTCTATATCCGAGATCGATTGCTCGAAAATATGTCCCAAAATATTTACAGAAAGATCGTCTTCAAAGTCGTATTCTCATAAATTCACAAATTTTTTACATATTTCGTCTCATACTTTGAGAGCTTCTAACTCTTCATCCTTATGAAATAGTCCTCAGTTATACCCATCGGGTATACCAAGCGTCTCACTTCAGCTATTCACAAATTCAAAGAATTTCTTTAGCATTTCCCAAGGAGTGAACCCAATTTCTTCTGCTCTGAGAAGATTTACTTTGAGTTTTCAGTTTGGAAGTAAATTTTTATCTTCACAAAAATGTATAAATATAATTCTATCAATAATTTTCTGAGTCTTTGAAAGAATCATGTCAAGCTCTGACTGCTTATATGTTTTTCCTGCTTTCTTTGCTTGAACAATAATATCCTTAAAGAGTTCTTTTCTGAGAAGAGAGTATTCTTTGTAGAATTTCTTGGTTATCTCTTTTTGGTCAGACTGAATAAAAGAAATAAGACTCTTTGTCGTACTTTCTCATCTTTTTGCTATGAGGTTTGACTCAGTCAGGAGAAAAATAAATTTTCTCAGTTCAAAATAATCGTTTTTAGGATTTATGAGAGTATCAAGAGTCCACACCTCATAGTCGAGATAGTTATCATAGTAGAGACGTGTTTCAAAAAAGTTTGATACTATGACGAAACTACTGTCTCTCAAATTTCCTTTATATTTAAAGGCTTGTTGTACAGGAGTCACACTTCATTCTCTCTTTTGTGGAGCATCAAGAGAAGTTTTTGCATCTTTGAGTTCTCAAATGACATATCATTTTTGTGTGCTTCAAAAATGTGCTAAAACAAAATCAGGACGTTGTCCTGCAACCGTATATTCTGTATCATAACTGTGATTTTCATTTGGCTTACGTGTATACCCAAGTATTTCTCATAAAAAATCTTGTGTCCAACCTGGTGCTCTTGATATCTCTTTATCATGTTTTAAACTTCCTTTATGGTAGTCATTTTGCCATTTTTTAACTACCTCTAGCTTTTGTTCAAAGTTTTCAATCTGAAACGTTTCAAGCTTTTGCTTTATTATCTTATCTTTAAAGAGTTTTGTCATCCTTCCCGATTTATTATATATACCAATACTATACTCACGAATTTTAATAAGCCAAAAAGCCTTTCAGTAGAGTGAGTCACTTACTCAGATTAAGTAAAATATGAAGCTCTTTATGTTCTATGAGATGATTATAGATCCATGATTTACTTTGATTATAGATTTTTCATAAAGCATTCTATTTTTTCTTCTTTTGAATTGATGAAAAATAAAAATTGTTTAAAATCTCTGCAAAATAATAAACTAATAAAAAAGTGAAACACCTACGCGTAAAGATAGATAAGTTTGAGATTCATGATCATGAGATATTGAGATGAATAGATTTTGTGCTCAATGAAAAAGATAGAGTCTCTATAGTAGGGTGAAATGGAGTATGAAAGACAACTTTACTGAAGATCCTTACCTGAGAAATAAGAGATTTTGATGGTGCGATTGAAAATATATGAAATGTAAAACTTGGTTATTTGAGTCAGGTATATAGTGATGATGAGAGCAAAACTGTGAGAGAAGAGCTTAGAGATGGTTTGTGTGAGATCTTTGCACTCGATGCAGAGATACGAGAGCTTGAGAAAAAAATGGAGCAAGATAGTTCTGATATGGATCTGATAGATACATATACTTCCCTACTTGAGAGATTTCATAATATATGAGGAAATAACTCAGAATCGATGATTCATGGAGTTGCAAATGGGATGTGAATACTTGATCTCCTCGATAACAAACTCAAAGAAGTAAGTGGAGGACAGCGTACCAAGGTGGCTCTGGCAAAGATCTTGCTTGAGAAACCTGATATACTCTTTTTAGATGAACCAACAAACTTTATAGACATGGCAAGTGTTGAGTGGCTTGAGTCATACCTGAACAACAAATGGCCCTGAGGATATGTGATCATTTCCCATGATAGAGAGTTTCTTGATAAGACTTGTAACAAAACATATGAATTGCAACCACTGAGAAATATAAATTTTTATAATAGTGATTATTCTGGCTATGTCATAGAGCGTGAGAAGATAGAAGCTATAAAACTCGCAGACTACAAGCGTCAATCTGAGTGGCTTGAGTCACAAGAAAAACTTGTAAATAGGTTTAGAGCAGGAAGTCGTGCAGGTTGGGCAAAGTCACGAGAAAAAATGCTTGAAAAAGTAGAGAAACTCGAAGCTCCATACATCCCGAAAAAGCCAAAATTCTTCTTTGAATATACTGGAGAATCTCCCGAAAAAGTTCTTGATTTCAAAGAAGTTTTTATAGGGAGAAAAGATCCATTATTTTACATACCTGAACTGACACTTACAAAGTGACAGAGAGTCGGAATTGTCGGAGAAAACGGAGTTGGAAAATCGACACTTTTCAAGACGATTATAGGCCAAATCGATCCACTAGATGGTCATATAAGCCGTGGAAAATGAATCAAGTATGTGTATTACTCTCAAATGCATGAAGAGCTTGATCCAGAAAAAACACTCAGGCAAAACTTCGAAAAGCATGGCTTACACTACGAAGAACAGATGCTCATAGGATTTCTCGCACATTACCTCTTTGAAAGAACGGATATAGATAAAAAAGTAAAGCACTTATCTGGATGACAGACCTCTAAGCTCTTGTTTGCGATACTCTGACAAAAACAGTCTACGGTTTTGATACTTGATGAACCTACAAATCATCTTGATTATGATACCCGTGAGGAGCTCGAAAGATCACTCAAAAAATACCCCTGAGCGATACTTTTTATATCGCATGATAGATATTTTGTAAATAAGCTCGCAGATCAAATCTGGTTGATCGAAGATGGAGAGCTACAAGTGAGTTACGGGAACTATGAAGATTATAAGTTCAAAAAACAGCGTGGACTTGATTTCTCAGAAAGTCTCTATGATGAATCTGCACAGATGAATCTCGTACTCGAAGAAAAACTCTGAAGCCGTGAAGCTCAGAGGATCAAGAAAAAGTTCGGAAGAAAAAAAAGATAGAGTATTTTATTCTCTATCTTTTTTAGTTGTTGAGGATCTAGTCAGCTCTTGTTGTCTCGTCCGATGGTCAAGCTTACTTTGCTTTGAGTCTAGTATCATTGATGTATTACGACTTACTGGTAGTTGTCATCTTAAATCTGAGATGATTTTTTTCTCATTGTTTCTTACCAGTCGTATAACTGTATATCTAAAACTCTCTAACTGTGCCTTATTTGCATCTGGATCTTCGAGCATAAGTGCTACAGTACGGAGTCTTTTAGCGACTCATTCAGGAAATGTTGATGCATCCTCATGATAATTAATCTGATTTTGTAAATCAAAAAGTGTAGAAGTATGTGTCCCATATAAAAATCATCCAAATACCTGTTCTATAGCTTTAATGCAATTTGATTTGCCCTCTTTTAATACATTATTCGCATCAGGAATAAGTACTAAATTATTGAGTCTGCTCATCGTTTGGTTCAAATTGATCTAAAATATTGCGAACTTGTTCATCTGCTTCCCCCGCTGAGGGTGTACTACAGTTAGTTCATTGAGGTCCTTCTAACATGTTCATCCAATCTTGCTCTTCAGGAGTCGTTATCATATTTTATAATTAATAGTAATATTGTATATAATAAATAAAAATTACATTTGTCAATAAAATTGTTCGAGATTGAGTATCTGTACTCAGAGATCTTGGGCTTTTTGGAGTTTGGATCAGGATTTTTCTCCTGCGAGGAGAAAGTCAGTCTTTTTACTCACAGAGCTAGTGAACTTCCCTCATAGTGATTCAAGTTGTTCTACTAGTGTATCTCGAGAAACCTTTTCTCAGTTATGTTCGAAGCTCCCAGTGATACATACTGTTTTTCCAGAAAAAATGCTTGAACTACTTTGCACTGGTAGAACATAGTACTCTATCTCTAAGAGTTCACTCAGTTTTTGGCATAGTGAGATATTTTTTGGGTCAGAGAAATACTCTTGGAGATTCTTTGCAACTTCTGGTCCTATATCTGGGATTTGTTCGATCGTCTCAAGTGTATGATCAAACTTGAGGAGATCTGACTCTGACTGAAAGAGCACTGAGAGATTTTTAGCTGTCTTCTTCCCTACTCCTTCGATCCCTAAAGAACGTAGTACTATATCTATCTTTGTCTTTTTGACTTTTTCTATTCCTTTGAGGAGATTCTCTACTGACTTTTCCTTGAAACCTTCAAGCTCTAAAATAGCTTCTGTTTTTTCACTAAGTAAAAAAATACTCGGCAAGTCATAAATAATTCACTCTTCTAAAAATATTTCTATCTGACGTACTCAGAGCCCATCGATATTAAAACCACTTTTTCCTACGGCATATATAAGCTGTTCTGATATCTGTTTGGGGCAAGATATCCTATTTGGACAATAATAGCGTACTTTTTCTCCATCTTTTACAATAGCAGTATCACAATATGGACAGTTTGGTGGTACGCTGATCTTCTCATAATCTTCTCTCTGAGAATTGTCAGGGTCTGCTACTGCTATGACTTTTGGGATTACCTCACCTGCACGCTTTATAAATATTCTATCACCAATTCTCACATCAAGCTTTTGAACTTCTTCATAGTTGTGAAGCGTAGCACGTCTGATGTTTGCTCCACCAATATTTACTGTTTCAAGGTTTGCAGCTGGAGTTATGGTTCCAGTTCTTCCTACTTGATGATCTACACTGAGTATAGATGTTGTAAATATTTCAGCTGGGAATTTATAGGCAATAGCATATTTTGGATGATGTTCTGTGAATCATATCTGTTTCCACAGTCAAATATCCTTTACTTTTACAACTAAACCATCTACTTCAAAATCAATTTTTGATTTATAATCTCAAAAATTTTCTATTTTTTGAGAGAGTGTGTGTATGTTTTTAAAACTTTCAAAATAGCTCGATATCTCAAAACCTATTTTTTCTAAGTTATATATGACACCTGTATATGAGTGAGGTCTCGTATTTTCTACATACGCATCAAAATTCCCTATATCATAGGCAAAGAATTTCAGGTTTCTCTGAGCTGTAATAGTATTATCCTTCATACGGACGCTTCCACTCGCTGCATTACGAGGGTTTGAAAAAATTTTCATTCCATCTTCCTTACCTTTTTGATTGAGTTTGTTAAACTCAGAAATAGGCATAACTACTTCGCCACGTACTTCTAAATACTCAGTATAACTAATACTTTTAGGGATATTTGAAATAGTTCTTATATTTTCAGTAACATCTTCTCACTCGAGTCAGTTTCCTCGTGTGATTGCTTGAGTAAATACTCAGTTTTTATATATGAGTTCTATCCCAAGTCAGTCAAATTTGTACTCAAGACAGTATTCTATATCAGATATATCTTCATCTAAATGCTTTTTTACACGTGTATCAAAGTCATGTAGGTCTTCTGAGTTGTAGGTATTTCATAAACTGATCATAGGACGACTATGAGCTACTTTTTCGAAGCTTGATTCTTTTATATCATCTCCTACCTTTTCAGAATATTTTTGAGTGATACCATATCTTTCTTCGAGTGATTCTAGTAGTTTTAGGAGCGTGTCATACTCTATATCAGAGATTATTGGTGCTTCATGGTTGTAGTACAAGTCTGCATGATACTCGAGTATTTTCGCGAGTTTACCGATATCAGATTTTTGTAAATCTTTTGCTTTTATTTTGAGATAATATTGGGTTTCTTGAAGCATAAAAATAGTCAGGAATATTTCTGACTATTTTATATATTTTCATTATTTTTCAAAGTGTATTTTACATTATATCACTTCCAGCTATAAGCTTGTCTTCCCTACTCTTTGAAGTTTTTCCCTCTAAGTCTTCGTTGAGGTAGATGAGTTTAGAGTTTTCTTGATTTCCGATGTTTCCGAGTGTTTCTATCCTACTCGAGTCAAGAAGGAATTGTAGTACTTTTTCTGCGTTAAGAGAACCATCAGCTTCTTTTATCATATCTACTGATTCTTTGAATCATTCTGCTATCTTGAGTCTTTGCCCAGCCATACCTTCTCACAGAAGTATTTTAGACTCTTTTTCTGCTTCTGCTTCTTTTACTTGCATGATCTTTTTTGCTTCTGCTTCATTAAGAGCTGCTTCTTTGAACTTTTGTGTTTCTACTACTTTGTTCATGGCAGACATAACTGTGTTATCAAGCTTTACATCACGAACTTGAATCGAGTCGAGTTTGTATCCAAAAGTTGAGAGTTTTTCTCTGAGTCTTTCTTCTATAGCATTCCCAAGTTCTTCTCTTTTTGAAAATATTTGTTTGTGTGTAAATGAGACAATCATTCATCTGAGTTGTTCATCGATAGTAGATCTCATCATTGTCCTAGGATCATCGATTGAATAAATCGATCTAAATATAGCTCCATTTTTTGAGCTATCGTTGTCATCATCAACGTAGTATATAACATTGAGTCAGATAAATGCTGTTACATTGTCTGATGTAACTCCCTCCACTTCAACTGGAAAATTTCTCCTGTAGAGTACTTGATTTCTCGTAACTTCGATTATCGGAATGATCAAATGAAACCCAGGTCTGAGGATTCTTGAGTATTTTCATAAGCGCTCAACAACCTTTACGGTGTTAGGCTTCACTATCCTTACTGATAGCGAGAGAACAATGATGTCAAATATTATCGCAAATGGTATGAGATAATAATACCCAAGTGCGAAAGGAACCAATATAGCCATTATCAGTGCTATTGCCATAAAACCAAATACCATGTTTTTATAATTATTAAAATAACAGTATTATTATATATATTTGAGGGATAATTGAAAGATATTTTACTCATTGTTTTTTAGTATATATAAAGACAAAAGACCACATCATGTGGTCTTTTATTGTAGTAAAGCCAATATTAATCACATAGTCATATCAACGAGCTCTCCGAGCTATTACGTAGAGACTACGGCAGGCTTATTCGCTTGTTGTAGGTGAACAAACATAAAAAATTATAAGAATCTAATTTTATTTACAAGTGTTTTATCTAAAATTCTAAAGATCTTTTATTGAGATAGCCCATGTATGCAAGTCAGATAGCATCAGCGGCATCGTCTGGCTTAGGGAGTTCGCGAAGTTTGAATAGTAACTGAATAGCATTTTGCAGCTGTTTTTTATCTGCTTTTCCATATCCAGTGATTGCTGACTTTACTTCCAAAGGAGTGTATTCAAATATGTGAGCATGAGAGAGTATTGACTCGTAGAGTACTACTCCTCTTGCATGTGCTACATCGATTCAGGTCTTGAGATTATTTTGAAAAAAGAGCTTTTCAATAACGATTATTTCAGGTTTATACTCTGCAATAAGCTCTTTCATGTCCGATCATATATCTCTGAGTTTATTTTTAAGCTCGTCTTTTGGAACCGTTTCAATCACTCAAAAATTCACAATCTCTGCCTTTCCTCATTTATCAGAGACTATCGCAAAACCTACCGTTGTAGTTCCTGGATCTATACCTAAAATATTCATATTTATTTTTTATTTTTATTAGTATATAGCATTTTTGTATTCTCCAAATGATCTTTTCTTGAGATACAAAAAAAGAACTTCTACCTGGGGTAAAAGTTCTTTTTGTTTGTGATTTTAAAAATATTATTTCATATTTTTAAGCCAGTTATCTAGGTGTTTCCCAGCAACGTCTCTTGATCATAGACCAAATGCGAGAGCAGCTGCAACAGCGATAGAACCGAGCATAAGTCCGAATGCAAGATTGATGATATCATCAGCAATTCCCATTTGTTTAAGTCACATAGCGATTGCGAGAGTGAGTACTGCACCTCTTGCGAGTTTTGGAGCGAATTTTGACTTAGAGCTTGCTTTTACTACGTCTCCAACAATGTTTGCAACATATGCACCAACTCCAATTACTATAGCTCAAGCAAGTATTTGTCATCCAAATTCTACAAATTGTGCTACGATGTTTGAAAGCATATCAAATCCAAGAGTATTTGTTGCTTCGATTGTTGCAAAGAGCATTATGAAAGAGAGTACAAGAGATCCTGCTAGCTTAGATGGAGATGTTTTTGTTTCCATTTTAAGTCCAAGCTTTTTTGGAACAGAGTTGAACCCTGCACTTTTCAAAAGATCAGTTACAATTTCACAAACTAGTTTTCATACAACGTATGAAACTCCAAGGATAATCACAGCAAGAAGAAGGTTTGGAAGTGCTGCAAGAATTGTATTGAGTATGTTTGTAGCAGGTCCACTAATAGCTTCGATTTCTAGAGCTGTAAGTGCTTGTGTAATAATTGGGAATAATACCATTATAAACACGATAGTTCATGCTATTTTTGATACTCCTTTCATCCCTACTTTTTCTCCGATCTTATCAGCACCAGCTGCGCTTAGAAGATTTGTAACAACTTTTCTGATTATTTTTGCGATAAAAAGTCAGATAACAAACAACACACCTGCAGTTAATAATTTTGGAAAGTATCCAATTATTGTGTCAGTTATATCGTTTATAGGAGTCATCATGTCTCCAAATCCAAGTGGTTCGAGAATTCTTGGAAGGAAAAATAAGAAGATAAACCAGTATGCAGCGTTTGCGAGAGTGTCTCCGATTGCCATACTTTTTGAGTCTCCTTCTTCTGAAAGTTCTTTATTAAGCTTTTCGTCTATGTGAGCAGCTTTAAATCCTTTTGAGATAAAGAGTTTTGCAACTGTTGCTATAACCCAAGCAAGTACAAGAGCTGAAACAGATGCGAGCAAAGCAGGAAGATATTCTCCTCTGAGACCTTCAAGTGAAGACTTGATCGAGTCGAGTCCAAGTATTTCTAATACTGCTATAATTACAGCAAACAATATGAAGTAATACAAGATAATTCCTAATACTCTTATGAGTTTTTGAGAATTTACATTTACTTCGAGTAATTCAAAAAATCTATCAAGAAATGTAGCTTTTGATAATACTTTTACAAAAATCTTTGAGATAATTTTTGCAACTATGTACCCTATAATAAGTACAGCTAAAGCTTTTACGATATTCAATACGGCATCACTCGTAAAGAAAGCCATAACAGCTTCTATATTCAAATTTTCCATAAAATACCATGTACGATTAAAAAATATATATGTGCACGCAGTCGTATTATATATTTTTTCTTGAATATAACAAAATTATTCCTAGTTGTGAGTGTTTTTTAGGTTGACAATTACTTCGATATGATGTGTATGTGGAAACATATCTACTGGGACAATATTTGCTATTGTGTAATCAGAATTTTTGAGAATAAAGTCAAGGTCACGTGTGAGTGTTGCAGGATTACAACTCACATATATGATTTGCTCTGTTCAAAACTTGAGGATATTTGGAAGAGCTTTTGGATGCATTCCAGCTCTTGGAGGATCAACTATGAGAAGATCAGCAGTATGTCCATTTTCGAGATAGTCTCAGAGAAAATCTTCTACCTTTGCACAGACAAAGTCTATATTTTGAAGATCATTTTTGAGAGCATTTGCTTGTCCATCTTTACTTGCTGATTGCACGAGTTCCACACTGGTGACCTGTTTTGCTCATGCTCAGGCAAAGATCATCCCTATTGTTCATGTCCCTCCGTACAAATCTAAAACTTTCTGTTTTTTTAGATTTTTCGTCTCTGCAAGTTCTAGGACTTTTGTATAAAGCTTTTCAGCTCAGTAGCTATTTGTTTGAAAAAAACTCGTTGGTGATATTTCAAAGTCCAGTCATAAAAGACGTTCAGTGATCGTCTCTTTTCCGTATATATGTTCTAGATCACCAATAGCGATATCGGCCTTATTGGCATTGTGTGAAAGGTATATCGATTGTATAATCTCATATTTTGTTGCAAGTGTGAGAAAAAACTCTTTTATGAGTGGTATTTTATCTGAGAGGTGCTCTTTTTCAGTCAAGTACTCGTGATTAAAACTAAAAATTATCATGAGCTCATCTGTAAAAAATGCACGACGTATAAGAATGTGTCTAAAAAATCACTTTTGGATTTTTTGATCGTAAACTGGAAGTCCAAGAGTCTTGGTGTAGTCTTTTATTTCTTTGTATATATCATTTTGTATTTGATCTATGAGGATGCAGCCATCAAAATCTTCTATTTTTGAAAACTCTCATTGTTTGTGAAATCCAACGTTAAAGTGCTGCTCGATTCCATATTTTGCAGAGAGATATTTTCCATAGGAAAACTCTACTTTGTTTCTGTATCCATCAATAAGTGGAGATGGAATAATTTCTGAAACACAAATATTTTCTTGTAGCTTTTTTATATGAAATAATGACTCTTCAACTTGTTGTTGTTTGATTTTAAGTTGTTCTTCATATGGTATATTGGCCCACTTCGCTCAGGCAGTATCGCCATATGGATTGTTTGGATGTTGTTTTTCTAGTGCTGATTTTTCTACAATATTTACGATTTGTGTATCGTAATAATCTCTTCTTTTTTTTATGATTTTTAGATCAACAACTGATCAAGGTATCGCTCAGCCACTTATAAAAAGTGTTCTTCCATCTATATCAGGATTATCTGACTTGAGCTTTGCAAATCATTTTCCACCAAAAACGAGTTTTTCTACTTTTATATTGTGTATTATACTTCCACGTTTCATGTTATTCGGTTAGTTCTTCTTGCTCTTCTTGTTCTTTTTTAAGTCTACGAATTTCACGCTCTTCTTCTCGAAGTTTACTGATTCTGCCTATAAAGTAGATAAGTGCAATAAAGATAAATTTAAAAACAAACTTATATGCCAAAAGTGCTAAAAGTAAAAAGAAAATATAGGCGGAATACTCTGAGAGGAGATTGAGGATCTTACTCGCTGCGATTCCTGCTATAAAGTTTTCTAAAACAGTGCTTTTTGATATCCCAAGTGATTCAACAATTGCGTACATTCCAAGAGCGATAGGAAGAAGTAAGAGTCACATAGCGATATTTCAGATAGAACCTCAGAGTCATCACTCTGAATCATTTTCCTGGATTATGAAGCTCCTATTGAGGAGAAATAAAAAGCCCATAAGAGGAATCGCAAAAAGAGAAAAAGAAGAAATAATTTGTTCGTTCCCAAGTAAAAATTTTTCAAATCCATTGCTTGCGACTCAGCTACTTGATAAATCATTGAGCTTGAGATTTACCAGTATACATATGAGAAGTCATATCATGAGTCATATATAAAACTTTATGAGTTTAGAAATCCCAAGTATCAAAAAAACTACTACAAAGAATAATGCAGCTCATACGAGTATAGAATCTAGAAGTATCATTATTTACATTCTTTCCAGGTCTTTCCCCTACCTGTATCTACTTTCAGTTTTATTATATCTGTTTCTAGAATGGATTCCATAATTTTTGGAATATTTTCTTCAAGAATTTTTTCTTCTCATGGTATTACATCAAAGACGAGTTCATCATGTACTTGCATGATGAGATGAGACTGTATATTATTTTCTTTCAGCCAGTCAGAGACCTTGATCATTGCAAGCTTTATGATGTCAGCACTCGTTCACTGTATCGGCATATTGATAGCTTCTCTTTCTGATGCTGACTTGATCATTTTGTTACGATCATTAATCCCTGAAATATATCTTCTCCTTCAAAAGTGTGTCTCTACATAGGTTTTTCTCTCGCAGTTTTTGATAACTGTATCAAAATAACTACGAACTTTTGGATAGCTTGTATAAAAGGCATCGATATAATTGCGAGCATCAGGTATAGGGATATCTATGTTTTTACTCAGTCCAAAAGCACTGATTCCATAAATAACTCAGAAATTTACAGCTTTTGCGATCTTTCTTTGGTCTCAGCTAATACTTTCTGATCAGAAGATGAACTTCCCTGTTTCAGCATGTATATCTCTTTCGTTTTGAAATACTCAAAGGAGATTTTCATCTCATGATAAAAAGGCAAGTATACGAACTTCTACTTGCGAATAGTCAAATGCCATCATAGATCATCCTTCAAATCGTGATACAAAGGCAGAGCGTATCTCCCCTGCTATTCCATCACTTGCAGGGATATTTTGGAGATTTGGGTTCGTACTACTCAGTCTCCCCGTTGAAGTAACTGACTGGTTATAGTTTGTATGCACAAGACTATTTTTATCGAGCAGATCAGAAATACCAACTACGTAGGTTGAGAGTATTTTCGAATAATGTCTAAATAAGACTATATCTTTTGCTATTGGATAGTCGCTTGCAAGATTTTCCAGTACATCTGCTGAAACACTCCATCAGGTTTTTGTTTTTTTTCACTTTGGGAGCTCTAGTTTTCCAAAAAGTATTTCTCATACTTGTTTGGGCGAATTTATGTTGAACTCTTCTCCAGCCGTCTCATGTATCTTTGTTTGCAGGTCAAGCGCTTCTTTTTTCAGTTTTTTTCATATCTCTATAAGCTTTTCTTTATCTACTGTAACTCCAGTTATTTCCATATCTTTGAGTACCTGCATCACAGGTATTTCCATATCAAAAAGCAAATCCAGACTCTGTGTCTGACTATCCTGTTGTTTTTTCAATTGTGCTGTCATGTAGACATCTTCTCATGAATATTTTGCTGCAAGATCTAGATCTACATCTTTGAAATCTAGCTTTTTTTTATTTGTAACAGTATCGTATGACATCATCTCATAATCAAGCTCTTGTTTTGCCAGATTATCAAGACCAAGTCATCGTGTTCAGGGATGTTTTACATACTCAGCGAGCAGTGTATCGTAAAATTTTGCCATTTTGATATCTTAGTTATTTTATTTCAATCAATTCTACTACTGGGACTTCTTCTCCATCTTTTTCTATGTCGTTAACCACTATGATTTTATCTCAATTCTTCAATACTTTTTCATGCTTTGCAATAGTGATTGCTGTATCCCTATTGAGTGAGAAATCCTCATTCCAATTATTGATCATATAGGGATGAACTCCATAGAGTGTGTTCATATAAGCAACAGATTCTAGTCTCATGGTAAATGCAAAAACAGACACATTCGGTCGAAAGCTAGATGCGAGTCTTGCAAGCTTTCACGATTTTGTAAAAATAAAGAGTCATTGTACTTTGAGTTCTTCTGCTGCATATATAGCAGACTTTATAAGTGTCTTTTTTTCTTTATCTCTTTCTGTCAATCATCAATCTGAGAACTCTCTATGTATGGGAATCAAATTTGCTTCAGCTTCTTTAATAGTTGCAGTCATAACTTTTACAGATTCTAAAGGATATTTTCCAGCAGCTGTTTCTCATGAAAGCATAACACAATCACTTCGTTGCATGACAGCATTGTAAATGTCACTCACCTCTGCCCTTGTGGGGAAAGGGTTGTCAATCATAGATTCAAGCATATGTGTTGCTACTATACTAAACTTTCAGGCTTCGAGAGTTTCTTGTATCATATTTGCTTGATATGTCGGAAGTTTTTCTATCGCTACTTCTATTCCTAAATCTCATCTTGCAACCATGATACCATCACTTACTTCTATTATATCTTGTAGATTTTCTATTCACTCCTGATTTTCTATTTTTGAAATTATTTTCAGATGCTCTCCTCATAAATCTTTAAGATATACTAAGAGCTCTTCTATATTTTCTTTGTTTCTCACAAAACTTAGTGCTATAAAGTCCATTGATTCTTCTACAGCAAATTGTATATCTTGCTTATCTTTTTCAGTGATTCAAGGCATTTTGAGACGAATTCATGGAAGATTTACATGACGACGTGATCCAATGTTTGCATCATTTTGTGCTTCTACTTTGAGGTAATTATCATGTATTTCTATCACTTTTATGCGAAATAATCAGCTATCTACATCGATAATCTGATCAATAAAAGCATCATCTCAGATATGTGGATAATCACAAAATAGTGATGAGCCATCTTCTACGAAGTCTTCTTTTTTTATGTAAAACTTAAATACATCTCATTTTTTGTAGACTTGTAAATCTGATAAATCTCAGGTTCTTATCTCAGGTCATTTCGTATCAAGTAACATAGAAAGAGCTGTTCTCCCATTACGATTATTTTTTCTCATAATTTCTAGTACTTCCCTGACACTTTCATGTTGTGCATGAGAAAAATTAAATCTGATAATATTTACTCCAGCATCATATAATCTAAGTAAATCTCTTTCTCACTTAATAGCAGGTCCATATGTTGCAATGATCTTTGTTTTTTTCATAGTGGTTTAATTTAGCTGTTGAGCTTATTGAAAGACTCCTGTACACTTGGGCTATTCTTTGTGAGTCTTTTTATGGAGAGATCATTTGCTTTGTTGTTTGCAAGTCTGAGGTTGTTGTCAGACTTGAGGAGATTTTCTTTTACCTTATTGAGGTGATCAATCGTCTTATCGATTTCATCTATTGCTGTTTGGAACTGTTTAGACGCAAGACCATAGTTTCTTCAAAATGCTTCTTTAAATTCGTTCATAGAACTTTCGAAGTTTGTTATGTCAAGATTCTGATTATTGAGTCTGGTGATTTCTTGTCTGAGATCTTGAGACTTGATACAGGCTTCTCTGAGGAATCCTATAATCGTTATGAAGTGCTGAGGACGTATGACATACATTTTTTTGTATTCGTGTACCTGGACTATATCGTCATAATAATCGTTGTCTTTTTCCAGTAAACTTACAAGTATCGCATATTCACAATTTTTAGCTGTTCTATCGCTATCAAGCTTCTTAAAAAAGTCACTATTTTTTTTCTTTGTTGCCGTAGTTTCGTCTTCATTTTTCATCTCAAACATGATTGAGAGAATCTCATGGTCGTCTTGATCATTTTCTCTGTAGATGTAGTCTCACTTTGTTCAAGATTTTGATATATCATTGTCCTTTCAAAAGTAGGCATTCGGGAATGCCATTGCACGTATTCTATTGAATTCGTTTTCACAGTGAAGCTCGAGGGATTCTCCGATCATTTTTGTGCTCATCTTGGTTCTCATTTCTTTGAGGGAGATAAGAGCTGTTTCACTAGATTGTAGTTGTTGTTTGAGTTTCGACTCGTTGAGCTCTTTTTCGTGTTTAATATCTTTTATCTCTGTTTCTTTTTGCTTCAGTTCTTCTCTAAAACTCTCTTCCATCTTTTGCTTTTCCTTCATTGCTTCTAGCTCTGCCTGAGACTTGTATTTTGTCTCAGCATTTTTGATTTCTGATTGGAGCTCAATAATCTCTTTTTCTTTTTTTGAGATATCGTCTTTTGCTCTGTCAGCATACTCTCTTTCACGAAGCTGAAGTTCTCTTTTGAAGTCATTTTCTATCCTCAGAGACTCTTCTTTGAGCTTCGCATTGAACTGATCCATTTTGATTGACTTTACTACTTGCTCAATGGAGCTTTTATCTATGTCCAAGTCATGCAGTGACTTGAGATCGACTATATCTCATTCCTGAGCGTTTTCAAGCAAGACCAGAGTATTCTCATCCTTGATAGATACTTTTACTTTTTTCATATATTTTTCTGTTTATATCAGATACAATATATCAAAAAAATGAGATATTTCCAGACTATTATAAAAAATAAACTGAAGCTTAAAAATGTACTTTTACTTCCCTCTCTTAATGTAAGAGAGGGGCTAGGGGTGAGTTATATATTTTAAACTTACTACAAAAAAACTAGCAAAAGCTAGTTTTAAATTTTATAACCCTATCTCTTCTCTGAGAGCGTTAACTTCATACATAAGCGTTTGATCTTTTTTTATGAGCTTTTGGAGCTTATTACAGCTGTAGAGTACTGCTGCGTGATTACGTCCATCAAAGATGTTTCCGATTCTCTCGTATGTATAGTTGAGCATGTTTTTTAGCAGATACATAGCTACTTGTCTTGGAATCATGAATTCTTTTTTTCTGTTTTGTCCTAGGATTCCTTCCTTTTCTATCCCAAAATGCGCTGATACAACGTCAATTATGTCTTCATAGCTTTTGATTGTTTTCTTTTGTGGACGTTTTACACTTCAGAGTATTTCTGTGGTGAAGCTGAGTTTTTTGAGTTTTTGAGCTACTTGCGTGAGAGTTGGGACAACTCCTGTGAGCTCGTATTCTGCTATTATCTGGTTGAGGATTCATTCGAGTTCACGGACGTTTTCGACTACATTTGCTGCGATAAATTCTGCTATCTCATTTGGGAGGAGGAATTCTCTCTCATGCGCTTTTTCCTGAAGTATTGCAAGTCTCGTCTCAAAGTCTGGTTTTCCTATATCGATAGTTATTCCCCATCCAAATCTACTTCTGAGTCTTGGTTCGAGCTCAGTGAGTTCATTAGGAGCTCTATCTCCACTCAAAACAATCTGTTTTGAAGAATCATACAAGAGGTTAAATATATTGTAGAGCTCGTTTTGTGTTTGTTCTTTTTTTGCGAGAAATTGTACATCATCGATGATTAGTACATCTATATCTCTGTATTTTGATCTCATTTTATCTACTCCTCTCTTTTTTACTGACTCTACATATTCTGTAATAAACTTATCTGCTGTAGTGTAGGCTATTTTTTTTCATTTGTATTTTTTAAGTACTGCATTTCAAATAGCTTGAAGGAGATGAGTCTTCCCAAGTCATACTTCTCCGTATATATATAAAGGATTGTAAGCATTACCAGGATTTTTAATAACAGCTTCAGCTGCAGAATATGCAAGCTGGCTATCTGATCAGACGATAAACTTCTCAAGGGTATACCTGTCGTTTATGGTCTTGTTTTTTTCTTTATGAACAATATCTTTTTCAGTGAGAGAAGGTTTTTTGGTTTTTCAGAGATTTTTTTTGTAAAAGTCTACACAATCTATCACATTGGTATTAGATGGATTATCGATATCTTTATCAACCTTGAACTGGATATCTTCCATGCCAGGAAACTCTATATCAACGGCTTTTCTGATTTGTGTATCAAACTTTGCTTCGAGATTATCCTTCATGAAGTTAGATACAACTCAAAATGTTATTTTACTACTTGTAATCTCGAGAATCGAAATCTTTCTAAAATAAACAAGAAAATCTTGTTTTTTAAGATCCTGTCAGAGTGTGAGGAGGATTGATTTGAGCTTGTAGTATTTGTCCATTTCTTAAAATATTTTAGATCTCGAATTGATAAAATAATGTTTCTTAAATGTACTTTTTTTCGCTAGAGCGTCAAAGCTTTTTTTTCCTTTGACAGCAATTCCTGTACTCTATTTTTGTACACAATTCCAGAGACTTGAATACTAGCCTAGAGCAATGATTTTGCTAAAATTAACAAAAAGATTATACTTTATTTCATAGAGATTACAATTTTTTAGAAACCATGAAAAAAAGGTTCGCAAACTCATCTATATTTTTGCTCACTTCCCTCATAGCATATATGACTTTGTTTTTTGTATACGGCAATATAAAACTCTATGATCTTGAGTTTGCCTGAGAAAAAGTTCCTGAGGCTGTGTATCCTATAGTAGAGAGAAAAATCGTAGCTCAGAATAAAAATTTTCTCAAAAGACTCTATATAAAAAATAAAGAGGATGTTTATATAGATTATATTGATACACAAGTAGCAAGTGTATGAGTTCCGTATGATATACGATATATTCCATATGTTGAAAGCTCACTCAATGCAAATGCAATTTCAGAAACTGGAGCTGTAGGACTCTGGCAACTTATGCCAGAAACTGGGAGATTGTTTGCTATGAGGATTGATGAAAACTTTGATGCGCGTTATGATTATGAGGTCTCAACTGGTGTAGCACTAGAATATATGATATCTCTAAGAGATCAGTTCCCCTCCCGGACACTCGCAGTTGCAGCTTACAATAGAGGTCCAAACTGACTTAGGAGAGATATCCAGGCTTCACAAGCCAGAGACTTTTATGAACTAGAAACAGCCGATGAAACCAAAAACTATATCTACAAGATCCTCGCCTATAAGTATGGAAGATAGCTTATAAACTATAAAACTGGTTTGTGATGTGTGTCGAAAGTAGCTTTTTTTAGCTCAATGTAAGTTTTTGTGTTATTATTAATTTATTATTAATTTCTATTTGTGTTATGTTTATGCACTTAGTAGAGACTGATATATTCATGTATGGAAAATAAAAAAATAAAAAAATCAGATTTTGAAAAGATTCTTCAGTCTATTAATGATGAGATTTTTAATGGTCAACTCACTGATATCATAGAAGTTACATATGCATACAAAAAAATGTCTTGTGGCAATTATTGGAATGAAACACTATTTTGATATTTTGCTGGTTTCAGATTTGATTATTCTCACGATTTAGAACAAGTCTCAAAAATAACATCACAAAAACTCAAAAAGAAAATTGCAGCAATTGATAAGTTTCTGAAAAAACTACAAAAAATAACGTATAAATCAAAACAAGAATCTATAAAATCAAAAATCTTGATATGAAGTCTTAAGTATTCCAGAAACTGTCTAGAGATTGCTCTTTTGTGATTGCCTTTTGAGCTTTCAAAGGCTTGATTTGATCATGGATATACTCAAAAAGAAGCACAAACTATTGTGAAGCAGATTGAAAAACTAGAAAAGAAAAACTTCTGATGAAAGATATCTCATAACCAGGATGAGTTAGTTCTTGCTTATAATTATATCTTAAAAGTTTTTAAAGATTGAAAATGACTTTTAAATTCTGATGAACAAAAAGAGTTCAAAAACACATATATAAAAGCCATAAAAAACTTATTGGATCCAACAAAAGAACTTTATAGAGTAAAATACTATGCTACAAATAAGCTTTCAAAAGAAGCAGAAGAAAAATTAGCAGCGAATGTAACGAGATGAAACTATACAAAGATATTTAAAACTGTTCTTAATGATATCTTGTGACTTGATTTTGAAGTAGTTCATGAAGAGCGTTCGAGTATCTATGATGGCCCTTGATTTCTATCATTTCCTAGTTCAAAAACATATGACTCAATGACGCTCAGGAGAGTTATCGAACTTATTGGACATGAGATAGAAGTGCATTGTTTCAACTATAGGATGAACCAAAGACTCCTTTGAAACTTCCGTTGAGCTTGAAATCTCGAAAAAGAAGAAGGTTTTGCTATGACTGTAGAAGAATTTCTAAAATGAAAAAAACTTGAAGACATTACAGTTACACGACATTTCGTTATAGTTTTAGCATCTGAAGTATTTGAACTTGAAGAATTAAAATGATTTATGAGACTGTACTCTAAAATGACCTGAAAAAAATACATGTTTCAGCACATTCTCCGTCAAAAGAGAAACTATCCACTAGAGTGTAAATGAGGACAACACAAAGATGTGACCTATGGAAGATGAATACAAAAAGTTCTTGATTTTTTGAAAAATGGATGAGACATGAGAGAGCTCTATCTCTGAAAGATCTCACTCGACGACATCCCAAAGGCGAAAAAGCTTTTAAAATACTCAGGGAGACATATGTCTGATCTCAATATTCCTATTTTCTTTGGAGAGCTTATACTTTATCTTGCTATCACTCCACCAGAAAAATCTAACTGTGATCATTTTCTAAAAATGCTCAAGAAAAAATATCACTTCATAAACTTTGATAAGCTTGATCTGCTTATAGTAAAAGAGTTTGTAAAAGTAAAAGTTAGTTTTGATAGATTGAAATTGGTCTAGATTTGTAAATTAGTTTCCAACTATATCAGAAACTCGAGAATTTTTTTCTCAATTCGCAGCATTAATAAATGAATCTAATTCATCTCATTTTCATCAATATATAATTTGAACTAATCCTCAAAATAATTTGACAATCAAAATATTTATTATAATTTACAGGTGATATTTAATATGTAAATTATTATATGAATCAATTAGCTGAAAGCCTATGAGTTGTAGATAATGTAAATGAATTAGAATTAGGTATTACTTTTACTTTTGAAAAGTGATTTTTAGATCCTATAGATAAATTTTCCGAAATAAAAGATCAACTCTGAAAGAGGAGATGAAGTAAAATAAAGATCAAAAATGGTTCAGATATATTATTTTCAATTACAGGGTTGCTCTCAGAAGGTGTCGAACTTACATTCTACAGAGACTGAGTAGACTGACCTAAAAAGATTGAAGATGATCTCAATGTACAACTCGCATATGAATGAATCACTGAAGAAGATATTCTCGATGCTCTCAAGATCAATCTTACAGAGCCGTTTTTTGTGAGAGAAGGAGAGTTTAGTACTGATCAACAGGTAAACGAGATACTAAAAGAAGAGAAATAAAAAATTGTATTAGTCTTGAAGAATATGATGAGAAAGGGGCTATAAGTGCCCTTTTTTTAGAGAGCTTAGATGTTTTGGAGCTTTTGCATTTATAGATATGAAATAAAATCATGCTAATTGTTGCGAAACTCTAAAAATCAATATAATTACGAGGCAAAAGCAGGTATCTATCGCGCAGTATTGCGGGAAGGAAAGTCTGGACACCGTGGAAACAGCCTAGAAGATAACGACTTCGCATGGAGGTAAATACATAAGCCTTCATGACAGCAAGTGCCGCAGAGACTATACTAGTTTATTGTCATTCTGATCTTGACACAGAATCTTTATGAGATCCTGAATCGAGTTCAGGATGACAGTTGACGAAAGGTGAAAAGTCATTGGGTGTTGCACGGATTGATTATACAACTTGTTTGTATGTAAATCTCTGTAGCGACTGATGATCCCTTACAGTGATGTAAGTGTGGTGGTAAACCTTAGGTGGTGCAATGGGAATGGTCCCGCAATAGGTTATTGTTTCCTATCGCCTAGAAGCGGGATACTCAGCTTGAATCTATAAGTGATTATAGATCTAGATAGATTGATATCGAGGTACAGAATCCGGCTTATTACTTTTGTAATTAAAAATTGTCTTATAACTTGATTAGTTGGCAATTTTTTTTATTATTCACACATTATTTATTTTCCCTCTTTTCTCGTCTAGATACATAATTGCAAGTAAAGAGTGTGAAAAAACTAATTTAAAAGAAATATGATATTGGTAACAACATGAATCCAGTGATGTGGAAAAGGAACGCAAGCAAGACTGCTTGTTGAAAATCATGGATTTAAACTTGTAGAGATGGGAGTAGAGTTTAGAAAAGTCGTAGCGTCATGATCAGATCTCTGAAATGAGATCTGAGAAATTATAAATAAAGGATATCTCGTCCCAGACGAATTAGGTATCCAAGTTATGGAAGCTGTGCTTGAAAAATACAAAAACGAAAAAAATGTGATTTTCGATGCATTTATACGACTCCCGTGGAATAAAACAACTTTTGAGAAGATTATTCCAGACTATACAGTAGTATACTTTCATCTTGATGAAGACATAGCAAAGTCTCGCCTTCTATGAAGAATGTATGACAAAGAAACTGGAGAGACATTTCAATCAGGTACAGAAGTGAATCCAAAAAATGGAAATATCCTCGTAAAAAGAGATGATGATAAAGATGAAGCTCCAATACTTAAAAGATTTGAAGAGTTTAAAAATCAGACACTCCCAATAGTTGCTGAGCAGAGAAAGGAAGGAAAGATCATAGATATCGATGCCAATCAAACAATTGATGAAGTATATAAAGAACTGACGGAGAAACTATGAATGAAGTAGTGCAAATCTGAAACGTATATTATACAAACTGAGAATACTTTGAAAGATGATCTCATAAAAATAAATGATCCTATAATAGTGAAATAATTGGAGATGTAAGAGCGTATAAAAAGAAAAAGAATGCAGAAAAACTTTTAGATTTTGTCAATAAAACAAGCAAAGAGATTTTAAATGCTAATTACAGATGAAATAATGAATTTTAAAATAATACTTGCTTCTCCTCGTTGATACTGTGCTGGAGTTGATAGAGCTATTGGTATGCTGGACGATATATTGGAAAAATATGGAGCACCAATCTTTGTGAACCACGAGATTGTCCACAATAAGTTCATAGTGTCTGAGTTCGAGAAGAAATGAGTTGTATTTACAGATAACCTCGATGATGTTGAAAAATGACAAATCATGGTATTTTCAGCTCATGGAGTGGCACCAAGTTACGTACAAGCTGTAGCTGATAAGTGAATCAGATATATAGATGCAAGTTGCCCACTGGTTATAAAAGTCCACAAAGAAGCAAAGAAATTCATAGCTTCGGAATATGAAGTCATCTACATTGGCCAACACAATCACCAAGAAGCCATATGAGTGTCAGATAATGATCCAGAAAAGATCCATGTTATCGCAAATGAAGCTGATCTAGAAAAGCTCCAGTTCTCTCCTACTCAGAAACTTGTCCTTCTCAATCAAACGACTCTCTCTGTAGATGATACAAAGGCACTTATAAGCAAAGCCCAAGAAAAATTTCCGCAACTTGAGCTTCCATCTTTTTCAGACATTTGCTACGCTACGACAAATAGACAAGAAGCTGTAAAGAATATTCTCCCAGAAATAGATAAGCTCATCATTGTTGGTTCAAAAAACTCAAGCAATAGTGTGAAACTCAAGCTTTTGGGACAGAAGTTTTGAAAAGAATCTATACTCATAGACTCTCCTAATGAGATTGCTAGTGATTTCTTAGAGTGAGCAAAAAGTATCTGAATCTCCTCATGAGCATCAGTATCAGAAGATCTTGTGCAAAGTGTCCAGAAGTTTCTTGAGTCTCAAGGTGGTCTGTTCGAAAAAGAAATAGTCCTCACCAAAGAAAAAATGATTTTTCCCTATAGTTTAGAGTTGAAGTAACACTTAAAGGTTAACTCAAAAATCCTTGTCGAATTTATATGACAAGTTAGAGACTATCCATCAATTAATCCAAATATTGTGAATAATATTACGATAATCGCTGAGTCTTGCAATATACTCTTTATCATGAGAATGTAGTGTTTCGTCAAATAAACAATTTAAGCGTATTTTTTGTCATGTTTTCAACTCTAAGGTCATAATGTCAGCTCAAGTATCATGATAATTTTCGGGATTAAAGAACTTTTCTAATGCATCTATATGTCTTTCAAGATGAGATAGATCTAGGGTCACACAAGAAATTTCTAGTGTGAGCTTGAGTATATCTTGAGCACCTAATTTAGCATAGAGAGGATTTTTAAGAATCTTGTCATGGAAAATTGCAAGTGCTAATTGTTCTCAAAAAAAATTTATATCTACATCAAGGTATCTGTCGATTTCGTGTAAAAAAGTTATTTCCTGTTGTAGTTTACTTCCTTCCCATTTTCCAGGATCATCCATCCATAAGTTTGATCTATAAGCATCGTTTAGCTTCTCTAAATCATATCATCTTTCATAAATAATTATAAAAAGTCTTCTATCATCTATTTTATTAAACTCAGCTGCTTCTGTATTATTTTCTTTTATAGGTTCTCCAAAAGGTATTTGAGGATACATATTACCAGATAATGAAAATGTAATATCTTGTTCCTCTTGATTTATTATCCATGAATCACCAAAAATTCCCCACATCTCTCTATAATTTCAGTCTTCTCATGAGACGCTCTCTACTACATTAATCTGATCTCCTATCATTCAGATAGAATAATCTTGATGATTTCATTCTCAACTATTATTGTTCTCAAGTGAATCTATAGCTTGTGTAAGATTAATTCAGTATTTTTGAAACTTTTTTTTGGTTTTTTTCTCTGATGAACTAAGTCAGTACATGAGAAGATTCATCGCCAGTTTTTTAATTTCATCTAAGTGAGATATTAGTCAAACTGGCCCCATTTTTATAGCTGATTTATATTCTGCGATTAACTCTGATTCTTGTAATTTTTTTGTCATATAACAGTTCTAGAAATTGTTTATTGTAATTAAAAATACATTTTTTTCTAATTTTGTCAATCTATTGTTTGGTAAGAGCTTGTTTTTTTGTGTAATATAGATATCTTTGTGGTCTTAGTTATATATAGATTACTATGCTTTTATTTCAGCTTGGGCGCGAATATAAGTTGTCAGTTTGAGAATTGATGCAGCTTTTTCAGTGTGAAGAAATTGTTTATCTTGATCAGTCAGTATTGGTAGTTGCATGACTCAATGAAACTGATGTTTTACAAAAAGCTGGAGCTTTGGGAGGGACGATAAAAATAGGAAAAATAAGTGACTATTCTATAGTAGAACTGTGAAAAGATTATCAGTGAAAGTTTCAGTATTGAGTCAGCAGCTTTTCAAAGAAAATCAATCTTAAAAAATACCTTTTAGCTCTCAAAAAAGAGCTAAAACTAGCTTGAGTAAGTTCTAGATTTGTAAATAAGGATTTCGGGAACCTCAACTCAGCACAGATTATCTCTGAGAAGCTTGTAAAGAAATGAACTGATTACTCAATTGTAGATATAGATGGAGTTAAAACTGTATTTCAGACGATCTGGGTCCAGGATATCGATGCCTATTCTCAGCGTGATTATGGAAAATCAAGAGATATGCAGGTCTGAATGCTTCCTCCAAAACTTTGCCAGATCATGATCAATATATCTTGATGAAAGAAAATATACGATCCATTTGTGGGACTCTGAACAGTTTTGATAGAGTCTGTATATATGTGAAATACAGAAGTATATGGCTCAGATCTTTCAGATAGTATGGTTTTTGCTTCTACTCAGAATCTTCAGAGTTTGAAGCCAGAGTTTGATTTTATTTCTCAAATAGAAAAACTCAACGCAAAGTTTATCTGAGAATTTCCCCAGTTACATAAAACAGATGCAATCGTAACAGAATGATACCTCTGAGAAGTTATGACGCAGAAAAATATATCTCTTGAGAGAATAGAAAAACAAAAACAATCTTTAGAAAAGATATACAAATGATTTTTCTCCTCATTGAAAAAATCATGATATAGTTGAACTATAGTACTTTGCTTCCCTTTTTGGGAAATACATAAAAAATATATATATGCAGACAATCTCTATAGTATTCTCGAATCATATGCAAAAATAGAACAGATAATTCCTCAAGAAAATATACTCGAAAAATATCAAACTTTTACACAACATACAAAGTCATGAAGTCTTCTCTACAAGAGGAAGAATCAACTTGTCTGAAGAGAAATATGTAAATTGACAATTTTATAATTATAAAGTATTATATTATAAATATTCTATTAAGAGTATATTATAACAAGTACAAATCATACATTTTGAGAACCAGAATTCTGAGCAATAAATTTTTCAGAAGAGGGTTCGTATATTCTCAATGAAAAACTGTGAAATGTCTTTCGTCTCTTTAATATGTGAGGCTTGAGTGATGAGGAGCTCAGAAGTCAGATATCACAAGAACTATGAATGGATATAGGAAAATCTGAGACTCTTGATTATATCAATGACCTCTATACTAGAGCAGTAGAGATGTACTCTGAAACTTTTGCTATAGATCTCAGAGCACCTTTTAATAATATGCATTTTTCTAAAACGAGTGATGTGCTTGATTTCTTAAAAAAGACTGCAACTTCAACTTACAAAGAAAGAAGGCAGATTTATTGTGATCTTGTCAAGCTTACTTTTTGATTTCATCTGATAGAAAAGACCCCTCAGATGAAAAATGCAGAGAGTGATATGAATATACTTATCTGAGAAAATTTTTTGAGAGATAATATGTCTGAAGTTTGAAGCTTTAATTTAGATATAGCTAAAACTATGGATAAGGTTCCGTGAAAAGAGTACAGAGAAACGGACTGAATATATCATAAAAAAATGGCAAATGGGAAAACAAAACAAATACCATGTATACTTAGATTTCGTTGAAAAACTCATCAAAAAATGCTTATAAAGATCCTCTGAAGTGAAAAGTGAAATATGAAGCTTACAGATCTTATAAATGACTCTATGGGACTTGAGCTAGAACCAAAAAATGACTGAGATGAAATATATCTTTTTGAGTCTATATATTTTTTATTTAAGAAACTTGGGGACGTGTGAAAAACTGATTTTCGCCAAAAACCTGGTTTTTTTAGTAACGAAGAACTCAAACATTTTTCACAAAACGAAAATCTTCATCCAGAATTTCGTGATTTTCTGACAGAAAATATCGCTTCAAAAGTAAAAAAACACGGGAGTTCAAAATATAAAGATTGCAAGTGACAATGATCGGTTGAGGTAGAGCCAGGAAGGATAAATGGTCTAGAAGCAAGAGTTGTGAAAAAATGAAACAAAAATCAAAGTTGATTTTCTGCTTCAGAAATAATCGATGGTGGAAAGGTATTAGACGCACTTATTGGATTACGTGGTTGGGTTCAGGACAGTTATATAAAAAAAATCGCGCAATCAGTTGCAAAAAAAGACACAATATTGAAAGATGCCGAAAAGATCCAAGAACTCTACCTTTCTAAGCTTATAAAGGTCCAGATACCAAAGAAAAATAAAAAAATATATTCAAATCAGTTTCGTCTTCTTGAGATTATAAAAGATGCATATGAATATCCTGAGTTTATTGTAAATGCTATTCGAAAACATATCTGATCAAAGCAGAGTATAGAAGAAATTATTAATCAGACAAAAAATGGTACTCTTACAATTGCAGCATAATGCTAAACTTATTCTTGATATACTTTATTAGTATTTCCACGCATCAATCCCTCACTCTAGATCTTTTACTGACTGAAAGCCTTGCTCTTTCATAAATTCTCTGGCTATAGCTGACCTTTGTCAGTGCCAACAGTAGATGAGGTAGTCTTTGTCTTTGTCGAGCTTTTGGATATTTTCAGCAAAATCTTCTTCTCAAAATACTATATGGAGCTGATCTTGTGAGATCACTCAGTACTGAAGCTGCTCTTCTTTTCTGCGTATGTCTATGAGTATAGACTCTCCTCTATCGAGTTCTTTTTTAAAATCATTTGCAGAAATTTGCTGAAAATTTTGTGTATTTTGATGCTGCATTGTTTCTTTTGTCTTTTTTAGTGAAGTATTTGGATTATCTGAGTGAGAAATATGAAGATAACTCATATAGATGAGTATGAGAAATATGGGGGAAAAGATGAATCCATACAAGAGTTTATAGTCCATATTTATACGGTTTTACCATGTAAGACATATCTATCAAGATCTGTTATCTCTACTGCTACTATATCTCAGATTTTGTTTTTTGTGTTTCTTTCAAAAAATACTTCTTTGAAGTTACGAGTCCTTCAAAAAAAATAATCATCTTTTACTCATGCTATGAGGACATCCTCTTTTCTCCCGAGCATGAGAGTGTTTCTTTTTGTTATATTCTCAAGAAGCTGATCATTGAGTGTATGCCATCTTTGTGCTTTGACTTCATCAGGGATATCATCAGGGTATATCTTTGCAGCAAGTGTATCTTTTCTTACTGAATAGCGTGCGGTAAAACAAAAGTCAAACTCACATTCTTGAAATGCGCGTACTGTTTCCTGAAACATCTCTTCTGTTTCTCAGCTAAATCATACGATAATATCAGTAGAGATAGAAAAAAGTGGATCTTTTTTGCGTAGATAACGTACTTTTTCTAGGAAATCAGAATAGCTATGTTTTCTATTCATTTTTTTGAGCATAGCATCACTTCCCGACTGGAGCGCGAAGTGAAGATAGTTACACGTATGTCTGAGATCGATATGCGCGTCAAGAATATCTTGTGTCATGTCATGAGGATTACTTGAGGTAAATCGTATACGATCAATTCACTCAATTAGATCTATGTCATTGAGAAGCTTACGAAATGGAGATTGTCACTCATAGTTGTTCCAGCTTGATTTTTCTTTGTTCCACATCTTCTTGTCAACAAACTGTTTTCCGTATGAGTTTACATTTTGTCATATAAGCGTGATCTCTTTTGCTCAGTTTTGTGCTGCTTCCCTGCACTCTTGTACAATTTCTTCACACTTGCGAGATATCTCCGCTCAGCGCGTATAAGGAACGATACAAAAACTACAATAGTTGTCACATCCACTTTGGATAATAACCTGAGCTGATGCTGGATTTTCCCTGAGTTGTCTTGATTTGAGATAATCATCAAACTTATCATCATTTCCTATTTTATTGCCAGTTATGTGAGAGAGTATGTGCGTTATGTATTTTATCTCCTCAATACGCACGGTAAAATCGAGTTTGTTGTTTGAGCGTGGGAATAATCTATCATCATTGTTAAAGATAGCATTTTCAGAATCTATATATTCTATTTTTTTTGCTGCTTCCCTCTTTGTTTCTTGTGGAAGATATTTTTGAGCGAGTCAGGTTTTTCTGACCATACATCATGTAAGACCACATATGATGTTTTGCGAATTTTTGACATTGTGTTTGTGGATTTCCTGTATCATTCAAAATACTCTATCTTCTCACTTTTGTCTCACACTACAAGTATTAAAAATCACGAGATCTGCATCTTGCCATTTTTGTACTCTTTTAAGTCATGACTGCAAAAATAACATGTGAATTTTTTCACTGTCAGCCTGGTTCATCGAGCAACCAAAGGTTTGAATAAAATATGTTTTCACAAGAACGGTGTTAGAATATTTTGAGATTATAGAGAGTTTCCTGAGAACATCAATTTTTATATTTTAGATCTTTCATGAAAATAGTTTCACTGTCATAGATTGATTCATAACTTTTCCATAATAACTAGATGCTCAGTGTGTTTTACTCATTCTACTATAACTTCCTGTGCACTTTTTTGAAAAATATCAGTATATCTTTTTATTGCATACATATTTGCCCTAAAAAAATCTTTGTCTATCTTTACATA
>JAHDHC010000010.1:43618-46669 GCA_020631485.1 Candidatus Altimarinota bacterium
TAAATTCATTGTCCAGAAAGTCATATGATAGATTTTTCTATATCTGATTCTGAAAGCTCCTCGTTATTGTTTAAGATTTCAGCTATATGCTCTCAGACATTATGATTGTCAACAGGACGACTCATTTTTTCTCTAGCTGTAGAATATAATCAAACAATATCAAGCATAAAAAGTTATTACAAAGATTCATATATTTGAACTTACTATAAAATAAAAACAGAAAAATACAATATTTTTCTGTTTTTGGATGGGGAGCATTTTTTAGACGCTTGCGTTTACTACTGTACCGAGGTACATGAAGTAGATAGCAACTGTAGCCATAGCTACTTGTAGGATCATAAGTGGGAAACCAAGTTTGAAGTATTCCATAAATGAGAGATGAATTTTTTCTTTTTCTAAGAGTCCAGCTGCTACAAGGTTCGCAGATGCTCAAATAAGTGTTCCATTTCAACCAAGACATGCTCCAAAAGCAAGTGACCACCAGAGGAAAGTAGCGTCAATTCATATGCCAGCATAGAAATCTACAAGACTCATAACTACTGGCATCATAACAGCAGTGAAAGGTATATTATCAAGAAATGCTGAAAATATAGCAGAAACCCAGAGGATTACGATTGCACACATGAGGATCTTGTCAGCTGATCCATACCTGTCTTGGATGCTATTTGCAACGAGATCAAGCACACCAGTATGCTCTACTGCTCACACGATCATAAAAAGAAAGATAAAAAATCATATCACAAGCCACTCTATATCTCTTGAGAATGTCTCATGAATACGTTCTTCCATAAGTTCTTTAGAGTCGATTTTTCAAAATTTACGTCTTATAAGCCTATCACGGATGAGCATGAGAAGTGAAGCTCACATGATTGCAGGAACGGCAGCAGGCATATGAAGTGAGTTATGTAAGAAAAAGAACAGTATTACCAGTGCAAGTACCCCGAGTGATGCCACAAGAAGTTTTTTGTGTTTGATATGGTACTTTTTGTCCATTTCTTTTATGACCTTATCAAAATTTTTGATTTTCTTTGTCTTCTTGAGATCTTTTCACATGAGAAGATGTAGAGTGATAAGAATAATCACAGACATAACTATAACAGGAAATCCTAGATTTGTTATAAAGGCATTAAACGAAAGACCAGCAAAACTTCATATCATGATGTTTGGTGGATCTCCGATAAGTGTAGCAGTTCCTCAAAGGTTTGATGCTATAATCATCGGGATTACAAACTTGAGTGGGCTGATTTCTAGTATCCTTGCGATTCATATAGCAACAGGAACTATCAAAAATATCGTAGTAACATTATCAAGAAAGGCTGAAAGTATCGCGGTTATTACAAAAAATGAAGTAAACAAATACATAACATTTCATCTTGAAACTTCAAAGAGTCTTACTGCAATCCACTCAAACAGACGGGTCTGAGAGAGAACTCAGACTATCATCATCATAGATACAAGTAAAGCTATCACTTCCCCATCTATGGCCGCAAAAGCTTGATCGAGTGAAAGAAAACGTAACTCTGGTATAAAGTGTCCAAAACCATAGTTGAGGAAGAGCAAACTTGCTGCTATAAAAAATACAACGAGTGTTCTATGTACCTTTTCTGTAGCTACAAGAGTGATCACAAGAAACATTACAAGGATCATAAAAATACCTCGAGCAAGTGAGAATTCTGGATCTTGTGCTACCTCAGAAACAGCAGCAGATGCGAAAACAGGATCTATCATGAAAAGTACCATGATGATCCCGCAGATGAGAGCCTTAAAGCTCAATGAGTTCAATAGTTGAAACAACATTTTTCTCTATAAAAAAATAAACTTGATAGTTTTATTCCGAAGAGCCAAAAAGTCAACAGATTTTCTGAGCTTTTTTAAAGAGTTATGTTTTCCTCTAGAAATGATATAGTTTGCTATATTACAAATATGATTTAATACAAAAAAACTCAGCTTTTAATCGCTCAGTTTTTTGTAATAATATCCTCTTTTTTTACGGCGAATAGTTTCTATGATATAGTTTCCCCAGTATTTTGGAGTAATTGGAAAATCCTGTGCGTGTAATAGACTATGATCGTATCAGGCAAATTTCCTTTTAAATTTTGTCACTCCTGCGATTGGGTGTTTTGGATTATCATCTGGCGATACTCACCAGAAATTGTAGAGAGTACATCACTGAGATTTGGCATTTTTTATAGCTTCCCACTGGCAGAGATAGTTTGGGGAAAATTTATGACTACGGATATCTGAGGCTGCAATATAATACACACACACATCTCAAAAACGAATAGTCATAAGTATAGACTCTATATGCCCGTTATAAGTTGCTGAGATAGTTGAGATATTGTCATCAAAATGCTTGTAGAGTGATCGAGTAAATGATTCGGTAAATGGAGTATATGTATGTTTTCCATTTGTTCTTTTTGAGTGAGACTCATGCATATCTATCAGAGATTGTATATGGTCAGTATCATTTCCTATGCGTATCTCTACTCACTCTTTTTGTGCTCTGTTTATATAGTACCTATCTCATTTTTTCATGTTTTTGAGAAGATCCTCTTCCGAAATCGATATATCAAGTAGATGAGTGTCTTCTACATGCTCATGCATTGGAGCATCAATAAATCAGAGTTTCTTAAAACTATTTTTGTTATGTCTTGTGTTTTTTATCGGAGAATTACAACGTATAAAATCAAACTTCTCAGCCTTTGCAAGTTTCTGTAACTCCTTCAAAAGTTCTGTCATCACATCGAAAAAATCAGCTTCTTGAGATTGAACAAGAGGCCCATGTGGCATGAAGAGGTATGATCATCTCTTAGCACGTATCTTTAGGATAAGTGCTTGTCAAATGCATGATTGTTCAGTGTAGATTCAAAATCTTATAATATCTTTTCAGAGTTCCTTTTGCACTTCTCACCATTCCCATGACTGAAGAAAAGTATAAAATTCGAACGAATTTCGTGTTATAAAAGAATTCCATGTTTCTTTGTCGTCTATTTCTTGGAAACTATACATTTTTTTTGTTAAAGGTATCTAATAATGCTACTACTTTTTCTA
>JAHDHC010000011.1:0-1661 GCA_020631485.1 Candidatus Altimarinota bacterium
TCTCATACTATCAGTTCTCCATTTACATTTTTTCACATCGCAAGTGGGATCTCAAGCTTCTTATTATTAAACTCTTTTGACTCGATCAGTTCTCTGAGCCCTACTGCTTGTCTGTTGTCATTTGGTACCTCAATCCCAACGACTCATTGGCCAGGGATCGGAGCTTGGATACGGATATTTTTTGCTTGCAGAGCAAGTGTGAGATCTTTTTTGAGATTGACGATCTTTTGGAGTTTTACTCCCTCGCTTGGTTTGAGTTTATACTGGATTACTGTAGGTCAGACATTGTAGCCCTTCATCTCTACTTGGATCTTAAACTGCAAGAGTTTTTCTTCTATTTCTAGTTCTTTTTCGCGGATCTCTCTCTCGTCATAACGTATCTCTCCTCCGATAGTATCGAGTAAATCTGTTCTTGGGAGTTCCCAGTCTTTAAAGTCGTCACTTCCCTGCATCTGATGTGGAACAGACTGTGTTGCTACTACTTTTTTATTGCTGTCTATTTTTTCTACTTTTATCTTTTTAGTCGCATCATCTAGGCCTAATTGCTTCTTTTGTTTTTCGAGTGCTTTTTCTTTTTGGAGCTCTTCTTTTTCGGCTTTGAGTTTGAGTATCATGTCTTCGAACTCTTTTTGTTTCTTTTCTGCTTTTGCAGTTGCCCTAGGGGCTTTTTGTTTCTTGGGAGTATCTTCTACTTCTTGAGAAAATGAAATATCTGGAATGATCTTGTCTTTTATATCTCAAAATGAAGGCATAGTTGCGACAGTTCATTTTAAGAGTTTTGCATATGAAAACTTAAAGAGTATCACGAGCGAAAGGAGGTATAAGAGTACAAAAAACAAAAGTGTAGTAAGAGGCCCGAAAATTGTTTCTGACTTTGGGTAGAGGTTAAATATACTCCCATACTGAGGATTGAAATAGCCTACTACAGTGGTAATACTCACAAAATAGACAAACAGCCCTATGAGTCTGTAGCTATTGAACTTCACTTTCCCAGACATCAAAAATAATGCCAGTAATATCAAAACTGGGGAAAATATAAGTTTGTAATAGACTCAGAAGCTCGAGTCAAGCAGTTCTGAGAGAAATGCTCCAAATCGAGAGTTCACCTCAGCGAGGATTGCAGTGACTCAAAAAAAGAGAAGTAAGAGTGCTACTATCCAATTTTTTGCAGTATCATCGAGCTTCACACTCGTTGTTTTTGTTTTTTTAGTATTGTATTTTCTCGGTCTGGCCACGTTTTTATTTTTATGCTAGTAATTATACTCTCAAATATAATGATAAAGCGATAAAAGGCAATATTTAGAGGACAGATAATTGAAACTCACGAGACACTGTAAAAACAAAAAATGATTCAATAATCTGAAAAACTTTTAGGTATTTATGAAGGATTGAAAAAGCGCCCCAACTTGGGGGCACTTTTCTGCTGACGACGGGGCATTAGTCTGTTATTAATAGCGTCCAAATGCTTCTAATAATTTTAAGACAAAAACAATGAATTTGAGACCGTAATAAAGAAGAGCTAATCCCAAAACTACAACACCTATTTTGTAAATACCATCGCTTATTTTATCCCAGGGAGTGGCACTTTCCATCCACTCATCATAAGTTGGTTTGCGGGGGATAGAGTTAATCACTGCTAAAATGAAACTCACGCCTATACT
>JAHDHC010000011.1:1761-45139 GCA_020631485.1 Candidatus Altimarinota bacterium
TTGGTTTGCGGGGGATAGAGTTAATCACTGCTAAAATGAAACTCACGCCTATACTCCCTTTTCCCTTTCGGTACGCTGTTCTGCAAGCGCTCATTGCTTTGGCGATTACCCCGTCTTCCTTTTTTTGTTCAGACATATGTCACCTCTGTGTGAATGAAAAAATGAATGAATTATACAATAAGTAAAATAATTAATTAGTCAACAAAAAATAGGTTTTTTCTGTTTACTGTGAATTAAATAGTTTATATAAGTCATCCTACAGTCGATATTATAATGCAAAAAGTACTTTTATAAGAGTATTCTCATACAACTTTTGACAAGGATCAATATAACATTATTGTACTTATACCTCACCAGTTTCCAAAATAGTGACTGGAGCAATGGGGAATCCAACATTCACAGGAGGCTCAGATGAGCACAATAAATGAAGTTTTGACCGATGCATTACTAAGCATAAGTAATCAATGTAATCAAAAAGATGCTGATGAACGCTTACTTCTATCTAAGCATCTGGGAGAGATATCAGCCCTCACTAAGAGACTAGCTGATGCTGAAGACGAAGCACTATCTGCTTTGGAAGATGTTGATGTTTGGGAAGCTCGCTACGTCACTGAATTTAATTCTCATCAGAAACTCAGTGAAACACACAAAGATCTTTTGGACGCGCAATCATACATCATTGCTGAACGCGATAGCCTCCGAAGTGATCTCGAAGAAGTGTGTAAGGCTCTTGGAATGCCTGCAGACTCAGATATCTCTGCAGTCTTACAAGTTACTAAACAGTTGTGTAAAGATTTAGAAAATGCGCGAGCTCGCGAAAATCGATACTGCTCAATGCTTGGTTTGCCGCTTGGATCAATCAGTTCAGAAATAATTGCTGAGATTTCAGACCTAACTGACAAGGAAATAGAACTTGACCGGCTCTCTGCCTCACGTAAGAAAAAGTCTAGCAGTAAAAAAATGGTAGCCAAGAAGAAGGCGAAAAAATCTTCAAGCGTTAAAAATAAAAAAGCAACCAAAAAGCGAGCAACCAAAAAAGCGAGGAACAAATAATAAGTCGTAGATAATTATCATCAATCCTATGGATAGTGATTGATTACCCAGACAAACGCAAAGCCCCAGGATGGGGCTTTTGTTATATTTACTTTCCTAAGAGTTCTTTCCAGAAATTGATATCCTGTATCTTTTCCCATGAATCTTTAATCAGGACTTTAAACTCTTCAAAGTCTTCTGGAGAATAATCAACAGGGGTATAGGCATACTGTCCATCTTTTCCCTCTACAAAATCAAGCGCGAGCTCTCAGACAGAATAGTGTGTAGAAAAATCTGCATCATTTTCTGCGAGGAGCTTGTAGAAAAGAAGCTGACGATAATACTTCCCTTCTCGCATATCATCTTTTTTATTGCCGTATCTATCTATTCACTTTATTTTTCAAAGCGTTTTTATAGAACCTGTTTTATAGTCTACAAGAGCCACATATTCTTGGAGAGACATTCAGAGTTGAGCTCCTTTCCCTCACCCTTGCATCCCCTCTCCTTTAGAGGAAGGAGAAAGGCAAGAAGTGATGAGCTTTATCTTGTCGATTTTCCCAGTTATGGGAATTCAGTCAAAAACTATGTTTTTTGGACGAAAGTTATACTCCACTTCCAGTACTTCTTCACTTGTGTCTTGAAAATTTTCAAAATAGCCGGTAAGTCCATCAATTCCCTTTTTTGTGAGTCTGAGTTTTTCCTCTGCAGTCAGTAACTGACTTGAGAGCAGAGCTTGAAATCTCTCAAGCATCTGATCAAGCTCTATAGGCGTTTTATTTATCTTTTTATTGCTAAACTCTTCGAGTACTTTGTGATACACGTTCCCAAAAATAGTAAACTCATTTCCCGTAAATGGGTATTTGTATACAACATTTTGAAGAAATATAAAAGGGTCTTCAAGGAAGCTATTGAGATCAGTTGGACTGAGTTTATAGTTTTCTAAAAAGTCTTGGATATAGTCTATTTCTTCAGATGAAGTATGTATAAGCTTATTTGGCACGAGCACATGCTTTATATTGTCAGCAAGTAATGACTCATCAAGCTGTTTTGCTCAGAGCTCAGGTTTTACTCAGATCTCAATCAAAAATGGACTATCGATGTATGGCTTGTTTCAGGCCCCTGCTGGTCTTGAAAAAGTGAGCGTTTTTTTGGCTCTCGTTATTGCGACAAAAAAAAGTCTTCTATCCTCTTGGAGTGCTACTTCTTTTTCAGCCGATTTTTTATCTTTTTCATCCATTCATGCAAACTGGAGTCACTCTCAGCTGATTCAAAGAGGGAGTTTGAGCTTGTCAATCATCCTTTTTGATTCCCAATTTCCTCCATAAAGTCATGGGATAAAAACATGATCATATTCGAGTCATTTCGAAGCATGTGCTGTCAGGATTTCTATATCTGCATGTGATTTTTTGAGTACTTGTCGTGGTATGATGATCCTATACTTTTGATGCATCTGGAACTTTTCCAAAACATGAGAAATCCTAACTTCAGGATTCTTTTTTTGCAGATCCTTTACTTTGTTAAAAAAGGTATATATGTCTTCCAGATCCGAAAAATTCCCATAATTTTCTATATATGCAATCAGTCCAATACGATCGATCATTTTTGAGATCAATAATCACATATTTCAAGTTTTGGCTTCGCTATTGAGCTCGATTAAAAGATCTCGAAAACTCAAAAGTTTCTTATAATCACGAAACTTAGTTTCCTGTCTGGTAGCAAAACTGAAGCTCTCTTCTTGTTCTCTGTACTGCTCTGCATAATCTATATCTATATTTTGAAATATTTCCCAGAAACTGAGCTTGAAACCATCACGAGAATAGTTCTTTTTATAGAGATCTCTATTGAGGGTGATGATGTCTATATTTTCTACATCGATGATCTGTGATCTGAGTATATCTATAAGTTTTATGTCATCACTATGTGGATCGTGCACAAGCTGTATAAAATCGAGAAGAAACTGGACATAGGCATTTTCCAAAATATTTGTTTTGAGTTTTGATTCTACCTCGAGTCAAGAGATCTGAAAGAAATCAGTCCACTCTGCTACTTCTCTATTGCTTCTCACGATTACAGCAAAGTTTTGCTTTTCTTTTTCTTGTTTTTGGAGTTCTTTGATAGATTCTACAACATAGCTTTTTTCTGAGAGTTCATCAGGGTGGATGAGATATGTATTTTCATCAAGCAGGGCATATTCTGAACATGCTATGAGTTTTTTATCTAAGAAATCCAACCTGTTGACGAGTCTTTCAGAGTTATTTTCTATGAGTTTTGAGGAGAGATCAAGAATAGACTGACTAGATCTATAGTTCTTTTGCAACACTATAAACTGTGTAGTTGGGTACTTTGTATAAAAGTCCAGCATATTTTCGATATTTGCCCCCTGAAATCTGTAGATTGACTGATCGTCATCTCCTACGACCATGATGTTTTTTTGCTCACCAACAGAGAGTATCATATCCATGATTTCATTTTGAGGATTGTTGGTATCTTGGTACTCATCAATCATCAAAAACTGAAACTTTTCTGCATAGTACATACTTAGTTCCTCATCTATTCTCATTTTTTCGACGACAAAGTTTATCATATCTGAAAAATCATAGAGTCTTTGTGATTTAAGGTATTGGCTATACTCCAGATATATCTGTTGGAGTTCGTTGAGTTTTCAGATATGTTTTTTATAGCTTTCAGTATCTTTGAGTGTACGTTTCTTGAGATCACGGATCCTTTTATTGGTCTTGAGAGCTTCGAGTTTCTGATCGTATTCTTCTCGTTGTTCAGCTATGATACGACCAAATTTTTCTGGGCTAATTCATTCACCTTTTAGTTTTCAAATCCTATCTTTTATATCACGCAGATACATCTGCCTATCATGCGCGTTAAATAAATACTTGAGCCTATCCTCTGCTATGGCTGATTCTAAAATAGTACTGAGTGCTTGAAGTGCATCGATATCATCAATCGTATCAGAAGCTTTAAACTCAGAAAATTTTTCTGGAAAACTCATGATAACATCTTGAGCAAAGGCATGAATCGTTGTGATCTTTATCTTGTAAGCATCAGTCCCGATAAACTGTGCGAGTCTTTTTTTTATAGCAATTACTCCAGCTTCTGTAAAGGTCGTAATCAATATATTTTCAGGATCAGCAATACCTGATTGTATAATATTGGCTGTCCTCATACCAATAATCTGCGTCTTCCCCGTTCATGGACCAGCCACTACCATAATAGGGCCATACATCTCTCCTACAACCTTTTTCTGCTCATCATTGAGCATCTCATAGTTTTTTTTAAAATCAAATTCTTGCATAAATATGTTTTCCCCTCTTCATCACAGAAGTAGGATATCTTAATGGATATTTTATATACTCATACTATAGTATTTCGAGTTTTAGGCAATAGAAAGTATGGTAAATGCTGCGCATGCTTGGAAACAATATTTCTCAGTAAAGTTTGACTTTTTATAAAAAATTATCAAAATATAAAAAATTTAATAATACAAAATATGAACACAGGAGTAACATGGTGAGAGAGTCCATATAGAGATCAAGAATCTCAAATACTTGAATTTGTAACATCATTTTCATATCCAGAAAAAGAAGATAAAGTACCATGAGATCTTAAAAAAAGACCCTATTCTCGTTTTGTGTGAGATTTTGTAGCAAATAATTGAGTACTTGAAGTCTTTAATAGTATTCTTCCATGAGTAGATATTTGTCCTTTGTATCAAATACTTCTCGATACTGCACGAGCAGCTGTGCGTGAAAATAAAACAAAAAATTCTTGTGAATGAAAAATATGGAAAAAATGCGAGAAAACCGATAAATATGGTCTTACTATTCATATAAGAAATATTGGAAGAGAAACAGATTTAGAGTATTCGTTCCCAGATGAGCAATCTGCCCTGCACATATGATTCTTCGTAGAAAAAATATATTGGGAAGTGAAAGCAATGGCACGAAAAACAAAAAAGAAAACTCCAGAAGAAACTGTGAGTGAAACTCGTGATTATCTCAATGAGATCGTATAATAACTAGTGAAGAAATGTTTGAAAAATAGTCTAATATACTTAGACTATTTTTTATGAAAATATTTGAACTAGACATTTTTTGACTCACTATAGCTCCGACCTACTATGGACTCATGTACGCACTTGGGTTCATGTTTGCGTACTGGATCATCGCTAAGAGAAAGCAGTTTTCGAAAGTTCTCGTAGATGATCTTTTTCTCTATGTTTTTTTTGGGGTTATTCTATGAGGAAGACTTGGATATATAGTGTTTTACAATTTCTCAAGCTATCTTCAAGATCCACTTGGAATACTCAGAGTCTGGGAATGAGGTATGAGCTTCCATGGTTGAGTCATATGAGTCATCATTGCCGTACTCATTTTTGCGCAGCAAAAAAAGCTCAATTTTTGGAAAGTGATAGATGAAATAGCACTCACAGTCCCTATTGGTTTAGGACTTGGAAGAGTTGGAAACTATCTCAATGGAGAACTTCTATGATTTCCATGATACACTGGACCATTTGCTGTAAATGGAAGGTTTCCTTCACCACTTCTCGAAGCATTTCTCGAATGATGTGTCATACTCCTTATACTCTGGTTTGTGGTGTATAGATCATCTCAAAAATCACTCTCATCAGAGGATAATAGTTGAACCTGAGCAATGATCACCGGAACTTGATCATTTCCATGACAACTCTCAGCACTCTTTCTCATGCTCTACTGATTTTTTCGCCTCATAGTCGAACTCTTTTTTAGAGTACCAGACCCGCAACTCGGCTATATACTCTGGTATCTCTCCATGGGAGCTATACTGAGTATCGTGATGATAGTAGTGGGAATAATTATTTATATAATGCAAAAGAAAAATAATGAGACTCAATAATAGTATCAATAAACTCACTATCTCAAACATGCTGATACTTATATCAGCTGTGTTTACCGTATTTGCAACGATAAATAGTAATTATTATAGATACGGGATGAATGATATGTTTCTCCGTGCTGGGGAGTATCACATATATGCGATGCAGTTTTTTAGTAGTCAGTTTCTGCATTGAGGTCTCCTACATCTGACAATGAATGCACTATTTATCTACATATTTTGAAATGCTGTTGAGCATATAACAGGTATCAAAAAATACATACTATTTTTTGTGTTTTCCGCATGAATAATCGGTCTCTCTATCACACTCTTGTGATCCTGAAATACCATAGGAATGAGTGGTTTTGCTATGTCTGTTGTTGCCTACTACACGCTCCAGCTCAAATCTGTAAATCACCCAGATTATAAATGATGAATCACTGCAATCGTCGTAAATATCGCTATAGGACTCACACCAGGAATAAGCCTACTTGGACATCTCTTTTGAGCTATTGCTTGAGTCGTGTATTATTATCTTCTAAAAATCTGGAACAAACTTTCCTAATACAAACTCAGTGCTATCCCCCCATTATAATTTCTTCTGAACCTTTTCTACAATCTGGAAAGGTCTGTAGACAATCATCTAAAATAAGCGGATTCTGACTATCTATTAGGTAGTTTTCCTCAGACTCTTTCATAGAATCTATCAATTGTTGAACTCCGCTTGGATTTCAATGATTTCGTTGTAATCAAGCGATAATCGAATGTATCTCTTCACTTATATCAATATCTCAATTTTTTTGATGACGTGTGTTATCATCTCAAACAAGTAAAGTAGCACTCAGTGCTGCACAAACTGCTATTTTTTTCATGTATCCATAATTTTGATTTAATAATTATATATTATATATTTATTTGTATTCGTCAAGCAAGGTAATAAGTCATATTTCCTGTGTAATAGCTTTGTGCATGGTAGTGATGCTCGGAGTTCCACTTCATAAGAGGAATGGGATATTGAGCTGCTGAGATATCTGAGATGCTACTTCTCTCGCATCATATCTCGGGTTTGTATCTGACTTATAGCTTCTGTCGTGCTCCTCGTCAATTATAATAATTCAGAGACTTTTGTATGGGTAAAATAGTGCTGATCTCGTACCTATGATGATTTTTGCATCTCAAGCGTGGATACTCAGCCGCATCTTAGTCTTTTTCGCATCAGATACGCTTGAGTTTAGGATCAAGACATCTTTTCAAAATGTCTTTGAAATAGTTTCAGCGATTTGTGAACTGAGAATAATCTCAGGAACAAGGAGAAGTGATTGCTTATCTTCACTCAGATATTTTTTGATAAGCTCAATATATATACGAGTTTTTCCACTGCCTGTAACTCCATAAAATAGATTTATCTTGTGGGGAGATTCCTGTATCTCAGTATATTTTTCCATCTGTACTGAACTGAGCCTGAGATCAGAAGCTGAGAGATAGTTTTTTGCTGCCCCTCACAAAACAAGTGTTTCTTTTTTTATTTTTTCTCTCAGATTTCTCGGGAGAAACAGAGAAAGACTGCTATGCATAAGAGAAAAATAGTGTTTTGAAACATAGTGGAGAAGCATGATTTGATAGGGATATAAAAAAATATCTGCATACTTCACAGTTATAATCCCCTTTATCTCTCAAGCTATCTCAGGATGAGCTACATCTACTTCTAAGACTATCGCATCTATAGATTGCTTCCCATAAGGAATTACTACGACATATCATGGAGATATTTCCTGTCATCATGATACAGAATAAGTGATTCAGCTATCACTAAAACTTCTTGATAATGGACATACGCTTATATACATATTAGCAGAGTTTTACCGTTTTTCAGTCGATTCACATTTTTTCGAGTCATTTGATCAAATCGAGAATATTGTCTCAGGTATTGAGAGCTTTGAGTGTGAAATTGTTTTGCAAAACTATTTCTAGAGAATCTTCCAATAAACGAAAATTTCGTGCTTGCTTGAGAGAAATTATAAGTGCTCATTTTACCTTCATGCTTCTCAAGATTTCTATATATTTTTCTTTATCAAAGTCTCCAGAATTATTTGCCTGAGTTTCTTGAGATATGGTTTGCGTATCGTGAGTTTCTTCTAAAGTTCCTCAAAAGATATCATCCACATCATCATGTGAAAGAGTGTTTTTGTCAGTTATGGTTTCCTGCATGGTAGGAGCTGTAACTTGTTCTGGAGCATCAAAGCTAGGTAAAGATGGTGAAACTTGTGGGATTTCTCTTTCTTTTTCGACTACTTTTGGGATATATTCTCTGTAGATTCAGAGTATTTGTGAAAGCATAGAGAGTGTCGTAACTTCTGGATCATAACAATATTTCATCTCTCAGAGTCCTTTATTGAGTTGCGTAAGTATATGAATCCTCTCTTGTATCTGGGGAGCATCAAGATTTTCAAGGGCTTGGATCTTGGCATGATCTAAGAGCTCTGAGTAAAAAAGCTGCATATTTTTTCATTCATTTGAGAGTTGAGAGAGATCTTGCATAACACTCAAATCTGTTTGGAGAAGTTTGTCGTAGATGGAAGTGATAGTTTCCTCTGTTGAGAGTCAAAGTTTCTCAATGAGTCGTTCATACTCTATCTTGTTGTCTTCAATCATCTGTTCAAAAAGACTTATGGCATTCCTCAGCGCTCATCATGACGATTTTGCGATATATCAAAGAGATGATTTATCTATAGAAACTCACTCTAAGTCTGCGATTTCTTGAAGACGTGATTCTATATCTTTTATACTGATACTCTTAAAATCATACCTCTGACAACGAGAAATAATAGTTTCAGGAACTTTGTGTGTTTCTGTGGTTGCAAGTATGAATTTAACATGTTTTGGTGGTTCTTCAAGGATTTTTAGCAGCGCATTAAATGCTCACTTTGAGAGCATATGTACCTCGTCTATGATATAGACTTTGTATTGTGCTGTAGTTGGCTGAAACTGGGCTCTTTCTATAATTTCACGGATATTATCAACTCAGGTATGACTTGCTGCATCGATTTCGATTATGTCGATGAGACTTTCTTGTCAAAATGCCTTACAGTTTTCACATGTATGACAAGGGTTTCCGTCTCTAAGATCTGTACAGTTGAGTCATGCCGCAAGAATCCTAGCAGTTGTAGTCTTCCCTGTCCCCCTCGGTCAACACAAAAGATAGCTTGAGACTATTTTATCTTCAGCTAATGCTTTTTGGAGTGTTTTTTTTATAAATGCTTGTCATACAAGACTCTCAAAGTCTTTCGGACGGTATTTTAGATAGAGGCTCATGGGATTGTCTAATATTTTTAGGAATTATACTAATTGTGATTATTTTCTTAAGTTATGTACAAGCATACATAGGAAGTCTATACTTTTATCGTAGTTGAGATTATAGTAGTCTATTCAGAGATCTATATTTTTATAATATTCAGCTCGATTATCCCAGTAATATTCTTCTGAAGATATATTCCAAACTGCTTCTCAGAGTTTTTCTTGTAAAAACCATTTTTCGAGAAGTCGAGCTACTCTCCCATTACTATCCATAAAGGGGTGAATGTGCACAAATACTAAATGAATCATAGAAGCATAATAAAAAATTTCTTCTAAACATAAATCTTTTCCAATCAACTCCTGAATATCATTGAAAAGTTTCGACATTTCTTCTCCTACATATTCATGCTCTACGGCCATGTATACAAGTCCATCTTTTCAAAACACTCAGACTGATTCTTTTCTATATTTTCCTCTTTTAGATTGTATCAATAGAGTTTTTGAAGCAATATCGTGAGACTTTAAAAAATTTTCTTCATTTAAAACACTATCTTTTACAAAAATATAAGCAGAAAGGAGGTCATCAATCTCTTGTACTTCTTTTGAAGAGCTTTTAGAAAATTCTTTTGCATTCATGAATGAATTTAGATCAAGTGTATTTCATTCTATCTTTGCTGAGAAAACAGAAGAAGCTCAAAAAACATAGTCAAAATCTGTCTCTTTATTTTCTAGATTTTTCATATCAAAATTTTGAAAAACATCAAGTGTTTTTTCTCTGTAATTCTGAAGGTATGTGTTTTTTAAAATCTTCATATTTTCTATGTATTATATATATCATTGTAACAAAAAATATAAAAATGAAAAGTGTGATAAAGTGGTATTTTTTTTAAAAAAAACTATCATATCTTCATAATTAATGATTATTTATGAAAAAAGTTATCTACATACTTGTAGTGAGTGGAATGTTAATGTGTCCAGCTCATAGTTCTGCCAATACACTTATCCAGAGGGAAATCCTAGGAAATATGGCAGAAATCATAGAGTTTGAAACTGATTCGCCTGATTATGATCTGAAGATATGAATCGATCAAAATGATGGCTCGAGCTTGCGTGAGATTATGGAGTCAGTCTGAGGGATTAGTGGTGTGACAGGAGTATTTCAGTGTCCAAAAGACTACTCAGCCTGTGGGTGAAAGAATCATACTATCAATGAAAGATACGTCAACTGAGTCAAATATAGTGTCTATGAATCCACTGGTGAAAGAGTCGTATTTTGATGGGATGGTCTCTATAAGTCTTTTATTTTTCAAACTGATAAAATCAATCCTGATAGAGAGACCGATATCTTTGAATGACTCGCAAATCATCCACTCTTGCTCCTTAGCTGAGAACCTATGACAGACTCATACTGGGAAAAAGGATTGATCGATGAAAAAATGAGACAAAAATGAACGAGAAACTTTATCTGTTCAGATAAGGAGTCCACAAAAATATATTTCTGACTCGTCCATGCAGTAAACATAGATACTCTTGCAAAAGTTATCCAAGAGATTGGATGCTATAATGCGATCAATCTCGATGCCGGCTATTCGACAGCAATGCTCCACAATGGTGGATACCTAGCTGGGCCTGGAAGAGAAATACTCGACTGAGTTTTTATAGTCCCTAAAAACATCGAGACTTCTACAATCGAAAACTCAGCTCAGAAAATATCTGAAAATATACATACAAAGCTCAGAAAATACTCAAGACAAAAACAAATAGAAGTACTCCAAAAACTTATTTTAAAAATCTCTGATTATAATCAAAATATCTACGACACTCGTAGTGAAAATATTTACGAGCAAAATTCTGATTGATTCTGAATCGTAGTAGGAAGACGCACACATCTTTCAAAACTTGCAACTGAAAAAGTATATCTCCTGAATAAGCTTAATTCTCTTTTTTATACAAAAATCAAAGAACATCAGGCTCATATAGAAAAGATCAAAAAAACTCCAGTTTTTGATCTGAAGTTTTAGGCTGTACTTATCTTATCCAAGCATTTTATTGTCATCGATATCTTTGAGGACGGACTCCACAAAAGTCCTATCGTGCCACTCTTTTGGTCCATTGTTGGTCATAAGAACATGTTCGTCTCCTTTTCCGGCAAGAAGTAGCGTATCTCATTTTTTTGCTGTAAGAAGAGCTGTTCTAATAGCTTCTGCTCTATCTGAGATAATCCAGAAGTCATCTCATTCTTTTCTCTCGATTCCTGGAAGCACATCTTTTATGATATTTTCTGTGAGCTCCGTATAATCGTCATCCTGTGTTAAAAATACTATATCAGAGTTTTCAGATACGATTCTCCCCATAACTGGTCTTTTTGATTTATCTCTATCTCCTGTTGCTCAAAATACAGTTATAAGTTTTCCGTCTCATTTATGTTCTGCGAGTATCCCAAGTACTTTATCAAGTGCATCTGCCGTATGTGCATAGTCTATATAGATCCTAAATCCTTCGTTATTGTCTACTGATTCGAGTCTTCCAGGAACTGGACGAATGTTTTCTACGATTTTGTGGATTTTTTCTGATTTTATTCAGAGTGCTGTAAATACTCACACTGCAGCTGTTATGTTGTAGATGTTGAAGTCTCACATCAAGCGCGTATCTATCTCTAAGTTTTCTCATGGGATAGCCACATGAAATCTAGTACCATCAGGGAGATTTACTACGTCACGTGCTTTGAGGTTTGCACTGTTAGAATATACTCAGTAGGTTATCAGTGAGTCATATGTTTCTTCTGTAAAAAGCTCTTGATACTCAGAATCAATATTTACAATTGCTGTTTTTTTCACTCCATGTTTTCTTCTGCTACGAATAAGACTCTTAAAAAGTTTAAGCTTCGTGTTTACATAGTTTTCCATAGTTTTATGTAGATCTAGGTGATCTTGTGTTATATTTGTCAGAACAGCTATGTCATAATCAAGCCCCCAATTTCTACTCATGAGAATACCATGTGATGCTGTTTCAATTACTGCATAGTTACATCCTGCATTTTTTGCTTGTTTAAAAAGTTTTTGGAGTGTAAACACGTCTGGAGAAGTCATTTTTGTTTCGTTTTGAAATTCTTCCCCATCGATGATGTAGTTTACTGTCGTAAACATAAAGACTTTTTCACCTGCTTCTACCAATCATTTTCAGATGATATTTGAAGTAGTTGTCTTTCCATTTGTTCCAGTAACTCATATGATAGTCATTCATTTTGATGGAAAACCATATAGCATGTTTGCTGCTATAGCTCTAAGCTTGTGGTAAAACAAACGAAGAGGGTTATCAAGCGCTATTGATTTTTTTATATTTTGTATCATAGGTGTGATTGTTATTATTTTGAATTCTCTGCTAATGTATACTCAAAATCCTGACGAATTCAAGTAAACTTGAAACTTTCAGTTCATAAATGAAAATCAAAGTTATAATCGTGAATTCCAGGTTGTTTGTAGAATTTATACTCGTAGTTTCTACATTCAGGATTTTTGAGGATATAGCTCAAGACATGATAATTCGACTCAAATCTTGGAGTATCGATGTAGAGCTCGACTACTTTTGTTGTGGGATATTCACGGATAGTGAGATTTTTATTTGTTATTTGTGCTTCTTTTGGCACTACAACTCGGATAAATTGTTTATTCGGTCCGAGTCATTGGATAAAAAGATTTCCTTCTACATCTATATCATATTTTTCAAATATGCTAATGGCATCGCGTTCATTAGCTAAACTAAAATTGTGTCTGAGTTTCATGTTGAGACGAGTTTGAATATCACAGTTATCTTTTATTGTGACATATTTACTAAAGCTTCTTTGAAGATATCTATCTGATTTATTTCAAGAAAGTGACGTAAATACAGGATAATTAAAATCAAATCATGTACTAAAATCAATTGCCCCATCTAACTCAAAGGTATTGAGTACAGTTTGTGCTTGTGTATCAAAACTATAAAAGAAGATATCACGTGATCTCATTGCATCCACAAAAACACTCATGTACTTTTTTATATCTTCTTCTTGCTTGAGGTAGTCCATATATTCATCAATAAAGTCAAACAATATATTTTTTGGAGAATCAAGTGTCGCTTCACGGCTCTTTTTGGATTCAACAAGGCTCGACATCACAAGTGAGAAGTTTTTATCTGTAATAGTCATTCAAAGAGTCTTTGAATCAAAATCTCAGCTTTTACTGAGTAAGTCTTTTGCAAGATTTATATTTGTATAGATGATCCCATCGATAGAAATATTTCATCTTGCGAGTATCTCTTTGATTTTTTCTGAGCTCTTTCCAACTCATATGTAGTAGTTTGCGTCACGAAGTCAAAAAGTTTGAGTGAGTCTATCAATTCATTCTGGTGCTGGCTCTCTGAAAGGATCTTTATTTATCTCCCATTCGAGTGCATAAATATCTTTTTTTTCAAAACTCTCAACTTTTCATCAAAATACTTCTATAAATCATACACTCCCCATAAATCATCCCTGAGGACGTATTTCATCTGAGTTTTGAAATACTATCATGTATTTTTTTCTTTCCTTATGTCCAAACATTGATAAAACAGTATCATAGTTTTTTTCCAAAAAATCTCACTTTTCTACAAGTTCAGATATTGTATCTTTGAGAAAAACAAGTTTTTCATTGAGATCATTTTCTCATAAATCTACTATCTGAGAATAATATGAATTCGCTTCTCGGAGGTCTTTTAGAGCCTCGAGGAAATTTCACTGAGAATTATCAAAAAAATGGGAAAATAAGATATCTCAAATCTCTTTTGTTTCAGTCAAAAGTATGAGATCAAAACCTATCCTTGAAAATTTTTCAAAAGACTCAGTTAGGTATCTTCCTCATTGTATCAATCTGTAGGCATCGTTTATACTGGAAGTGTGGAGAAAAGAAATCGGCTTAAATAGATAATATGTCACAAGAAAACTACTTCTGGATTCAGAGATATGTTCGTTTACTTTTTTGTAATCGGGAAAATCAGTTTTCACCTGACTCAGAGTTTCATATGAATAGGTAAGATATTTTTCCAGTACGTCTTTGTATAAAAAGATTCAGAGAAAAAATGAAAAACACAAAAAAAACAAAAAATATATATTTCCGATACGCTTTTCATTAAAAAAATGTGTCTTTGGAGGTGTTATACGTATTTTTTGTAATTCAGCTGTTATCTGTGCGGCACTATCCTGAAATGACTTTTGTTTTTGGAGTGAAATGTCTTTTGAGAAATATGATTTTTTCCCAACAGCATCTATTGATTTTCATTCATGAATCTCAAGAACGATTTTTTTATCTCAACGAACATCAATATTGCCTTTTCCTGTTTCTATATCTTTAAAACTCTCTGATGCTTCTCAGATAAGTTCGTATTCTTGCGGTACATGGAGATCTGAAATATCGAGTGATTCTTCGAGATTTTTTCGTATGTCTTTGAGTTTCATGAATATGTGTGAATAAAATCAGCTCTTATGTAAAATATGCGTTGAATTCTTCTCTATCAATTTCTTCTTTTTCTATAAGATCAAGTGACATTTTTTCATGAAGTTTTTTATTTTTTGTAATAATCTCTTTTGCTACATTATAAGCACCATCAAGGATTTCTTTTACCTTTGCATCAATTGCTTCAGCTGTTTTGTTTGAGTACTCTACCTTACTTCATTCAGCTCATAAGTGATTTCCAATAACTGCATCTCATGCAAAGTTTTCAGCTCAGATATCTTCATACATACCATATCTTGTGACCATTCATCTAGCTATTTTTGTCGCTCTTTCTATATCGTTACTTGCTCATGTAGTTATATTTTCTTTTCCAAAAAACACTTCTTCTGCCACTCTTCATCCATAAAGAGTTGCAAGCTCATCGAGAAATTTTGCTTTTGATACGAGGACTTCATCTTTTTCAGGTAAGAACCATGTAACTCCAAGAGCTCATCATCTAGAGACGATAGACACCTTGTGTACAGGGTCTGTATTTGGAAGAAGTTTTCATACGATGGCATGTCCTACTTCGTGATATGCTGTGATTTCTTTTTCTTTTTGATTCATGACAAATGACTTCTTTCTCAGTCACATAACTATTCTCTCAAATGCGTTTTGAATCCTCTCGCTTGATATATTTTTTTCATTGTTTCTTGCAGCAATAATTGCTGCTTCGTTTATAAGATTCCCAAGATCCGCTCCACTAAAACCTACAGTACTTGAGGCAAAATGAGCAAAATTTACATCTTTATTTATGGTCTTCCCTCTTGCGTGTACTTCAAGGATTTTTTCTCTGTCATTGAGATTTGGAAGATTTACTGTGATTTTCCTATCAAATCTTCCCGGTCTGAGGAGTGCTTTATCTAGGACATCAGATCTATTTGTTGCTCATATCACGATGATATTTGTATCATTATCAAATCAATCCATTTCTGTAAGAATCTGGTTGAGTGTTTGTTCTCTTTCGTCGTGTCCTCAGCCAAGTCATGGTCATCTCTTTTTTCAAATCGCATCTATTTCATCTATAAATATGATAGCTGGTGCCATCTTTTTTGCATTTTCAAATAGGTCTCTCACTCTTGACGCTCATACTCATACAAACATCTCCACAAACTCTGAACCGGAAATACTCAGAAATGGTACCTTACTTTCTCAGGCTACGGCTCTTGCAAGAAGCGTTTTTCATGTCCCTGGAGGACCAACCAGAAGTATTCACTTTGGTATTTTTGCTCACATGAGCTTGTACTTACGAGGATTTTTCAAGAAATCTACGAGCTCAAAAAGCTCTTCTTTTTCTTCATCAGCACCTGCTACGTCTTTGAAAGTGATTTTATCTTTTTCTTGATCAAAGAGTTTTGCACGACTCTTTCAAAACGTGATAGCATTGTTTGCCATACCTCACATTCTATTTATGAGAATAATCGCTATTATAAAAAAGAGTATAAATCATATGATAGTTGGGAGCATTTGAGCCCAAAACTTACTTGATGTGTTGTCTTTGATCGTGATTTGAGTTTCTATTTCTGGATTTTTGAGTCATAAGTCTTTTAAAGAATCATTGGCCGGAAGAAATACTATATCTCTTCTCGTCTTTTCCAGTCCGTTTTCTGTAACAGTTGATCCGCTCTCAGTCGCTATCGCTTTTGTTGCATCTATGAGAATCTCACTGTAGAGTCAATCTGAGTAATTTTTTTCAAATATATTGAGCGCTACTTCCTCGTCACTATACTGTGTATTTCATACCATTTCTTTGAGTCACATAGCAAAGAGTATACTCAAGACAAATAGTATAATCACTCACTTTATCCCGTTTCCATTTTTGTTCATGAGTGTTTTTTTATCTCCTTTCTTTCCTTTTTTCGCTGTCATTTATCTTTTTAGGTGTTAAGTTTAATTAGGTTTGTATAGTATAGAAAAATAGTGGAAAATCAAAAAAATAAAAGAGAGAAAATACTCATACATTACTTGTTCTGTTTTTGTATACGCACCACTGTTAAAATGTGCAAAAATATATACTTATTTTTTAACAATTTATTTTTCTTCTTTCATAATTCATACATTTATTTTATCTGTTATTTTGTCTTAGATAAGGCATTTTTAAAAATAAATAAGATATATTTCATACAAGTCAAATACAATAATTTGGCACATCTTGAACCTTTAAGATATAATAAATGTACAAATTAATTATTTTAATTAGTTTGTCTGTTCATTAACAGGAATTATTCTTTCCAAGAATGGTGCCTATAAAAATCTAATAGGTGGCCTCGACGTTCATGTAAATGAACAAAAAATAGTCTTTTTTAGACTACAAAAATAAAAACAAAATTAGGTGAAAATATTTTTAGTATTCACTTGAATAACTTTTTTCAAAAAGATTTGAAGACAGAACATTCAAGTGGATAAGAGAAATCAAAAAACACCTCAAAAAAACAAAAAATTATTGAAACAAGATTTCAAAAATAAAAATAAAAAAGAATCGTGAATGCTTTTCAAAATCACGTAAGGAAGGTCTAATTCAGATGTACAATAAACAATTTGTTTTATTATATATCACTGCAGAGATAAAGATTAATCTCTCAAATCTGATCCTTTCTCCCTCGGACTCCACGCAATACGCACTTTGTCCTTGATGTGAGAAAAGGACTATAATATTAACTTAAGCCCCTATTACCCAATATGCTTAAGTTTTTTTATTGTCTTAAATTTCTGCAAAAAATAATTTTATATATACTATTTTTGTAAGACCTCACCCTTGAATCCCCTCTCTTCAAAAGTGAGAGACAGAGTATCTATCCTTTATTACAAATAATATATGCAAAAAAATATACAAAAGCTTTGAGAATTAAAAAATCTGATCGAGTCTTCTCAGAAAATACTTCTAGTCAACCATATACGTATGGATGGAGATGCTTTGGGATCTCTAGGATGATTATATTTGCTACTCAAAAAACTTTGAAAGAAAGTTTATGCTATAAACGATGAACCAATCCCTGAAGCTTTTCACTTTCTGTGAAACACAGAAATTATTAAACCTGAAATGGAGACAGAAGAGAAAGAGTGGGATCTTATAATCAGTCTTGATGCTGCAAGTTGATCACAACTGTGAGATGTTTATAAAGAGTTTTTTGCTATCTTTGATACCCACCCATTTGTAGTCATCGACCATCACATAACAAATAATTGATTTTGAACACTCAACATCATCGATCCTCAGTATTCGTCTACTTGTGAACTCGTATTTGATATCATATCCGAGCTCTGATATTCTGAACAAATAGATTCAGAAATCGCAACCTATTTACTTATGTGAATCAATACTGATACCAATATATTTTATAACTCCAACACGACGTACAATACCTTTAAGGTGGCGTCTGAGCTCTTCAGACTTTGAGGAAATCAGAGACAAATTACAAATGAGCTATTTAAGAAAAAAGGTCTCGCGCAAGCAAAGCTCTGGTGAGAAGCTCTGAGTCACATAGAATCTCACTTTGAATGACAGGTTGTTTGAAGCTACATCACCCAAGAGATATTTGAAAAAACTGAGACAGATAATCACCACACTTCAGGGCTACTCAACGAATTTCTTGCAAATATAGACTGAGCAAAAATATCATATCTCCTCTACGAACTCCCAGACTGATCTATAAAATGAAGCCTCAGGAGTTTTAAAAAGATTCACAATGTATCACAAATAGCTCAAATCTTCTGAGGCTGAGGGCATATTCAAGCTGCAGGATTCACTCGAACTTGAGTAAATATACAGCAAGCCCAGCAAGAATTACTTGACGAAATACAAAAATACTTATAATATACTTTTATATGAGATATTAAAATTAAGCAAAATAATCATGAGTACAGTTTTACAAACTTTAGAACAAGTATTAGGATCAGCAAAAAGACTTAGTAATTTGGATATCAATCTTCCAGACAATATATCTCGTCTTGTTGAAGATCTTCTTCAAAAGAGACCTCCACTTGAAAATCGTATTTTAATATCATCACATAAGTCTGCAATTGTGAAGCTTGACACTTCTCATATTCACCATGAGGTTGAAAAGTTCAGGACACTTTCTCTCGAAGTAATTGATGCATATGAACAATACCTCACAAGCAGAGATGAAAGAGATACTGCAAGAAGAAGAAACGAGTATCAAAGCTAAAAAATAAAAAAAATACTACTAGTACGAAAGATAAATTTCAGGGATAATTATTTAAAAATTATGGAAAAATCATATACACAGACACCAGAATGATATGCAGAACTACACACGATTTGAATAGAAAAAATCGGATGAAAAGAAACAATTTCTGAGCTTATAACATCACATTTTAATCAAATGCTCAATGCGATATATGAACATTATATAAAAAGTCGTTGAAGTTTTCAAGATACTTCAAGGGCTGCAATTTCAAAAGCAGTAGAGCCAAAAGATCTCAGTCAGTAAATACACCATATTGGTGTATTTTTATTTCTCTTCAAACATCTCTATCTACATCTTATCTATATCTTCTCTGATGTAGAAATAAGCTCGAGAGAGATATATTGACATTATCTGGAGAAATCGTAGTATCTTGACTATACTAATAATACTAAGGTCTGATAAATATGAAAAAAATCACTCTTCTTGCAATAGCTCTTTTCCTTTCTTTCTCATCTCCTAATTCTCATGCTGAAATATCAGGAGCTACTGAGCAAAAAATAAATACTGCACTTGAAGTCTTTTTTCAGTCATTTGAATCAACAGAAAGTGTAGAAAAAAATCTTGAAAAGTATAAGTCTCTAAATACCAAGATAGATCTCTTACTCACAAGAAAAAGTGGAAGAGAAAAGGAAATCTTGCAATACATAAAACTCAAAGCAATAGAGCGTCGTGAAGAGATTTACAAGGATTATATTCCAGATGATATTATCATTTTTGAAACACATTGAACTTGATTACAGGCGTGATATTCTGAGAGTAGTGGAGATTTTTTCCTACAATATGACAATAAAAACCTCATTAAAATATCTTTAACAAACGATATGGGCTGAGTAGTATGAGATTTGTGAGAATACACAAGTATGATAGATAAGGCTCATAACTACTTTTCTCATATAGACATAGAAGCACGCAAAAATTTTACAAATGAAGAAGAAGATTTTATAGTACTCAGAGACAAGAATCTATTTTTCTATAACCATATAGTTGTAAATGTAGAAACTGGCCGTTCATACATCGTAGGAAAACAATTATCTGATGTAATAATATATGACTCCTACATCTTGTGAATACTTAACGCTTATACGAGTAATATCATAATAACCGTATATGATAAAGAAAGCTGAGAAAAGCTGTGAGCGAGTAATACACTTTTTGTCGTTAACACTGAAGTATCATTTGAATGAGCAGATGGTGAATTCATATACTTTTCTGTAATTTATCAGTGAGAGAAAACTACAAATCTAAAGCTTGATTTAGAAAATTGGGAACTTACTGAGCTTTTAGATTAAGATTTGTCTTCAAACATCCCTTCTATATCTTCTCTGATTTGAGAAATGAGCTCGAGATCTCTGAGGTCTGCAACTTTGAGATCAGGGACTCAGGATTGTCTGAGCCCATATACTTCTCCAGGTCATCTGATCTCAAGATCTATTTCTGAGAGCTCGAATCCATTGTTTGTCTTTTCCATTGCTTTCAATCTATCTGTATAGTTTCAGGCGCTTGGAAATAGATAACAATACGACTGGTGTTCTCCCCTCCCCACTCTTCCTCGAAACTGATGAAGTTGTGAGAGCCCAAATCTTTCCGCTCACTCGATGCACATGATCGAAGCATTCGGAATATCAACCCCAACTTCGATTACTGAAGTACTTGAGAGCACTTGGATCTTATTGTCTTTAAAATCTGACATAATTTGTTCTTTTTCTTTTGCCTTCATCTTCCCATGTACAAGTCAAACTTTGAATGGAGCAAATATTTCGATTAAAGATTCATATGTAGAAATAGCATTTGCAAGATCAATTTTTTCAGATTCTTCCACAAGTGGTGAAACCCAAAAAGCCTGTCGTCACTTCTCGAGCTGGCTTCTGATAAAGTTCTCTATGTCTCTTCTGTTGTTTTCTGTTTTTGCAACTTTTGTAAATATCTCTTTTCTTCATTTTGGATATTCTGAGATGATCGATAGGTCTTGATCACCATACAGTGTCAGAGCAAGAGTACGTGGTATTGGAGTTGCTGTCATATTGAGACTATGTGGTATGAGTCCACTACGATTTCAAAGACCATTTTCTAGAACTTCTCTTTGTTTTACCCCAAACCTATGCTGTTCGTCGATAATTACGTATCACAAATTGTGAAACAGCACATCTTCTTGTACCAGAGCATGCGTTCCAATAATGACATCGAGGTTCCCTGAAACAAGCCTTTCCTTGATAGCTTTTTTGTTTTTCGCACTGACACTTCATACAAGCAGTTCTGAACTGATACCAAACTCAAACAACAGATTTTGCATCCCTGAAAAGTGCTGACGAGCGAGTATTTCTGTCGGAGCCATGATCGCAACTTGGATACGTGATGTGTGTAATGCTCAAGACTTAGCTACTATAGTCTCATTACCTCACCCTAGTTTTATACTAGCCTCTCCATTCTCATCACCTCACCCTAACCCTCTCCTTAGAGGAGAGGGGATATAAGGATAGATTTTTTCAAATATTTTCGATATATCCTCATAAGCATCCGCACTTTTTATTCTTTCGACGTTGATTCAAGATCAGTTAATTACTTCATCCCTTAAAGCATCATATTCTTTTTGATTATCGTGGATTTTTCCATCGAGTTCTACTACAAGTTTTATCTCATCACAATAAAAATCTGCAATATATCTCCCAATCGGATGTTGTCTACGAAATTTCAATCATTCAAACTGCCTATTTCTTAAAACTTCCCACAATATTTTTTCTGAATCTGTTCAAAAGCTTCTCAAAGTCTTTGATAAATCTTTTACATAACTTGGGACAGTTTTATATAAAGTTCTCATTCCTTCTTCTCCCTCTCCTCTAAGGAGAGGGTTGGGGTGAGGTTCTTGTTGAGGGTTGGGGGTGAGTTCTTGCTGACTTAAATCAGAATCTTCTCCACTTTTGAGTATGGCATGAATTGCTGAAATCAGGGCAACAATAGTCTTTCCAGTTCAAACATCTCACTCTACAAGTCGTTGCATCGCGTGAGTTTTCTCCATATCTTTCAGCACTTGAAACAAGACAATTTTTTGATGATTTGTGAGTTCAAATGGGAGTTTTGTAAGAAGATCTTTTATAAACTCTACATCCATAGGGATTGCAATACTCTTCCCTTCACTATGAGCAAAATTCTCATATTTTTTTGAAATTGCTCAGAAATTTATATCGTAGAGTTCTTCATATGCGAGTCTGTATTTTGCCAATTCAATGTCATGCATATTTTTAGGGAAATGCACTTTATAGATAGCTTCTTTTTTTGAGATAAATGCATATTTTTCCATGATATTATCAGGAAGTGTCTCTGAGTAGCCTTGTATATATTTTTCTAATAACTTTATCTTGGGCTGTAGCCATTTACTCGGAATATAGTTTATATCAGAATATACTGGAACTATTTCTCATCACACTTTTGAAAGATCCGTTTCTGTATCTGGGCTCTGAAAAGTAACGGTTCAAAATGCATATCTTACCTTTCAGGTTATAAGTATCTTTTTTCCAATATATGCCTGCATCTGACTTGCAAAGTATTTTCTATTGAACCATACAGCTTCTGCCATAAATCCATTTTCATCTTCAAATACTGCCTTTGAAAGGAGTTTATTTCCTGCTGTTTTTTTAGTATCAAGTGATAAAAGCTTAACTAAACAGGTATTTTTTTCTTTTACATTGATCAAAGAAAAGTTTTGCAATACTTCTGTCCTATCTTCATAATCTCTTGGATAATGCTCTAATAGGTCTCATACTGTTAAAAAACCAGCCTTGGCCAAAGCCTTTATATAGTTATCAGTAGTTCTGAGAGTAGATTTTGTTAATGGTGTTGAGAGCATAATTATTTTTTATATACAAAGTATATAAAAAATAATTGATTTTACAATCAAAACTTGCAATCAAAAATCATAAGATATGATATACACTATATATTTTATCTTTTGATGTAAATGGAAACACTTTTTTGAGGAGCTGAGATAGAACTTGATGCCGAAGAAGAAATAAAGTTTGAACAATTTCTTGCACTTTTTATGGAGAAAAATTCTCAGATCAACCTCAGTGCGATCAGGGCAGAAGATGATATCATAGAAAAACATTTTATAGACTCTATATATGTAAATATTTTTACAGAATTATATGGGAACGTACTTGATCTCTGAACTGGCTGAGGTTTCCCACTTATCCCACTTGCTATAACAAATCCTGATGTTGAGTTTGTAGGACTTGATAGTGTTGGAAAAAAAATGAGAGCTGTAAACGAATTCATAGATTCTTTATGACTCACAAACGCTACAACGATCATCGATAGAGCTGAAGTCCTAGGTCAAGACCCAAACTATCGAGAACAGTTTGATTTTGTAGTCAGCAGAGCAACAGCATACCTCCCAACACTTTTAGAATATGCGATTCCTCTCCTAAAAGTAGATGGCTACTTTATAGCATATAAGCTCGATGACAAAGAAGAACTCAAATCAGCCAAAAAAGCACTTTCTCGACTCAGCGCGAGTATTGAAGTAGTAAAAAACTACAGTATCCAGTGACAAGCTCGTACTCTTGTATTTATCAAGAAAAATGCTCCAACGCAAAAGAAATACCCCAGACACACAGGACTTCCACTAAAGGAGCCGATCCAGTAAAAATTGACTTTCTGCATATAGTCTTAAAATCATAACTACATTAGTAATAATTTTATAAAATATGTGATTCAAAGACACACTCAAAAATGCAAGAAATAGCAAAAAAGGTAGAATAATTTTTATAGTAATTCTCATCATCATCATGGCAATAATTGCCTATCTTTTTGAGAAAGTTAGATGGTTTATGATTGGGATGATTGTACTTATGCTCTGAGCACTTGGGATGCAGATGTATGACTATGATTTTGATCTCGGTAAACTTATGGAAACAAAATCATTCTCTGAATCAAGAGTGGACACTGCAACAGACTCTGACTGAAATACCTATAGTGTCATAACTGGGACCTGTAATAAAAATGATTTTGATCTCAACTGTGACAACTTCGCGACACAAGAAGAAGCACAAAATCAGTACGATACTTGTGCTCAATCTATCCAAGCAGACAACCCTACAATCGACGTAAAGAAACTCGATATATATGGTCTCGATGGAGACAACGATGGAATAGTGTGTGAAGCTCTTCCAGGGTAATCTCACAAGTATAGAATATGAAATCGATATCAACTACATCATTCATTGTATTTCTCATATTTTTTGTATGAAATATAGCTCAGGCTCAATACACACAATGTGAAGATTCTTTTTGAGACACTTTTAGTATCCCCTGTGAATGTTTATATAAAAATCATGATTGATATTCTGAAAAGAAGCTTGAAGTTGCCAATAGATTGTTACTTTTGTTAGAAAACCAATCTCAGAAATTTCAGAAAAATGCTTATCCAAAAGTAAGAAATATACTCATGAATAAGATAGGCTTATACAATCAGAAAAAGATCATTTACACTAAAAAACGTAAAGAAGAGTTTTTTTGAGTTGCAAATTATCTTATGTGTGAAATAGATAATCAATATCATTTAAAAACGTATCTAGAAAGATTTCCTGATTCACCAAGGTCAATATCTAAGATTAATACTACAAATTGAACTCCAGCTAATTATAAAAAGCTAGACATAAAAGATGAACTAGGGATTGTTGTTTATAAGAAAGATAATCCAAATGCAGTTTATCTACATGACTATATTATCAAAAATATATCGACCAATACAAGCATAAGTTTGTCTAATCAGACAATGATAGTAAATATTCAAAAATGAACGAACGGTATTTATCTACTCAGTATTTGAGCAAATGGTTTTAGTACTCTATCAGTTATCCAAGAAAGTGATGATAGCATAAAAATTAGTGATATACTAACTGGTTGGCCAGAACAGCTGTCAATCAACAATTTTGAGCTTCTCAATAACAAAAAAATAAAAGTTTTTTATTGATACTCATCTCAAAGCATGGAAAAAATAATCGGTATATCAGAAATACTCAGTGAGTAAAATACTATTTTTGATTGACAATTATTATTTTTTTGTTATATTAAAATTTTTAAGAATAATATACTAAAATATGAAGACTCTCAATTGAGCTATTTTATGACTCAGCTCTATGTGACTCGTAGCATGTTCCTGATCTGAAGATTTTAAATCATCTGAGCAAATTAGGGACTTAACTGGTGAAAAAGTATGCGCTATCATGCCTGATGATACGGTTAGAAGATATTATATCAATGCTAATACATCTGAAATTAATGGTGCCTATATTTTAGGTCCAGATGAATGTAATTATGAATTAAGTAGTGATTCAATTAATATTGATAACCCAGTTTGCTCAATAGATAGATCAACTGGCAAAAGTGCTACCTATGGTAGCCTTGAATCAAGCGCACTTAATTTAGCTCAGTTCTTGTATAACTGAAAATGTGCTCATGCACTTGAGTCCATAGACACTATTTAAATAAAAAGTCCTTTTGGACTTTTTATTTTACCTTTCCTGCGTGCTTCCCTCTTCCTCTATATTCGAGAATCATAGGAGTTCCATTGAATCAGAAATTGTCTCTGATCTTGTTCTCGAGATATCTCTTGTAAGAGAAATGAAAATGATCTGGGTTTGATACTGTGAAGACAAATTTTGGAGGATTGACTGTTACTTGACTTCAGTAATAAATCTTTGGGGTATGGGATTTTTTATTTCCAGTTGGAGGATGCTTGTAGATAACTTGCTCTAGGAAGTTATTTACGATGCTGGTTTTTACTCTCTTGAAACGCTCAGCATGTATTTCTACTGCTCTTTTGAGTATCTCATCAACTCTTTTTTTATCTATCGCTGAAGTAAATATAACTGAGACCCATGGGAGAAAGTCTATCTTTTCTTGGAGATATTGTATGTATCTTTCCATCATCTTACTTTTTTCTTTTTCCTGACTCGCTTCATCGACTTCTCCAGGAGATACCTTAGATCATGTACGAGTAGTTTTTTCGAGGACTTTGTCCCATTTATTTACGATGATTATAAGTCATTTTTTTTCTTCTATGACTCTTGATATGATCGAGAGATCTTGTTGGACTATTCCATCGAAACCATCAACTACTACTCAGACTATATCTGCTCTCTTGAGAGCTCTTTCAGAACGCATAACTGACCAATTCTCGACATTTCTCGTACCTATTTTACTGAGTCTTCTGATTCAGGCTGTATCTATGAGTGTGAACTCATTTTCTCCATGCTGAAACTTCGTATCTATACTGTCTCTTGTGGTTCAGGACTGATCCTTGACCATGACTCTATCTTTTCCTACTATAGCATTTATCAGACTTGATTTTCCTACGTTTGGTCTTCAAAGCAATGCGAGTTTTATCGCTCATTCTTGTTCTTCCTCTATCTTATAATTGAGTCATCTCTTTGTAAGGTATTTGGCTACAAACCTTTTTACTTCTGCGATTCATTTATTATGAGAAGTGGATACTGGAAAAAACTCTAGTTCTCATTTTCACGCTTCTGAATATGCCTGCATAGTCATATCTTCGTTATCAGCCTTATTTGCTACTACAACGAAATTATCAGCTTTATGTTTGCGAATCAAGCTCGATATACGTATATCTAGATCTGTAAAACGATCGTACTCTATAAGCCAGATGAGTAAATCACTCTCAGCTATCGCTTGTTCTGTTCTTGTGACTATATCCTCAGCTACTTCATCTTCTTTTGATCAGAAGTCTAAACCACCTGAGTCAGCTAATATATAATTTAGATCATGTTTTTCATCAAAATATTCATATTCGCTTATGTCTCTTGTAGTCCCAGCAGTATCATCTACTATTGCGATTTTATGTCCTGTAAACATATTGAAAAAACTCGACTTCCCCACATTTGGGCGCCCAATAATTGTTACTCTTGCAAGCATATTTTATTTGATAATATCATTTCATAATTCCTTCTCTCGTTGGCATCGCTCTTGAGATCTTCTCTATATCGAGAAATGGTGAAGAAATTCTCATGAAAAATAAAGTACCATGAGTATATATTTTTTTTTATTTTTGCAATATAAAAAAGCGAGTTGTATTACTTTCTAAAAAATTCTATCGATTCGAGGTATCTAATATTTCCTTCTTCATCTTCTGTGTAATGTATAAAGAGTCTAAAACTCGCTAACTGCACTGAAAACATATCTCTCAAGATTCTGATTGCATTTTTCAGATTATTTCTGTTTTAGCAACTCTATGTATTTCTTGCAAAATTTTTTTCTTTAATAATTCAGAATGTTCTAGGTAATTTCTTTCAATAAAATCTACATCATCTATTCAACAGTCATGAAACATATTTAAGTTTTGTTGAAAAATAGACGAAATAAAATCATTGATCTGAAATTTTATGGATTCAAGTAAAACAACTTTATATATATTGTTTTTGTGATATCTTTTGTTTCTTAATAACTCCATTAGCAAATTTTTTGGCATCGATCTTAGCCATCTTACTAAGCTCTGTGTCCATTTCATCTATTGTAAGATATGTTTTTCCTTGTTTTGTAACTGACATATAATTTGCTTAAAATTATTATTATACAACTAAATATATCCAGTAAAGTAAAAAAGTCACAAGTTTGTGACTTTTTTATATCTTCCCTTTTTTTCTTAATAGGAGATATATAGCTCACATACATAAGAGGGTTATGATGATAATTGAGTATATAAAATATGGTTTTTCTTGGTATGGAAGGCCTATATTCATCCCGTAAAAGCTGGTAATGAGAGTAAGTGGGAGAAGAAAAGCTGAAAAGATCGTGAGGAGTTTCACTGTAAAGTTGGTATTGATATCTACTATGGTCTTAAATGCATCTTCTACAGAGTCTATATGCTCTTCTAGAACTGCTATATCCGTTACGATTTGCTCGAGCTTGTCTTCGAGATCCTCAAAATACACTTCTATCTTCCCCTTAAAAAGGGTATTTACTCTTTCTTCTAAAGTCTTGAGCACAGGGATTTGAGGCTTAAACATATGCTTGAGGACTACAATATTTCTCTTCTTAACCATTATTGTTTTCACAAGTGAAGAGGATGTTTGATCAAATACTTTATTTTCAATCGCTCGTATATCTATTTGTACGTTTTTACTAACTCGAAACATCTTTTCAAGCATTGCTTGAATAAGCTCATAGAGTATAAAACCTGAGCTTGTTTTTATATCAATATTTTCTGACTTCGTGTCCTGTACATATCATTCAAAAATCTTATCTAGATGATCAACTCCATGGTCTCTCAGTGTTATGATAAAATCAGCACCCAAAAAGATGTTGAACTCGTTGAGCTCATACATTCTCTTTTTAGGATTATACTTTGGAAAATGAAGTATCGCAAAAATATAGCTTCAATAGCTATCAATCCTTGCTTTTTGATTTCATTCGAGACAGGCTTCTATATCGAGTTCATGGAAATCGTAGTTTTCAAGAAGTGAATGTATCTCTTTTTCATTGAGTCACACTCCATCTATCCACTTCACTCAGTTTATGTCTAGTTTTCTATACATACTCCTTTAGTTATATATCAGAATTATAGCATACTCTAAAGCAAAACACAACACTCCATATTTCTCTCTCTACCTCGAGGGAGAGGGTAAGTTTTTTATCTTAGATATCTCGATTTATTTGCTTCATGTTGAGCATTTGTCTCAGCATAATAGATCTTTCCATCAGGTGCATGGAGATAAAAGTAGTCATTACTTTCTTTTGAGAGAATTGTCGATTTTATAGTTCATACATAAGGATTTGCAATAGCTGTTTTAGGAAGTCACACCATCTGACGAGTATTGTAGTCTGTCTTATCATAGAGCTTCTCGAGAACAAAACTCGGAGTACATTCTGCTGAACTAATTTCGTATGGATAACACACTGTCGCATCAGCTCAAATTTGCCAATCTTCTTCATATCTCTTTTTCAATACTCCTGCTACTTTTTCAGCTTCATCGACCTCTCTTGTTGCTGGACTTGCTATTTCACGCTCTACGATAGATGCTATGATAATATTTTCTGCAACAACTTGTGTAAGATTGTCTCAAAACACATCTAAAAGTTCTCGGTCTTTCATAACTTTGTTATCAAAGTTCCTGAGCATTTTCCTTGCTAAGCTCTCATGTGAATAGGTATTTTTATTGAGCATATAGGTATCTGGATAGAGAAATCATTCGAGACTGATTGCTCATCTGAGAAAAGGAAAATCTGACTGAAGCGATTGTACTGTTGCTTCTGATTGGGCATAAGCTGTAAACTCTCATGAAGATATAAGAGCTTGTGGAATACTGCCTGAGCTATCGTACAAACATCATTTATCACTCGCTCCTGATTTCATCTGGAACGGCTGAGAAAGACATATATCTATATCAAATATATTTTGTCACTCTTTAAGGACAAAGCTCATATCTCACTCTATAATAGGAGAGTTTAGGTTATCAAAGATATTTTCTACTGTAAGTGGCTCATTTATGTAAAATTTTCAAGCTTCAAACTTCGGATTCCCATCTCTCAGTTTAAAATAGACCTTTACGTACTTCTCTGGTAATCCAAGTTCATTTATAAAAAATGAACTTGGAGTAGTATCCTTGGGGATTTCTATTGTATTATCTTCTACTTGTATTTCCTGACTCAGAAAGTTTTGATATCCACTATATTGCGTATATCAAAACAATCCTATCGCAATGAGTATGATAAGTAATATTTTTTTCATATTTTTCCTTCATATATTTTAAAAATTTGCAGTATTATAGATACTTTTAAAAAGATACAAAGTATTTTTTATCGCACTTATCTTACAAACATTTTTAGATTTACTCCATTTGTTGTACTTCCTGTACATCAACCATTTGTTACCATATAACATACTGTATTCACTCATCCATTGGCTGCGTTATTTGTGATAAATCTCGGTACAGCTCCACCTGGGAAACATCAGATTCATTTCTGATTTATGTCTCATCATGTACATGCCGCACTTGAATGTGCTGGACTTGTATAAAGAGTGTTACAGTTTGGTGTATTTCAAACTTCATGATTATATTCGCATGTTTCTGGTACAAACACATTTGAAACGGGATCTCCGTCTTCATTTTCTCAGACAAGCATATAGCTTCATCCTCATCTTATAGCTCAAATAGTAGTATCTGGAAATTTAAATGATTTATTTGTAGCTGTATATGGGATAAAAGATGTAGAACTATCCCAAGAATCATTTCAACGTGTATCATATTTTTCCATATCTGTATCATCTCACTGTAATACAAGGGTCCATCCTCAACCATCAGTTGTCATCTCACATGGAAGTTTTACAGTTTCTTCAAGCGTTTTAATCCAATACGCCCCATCAGTTCATTGAGTATAGGGATGATCGGCGAGTAATTCTTTACAAGTTTTATTTCCTCTCCCTGCAAGATATACATACATAGGATACAAAAGTGTAGAATCATTTCATGTTATGACATCTGAATTATTTGTGTGAAGCGTGTAGTCAGTACCAGTTCCATCAAGCATTATTTCTCATGCTGAAGTAACTGATCCAATTTCTTGTATTGGAGTAAAATCTGCATCGGTTATAACTCAGAGATTGTTTCATGAAGCTGTAGGAACTCTATCGGCATACAGCTGAGCACGTGTCTGTGGAGTTATACTTGCTGTGAGATCTGCTCACTCTTCGAGCCATCACATTACTTGGAAAAATTTTCTATCTTTTGTAAGCGTATAAGTAAAATAGCTATCATCCTTGGGGTCTTTTCCTCATTTTTCATACTCTATAGACTCAAGCGTGCTTGATCATGCATATCATTGATATCAGATAAGGTACTCAGTCCCTCAAACCTCGGTCTTTATCTCTACCTGCGCTTCAGGTATTGGAAGACTGTTTCAGGTAGTTGCGTAGAGTGAGAGGCTGTCTGATATATTTTTGAGTTGCGTGAGTCTATTTGTGTCTCTGACTCATATCAAATAACTTGAGTAACTCACAAATCAGATCGTAGCTAAAATAGCGAGAATCGTCACTACTACAATTAGCTCTACTAGAGTAAATCAATTATTTTTCAAATTTTTATGCATTTTTCCAGATTGCTTCATATTATGTATTTAATAAAATAAACTATTTTATATTTTCAGTGGCATTATTATATGTCTGTAGTCTCATCTTTGTTTTTTTCCATCTTCAGAGATAGGGACTATAAGGATCTGTGACAGTGGAGATTCAAAACTCATACTCACATGACTTGTCTCGATGACGTTGAGAACATCGAGCAAAAAGGTAGAATTAATCCCTATTACGTTATCTTCTCATTCGATAGATGCGACAAGTGGGAGAACTCATTCTCATATCTGTGTTTCAAGCGTATCAAAAACCAGTCCTGATTCGGCTGAGAGACTCATCTTTATAGAAAAATTGTTTTCACGACTTATGAGATTTATTTTTCTGAGTGCTGCTATGAGGTCAGAAGTATTCACCACTGCCTTGGAATTAAACATATCAGGGAAAAATCCTGAATATTCTGGAAATTTCCCGTTGAGGAGACGCGAATACACCTTTGTATTTTTCGTATAAAATGCGATTTGATTGTCTCATGATACTATTTGTATATCTGCACTATCTTGAAACATTCTTGATATAGCATTACAAGTTTTTGAAGGGATGATTTGAGAAAAATCTACTCAGAGATCTTTTTCATGAACGATTTTGTACTCAGAGAGTCTCAGACTATCTGTTGAGGCAAAAATGATATCTTTTCCTTTTACACGAAAATACAATCCTGCAAGAGTCGGACGTATGTTTCCTTCTGCTGCTGAAAAAAGCGTCTTTTCAATTGATTTTTTGAGTATGTTTCCTGTTATGTTGAAACTGAGTTCTTCTTGGATCGGTGGAACGAGTGGGAATTCTGAAGCCTCAATTCCCTTTATCTTTATAGATCCACTGTCTGATTTGAGTTGTAGGCTATCATCAGAAAATAACTCGATATTGAGAGTGTCATCTTGTAAAAGTCATACATAGCTTGAAAATATCTTACTCGGCACCGAAAAGCTTCATTCTTCTGAGACAACGACTCATTCAGATACAGTATATTCTATAGCCATCTCGAGATTATTTGAGACAAATTTAATGTCTAGTGCTCATGCAGTTATGAGTATGTTTTCCAATATCGGGGTAGTAGTAATACTTGCAGTAGCATGACTTACTGCTTCGAGTGCCGTTTTTAATTCTTGGGTTGTAACTTGAAATTTCATAAAATCAGATTTGTAAATATTTTTTCTACTTGTAATATAGTATCGTTTGAAAAAAAGACAACAGATAGGTCTTTTTTTATGTTAAAAACTATTTTATAAATAGATACTTATGATTTTTGTATGAATAATCTGTTCACTTATAATTTTTTCTGTGATAGTTTTGATTCATGAATACGGGCATTTTAAAACTGCGCGTGTTTTTGGAGTTCGCGTTGAAGAATTTGGTCTTTGAATCCCTCCAAGAGCAAAAAAAATATATCAAGATAAAAAATGAACACTCTATTCTCTCAACTGGCTTCCACTCTGAGGTTTTGTCAAACTCAGTTGAGAGCAAGCTCGTAGTTTCCTCATATTTGACTCAGAAAATAAAAAAATAAAACACGAAAAACTCTTAGAAATCATACAAAGTTGAGAAGATATATTTGATAAAAGTGGAAAACAGCTTGAGGCTGGCACACGAGAAGAAATAGAAAAGATCCTTTTAGAAGATCTATCGGATCATAATCTCTGACAAAAACCAGCTTGGCAGCAGTCTATCATCATCCTTGCGGGAGTATTTATGAACTTTCTCTTATCAACCGTCATATTTAGCTTGTTGTTTTTCTTTTGAGTACAGCCGATTTGAATCAACAATCAACTCGAAACAGAGAGAAAAATACTCCTCATACCTACGACATCGCAAGCTCTCGAGCTCTGACTCATACAAAAAGAAGCTTGAGTGAGAATCTCCCCTATCGGAGAAAGTATCGCTCAAAAATCAGGACTTATGCCAAACGATGTAGTGATGGAGATAGATAATCAAGAACTCATCTCTCCCCAAAATATGATGGATATCGTATGATCTAATCCTTGAAAACAACTGAGTTTTTCAGTCACAAGAGGAGATGAAACCCTAAAACTCACTATAACACCATCAAGTGATTGAAAAATATGAGCATATCTGTGAGAAAATATAAGAGTAGATCAGGATTTTAGATATAAGTTTTGAGCTATAAAATCAATTCAGTATTGAATAAGTGAAACCTATAATCAGACTTTACTCACGTTTCAAGCACTTTGATCACTTATCAGAAAGATATTTGCTCCAGAAACAAAGACTGAGAGAACAGAAGCTATACAGCAAGTGAGTGGACCTATATGAATCGTTGACTTCATAAGCGGAGCATTAGAAAATGGAATAGTATTTCTCATAATAATCTGAGCAATTATATCAATTAACCTTGCTGTTTTCAATCTACTTCCCATTCCTGCTCTTGATTGAGGAAGATTTGTGCTCATTGTCCTCAATGCTTGTGTTGTAAAAATATTTTGAAAAAGAGCTATCGGACATGGACTTGAGTCAATGATTCATGTATGATTTTTTGTATTTCTTATACTCTTGAGTATACTTATAGCATACAATGATATATTAAAAATTAGTTCAAATTAAAACATTATGGATATTATACAAGCCTCAAAAAACTACGTCGAAAAGCTCATACAACCTCTCGAATGACTTGACTATCACAGATACAATCATACTCAAGAAGTATACGATCGAGTAGTATATCTTGCAGAAAAAGAAGGAATCAGGGGAGAAGATCTCGAAGTATTGCAACTTGCAAGTATATTTCATGATAGTGGCTATATTGTAAGTTATGACAATAACGAAGACTTTTGAGCGAAGATTGCTGAGAATTTTCTTGTGACTCACGGGTATTCAAAAACAAAAATCATCATTATCAAGAGTCTTATTCTCGCAACAAAGCACAGTTATCTCGATCCCAAAAATATACTCGAAATGATCATAAAAGATGCAGATATGGATAATCAATGAAAAGATGATTATGTAGAGAAAATGGAGCATCTCAAAACAGAGAGAGAAATCTCAGAGTGAGAAAAGATCAGCGAACAAGAATGGATTCTCAGATGCAAAAATATGCTAAAAAACACGAGATTTTACACAGAAACCCAACAAACTGAGAGAGATGAAACAAAACAAAAAAATTTAGCCTCTCTCGAATCTCAGCTTCACTAGACTATGTTCGAATACAAAAAACTCTCCCAAGATGGGAATGCACGTATCTGAAGGTTCGCAACAGAGCACGGAGATATAGAAACTCCTGTTTTTATGCCAGTTGGAACGAAATGAACAGTAAAGTGAATCACTCATAGCGAACTAGATGATATGTGAGCCCAGATCATTCTCAATAATACTTATCACCTCTATCTCAAACCATGAGATGAAGTTGTAAAACAGTTTTGATGAGCCCACAAGTTTCAAAGCTACCATAAGCCTATTCTCACTGATAGTGGGTGATTTCAAGTTTTTTCCCTTGGAAAATGACACATCAACCCTGCTCTTTCTTGAGAGGAGAGTGGGAAAAATGGAATCCCACTTGTAAAAATCACTGAACAGTGAGTTCATTTCAGAAGTTATCATGATGGAAGTAGACATTTTTTTGATGCAGAAAGGGTTATGGATATACAGTCAAACATATGAGCTGATATCATAATGGCATTTGACGAATGTGCACCTGGAGATAGTTCTAAGTCATATGCTCGAGCAGCGATGGATCGTACGCACAGATGGGCAGAAAGATGTGTTGCACAGTGGAAGAAAAATAATGCTCTGAGGGCCAAAAATGGCCAATATCTCCAAGCTCTCTTCCCTATATGTCAGTGAGTTATGTATGATGATTTACGAGAAGAAAGTGCTAAGTTTATATCAAAGCTCGATTGCCCATGACTTGCTATTGGTTGACTCTCAGTTTGAGAATCAAAAGAAGATATGTATAGGACACTTGATGTGGTAAACAAGCATCTTGATAGCAATAAACCTAGATATCTTATGTGAGTTGGAACTCCTCAAGATCTTGTGGAAGGGATATATAGAGGAGTAGATATGTTTGACTGTGTGCTCCCAACAAGAATCGGGAGGCATGGAAGAGCCTTTAGCAGTCACTGAGATATCAATCTCAAAAATGCGAAACATAAACTCTCAAATAAGGCTATAGACGATGAGTGTGATTGCAAAGCATGTGCCAACTATTCTCGCGGCTACTTGCATCATCTCATAAAGGAAAAAGAGATGCAATGAATGTCTCTTGTAAGCTATCACAACCTCAGATTTTTACTTAAGCTCTGTGAAGATGCAAAAGCAGCGATTCGTGCAGGGACATACAAACAATTTAGAGAAGATTTTTATAAAAAACAAGAAACATAATAGATCAAAACCTTCACAATTCATAAAAAGTCATTTTAATAATTGACTTTTTAATTTTTTATTTTATATTTTTATAACTTTTAATAATTTTCTCTAAAACATGAAAAAATTTCTTTCAAATACTCTTGATTCCCTTTCGTCTAGTGCAAACAAAATAGGTTACTCAAAAGTGATTCAGAGCCATCTAAAAAAGTTCAGACATTTACCACTTGCTATAATCCTCGGATTGTGATGAAATCAAGCACTCGCACAACAAGCTGTTGATTCACAAGAATGACTCTCAAAACCAATATCTTCAGAAAGTATAGATAAAACAAGTATAAAATCATTTCTCAGTGAAGAACAGAAAGAAGAAGCTAGAAACATGCTTGTAAAAAATGTAACTAGTAACAATTTCTCCCTCGTGGCAGAATTTACAGGTGCAGCATTTAGTTTTGAACAAATGCTCCAAAAAGAAAGCTTTCAAGACTTTATGATCCAAAGAGTATTTGAATTTCAAGTAGAAAACTGACTCCAGTGGCTTGATGGACAAGTTGGTCCAGAAACACTCGGAGCGATGAAACAGCTCAAAGAAAATACTTCTGAAAGTGAAAGAATTGGAACAAAAAACATAGAAAAAATTACCCTCAAAGCATGAAAAAAAGAGAGTGCAGATATGGCTTGATCTAAACCAGAAAACAATAATACTCAAGTTGTCACTACAGGAGAAAACTCTAAAGAAACTAAAGTAATCGCTAGAACAGTAAAACAATTTTCTAAAGAGAGTACAAATAAAATATGTTCATTTATGAACATTACTCACAATGAAGATCGCGTGCAGTGTCTCGATGCTCTTAGTGCTCTCTACCAAGAGGCTGCTTACTTCCCTGATTACATCACGGATATATTTGCAAGTCGCCCTGATGTATTTAAAAATGATATAAATATACCAACACAACCTTTGTTATCTTATGTGCATGCAAACATACAGTTATATACAAAAAATCAACAAGTACATGACTATCTTTCAAGTGATTGAGAGAGAAAATGAGTTGTAGAAGTAGATAGAGAAAAATTCATTACCGATATTCATAGATGGGTAGAGAATTATCTCAAATATAGTCACCCAGATGAAAAAATTGCTATATCACTTGTAGAGGCACTCGGAGGAAAAATTGGTGAAGTAATCGATAACTCAACTGGTACAGATGGGATAGTAAATATGCCTCAACAATACAAAACATATACCTGATGGGCACCAGCTGCAAAAAAATTCTTTGATAGACTACAATGAGATATATATGAAGATGCAGATGGTTCACAGATTACGATATTCTGAGATAATTCTGAAACAACTGAAACAGCAAAACTTAATAGAACTATTGATAGTCTCTACTGATGACTCAGCGTATGAGATATCAAAGATACGTTGTGATTAGATCAAGAGACTCATTCAGTGAGCCCGGAAGAATACAATAATGCAAATCTTGTATTTGCAGCACTTACAAACACTGAGAATGGGAAAAAGGCTCTTGCAACAGAAGCAGAAGGATATGGAAGTAGTTCTCAAATATGAATTACATTCAAAAAAGATGTAAGAGTTATTGATAGTAAGAAACCACAAGATGGAAGATTAATTGTAGGAGAATACGAAAACTATATAACACAGATTTATCAAGACTGACATATTACTCTTGATGAAAACACAAGTATAGAAGAAGTACTTTCGAGCTTGTCAGAATGATCAAGCATTGCATATAATTTCGCTATGGATGATATATGAGTACCAAACACTTGAGTCATCTCACATGGAGCAATCGTATGATGAGACAATCCTGACATGACCCTTATGGGCACAGCTGATAATCCAATGAAGATCGTCCAATGATGATACACATATGAAATCGTTTTATGAGAAAACGGAACATATAGTATCAAAAAACATAAATGAAATATACTCCAACACTATAGAGTAAAGCAAGTGAAGGTAAAAGACAAATTCGGTGTATCATACCAGTACACGACTTCTGCTCCAGTAAGTCTTGATATAAAGCAATTATTTAGTGTTTGAGCAAGTTACAAAGACTGAGTTGCAAGTGGAAATATGAGCACAGAATATATCAAAACACTATGAGACCGTTTATTTCAAGCAATAGGAGTACAATCAAGATTAGATACGCAAGAGTGAATAGCTGCACTTTTAAAGCTCTATCTTCCACACTGAACAAGTGTATCATTTTCATCAGGAGAAAATATCTCAATCAAATCACCAAGTTTAGATATTTGAAGTTTCAAACTTAGTGGGCAACTTGGAATATACAGAGGAAAATGAACTCCATCAGTGAGCCTAGAACTTAACCCAATCGAAAATTGGTCTGAAGATAAGATACGTGATGAGTATGTAAAAAAATTCAAAGAAATCTCAGAAGATACTAAACGTTTAGATGCAATAATAAAGAGATTCCAGTCATTATGAGGAGAAGTAAATGAGCAAAATATAAGAGCAAAACTTGCCAATGTCATTGACCTGATAATCATCCAAGAGTTTGAGTCAGTATGATATAATGTCAATCCTAAAGTAAATCTCGTATTCGATAAAGTAAATAGAGACTATGTTTTTCACTCTCTTGATTCTTTAATATACAACATCGCTTCAATTTTTTCACTTGATGTTACGAAGATAGAGAGATGATTTGAAGCTCGTTGAGTTCCACATACTCGTTTTATGGAAAACAAAGATGCAAAAGAATATTTACTCAATTCTCAATGATTAAGTATTGATAATGTAAAAAATCATTTGGCACCAATGATAGGTATCAATAGCGAAAAAATACAATTATTTTCACAAGAAGCAGAAACTCAAACAGAAATATCATGACAAGAAATGGTCCCTGGTGACATATCAGAAATAAGTTTAAATTTTTCTAGAGACTTTCAATATGCAAAAGTTGTTTTTCATACCGATAAAAGTTGAAACTCTAGAAGTACTCAGACAATATCACCAAAAGAGGAAATAACCCCATTTATAGCTATAGAAAATATACTAGCCCCAGAAGCTTCAGCGCAACTCGAATCCTATTCATATGATCAGAAACTCAAGGGGTTTGATGAAGCAGATGGAGACATTGTAGATGAATATATCGATTTCTACACCCAAAAAATTTGAAGTTTTGTTGAGAGAGTAAGAGAAATATTCTCTTGAAATGTATCATGAAAAGATTTAAAATTACATATTCTATGACAGATATTTTGGGAAACAAATAAAAACATGGCGAGTAGACATGAAGGACTTTTAGAAACTATCTGAAACAATAAAGAAATGCTCTTAAAAAATCTATTTGTAAGAGCGAATGCTTCAAAAAAGCATGCTTCAGAATACAGCATTTGAAAAGAAAGATATGAAAAAGGGTTAGAACTATATATGAGTGACTTAGAAGAAAATTGAATCCGAGAGGAAACCTACACAACTGATGTTCCAATGCTTCTCAATATACACGCCATCAACTGAACTATTCAGGAATACATAATCCCTGCAGGTTATCAACTTAAGGGTTACAATCAAATAGAGTTTGATGGAATAACTATCATGTGAAATTTTGATTGTTGAGGAAACATGATAACTCTTGAACCTTTATATCCGAACAAATGAATAGAAGATACAGATATAGCAGTTTCTCTCACTCGAACAGAAGTTATAAGTCATTCACAGTTTGTAGAGCAGCAAACAACTGTCAGTATTGCACAAGCACTTGCTGCTCCAGTGTTTGAGAAACAAGTATATGGAGATCACATATATCAAGCAACAGGCGAAGAGATGGTAGAAATATGAGACTATTCTCTCTACACAAATCCTACTACTTTGACTCTTCCTTCAGGAGATATTGTAGAGATCACTCACGTTCCTAGGCCTAAAAATGTAAATAATGATATGACTGATGAACAAATACAACATGCAGTTGTAAATTATCTACACTACCATCCACGGATCACTCAAAATATCCAAAATGCAGTAAATAATTGATGATTTTATCGCAATGAAGATATTGAAAGTCTCAAGCAAGAAGCTTATAAAATTGCTATAAAAGAACTCGAATCACTTCGTGAGTATTTCAAAGAAGAAATCATCGAGAGACATTGATATGCAGATGGATACCAACTATATAATGATATTGATACGTTAATAGATTTATGAGATGGGCACAATAAGCATACTTTTATGGAATGAGTTGCAGAACAAAATACAAATTCAAAATATATAGACACAAGAGCAGAAATCAATTATATATTTGATATGAGTGATATCATAGAAAAAAGAAGACAGAGAAATGAACCTGAACTTTTACAAGAAGAATGCGAGCAAATTCTGGAGCAACTAGAAAGAGCTGAGAATGAAAACTGTTTTGAGGACGATCCATATGATCGTAACATCCATACTGAAGATGAAATTGATCAGTTTGGTACAAAAATCCCTTTGAGTACTGGAAAAAGAATATAACAATAATATAACTAATGTCGATGAACCAAGACACTCTCTGATTTACAAATAATACCGAGCAAATACCAAGCAGGGGGATTAATAGATTCTGGGAAGATTCTTGATCAGTCGTAACTCAGGCTATGAGATGACACAATCTTTCCCCTGAGGCTTATGAAAGATTACTCAATGAGAGAGTAAAAGATCAGCTTCAAAAGATCAATCTGGTATATAGACTTGTAAAAACAGTACTTGAAAAAGAATATAGTGATACAGCTCAAGAAATCTTTGATACACTCCTAAAAGACTTATGAGGTCATTTTGAATACATACTCAACGAGCAAGAAGAAAAATGTAGAAATATAGATTTTTCTCTCGAAAATGAATACGAATTCCGAAACAGTCAAATTTCAGAAATAATTGATAGTATAGTCAGATATTTTCTCACAAAGGCAAAATATATAGAAAATATCTGAGAAATACTCACAGAAGATCTCATTGCTGAAGTATTTAGTCGTCAAACAGCTGATGAAGTTATTTCTGATAACTCTCTCTCAAAAACTACTAGCTGATCACAAAACTTTCAAAGATGAATGTATTTTGATAGACCAGAGAAAAGAGACATCGAAGAGCTTGATGAACTCTGTGAAGAAATATTTTTTAGTAGAGAATGACAAAAATCTGGACTCAATGCATGAGAGATTCGTAGAAGACTCAATACTCTCAAACTTGCCTATGGTCTAGCGAAGTGGAAATTCTCATGAATCGAGAGAAAAACATGAGGAAGATACTTCGAACACCTACGTGGTGTAGCGCAGATCATTCTTGATCTCCATGAGGGCAGAACTTTTCGACAAGTTATTATTGCGATACTTCACGATGTTGTGGAGGATACAAATATCAGTATAGAGACTATTCGAGTTTTATTTGGAGAAGAGATAGCACTATCAGTATATATCGTGACGAAAAAATCGTCACTCGACTTTGTAGATCCGATAAACAAAAAAGATGAGGAAGCAAAAAGATATTTACTTGAAAATTCTAAAATCTTAAATAAAAATGGGCTTCTCAAAGACTACATATGCTCTATCTTGAGAAATACAAAATGAATCACTATAAAGTCTTGAAAACTCAATGATAATGATATCAATATACTTGTTCGCAAAGGCTTAGATATACAAAAGATACAAGATATCGCGCTATTTTACAGCTTAGAAAGCAAATATAAAAAAGAAAGAAATGAAGAATATGGATATCGATATAGATCACAAGAATCAACAGATACATTTGCTCTCAAGGCTAATGAAGAGCTCGGATTTGAGATTGATTCAGAAACGCTGAGTATATGCGCAGAAGATAGTTTTGTCATAAAGTGCGGAGATATCATCCACAATCTCTCAAATATGTGGGAAAAAGATAGCGTGGAACACTATATAAAAAAGACAAAACAAGCAATAGAAAACATACTTCCTCAAGTAGTCACTCGTCTCCCACTGAATCCAGATAATCCAGGTCTCGCTATGAAAGTCACAGAAGTCATTGAAGATAATCTAGATAAAATGGGAAGTTTCCTCATACATACAAATGATGAGTTGATTGAAACTGGGTGAGAAAAAGCCATACGAACAAAGACTCGAGAACAAGCAAATGTGATAGCGAGAATGACACAAGATTTTGAAAACACTTTACTCGCAGTAGCATAAAAAAATACTCTCAAATTTGAGAGTATTTTTTGTTATTTAGTATCTTCATCTGGAGCTTCTCACATGACGAGATCTCGTACTGGATCATAAAAATCAAGCTTATCTTCTCATATGTGTCCGATAACATAGTCGAGTATATCTTCTTTTTTTACTTCTTCTTGTGTCCCGTCTATCATATTTCTCACTTGAAATATACCATTTCGAGCTTCCATAATTCCTACCATCACGACGAACTTCGCTCAGATCCTATTTGCTTTTTTCATCTGTGTCCCAAGTGAAGGAGTTCCGAGAGATACGAGAGTATTAATCCCTTTATCTCTCGCTTCAAGGCTCAGTGGAAGTACGAGCTTCTTTGCTTCTTCTCAGAGTTGGATGAAGTAGAGATCAATTTCGTCTTTGTTTTTTATACGTACTCATTTATCCTGTAGTGCTTCTATAAGCCTTTCTGCTCATATTCCCATTCATACCCCTGGTACTTCTTCTTTATAGCCCATAGCCTTTGAGAGACCGTTATATCTCCCTCATCCTCCATAGCTATTTTGACTTTTTCATGAATCATCTACAAACTCCCAAACCGTGTGCGTATAATAATCGAGTCACCTTACGAGTTTGTGATCCTCTTCATATGGGACATTGAGTATTTCTAAGTATTCTTTTACTTTTTCGTAGTGTTCACGGCTCTTTTTCTTGAGGAACTTCGTGATTTGTGGAGCTTCATTGGCGAGAATAATCTCATCTTCGATTTTAGTATCAAGAAGCCTCAGTGGGTTTGTTTCAAGCTTCCTAAGACCATCTTCACTTAAAAGATGTTTTTTATTTTCATAAAAATTTTTGAGTTCTTCGACATATTTTTCTCTATCTTTTGAGGTTCATACTGAGTTTATCACTACTTTGAAATCTCAGGCTAGTCCGATAGCACTTATAGTTTTGTATCACACATATATAAGCTGCGCATCTAAAACTGGATCTTCTTCTCCGATGATCTCAGCACCGAGTTGATGGTGTTGTCTATATCTTCCTTTTTGAGGTCTATCATAGCGAAAATGTGGCTCTATGTAGTACAAGAAAACAGGTTGAGGTTGGCTCTGCATATCGTCTTGAAGATAGGCTCTCATAACCGGAGCTGTAGTTTCAGGCTTCATCACAAGTTCCCTTCCCTTTTTATCTATGACATTGTACATTTCTTTATCAACGATATCTGTTCCTGCACCAATTGTACGAGTAAATATGTCTTTTGACTCTAGGATAGGTGTCGAGATTCTTCTAAAACCATTCTTACGAAACTCATGACGAAATACCTTTTTTAGAAATGTAAAATAGTTGTGGTAATCTGGAAGTATATCTTGCATTCCTCTGACACGTGGTGGTATTTCCATGGTAGTATTTTATGACGATTAATTTTTTTGAACGACTTGCATTATTGTACTCCAAAACTCGTTTTTTTCAACAATTAAAATTGCTTTTTTCATACTAAGTCTTAAAATTTTGAATGTTTTTTTAAGGATGTAGCTTAACTAGAAGAGTGACTGCCCTCCGAAAGCAGTAGGCCTAGGTGCAATTCCTAGCATCCTTGCCAATAAAAATACAGGAATTGCATGGAGATTCCAGCTTTGCTGGAAAGAAGATCCTTTAGAATCTTCTGAATCGGTGGCTCACCGCGTAGCGGGACCAATTCCTAGCATCCTTGCCAAATATAATTCAAAACAGTTTAAGTATGTACATACTTAAACTGTTTTTATACCTGCACTAAAAGTCTCAGTATAGTTTCTCTATCTCTTTTAAAGCATCTGTCACCATACAATAAGTATCAGCTTTGAGAGCTTCCTCTAGTGTAAAAAACTGCA
>JAHDHC010000012.1 GCA_020631485.1 Candidatus Altimarinota bacterium
GAGTATTGAGATCATCTGTCAGGACTCAGAGCTTCTTTCACAGTACCGTCGGAATTCTTTCTGAATAAGTGTTGGCATATGTTCTATTCACCAAGCTCAGCTCCCCCTGCCTTTCAGGCATCCCCCTCATTAAAGAAGGGGTATAACTCGTCAGATCTGATCACTCCTCTAGAAATCACAAGAGTTGAAAATACTTCCTATCTTTCGTCAGATAGTAGGTAAAATACGCATTGTCTTTGGGATCAACTCCTCCCTTCTCATACTCGATAGTTTCAAGCACACTTGATCCAGCGTATCACTGGTATCAGATCAAAGATCCATTGATCTGTACTTCTACATAATCCTCTGGGATTGGAAGTGCATTTCTCGTAGAATAGAGATTGAGTCCATCTGACATCTTGGTCATTTGAGCTATTCTATTGGTGTCTCTAACTCAGATGAGATAGCTGCTATAACTCACAAATCAGATAGTTGCAAGAATCGCAAGGATCGTTACAACCACTATCAGTTCAACGAGGGTGAAGGCAATAACCCCTCCTAGCCTCCCCTTGTCAGGGGAGGAAGACTGAGAGAAAAATAAGCTCTGAGGAGAGCTGAGATGAGGATTTGTATATTTTTTGTGAAGCATAAATAAAAAATTAGTATAAAAAAAACATACTTATACTAATTTTTTTTCTAAGTAGAGCAATTTTATATTTTTTGACATATTTACTATTATATTATATAATATAATTTTAATATAGGATTTATGACTTTTCTTGGGCAGAGATTTGATAAAAACTACAATGCATGAGACAAGATGACGATTTTTAATGACATGCAAGATGTCGTTAATTTACTCGAACTCGATGAAACAACTGTAGGGTTTGTTGACTGCATAAGAAAGAAAATACACTATATCCTCGACATATGAACAGATAATACAATTCTCAAACTCAAAAAAGATATCCAAAACCTCACAATACAAGGCAATATCCTCACTTCGAAATATAGTTCCTTGCTAAAACTCAGTGAGATACTAGAGATAAATCCAACTCCCTATCTTCAAGAGCTTCTTACCTCAATAGATGAACTTTTAACTCAATTTATAGACGAACATGGAAGTGAAAAAAAGTTTGCAGAATATAAAGCAAAAGATATACAATGAAAAAGTCTCGAAGAATTACATGAAGAACTCGTTCATACTGACTTCATTTCTTTGCTTCATGAAAAAATAAAACAATGATCAGATTTGAAAGCTCTCATAGCATTTGCTCAAAGTAGATGCTCTATACTCGATAATGAGAGTGTTCAATATTGGGATTATAATGACATTATAGTCTGCTCACAGACACAACAACAATTACTACAATCACAAGAAGCAAACACTCTCAACAGAGCTTTTAGCTTAAGTGGATGAATGTCAAATGGAATAGCTCAATTATGATATATAAGAGAACATATAAAAAACTGATGAACTATATCAGCAATCTCCTGAAGTAGCATCGGATGAATCATTTGAACCCTTATTGCCTTTGCCTGAAATAATCTTGAACGAATTGATACTGTTATAACTTCTCTCTCAGAGTGACTCTCAGAAGCACAATTTAGTAAAGAAGGAAATCTCAGATATGATTCAGATAGACAAAAGATTCTCGACGTACTCACAAACACTGCAAAACTTGTAGGCATAGACGAGGAAACGAGATTTAATGAATCATCGATAGCAATAGTAATAAACGCAAGTAAAGTATCTGAAAAATCTTGAGAAAAAGAAGTCTACATGTGAGGAGAAAGAAAAGTTATAGAATCACTCATAGCATGAGCAAACATGCTCGACCCTGTACCGAAACCAAAAATATTGTGAGAATGAGGATATGGAAGTCTTCTATGAGAGACGCCTATAGATGGAGTTAAAATAAATGACTATGCTGCAAATGAAAAATGAAATCCTATAGAAGCCTTAGAAATTTTATGAATACCCAAAAAGTTTATGACGGTCATTGATGTATGATACTCTTCAGAAACATACGATACTCCAGCTTCAAAATTCTCAAGATTCTTTTTTGAAAATGCAACTTTTAGAGATCTCCTCTGAAAACTCGATGTATGACTGAGATGAGGAAACGTAATTGACGTAGATGCTCGTCCGAGTGAAAATAAAAGTGGACAATTATTCAACTCTGAAGTAATTTGAAAGCTTCTAGAAATCTGAAAAAATAAAAAAAGAGAAATAATAGAATTGTGAGAAGTCACAGGATCAGCTATAAGAATATAAAAAAGCACTCAATATATATTGAGTGCTTTTTGAGAGATTTCTAGCCAGCTCTCGGCATTCCATAGAAATCAAGGCCTTTCTCATCAACCATAGACTTTGTAATAAAGTTTTTCTTTTTTCCTTTTACAAAAAATCCTCTTTCGTCAATAATACCCTGCTCTTTAAGAGACTCAATACTTTTTGTTTTGAGCTTTTTCTTTGGGAAGTTTTGCTTATTCTCAAGATAGTGTTTTCTTGATTTGTAGCTTTGATTTTTTCGTACTTGAGGATTTTCATTTCCGATATAGACTTGAGATGCTTTCTTTTTCCCTTTTGCAAGCTTCCTTGCTGCTGCTTGCTTTTTTATGATTCTTGATGTCAGACCATGACTATTCGCCATCTTTTTTTGATTTAATAATTATTTCGATTGGTACTATATACAAAATTGCCTATGATGCAAGATTTAGATGCGAGTTTTGAACCTCTCTCGTTGCGTATTATTTGTTATACATATAGTTTCAAATCATATGTGGAGAGCTACACAACTCTGGATGTAACTATTCTCAATCAAGCTCAACTTCTTGATCTACAGATCATGAAGCAGAACTATCTGTCGATCAACTCGCACTTTCTTGTTGGATTTGAATCAATTCTTGAATCTGTTCTTCGCTCAATTGTATCTCATTTGATGGAGCAATATTTGTCTCAAAGATGAAGAGTATACTCGTTCCTATTATACCGATGATAATCCCTAAAAGAGCAATAATTGCAAAGACTTTTGCTCACGTGTTTTTTTTCATGATTTCTATGTTTTTTATAAAATTTTTCTGTTTCTTAAAATAAAGAATTTTTCAAAAAATGCAACGAAAAGTCTTATAAAATCTCTCTCAGTGAAGTTTCTATATCTACAATAGTCTCAACGGAGCTTGATTCTCAGTTTATAATCAGTTCTGTGATTTCTGACTTTTGAAATACAGTATTTATGGTATTTCACAAGAACTCGTAGTGTATCATAAGTTGTGTATCTTTAGGATCATAAGTCAATTTCGTGATTTTTGAGGATGATAAGACACGTGCTTGTAACTCATGAAATTTGGAAGCAGATATATAGGTTTCCCAAAGAGCATCATAAAATTCGTCAAATTCGCCAATACTCACAAGCCCTGTAACGTCTAGAGATTCTCCATAAAAATCATATCGTTCATCTGCGTCTTTTCTGTAGAAATAAAACTGTAACTCTAGGTTTTTAAAGTACGAATCTGCTATTTCTTTTACATATTCAGCTGAGATTTTTGCCTTCATCACTTCTCCCCTTTCATTTTTTGGAATATCGATCCTCGCAAACATATCTATTTCCTTGAAGCTTGTAAAATATTCTCCATCTTCAAAAACTACATTTACATTGCTGTACTCTAGATTTATTTTGTCTACTATGTTTGTAAAATCTTTTCATTTTCAAAACAAAAACTCGTTTTTAAACAGATCTGCTTCGACAGTATCTTTATCTCTAATTTTTTCTACAACAAGCTCTCTCTCTGCAATCTTTGCCTTTGATATGATCTCTACAAAGAAGTTTTCGTATTGTTCTTGTTTTTCATCTACATTGAGTGTATCTATGTTTGGCTTGAGATTATCAAGTCTATATATAACACCAAGTCATTCCATAACTTCAGTTACAGCATTGTTTCTTCTTGGGAAAAATGAGAAATCATATTTTGTTCCTTCTACATTTATATTTTTTAGTGTAAAATAGGTACCTTTCACTACTTCTATATCTTCTTTATTGAGCTCTATATTTCATAAATCTATCAAATAGTCATACAATACATCTACTGAAAGCTCTTCTCACTCTCAGAGAATAAAGCTATTTTCCGAATCAGTGAGCAATATATCAGAGAGATATTCTTTGTTCCCTATTGATTTTTTTATATTTGTGAGTTTATGAAACTCGAGTGGATATAGATCAAAAGACAATAATTCGTCTCCTACTGAAAGCATACGAATCTCATAATACTCTTCTCATACCACTTTTATGTCTGCATTTTTTGGATCTATTTTGTTAAATCATTCCAAGTATTTGACGAGCTTTTCTTTGCTTAATCGATCCTGAGTCTCTTTTGCAAAAGTAGAATATTTTTCAAGTGCTCAGAGTGCTTTTGCATTTATATAGTCATCATTTGATATAATTGCTTCAAAATATTCATCTGACTGTCAATCAAATCTCTCATATTTTTCAATGAGTGCGATGTCATTTTCTTTTGTGTTATCAAGTATTTTTGTTTTCTTGAAGTATTCGAAAAAACTTTGGATATTTTCTTGTAATTGTAGAACAAGCTCATCATTTACATTTATTTCTGTATCTTTGAGTATAAGCAAATTATTTTCATTTCTCTCATCTTCAAAATAGAGTGTCTCAAGATACAGGAGTATATTTTCTATAATTTCAGCATTGATGTAGAGCATTCATTTTTCTACATTTTTATTTGTAAAGAATCAGTCATTAATAAAACTTATATTTTCGAGAATAGCTTTTATATCATCAAATCAAGCTCTTTCGAGTCAGAGTGATCGTATGTGGTTTTTTAAAATCTTGTTATAAGAATAATAATAGTAGTAAAAAGCCCTTTCACTTTGTGTATCAATAATACTCGAACTTGCATTTATATAACTAATCAGACCTCTACTCAGTTGTTTATAGCTAATCTCTTTTGTATGAAATAATTGAAATACATGCGCTATGTACATATCATTTTGACGAGCACTCGAAAGAGTTGCATTCTCTTTTGTATAGATTTTTTCTATGTCTTGCTTTACTGAGAAACTCGTAGGATATAGATATGTGTAAAAATAGTAGAAATCTCGTATAAATGATTCCATCTTTTTGTAATCTACATCTGAAATATTTCTCAGAGTATCCATGTTTTTTGCAAGTTTTTCTACATACACTTGTCTAGAATTATCATGGATCTTTGAAAGTTTTCAGTATTTTCACTTATCTTGTACTATATTTGATAAATTGCTTAATATCTGATTTTTATAATAGACAACTTTCTTAGAATCATTAAAAAACACATAAAAGTATTTGCTGATATTTCAAAAAATATGAGAATCATAATCAGAAAAATATTCAAAATGCCTATATTGATTTTTAAAGTCTTCTGTAACTTCCTGTTCTTGGCTGATGACTATATCAAGGAAATTGAATGATTCGCTTCAAAATATCTTTCTAAATTCTGTATTAATTCAACTATCACCATATAGACTATATGGAAGATAGAGGAACTTAAAACTATGCAATAGTTGCTTAGGTCACTTTGGATCATTGTAACTCTTCGTTGTAAGCTGAAGATTATTGATATAAAATAATTCATTTACAATTTTGTCATATCCAGAGTCAACCGAACTTTCTGCATACTTCGTTCATTTGGCATACATTCACGGAAATATATAAAAGCTATTTATGTAATTTTCCGTAAGTTGATCTTTTATAAAAATCTTATAAATCCCAATAGCACTATAAAATCATAAAGAATCTGTCGTATCACGTATGTAGAGATTTCAAGGACTGAGTACTTCAATTTTGAAATTTTCTCCATAGATAATATTTTCGTTCTTGGGATCTCTAAATGAAAAATAGTATTCTCCATCTCATACTTGAATTTCTGCCTTTCAAGATTTGTATTTTTTAGAATACTTAGCTGCTGAACGAGCTTGCATATAAAAATTGTCCAATAGAGTCTGATTGTCCCAGAATATCTGCGCGTTATCTATATCAGAGATATCGTCTTTTGTAGCTATTTTCTTTTTTAAAACCTCAGTATTTTTATCATCATATTTGAGAATATATTGGCCCAAACTCACACTTGGAACATAGTTTTTGTGTCCTCTATATTGATCACTATAAAAAGTTATATACACAAAAATAAACAAGAAAAATCCTGTAATCACATAGAGAATGAAGCGAAAATATTGTAACATATAGCTTTTTAACCTTTTTTAACTCATTCTATTGTAGCATTTTTAGCATTTTCATGCAAAAAAAAGAAGCTCTTTGCTTCTTTTTATCAGTATTTTAGAATCTATGAATTTAAAAGTACATGTTTTGCTGTTGATATATCTCATTCTTGTAGTTTTTGAGAGAACTGCTGGACCAGCTCATATCCCCCATGAATAGCAAATGTGGGCATATATGCTGTTTCTAAGTCACTTCTTTCCACAGCTGCTCACTTCCACTCACAAGCGATACGAATATTCATAAGATCTGTATGTAGTGTTGGATTAAAATCCTCACTACTTGGTCGTAAAGCTGAGATTTTTCAGTTTAATCCATATCAATCAGAAGGCGCTACAACTTTTGAGGCCCATCCGATTGGATCAATGACATGCTCTCCCATGTTTGTCGCAAACGTATGGTCTGTTTCTCAGTTATGGCACAATATGCTTTCAACAGCTCTTCGTATATGCGTATCAGCCCATCATATACATGTGGCACATCTTACTCCTTCAATGTAATATTCCTGAGTAGATGGGAATTTTTCTCTGAGATTCAGTTCGAGGTCCCTAAGAGTTTTTGAAGATTCAATAACTCTTCTGAGTTCTCAATTATACTGAGTTATTTCGCCAGAAAGTCTATCAATCCTATCTGGTTCTATTATTCTATTTTGAGTTCCGTCAATTGTAGACAATAAGTCTGAGTTATCACCAATCTTGTGTATAAGAGTCATGTGTATATTGTTAAAATTCAATTAATGTAAATATACTATAAATTATATTTTTATCTATGCAATTATTAATGTGCAAAAAGTATGAAAATGGTATGACCTTTTATTTAAGCAATAGATTTCTTATTTTCAAATAGACTCAAAAACTTCAAAAATCTCAGTTCTGTATTCCTGTACGAGTAATTCTGCTTTTGAGGCGTCTATCGCAACATCACTTTCAACATATTTTATTAATTTATCCACATAAAAAATTCACATTTTATCTAAAATTAATCAAAGAGAAATTAGCTGATGTATTGTATCACACATTTCCAAGATTTCAGTATCTGAAATCGAATCAGTCTTTATATCATATTCAGCAAAAAGACTTCTCAATCAATTAATATCTACTTCTAATGGCTTATTTTGTGTTGCTAATTTTAAACCAACACCTCACATAAAACGAGCAAAATTACCACTTACTTTTCATTCATTTTTTGATTTATTTTTTGATTTAATAGTCTCTAAAATTCATCTAAATTTATCCTTTATAATTTTTGTAATATATTCAATTTTTAGATCAGCGTCGTCCATTAATATCGTTGGATATCACGATATCCTGCTTGATGTCCCTCGTATTGCTCATTTCTCTAAAATATCTAAATCAGATCTTGATAAATGAGTTGGTCTTGCTTCAGTAGGAGAATTAAACATTTCATAATTTCATTAATATAAAAATATATTATAATATATCATTGTATTTTGACAAACTTAATTGTAAAAAAGTATGGAAAAGGTATGACCTTTTATTTGACTTATTGGTATAATTCAGATAACATATAGCTAGTTTATATCAAAAAACTTAAAATATACATGAAAAAGAAGATTACCATTTCTTTGGATGAAGAGATTCTCAGACAAATCGACACATCTGTGACGAAAGGAACAGAAAAAAATAGAAGCTATGTCATAGAAAAAGTACTCAGAGAGCAATATGGTGATGCAAATAATATCAGTGTCATCATATTTGCACATGATGATAAATGGGATAATAGAGAATATCCATTTTCTCTTCCAAAAACTCTTCTAAAAATCAAAAATAAATCAGTTATAGTGAGACAAATCGAGATGTTTCAGGCATTTTCAATTAGTAGTATCACTATTTGTATCCCAAACTGATCTACGCTTCTTTTTCAAGAAGAAATTGCAAAATATTTCCCAAAGCTCAGTGTAAGATTTACAGAACATGATCCAAAATTATGAACCTGAAAGGCGCTTAAAAAATCTCTCAAGTCATGAGAGTTTCATGAAAACATCATTATCTCAAACTGAGATACCCTCTATTGATCGATTGATATTGAGACCTACTACAAATATCACAAAGCCCAAAAGTCTGACTTTTCATTTGCTCTGAAATTTGTTATGAACCCTGAACAGCTTGGGAATGTAACAATCGATGGAAATAAAGTCTTAGAGTTTGTAGAAAAACCAAAAGCAAAACCAAGCTATCTCACAAGCTGTTGAATGTATATCACTACAAAAAAGTTTCTAGAAACACACGACCTTTGAAATCACCTAGAAGATGACTTTTTTCCAAAAATACCAAAACTCTGTAGAGTCACTGGATTTATATATCAAGGACAATGGGAACATATTCAAAACGATAGTGCATATGAAAGAGCTGATGGACAGCTTATGTAGGAAGAAAGTGAGGAATTATCATCACTTTTTTATAAGCGAACTATCGTTTCAATCAACTCATCAAGCTTCTGTAAGACTTTTTGACTTACAAGTTCTCAATCCTTGAAGTCCATACTCCAACCGTAGGGAGTTGGAGCTAAGCTCTTTGTCTGATACTCATAGTACAAACAATCGAGTAGATCACGACTTGCCATGTAGCAGTTTGGACCACCAGCGTTTACAATAGCTCAGATATATTTTCATTCCATCGCATCTCAACAGATATCTATAAAATTTTTGAGTACCCCACTCATAGAGTACTGATACACCGGCATACCAAACACGATAATTTCCACTGGTTCAATTTGCCTGTAAGCATCTTGTAAACTCTGGTTGTATTCTCAGAAATCACGTCCATCACAAAACTCGAGATCCAAGTCTCTCAAGTCTATATAGCTCACTTCAAGTCAGGCATTTTTTGCTTTTTCTTGAAACAATCTACATACTATATCTGTGTTACTCTTCTCTCTGAGGGAAGACTGTACTATTGCTATTTTTTTCATGGTTTATTTTTTAACCCCCTAGCCCCCTTATCAGGGGGAACTTAATGAGGTGAGATAAATTTCGTGAGCTTATTATTTACCCAATCCATATTATTTAAAATCTTGTAATTATCATATCTTATGATTCTCAATCATAATTTTTCAAGTTCTATTGTTCTTTCATCGTCAAATTCTTCTCTTCAACTATGTACTTCTCAATCTATTTCTACTACTAATTGTAACTCTGAACAATAAAAATCAACTATAAATCACGAAAGCATTTTCTGCCTTGTAAATTTATAGCCATGAAATTGTTTTTTTGAAAATAATTCGTCCCATGCTTTCTGCTCGGCAGGAGTAGGATTTTTTCTATTATCTCTCGCTCGTTGTTTTAATCTCGTGTCATATCGTAAAAATCAATCTGTCATTTTTACCTTTTTATATAATAACCCCCCAATTCCCCTTATCATGGGATGAAACAAAAATAAAATTCAATCTTCCTGGCAAGTTCCCCCTGACAAGGGGGCTAGGGGGTTACTTCTTCAATAAATTTACAAATGCCTCACTTGGGAGGCTCACTTTCCCGAATTGCTTGAGTTTTTTCTTTCACTTCTTTTGTTTTTCAAGGAGCTTTCTCTTACGAGAGATATCACCTCAATAGAGCTTGGCTGTGACATCTTTACGCATAGCAGAGAGATCTTCTCTTGCTACTATTTGTCCACCAATTGCCGCTTGAATTTTGATAGAGAAAAGTGCTCTTGGAATAGATTCTTTGAGGTTTTTACAGATTTTTCCTCACATATAGGCAGCTTGTGATCTATGACAGATAAATGCAAGAGAATCAACTTTTTCATCAGCTATGAGTATTTCAAGTTTTACTAAATCATCTTCTGAAAATCGGGTAAACTCATAGTTGAGTGACGCATATCAGCTAGAAAGAGATTTGATCTCATCATAAAAGTCTCAGATCAGTTCATTCATAGGAAGTTCATAGGTCAGGAGAACTCTATCATTATCGATAAACTGTTGATTTTTAAAGACTCATCTACGCTCTTGACTGAGCTGCATGAGTGCTCATATGTATTCCTGTGGAGTTATCATTTCTACTTTTGCAATAGGCTCTTCTATATGCAGATATTTTTCCCTTGCTGGGAGATCTTCAGGGTTAGATACCAGGATCTTTGTACACTTTTGTCATTTTTCATTTTCAGTAAGCTGTGCGGTAAATCTAGAGTATTCACTGAGTTTATCTCAGAGGAGATACAGTTCGTAGGTCACTTGAGGTGAAGTCATTATGACATCCATATTGAACTCTCTCATAAGACGTTCTTTTACGATATCGAGATGCAAGAGTCATAAAAATCCACATCTATATCCATGTCCGAGTGCTGGACTAACTTCTGACTCTACAGCGAGTGCTGAATCGTTGAGTACGAGTTTTTCCATAGCATCTTTGAGCTGTGGATATTCACTCGAATCCATTGCAAATATTCAGGCATAGATAAATGGAGTAACTTCACCAAAACCATCTATTGGCTCTGCTTCTTCTGCTTTAGCTTTTGGTCCGTCGATTAGCTCTGGTTTCCAAACCGTATCTCAGACTTTTGCATCACGAATCGTTTTGAGTCCAGTGACTATATATCACACTGATCCAAGAGATATTTTTGGATCACTGATATAGCTTGGAGAGAAATGCCCGACATCTAACGCTTCGATCTTTTTCCCAGTGTTGAGAAAATGAAGTGTATCTCACTTTTTTATTTCACCCTGAAAGACTTTTACATACGAGACAACTCCCCTATATGGATCATACTGTGAATCAAATACAAGGGCTTTGAGCTCATCACCCTCACCCCTAACCCCTCTCCCTTGAGAGAGAGGGGAATTATTTTGCTCCTTCTCCTCTAAAGGAGAAGGCTGGGATGAGGTGACTTTTGGACTCCTAACTCTTTCTATAACTGCTTCAAGCACAGATTCTACATTTTCTCATGTCTTTGCTGAAACTCAGATTATCTCTGATGCATCACACCCCAGAAGATTTACGATCTCTTCTGTCACTTTTGGGACGTCTGCAGCTGGAAGATCTATCTTGTTAATAACAGGAATAATATCGAGATCATTCTCGATTGCCATATATACATTTGAGAGAGTTTGAGCTTCTATCCCTTGGGCAGCATCCACTATGAGCAAAGCTCACTCAACTGACGCAAGACTTCTACTCACTTCATATTGAAAATCAACATGACCTGGAGTGTCGATGATATTCATCTCATATCCTTTCCAGTTCATCCTGACAGGTTGTAGCTTGATAGTGATCCCCCTTTCTTGTTCGAGTTCCATCGTATCAAGCATTTGTCAATGCTTCATCTCTCGTTTATCAATGGTTCCTGTAATCTCCAAGAGCCTGTCAGCAAGGGTAGATTTCCCATGATCGATGTGCGCAATAATACAAAAATTTCTAATCTGTTCTAAGTTCATTCTTTTCCGTTTAAAATTTTGCTTGGATTATATTGTAAAAGCTCTGAAAGTAAATAAGATTAAAATTAATATTTTTAAGTGTTAGATTTGAGACATAAAATAATATGGCATCTTAAATATTTTGTAGTTGTTATGCTATTTTCATATTTCATTTGATATATAATCATACAAGGCACTGAAAATGTGTCTTCATTTCCTAACTTTGTAGACGATTTATACTGAGTAATGTACCTTATTTTTACTTTCCTATAATATATCTAAGAGATAATATAGATATAAGCATTTCTATGCAAAATCATATTCGCGATTTTGAATGAACTATTATTTCTATAATCCCATGAATTTTTATCTATACTTATTGATCAATTTTAATTTATAAAAGATACAAAGATTGGAAAATTATTCTAATATCGCTTTTATTTTTTCTTGCCAGTTTTTTGTTAATACTCCTGTATCTTTCTACAATTAATTTCGAGTAAACTAAACCTTCTCTAGAATATATCCTTGTCCATATACTGTTTGTATCCAGTGATCAATATTGTGAGCTTTGAGCTGTTTTTTGAGTCTGAGTATTTTAATTCTCAGGTTTTTTGTAGTATGTTGTTCTGAATATCACCAGATTTTCTCTCTTAAAAATACTGGAGAAAGAAGCTGTTTTTTGTGTATGAGAAATATGCGAAGTAAGTGTTTGTTTGAGCGAGATAGTGTGATTTTCGTATCTTTGTACATAAACTCGTTTGATGAAACATAAAAGTGTAAGTCTTCATACATCAGTATCTTTTCATGTGAGAAAAACTCAGAAAATACATGACCATGAAACCATCTCTGGATTCGTATTTGAAGCTCACGTATGCGAAATGGTTTTATAAGATAATCATGTGCTCCTAGACGAAATGCTTCTTCTAGGTAGCAATACTGTATGATATTACTCATAATAATAATTGGTGTCTGGGTATCATTTTGACGAATATGCTTGAGAATATCAAGTCCATTATTGGCCTCTAAGTCTCCTCATAGACATATATCTATGAGGATGATATCATAAATCGCATATGAAGATTCTTTGAGAAAGTCATCATATGATGATAGGTGTTTTAAGATATTTGTAGAAGTCTTTCGTGAAAATTCATTTATGATACTTTTTGCGAGTAATTGATCGTCCTCCACAATCAATATATTCATAAAGTCTTAGAGTTTAATAGTAAAACATGCTCATCAGAGTCTCAGAGAATTCCCAGCAGATATTTGTCAACCGTGGAGTTCAACAATTCTCTTACATAAATACAATCACATTCATAATCCAATCGAATCATTATTCCCCGTTGCATACTTTTCAAAGATATTTGTTGCTTCGTATTCTGAAAGTCCTTTTCCATTGTCTTCTATAGTCAGATATGTATTTGATGCATTTTTATAAAGTGATACAGCAATAACTCACGATCTAGGAGAAGCATATTTCAAACCATTCATTATCAAATTATGAATCGCTTCTCGAAACTGGATCTCATCAATCTCGTAAAATCATACATTTTCAAGTTCTAGTTGAAAATGTATATCTGGAAAAGTCTTTTGAAATACGCGAATTTCATTATATAAAAAATCGTAGAGTGAAATTCTCTTTGTGTAGAGTTTGATCTTTCATAGATCCATTTTCTCCGTTGAAAATATACTTTTGGTGAGATCAGCAATTTTTACAAGCTCTTCGTTTAATATTTCTACATCCTCCAAAAGCGCTTCTTTTTCTTTAGCATTTTTCAATTTTTTTATTCATCCCTTTATATCATCACTTAAAAAGATTATATTTGTAACAGGATTACGTACTTCGTGCCCAAGATAAGCAATAAACTCTTTTTGTCTCCCTATAAGATTATTGTACTCTATAGTTTTTTCATCAACTTTTTTATCAAGATTAAGATTCAGTGCTCGTATCTCAGAAGATATATGAATATATCTCAGATGACTTGCTATGGAGTGTGAGAAATCTATATATAATCATATCTCATCAGATGAAAAATATTCTTTCATAGACTTAGAACCGATTCATAAAAATCCAATCACTTTTTCTTCATGATCTTTCAAGGGAAAGTACATGGAGATATCAGGAGATAATTCTTTTAAAATATTTTTTTCTGAATATTTTTTTCTATTTTCTTCGATAAAAATAGGATCATTGATAAAAAAATCTTCTTTTTTATATGTCTCAAAAAATCATACTAATTCACTAAAATCTCACATATCATTCCCCGAAAATACTTTAGCTCATGAGATTCGTAGATCTGGAGCAAATTTTGTTTCTAAAAAATAATTCAACTGAGAGAGATTTTGTATTGGTGGCATGAGTGTCTTTGCATTATTGAGATATGCTCAGAGTTTCGTATCATGACTTACCGAGAGAAATTTTGTAAGAAGAAAGTTATATAAGAGAAAAAAACTCAAGAATGCTATGATGTATTCAAAATAGAAAAGATCATTTGGAAATCACCAGAAATTTTGTATCAGCCCTCACACACTTGAAAAATACTTTTTCAACCATGTAAGAATAAGGAGTACTATTATTCACGAACATATGAAAATAATAGCTTTTCCAAGTCATATTGTTATATTTCAAAACCTATATCTGTATAAGGGATACCACAGTCAGAATAAAAATGGAATAAAAAACAAAATCTGTTCTTTTTGGAATATCCATATATCAAAACTTGGAAGAATTCATAAAAATACAAGGAGTAAAAAAATAAATATATGGTATCAAAGACTGAGAAAAAAGAATCTTTTTTTATTGATTCATTCTAATCGCTTATACTTCTTCCATGATATCGTAAGACTTATACTTGGATTCAGAAGATAGAGAATCTGAACTACAAAAAATAAAAAGCCAAAGGTTTCTATGTATACTTGTTCTGTTGCATCAAATACGACATCTTGTATAAATAAATCCGTACTTACTGAAACAAGAAGTATAAGCAAGAGAAGAGCCGTTAGGCCCATCTCATATTTTCAAAATCTTGCTATTTTTCATTCCTTTTCTTCGTAAAAGTAAAAGGCCAGTGTCATAGAACAGGCCCCTAAAAAGCTCAGGACATATAAAAATCGTGAATAGATCAAAATGAGACTAGGATCAATAGTTGTTGTAAACGAAAGAAGATAGAGAATGAGCCAAACAGAAAAACAAGCTATTGAGATACTGATATATTTTATATAGGTACGTTTATGAGGGAGTACTCAGTATAATCAGATCATGTAGCACAGTGCAAGTATTACAAGAATGTATACAAGAATAAAAAAAGACATAAAAACAACTTATAAATATACAAAAAATATATGGACTAATGTGTTATTTACAAGTTAATTTCTCAGTTTAGAAATAGTTTTTTTGTTTTTTTTGTAGAAGTCTCTAAATGTATTTCAAAGACCCAGGACTCACTCTGTTGCCATCTTGTCATGTACAAATATATCGGTTTTAATAGTATTGTGACTATGCTTTGATCATGTCTCAGAAAATCAAAGCCTTTGTGCTTTACATATTTCAAGTATCATATGAGCACAGCTTCAAATCACTGATTCGTAGATTCACACAATATCTGGATACGACTTTGAAACTTCTTCTACCATAGTCTTTTCGAGTTCATAGAGGTTTTTCATCGTAGCAGTATCAGGTGTATTACCCACTCAACTCAAACAAATAAATTTTTCAGGCAGTGATCTCCTTAAAGCAGTTTCGACTCTTTCTCTGACTTCTTTTTTTAATCATTGCCCGTAATAATGAGACAATTCTCTTTCATAAATTTCATCAAAATCACTGATATATGCATCAACAAATCAGAGTGTTCTTCCCTGTGTCGATTTGTGTATCATAAGAAAAGATGTATCAAAATCATATCTTGAAGCTATTTCATCTTTATATTCTTCTCAAAAAATAGCTTCAAGCGGAGTATCGCAAGTATCACATCTTGCACTGTCTCATATCCCGAGGAAATGCTCTATTTCAGAAACTGTATTTTTTTTGAGTGATATTCACAGCTCAGACATCTCAGCTTCTCCTAAAACATCTTCTTTTGAATATATACGAGAACAGCAAGGACAGTGCATATATTCTCACAAATATCTTGCCCACAAGTCTTGCTCAATTGTATACACTTGATCGATTATGTTAGCCGTAACTGTTTTTGTATCAACCATCTCTATATGTCAATGTGATCATCTTTTTAATACCTTACTCTTGTATCAGTCTATTATTTCGTATTTTCACATATTTCATATTCTTTATTTGTAAAAATGCTGAGCTGAAAACTCTGGATTTTGAGAAACTATATCACGAGAGACTTGTCGGTATTTTCTGATATCATTTACAAAGGATTTGTAGCCTTTTGGATGCCTTTTTAAAAAATCTAAAACTTTTTGATATGAAGATATATATTGTGTAACATAGCCATAAGGATCATGAAGCAAATCCTGAAATCAGATACTTCTCATGATCGGATAATAATTTGTGTTATATTTCGTTTCATTTATGACAGGGATTCAGTTCATCTGAGGATTTTGTAAAAACAAATCTACCAAAAGCTTGTAGCTCACAGCAGCATTACGGATAGTAGGAGACACATACATCTGGTGAAATACACACACCTCTTTTTTTTCAGCTCCTTTTTCTCAAAATAATGCTCGTGAAAAAGCAGAAGCTAAGGCTTCTGGATCATATGATCATGGGCGTGTTGCGAATTCTTGTTTACAGGCAGACTCAATATTGGTTCGAGACATGACAGCAAAAGCAAGTATTTCATCCAAACTGTCCGAGCTAATGAGTACACTTGATACACTTTCTGATATAAATTCTTCAATAGCGCTGAGAAACTCATTTGGTTCATAGAAAAATGATGTTGATCCTTGACACTCAGGGCAAGAGAAGTTTCTCGAATGTTCATTATGAATTTGTTCGTGTCATTTAACACCATGAATCTCTTCAATAGAAATAATTCTCCTACAACTATCATCGTCACATATCTTGTATTCACCATGAGGTTCAGATCACCAACAGTGTATCTGAGGATAAACAAGCATTTCACGATATTTTGATGGTATTTTCGATGCATCAGGAAAATTGTGAGTGATCATGTTATTAAAATTTGTTATATTTAGGAACATGATAGGTCGAACCTGTTACGAAACTGTTACACTATGTATTAATTTTTTATTAATTTTATAATAAATTTTTATTAAAAATGGCTCTAATAAAGGAAAATTTGATATATATTAAAAATTATATATGATACTAAAAACTAACTCTCAAAAAATGAAAATATGTATCATAGATGATAATGTTGTACTCTCAAAAAGTATAAAGAAATTTTTTGTAGAAGCATGAAATATCGTAGACCTATATCATACAAGACATGATTTTATGCAGAAAAAAAAATTAGATTATCATGTTTATATTCTCGATATATGATTACAAGATGGAAATGGGCTCGATATTGCAAGACATTTACGTGAATGACAAAAAATACAAGCTCCAATTCTAGTCATATCTGGATATCAATGACTCCAAACAAAACTGGAATGATTTGAGATAGGGATCAATGACTATATCATAAAACCTTTTTCTCAACTTGAGTTACAGGCACGAATCAAATCGATGCTGAAGCAATCAAAAAATATATCCACTCAAGACAATTTGCAGTATGCAAATATTGTCTTCAATAGAGAAATGAGAAAAATTACGGTTGCAGGAGAATCGATCAATCTTTCAAAAAAAGAAAAAGAAATCCTTGAATTTTTGCTCTCTCATCAAGATACTTTTATAGCAAAAGACCTTCTCATAAAATCTATATGGGATCCATGATACGATTATAATAAAGCGAATAATACTCTCAATGTTTCCATATGTAGGTTGCGTAAGAAATTATGAACGAGCTTTTTACTTCGCACCCTCAATGCTGAAGGCTATATTCTCGAAAAAGAAAAATAATATTAAATGTTTATTAAAATATCATTAATTATCGCTTAAATAAGCGATAATCTTGATATTTTTTTATTGTTCTGTAAAATGACGTATTAGCTTAGTACTAATAGAAATATATGAACATAGCTGTTATAGATGATAACATCAGGCTCAGCAAAAGTATGAAAAAATATTTTTGTGAAAAAGGAGACAGTGTTGAAATATACAATAGTCGAGGTGCCATCATGAGTAGGACAGATTTTGATCATGACGTGTATATTATCGATGTAGGACTGCCTGATGGAAATGGACTAGATATAGCGCGATTTCTGCGCTTTCATGAAAAAACACTCGCACCAATCCTGGTGGTTTCAGGATATCAATGACTCAAAACAAAACTCGAGGGCTTCAAGATATGAATAGATGATTATATTGTAAAGCCTTTTTCTCTTCACGAACTAGATGCTCGAATTGGCAATATCCTCCAAAGGATGAGTCATAACAACGAAAATAGGCGAATCATTCAATATAAAAATATAAGTTTTCATGAACATTCAAGAAAGATTTTTTTAGATGACACAGAGATTGTACTTTCCAAAAGAGAAAGAGAAATTTGTGAATTATTTCTGAGAAATACAGATCAGTTTATAACTCGCTATAAGCTCATAGAACATCTTGATATGCAAGGGCCTTCTCACACAAAAATAAGCAACTCTATAAATGTGAGTATTTGTAAAATCAGAAAAAAACTCTGAGCTGATTTTCAACTCAAAACGATCAATTCAGAGTGATTTATTTTGGAAAGTTAGACTATGAAAGTTTCTATTATTCTCACAACAAAAAACAACGAAAGAACGATACACAAGTGTATTAGCTCAATTACTGAAAATATATATAAAAACTTTGAGATCATCATCGTTGATAATTTTTCAGATGACAAAACAAAAGAGATTATTGAGTGATTTCCGAAATCATCCAATATCCATTTTTATGAGTATGGCCCTGAAAGAAACCTCCAGCGTCCATATGGTTTTGAGAAAAGCAGCTGAGATATAGTGTACTTTATTGATTCTGATATGTATCTTGAAAATGGACTTATCGATGAGATAGTACAGATTCTCGAGAAACATACACAGATCAAAGCACTTATAGTTCCAGAAATAAATATATGAGGTCATGGCTATTGGTCGAGAGTAAAGGCATTTGAAAGATCACTTTATCATGGAGACGATGACGTCGAAGCAGCAAGAGTATTCAGAAGGTCACTCTACGAAAAACTATGAGGCTACAACAAGAAACTCGTATCATGAGAAGACTGGGATCTTTCAGATAGAGCAAGAGAATTTAGTGATATTTATAGAACGAAAAAGAGAGTAGAACATGATGAGTGAGAGATAGATCTCATCCAGCTTCTCAAGAAAAAGTTTTACTACTGATCAAAGATACCTCTATATATCAAAGAAAATAGTTCCAAAAAAACATGGAACAAAATATATTTTTTTCGAAAAAGCTTTTATAAGAACTGGAGATCATATATACGTCACCCTTTATTATTTATTTGATTTTTCATAATGATAAATCTTTCACTCTTTTCATTTACTCTCTGATTTTTGAGTTGAAAATATGCAAAAAAACATAGCTCATAATACTAAATCTTCCCTCTATACTATAGCCATTTTGTTTATGTGCTCGCTTTTTGCGAGCCTCGGGAATTACCTCTATTATCCACTCACAGCAAGTCTACTCACAAAAGAAGATTTCTGAGTTTTTATGAGTCTCCTTGCACTATCAAACATCGTTGGTTTCTCAAGCTCTGGATTTTCCATATATATAAATAAACTTGTGAGTGAAAATATTCATGCCCCCCAATATATACAAACGATTTATAACTATTACTTTCAGAGAGTATTTATCTTAAGTCTTGGACTCTTTGGAATATTTTGTATATTTTCTATACCAATATCTAGCTACCTCAAAATTAGCTCTCCGCTTCTCGTTGTATTTTCATCTCTCTGACTTATTGCTATGTCTTTGCTGCTAGTAACGGAATGAATAGGAAAATGAAAACAGCTTTTTTGATTCTTGTGAGTCAACTACATTTTTAACGCATATATCAAACTCCTCATATGATGAATACTGATTCTGCTCTGATTTAATATATATTGAGCTGTAAGCTGATTGATACTCTGAAGTTTCTTGTCATTTATTTTTTGTGTATGGATACTCGATAAAAACTATCATATCACACTTCAAAAAAAATTTTTAAAAGTATGAGAAATACATACTCCTCACGAGCAAAACAAAAATTATATCTATTTTATCATCATGAGCATATATGTATGACTCATTATGAATGTAGATATACTTCTCGCAAGAAACATCTTTAGTGAATCTGTTTCTTCCCTCTATGCTCTTATAAGTATCGTCGGAAAGATTATACTTTTTCTCCTACTTGCAATCGAGACTGTGTATTACTCTAAAATACTCTCAGAAACATGAAAATGAATGAAAAAAAAGTTACTTTTCCAAGCATGACTCTCAATGGGAACAATTATAGGCTGAGCTCTTATCGTATGTGTATTGTTTTGAAGATATTTTATATCTCTTCTTCAATTCGATACATCAACTATCCAGGTCCTTTTATGAAATATTTTATTTTATGGTATGTGTATAGCTATAAGCTTCATATTAAAATTTATAATTCAGGTAAAAAAAGAGCTTATTTTTCCTATTTGTTGAATAAATATATGTGTTTTAGTTTTTGTAAGTTATTTTTTTTGAAAAGAGAGTTTAGTAGATTTTTCCTATAGCCTTGCTCTTGGAAATAGTCTATGACTCATTATATGTGGATCAGTGTTTTATATGTATAAAAAAGATATATATGAAACAGTCTAAAAACTTAAAACACATCTTTAGGCATAAGCTTGATAGAGAAACTTTCTCCATTATATGGAAATATATAGGAAGAATCTTGAAGTTTGCTAAAAAGAGTCTTAAAAAAAGTATCAAGCAAGCTGATAAATTTTTCAAATATACGAGATTCTGCAAAATAACAAGTTTCGTTATTTTTAGTATATTTTTATTGTATTTTTTCCCAGCGTTTCAGAGCCAAGGAGTTATTGTATTTTGAGATCTAGATTTCTGATTTAGCAGTGAAAGCTACTTCTCACGAATTTTTCCACTTTGGAACGATATATGGAGTAGCTCCAATTTTTTCAATTCTACACGTATATACTTTGTTGGATTATCTGAAATATTTTCAGTATTTTTCTGAGACCCTAGTGGGATATATCAAAAAATAGTTCTCTATCTCTGTCTTCAACTCAGCTTCTTTTGAATGTTCCTCCTTACCCATAAGATCCTCAAAACAGAAAACAAAAAACACTCTCCAGTCATAAACCCTACAATTATCTTTTTTATATCTTGTGCTTCAGGTATATTTTATGCACTCAATCCTTGGAGTATAATGAGAATACAACATCTCTATCTGCTTACATGATACGCGCTACTCCCCTTTATCTTTCGATATATCATATTGATTTGAGAGTGAGTAAAAAAGCAAAATAAAAAAAAGATACTCAAAAATGTTATACTATGTGCACTTTTTTATGTATTTGCAATTTGATCTGTTCACTATATCGTTTTTATATTTCTATTTATAGCTAGTTGGTACTGTTTTTATAGTGCTAGGATATTACTGAAAAAAAAATGGAAAGATTTTTTTTCACTTACTATTTCATATTTTCTACTTTGAGGATGTATCTCACTTTTGATGATGCATTGGCTTATTCCATTCCTGTGATCAAGCCTCATAACGAGTCAAGGACCAGAAAACCTCAATACTATTGAAACTCTCAATATGTTCTCACGTTTTTCTGAACTCCATGATATTGTCTATCTCACAAGCTATTGGTGGAGAATGATCGATACTTCACAATTTTGACTTCTATACTGGATATGATGATCCATCATCATTATGACAATATTTGTTATAAATATAATACACTACAAAAACATATATTCCCAATTTTTTATATTTTGGGCTGTTCTCCTGATTATTCTCAGCACAGGAACAAACTGATTTATTAGTGAAACATATGAGTATCTTGTGTTTCATAATCCCCTTTGAGCAACTATGGGCTCAGTTTTTCGAGATCCAAATAAACTCGTGGGTTTGCTTGCATTTTGTTATAGTATACTTTGGTCTTTATGAATATATCAGCTTATATCTAGGCTTCTGAGAATTCGCATGCAGGTTCATGCTGAAAATAAAATGCTCAAGAAAATCAGTCAAGTAAAACGAAAAAAAATTCGTCCTATACACAAGAGAAATATAGTCCTTAAAAAAATCCTATTAAGTTTTAGTATATGTTTTATATCCTTTTCTACTGTCTCATACGTCTATTATATTGGGCCTTTTAAAAATGTGTATATTGATAATTTTTATGAGTCTATTAAGACGCCATACCCCTACACAAAACTTATAGAATACCAAAAAAGCAATCCACAACAAGCACGAGCAATCTTTCTTCCAAGATACGAGAGAATACAATCTCCATGATATGGTTTTGCTGTCAGTTCCTGGAATAATGATCCAAAAGAAGAGATCAAAAAACCTACAGGTGCAATAGATCTTTCAACAACCCTCACTCCAAGCTATCATCCTTTAGAGTGAGTCAATACTGCAGTGTGATACTTTTATGATTATATAGAGTCTTATCTCAGATATGATAAGTGAAGAAATCTTTCCAAATACTTAGATATGCTCAATATCGAAACACTCGTCTTTCATAACGACATTTTGTGACGAGAACAAGAACAAGCACATCAACTCAAAAGTATAGAAGCACAACCAGGGATTCAAAAGGAGTTCTCATCATGATTTATGCATCTTTTCAAGACACAATGAGATATAGGCTACCATCATGCTTTTGCGAGAAAAGCTTTTATTATATGAGGGCTATCAAAACTGGAAGGTGTATTTCGATATTCTCCTATAAAACCTAGTGATTTTGCCTTTATTTTCTTTCAGCAACAGATTCCCAAAGATCATATATATACAGATTCTGATATCATTGTTGCTGACAAGAAACTTGATATATACCTTTCTCATCTCAACGAAAATAATCTATTTTTTCCATTTTCTGAATCGAGAAATTATGATCCTTATTTTAAGTGGTCTGTCTTAAAGAGCCATATTCCAGATTTCAGATGGCATCTGAAACAACTTGGTATTGATAACTGGAATTGGGATTTTGATTTTTGAAAATGATTTATATTTAGCTACGCCCCTGCATCTGTAAGTATAGCTTCATATAATAATATATATGATTTCTGAAGCAATCTCATAGATCTCGAGAAATACAATGATATCTCCGAACTTTTTACCGCGGAAAATGATGACCTACAGCTCTCACTCGACAAAAAAAATAAAGGAGATCATTTTGTAGCTGTTAAATGAAATGTCAGAAACTGAAATGATCAAAAATCTTGGAAGGTAGCATCGATGCTACCAAAAAGCGTAAAAGAAAAACATCCATATACCCTAGAACTTACACTTTCAGGTGTATGAATAAAAAACATTCATGGAAAGGTAAAGTTCCTAAACCGTGAATGAAGAGAAGTATGAATCGCATATGTAGTAGCACCGCAGTATATTGAAAATTTCGAATGAATAAAATTTCGTGGTTCTTTTGTTACTCCCGCAGAAACTTCCTCAGTACTCGTAGAAATTCTCAGTAGTCAAAAACCACAAAAAAATACCTATTGGTGGCTCCATGATATACAGTTTAAGGATCTCTGAGAGTATAAAATTCCAAATACACTCACATGAAATCACCAGATACAAAATGCATGAGAGTATCTCGTATTTAGTCGTGCATTTCATAGTAAAAAGTGAGGGATTATACACCTAAAGCTTGATAAAAAAACATTTTCTCTCGACACTAAGACAGAACACAAAAACACATTTGAGTGGAACAAACTTGGTTCTATCTCTGTAGACTCTGCAAAAAATATAGATGTAGAAATAGAAAATATACAATGATTTAATGCACTCAATACTATTGCATTAATTGAAAAAAATAAATGGATCGCTCTTCAAAAGTCAGTTTGAGAAAATGCGCTTTCTCAGGCAAAACAGATGATATTAGCAGAAAGTGAATTTGATATGGAATATGAATGAAATATCCAATCTCGTAAATATCATCCATATTTTTCAAATGGAAGAGCTGTCTCTCTGTACGACTGAGTGTTAAGTAAAGACTTCGATATATTTAAAGATTCGCAGTACACTCTTGTTTTTTGAGAACATCTCTCAGATCAAATACAATCAGAAATCTACATAGATATATACAGAGGAGAAAAAAATATACTCAATAAAAAGATTTCAAGACCATCAAATGCTCCAAACAAGATAGCTCTTGGGCAACTTGAGAGTTGAAGCTACAATATAAAAATACGTCTTCAAGACAAAAAAAGGAGTCTTTTAAACTCCAAAGATATATCTAAAAGCCAACAAATATCAGATGAGACATTTCAGGCTGATGATGAAATCTGATGTACATATCATGACTGACTCCTTGATGAACAATCTATTTATAGCTATGATTCTCAGTGAGTAAATATCGTGCTATTACGAGGGACTTCATGTTTCTGGCTCATAAGCACCCATAGTCAGCCAATCGAAATCGAATCTCAAAAAGAATATTTCTTGAGCTACATTGCAGAGTATATTCATACAAATAAGTTTCATTCTAAACTCAAGTTTTTTGATGAAAACAATGTGTATCTAGAGGATGAGACCATATATCTCTACGATCATGGATCTATAAAAACATGAAGAAAAACAAAAGTAGAGAAAATCATCGAAGCACCAAAATGAGCAAAATTTATGCAGCTTGAATTTTGGCAAAAACAGATACAAGAACACAAATCAACGCAAGTGAGCATTCAAAATATTCAAGTTCGTAAGTATACAGATATACCATCACTTGATACCATTTTGATATATGACAACAACATACAAGACAAGGGTATATCAAAAAGCCTCACATATGAGAAGGTCTCGAAGATGCAGCAGCTTATTCATGAAGAAAAAAACATAGAAACTCAATATATCTTACAGTTATCAGAAAGTTATAGTCCCCTATGGCAAATGCACAATTCTCAGTGATTTATAGCACCCATAATCATTAATATGTTTATGAATTGATATTATATCTACAACACAAATTTCGCAGATAATATTCTGATTCATAGATCAAGAGACATGATGTATCTCTGATACATCATAAGTATAAGTGCTATGATTCTCCTCTGCTTGAGCTACTATCTGGTCTCATTTCACTATTTAAAAGTATGCTTACAGAGCCATATTTTTCGCTTAAAAATAAAGAACTTAATAAAAAAATAACTAAAAAATAATACAAATAAAACTCATAATAAATATATAAATAATATAATTATGATAAATAGACAAAATACAAAAACGAAAAATCAAAATACGAATTTTCCCAAAATATCTATACCCATACTATAATACTCAAGAATATGGAATTTAAGATTAGCTACTAAATAAATATATTATGAAAGAAGTCAATATGTTAAAAATCTTATTAGAAAGCTTCGTGCTAATATTTTTATAGATTTAGTTATAAAAAATAATCTATGAAGATCATAAGCATCATTCTTCCATGTTATCAAGAAGAAAAAAACATATACAAAAATACGGTGATGCTTTATGATTTCCTCACAAAAAAAATCCTAAAACACTCTATTGAACTCATACTGATAAATGATGGAAGTACTGATAAAACCTGAAAAGAACTAAAAAAAATACAAAAAAATATTCCAAACACTAAAATCATTAGTTACAAAACAAATAGAGGAAAATGATATGCTGTAACTCAGGGCTTAAAAAAATCACGAGGTAATATCATAGGATTATATGATTCTGATGGTGATATCCCCAGAGAATTTCTCATGCGCTATATACAACGATTACTTGATAATAGAAATTTAGACATAATAATTGGATCTAAGCTCGCTAAGTGAAGCAAAGTAGAAGTAAGCTTGAAGAGAAAAATCATGTCTCATACAAATCATATGATAAATTCTATTCTTTTTGAACTCCCTATCAGAGACACCCAGGTATGACTCAAGGTCTTTCGAAAAGATATTCGAGACATTTTTCTCGAAAATGTCACAACTACATGATATGCATTTGATATCGACTTCCTCTTTCATGTACACAATGCCTGATACACTATCACAGAAGAAAATGTCTCAATTCAGATAGACAATCAAAACTCTCAAGTTACCCCAATAAGGATTGTATATTTTCTCAGAGATATTCTCCTTCTTTTTAGAAAAGTTAATTACAAAATTCTCAAACGAAAAATATCTCTTAAAAGCAGTTCAAAGATTTATATCCTTCGTAGTATTGTTATCCCTACGGAAAAATTTCTCAATATCTTTTTATACATATATAAAATATTAACATCTAATAATAAATAATGAATATACTCATACTCAGCTGGAAAGATATACAGCATCCTCAAAAATGAGGAGCAGAAGTAGTATTGTGGAACTACGCTCTCGAGCTTCAAAAAATATGACATAGTGTTATTTGGCTCAGTTCAAAACACGAAAATGCTCAGGAAAGCAACACTATTGATGGTATAAAAGTATTACGAGTATGAACGATAAATACTATGTATTTCAAGATCTGAAACTACTATAAAAAAAATCTTAGAGGACAGTTTGATCTGATCATAGATCAAGCTGGTGGACCTCCGCTATTCTCCCCACTATATGCACAAAAAGTCGCAAAAGTATTTTTTATCCATCATATCTCTGATTTAGAATGGGATTATAAATTTATATTTCCTCTCAACAAAATTTTTAAATATATCTACAATAAAACTATTTGCCTGTATAAAAATGAAACGACCATAGCCGTATCAAACTCTACTAAACATGAACTCGTACAGAAGTTCTGATTTCAGTCAGAAAAAGTATATAGCATAGAAAATGCTCTTGATATACGTGATGTAGAAGAACCAAAAATGGATGAAAAAGAAAATTCTATTTTATTTTTCTGACGACTCACTCCACTCAAACGAGTAGAACATGCGATACTTGCTTTCTCAATATTTCTCAAAGAAAAGCCTGATTATGTACTCAATATCGTATGACCAGCATCAGATAAAAAATACTACAAACAGCTCCAAGATCTTGTACACTCACTCGAGCTTCAGAAAAAAATACACTTTGTTTGAAGTATTGCTCTTGAAAACAGGTCTTCTATAAAAAATAATAAGATACTCTTAGTTCCCTCTCATAAAGAATGATTTTGACTGGTTGTTCTTGAAGCCAACGTATATGGCATACCAGCACTATGATATAAAGTATGAGGAATACGTGATAGTATAAAAGATGGCATTAATGGATACAAACACGAAGATGGAGACTACAATGCAATGGCCACGACTCTTCTTAGAATTATTTCTGATCAAAGGGAATTTGAAACACTCGCCATGAAAAGCTTTCAGCATGTGCAGTCAAGAAATAGTTTTTCAAAAAACACAAAAGAGCTAGAGAAAATTCTAATAGCTCAAAAAAATAATTCATAAAAAATTAATAAATAATATTTTTTTAATCACACTTGCTTTAAAATAAGTATATTTGACGATATTATAATTATATTTCATAATATATATACTTATTTCTTTAGAAATGTATTTATGAAAAAACATATCAAGAAAACAGTGAAACATATACAGAAATTTGATAAAAAACATACAAATTTCTCTAACCATACATATTGGTGAATCTTTATAACAGCGTGTATCGTATGGCTCAATACCTTTAGTTGAGCGATGGCAAATATGGAAGAAGTCCATATTCCATATAGCGATTATCAATCACCTACAGTAGTGAGTTCAATAAATGATACTTGAGAGGAAAATTGAGATATTATAGAAGAAGAAAAAGATATTGTACCCCAAGATCTGAGCCTCTATCTCTCACCAGTACAAACTTTTCTCGGAATATGAAAGCTTGCAACTGATCCTGACGGGATATTGTGAATAATTGCAAAGGTAGGTCCAGAAGAGCAAGAAGGCTGAGTAGTAACTTTTGGTCCCTATGAAGAAAATCTTATGACATGAAAAATATATGATGTGAATTTTCGTCTCAAAGTATCTGATAACTCTAATACACAAAACAAGATACTCATAGATGCATTTAATTGGAAAACAAAACATAGAGAATATCTCGAAATCTCTCCAAGTGATTTTCAAGAAAGTGGGAAGTTTCAAGACTTCCGTCTTCAATTCTTAAAGTGAGAAAATGGATACGAGTTCCGTACATTTTACTATCCTAATTCTGACTTTGAACTCAGTATAGACTATGTATCGGTAGAAACTCAATAAAAAAGTCACTCTCATAATAGAGAGTGACTTTTTTATTGTAAGAATTATTTTTTCTTTGCTTTTTGAAGTTCTTCCATCTTCTTTTGTCTTGCATAAAACTTATCAACTGCACCAGTTTTGAGGATTCTTTGTTCTCCTGTATAAAATGGGTGAGTTTTTGAGCTTATTTCTATAAATACACTTGGGTATTCAACACCTTCATGTGTGTATGTATTTTCTGTTTCTACTGTAGAATCTACAATAAAAACATTTCCAGCTCAGCTTTCAACAAAAGCAACTTTTCTACTTTTTGGATGTATTCCTGTTTTCATAATATAACTTGGATATTAACTCTGTCGCTCGATACGAATCAGAGAATGTATAATTTTTAGTTTTGGTGCCCAGGGCGAGACTCGAACTCGCACGCCAGAGGCACTGGTTTCTAAGACCAGCATGTCTACCAATTCCATCACCTGGGCATTTGTAAAATGCAAAAATGGTGGGCAGAGAGGGATTCGAACCCCCGAAGGCATAGCCAGGGGATTTACAGTCCCCCCCATTTGACCGCTCTGGTATCTGCCCAAAAACCTCACCCGTGCCTTTCCCCTAAGAAGAAGAAATAAATGGCATCTTAGATGAGGTTTTGTAGTATTTTAATGGAGCCACTTGTCGGATTTGAACCGACGACCATTCGCTTACAAGGCGAGCGCTCTACCAGCTGAGCTAAAGTGGCTTCTTTGCTCTTTTAAAAAAGCAAGAGAGATATTATGAAAAAATATAGCTAAGTCAAGCTTTTTTTTCAGCTTTTGTTAGACTAAATTTTCTTGAAAAATACAACAGAAAGAGTAATATAAATATATCTATATTCTCTAAGTCTCACTTTATGAACAATTCTATAGTTTTATCACAAATACTTTGACCTCTTTTTATCATAATTTGAATCAGTATGATGATACATAGAAACTGGTATCAAAAGCTTTTTAAAAAACTTGAAAAAGCCCATGTAAGTGTATTTGTCATGTCCATTATGTCATTTATTTTTTGAATGTTCATACTGACTTACCACAGCTGATTTTCAGACTTCCACGAATGATTTGCAACAATTATCGGGATAATCGTTACACTCAAGTCAGCTATCTTTCTTCTCACCCCAAACATCACACAAACAATTATCAAAGAATTCTCTCCTCTCCTCAAAAGATGCCACTACATCTGAGTTGTTTATCTCCTCATATGAATATATGTCAGCTATCTTGCTTATATCTGATAAAATAAATTTTTAATTTGTAAAAAATTTTGTAGACTATACTTTACAAAATTTTTTTTATATCGAGTAGATTGATTTATCTACATTTACCCATATGATACTATAACTATGCAAGCTAATATACCCGTAATTAAAGACTCAACAGACTCAGAGATAAAAGACTACATCAGTAATTTGGCTTGAATTCTTAAAATGGATAAAAAACAGTTTTCAAATAAGCGTTGAAAGTGTAAAAAAAGGCTCAAAGAAACTTTATTTTTCCTCTCAAATGAAACAGAAACTATAGATAGATATGATCTCTATATTTTGATATCATGCTCAAATTTATTTGAAGACATAAGCCTTTTGCATCAGATACTATCTCTTGACTGTGTAGCATCGTTTATAAATTGGGATAGAACACTCATCCTAGAACTAATGAAATCTAAAAATATAGAGTGATTTGAAACAGTAAATTGAATAAAAGAGCAAGTATCACTCATATTATTTGAGAATTTAGAAGCGCAGCATATAAAACAAAGGGATAGATGAGAGAGATTAGCTGAACTACAAAAATTATCACAAGATCCAGAAAAGCTTCCTATAGTAAAAAAAGAATTTGAAACACATATAAAAAGTAAGGAGTATAAATGACTTCATCACCTGAATCCAGCTATGATGCAGAACGGTGTGAGCATATGCTTAAAACTCAATTCTCAAAGATTGCTGTATGATTTTATTTGTTCTGAGCCTTTTATTAACACAAAAATAATTCGTATTGAAACCGCAATAGCAATTTGCGAATATTTGAAAAGAAAGTGATGGGAAGATCTCTTAGATATTATTTCAAATTATCCATCATATAGATATTGCATGGATAGAATAAAGGATCACTTTAGGAGAAATGGTTTAGAGATAATGACACAATCCAACTTAGCAAAACTTCACAGAGCACTACAAGAATGATGAGAGACATGAGAGATATGAGAAAATAGTACACTATATGATAAAATACAGAAAGAACTTAAACGTGAAGTTAAAAAACGAGGAAATAACACTTAAAAGCATAAAAAATTATGCTTTTTTTATTTGTTTCTTACACTTCTCTTATTATCACGATTTAATATAATGGGATGAAAACACTAAAAATTTTTTTATTGCTTACAACTACATTTTTACTCGGAGCATGTTTTTGAACTACTGAGGATAATATTGCCCAAACACAGCAAGATGATAGTTGATCAGAATCAGCACCCAAATACATACTCGCACTCGGTGATAGTTTAACCGCGGGTTATTCACTTCCGATTGAAGACTCCTATCCATCTCAATTAGAAGGTATGTTACAAAATGAAGGGTATAACTATGAACTTATAAATGCTGGAGTAAGTGGGAATACCAGTGCTCAAGCACTTGAAAGACTCGATCTGTATCTCGAAGATCCAAGTGAGACACCTGAGCTTGCCTTAGTAGTAGTATGATGAAATGATGGTCTACGTGGCCAAAGTATTGATACGCTCGAGAATAATCTCACTCAAATAGTAGAAAAACTCCAAGAAAGATGAGTCAAAGTTGTAATATGATGAATGCAAATCCCTCCAAATAGAGGATTAAAGTACTTTAGTGATTTCAAATGAGTCTACAAAAAAGTAGCAAAAGCTACTGACGCTGAAAGGATTGATTTCTTTCTCGAAGACGTCGCAACAAAATCACAATACAATCTTCCCGATTGAATACACCCAAACAAAGAGGGATATGCTATCATATCTCAAAATGTTTTTAATTTTTTAGAAAAAAATAAGCTCCTACAAAATGATTAATATAAAAAACCTTTGAAAGTCCTACAAAAACACAAATAATTCTGACACCATCATATATCAGGATATGGATCTACAAATCGAGAAATGAAGTTTTATTTCCATACTTGGAACAAGCGGGAGCGGAAAAACGACTTTTCTCAATCTTCTCTCTGGCTTAGATACTTTTGACTCTTGAAGTATAGAAGTAAATGGAAAAAAACTAGAATCTCTCAATGATGATGAAAAAACTGCCTTTCGTGGAAAAAACATAAGTTTCATATTTCAGCAGTTCCATCTCATAGACAATCTCACAGTAGAAGAAAATATAGACCTGATCATAGAACTTAACAAAATAAAAAGACGTTACGACACAAAAAAACTCTTAGAAATAGTAGGACTCTGAAATAAACTTACATCATACCCATACAATCTCAGTTGAGGAGAACAACAAAGGGTAGCAGTTGCACGAGCGTTTGTCTGAGAAACACCTATTTTACTCGCTGATGAACCAACTGGGAATCTAGACGAAGAAAACTCCAAAATAGTTATGGATCTCATAACGAAACTCCATAAAGAAACTGGAAATACCATCATCATGATAACTCATGACCTCAAAATTGCATGACTCGCTGATACGAGTTTCTTCCTCAAGGATCACAAACTCATTTCTCAATCACTATAAATTTATGTATAGCAAATTTACAAAAACATTCATCGGAAAAAATATTTCTAAGTTTCTTCTGATTATTTTCTGTATTTCACTCTCTTTGACAGGTTTTCTTGTAAGTGATAATCTCGTAAACAATATCCAAAGACTTATCTGAAATGAGGCAAAACCAATTTTGGGCTGAGATATAAAACTTGAGTGAAGAGGAAAACTCAATAATGAACAGCTCACGTATCTGGACTGACTAGAAAAAAGCTGAACTATTGATCTCAGTGAAAAGATCCAGACATTTTCCACAATCATAGACAAGTTCTGAGAACCACAACTTGTGTCATTGATATTCGTAGAGGACAATTATCCTCTTTATGGAGACTATATCGTGCGTAAAAAAGAAGTAGAATGAGTCTGATACGCAGCATCACAAAGTGTAGTAGATATCCTTGAAAAAGACTGAGGTCTCACACTTTTTGAGAAAAGATATAAAACTGCTGGAATTATTGAAAAGTTTCCTGAAGCTGCAGTTAATTTTTATGATGAAGGGAAAAAAGTCGTACTGCCCTTATCAGAGTTCCAATGACTCTGAATTGATCAACTCTGATCAAGAATAGAGAGAGAGTATCTTATAAAGGTAATAAACCCCTGAGATTTTGAGAATGTACTTTCAAGACTAGAAGATAATCCACTTTTCTCCACAGTACAGATACGTGACTACAAAAGTGGTTGAAATACCTTTAATGAGATTTTCAAAGAGCTTGATAATTATATAAAATACATAGTTATTGTATCCTTTCTTTTAACGATACTCATAATATTTCTATCCGTTGAATCTTTTTATATCGGTAACAAAAGAAGTTTTGCTATATTAAAAATTCTTGGACTCAGAACAAAGAAATTTTTATTCTTCAATATAGTATTATTTTCAATAATATATATAGTCAGCTATATTATTTCTATTATTTTATCCAATATAACTTTTAGCTATATACGAACTTTTGAAGTCGCTTCAGACTTCTATATCATCCCTTCTTCTCTCTTGTCAGTATGACTTCTTTGACTCACTATCCTTTCCATATCAGTTTTTATACCACTTATTAAGTTTTTTTCTAACCCTCCACTTGCATGACTCAAAGAAAATTTTCTACAAGTTTACAGCAAAAAAGAAATACTGTTTCAGACATTTATCGTCGCTCTTTGACTTGCAATTATATACAGGATATGAATATGAAGTTTTAGAGAAGCACTAGAGTTTAGCCTTGTATTTTTATGAATTATTTTTGCTCTCTCTCTTATGTATAAATTTATTTTATACATCACATACAAACTTTTTAAAAATACTAAAAATACAAATTTTAATATATACGACTCTATTAGAAATACCATAAAACCTTGAAATCTCTCCCTTCTTATATCCTGAAGTTTTCTCATATCTTTTACTACTCTTTTGTTTATCTCAATCATATCTCTCAATTTCCTCAACACCCTTAATATTGATTTATCTGATAATAAAAATGTATATGTTATAAACATCCCTGAAGCTGATAGAGAAAAAATCGGCAACGAGTACTTTGATGATACTTTTTCAGTAATACTTGCAAGAATCTCAAAAATCAACACTCTCACTCTCTGAGAATACCTATGAGATAGATGAGATTCAGGACGCTTTACTCGAGAATTTAACATCACAGACAACGCTCTCAAGGATGTCCCTATACTTCAGGGAAAGCCAATAAAACCAGGAGAAGTTTCTGTTGATGATGATTTTTCAAAAACATTAAAATTAAAGATCTGAGATACCATAGAGTTCAGCGTTTACTGAAAAAAGAAAGTTCTTCAAGTTGCAAACATCAGAAAAAGTGGAAACACATCTGTACAGCCATTTTTTTACTTTCAAGTACATTCAGATGATTTTAAAAATTTCCCAAAAAATTATTTCCTCAGTACCTATGTAGCTCCTGAGCAGATGTCTGATTTCAAAAAAGATCTACTTGCTAAAACTGGAGATTATATTTCTTTTATAGAAATAGAGGAGATAATCACGGAAATTAAGTCTATATCTCAAAAAGTCTTAATAGTGATTCAAATACTCTTCAGCTATGTATTTATTTTTTGTATCGTCAGTCTCCTTGTCAGTGTAGTGTTTCTCATACCATTTAAACAAAAGAAATCAAAACTGTATCATATACTGTGAGCAAGCAAGACATTTATACAAAAAAATAATATCTTTGAATATGCATATCTCCAAATACTTGCAAGTATTATAAGTCTGAGTATAGCTACTTGAGCAGGGTATTTTGTTCTGTGACAGTCAGACTTCATAAACTTCTCATGGCTAATGTTCTGATGGGCACTTTTCATCTCAGGAATTATCGCAATATCAATCTTTGGGATTATTTATTATCTCGTAGCTCGTATAAAAGTAACATGACAAAAATAAAGCAAGAACATATCGATAACTTACGTCGCTGAAGAAAATCGTGAGCAAATATATGAGGTCGTAGAACTCCTCATCACTTATATAAATACGAAGAATATAAATACAATAAAGCACTTAAAAATAAGTATCTAGAAGTAACCACAAGAGACCGTATCAACCTCATGAATCTTTGGGAGAAAGTATGTGCAGTACATGCGTGGAAAAACTATATCCTCATGAAAAATACTGAAAAAGGTATAGCCGATATTTACCTATGATGAGATGTGATTCACTCATGAGCTCTAAAGGATATGAAAGAAAAAATACAATCACTTATATAACACAGATGAAAATATTTGAGAGATGACAATATAAAGAAGCAAAGATCTGTCTGGTATGTAAAAAGCCTTTTACGATACGAAAAAAACGGAAAAACTGTTTTGATCAAGTACTCTATTGTAGCGAAAGGTGCAGAAAAAATAAGTAGATGTTATTGAACCTTGACTCAAAGTTCCTCGAGTCTATTTTCTTCAAAATCACTCAATTTCTGAAATATATCTAAGCTACTATAGATTTCATCTGAGATGCGTGAATGATATATTTTTCATTCTCTTGAAAAAATATTTTCTTTTCTATAACAGTTTACATCGAGACAATATGAGTTCTCTACAATACCATCTGATATCTGGAGAACTCTGTTTTTTATATATCAAAGTTCTATAGCTTTTTCTATTACATGATGCCAGATATATCCCGCTCATGAAATACCTGTTACTCATTGCATCGATGAGTTGTCATTGTTTCCAACCCATACTCATACGACTAGATCAGGATGATATGATACAACCAAATTATCACGAAAGTCACTACTTGTTCCAGTTTTCACTGCCTGTGGAATAGAAGTATTGAGGATAGAATTCACTCAAAAACTTACATCTCTATTGTCTGGATCAGAAAGTATATCATAGAGGAGAAACTTTTCTGCTTCTAATAGATTACTCCCTCCGACCTCACTTCGTTTGGCTACCTCCCTCTTCGAAGGAGGACTCAGATAACTGTTCCCTCTCAGAGAGGGAGATCACTGAGTGACAGAGGGAGTCATAGGTAGTAGCTTTGCATAACTACGAACCAGACTTTCCAAAGGTATATCTGGATTCCCGAGGACGAGTGAGTATCCATAGTGTTCAGCTCCATGAGAAAAAGAAAAACCATATTGTTTATAAAAATCATATACTTCTTGGAGTCATAATTCTCTTGCGAGTCGTACTGAGGCATTATTGAAACTATTTCATAATGCTTTTTTGTATCTCACGAGTCCATACTCTTTGAGTGAATAGTTTTCAGAAATATACACTTTTCCTTCTTGAAAACTATTATATTCACTCTCTATATCTATGATCAAATCGTCAGGCTGAGCTCACTCAACTAAACCCTGTAAATACAGAAATGGTTTCATCGTACTCCCAGGTTGTCTACGAGCTCTGATGACATCCACTTGACCGTCAATATCCTTAGCCCAAAAGTCTTTGGAACCTTGATATATCAGGACTTCCCCAGTGTCTGGGATCATTGCAAATATTGCACCATTTGTTACATTTTTATCTTTGAGTCTTCCTAAGGTTTGATTCAACACCTCACGTGCAAATCACTGGAGTTCTGAATCGATAGATACTCCAAATTTTCTCGTTCATACTAAGCTCCCTCCGACCTCACTACGTTCGGCCACCTCCCTCTCCGAAGGAGGACTTATCTTGTTCCCCTTCGAAGAGGGGGATACCTGCGAAGCAGGAGGGGGAGTTTGCTGTTCTCAATAGAATAGATGTCACGAAGTGACAGGGGGAGTCATATCTCAAGATAACCATCTTTGAGTCACAAATGGGAAACGATCGATATTTTCTTTTTGATTGAGTTTCCCCAAGTATGTTCTCTCAAAACTATACCCAAGTCTCTTTTTTACGATGGCAAAATAATCTCTAAAATATGTTTCTTCCAATGATTTTACTCATGGATTGTGAATCAGACTCAGTAAAATCGTTATCTCTTCTTCGCTCAGTTCACCTACATCTTCTTTTTCAAAATACACTTCCATCGCTCCACCGATTCCATAGATCTGATTTCCAAAGTAGGCATCATGGTAATAGATATTTAAAATATGATCTTTCTCTCTTGTTGCATCAAAATATAGAGCAAGTACAGCTTCTCTCGCCTTTTGTAAATAGCTTCTTCTTGTATTTTTAAAATACTTATTTTTCACATATTGCTCAGTTATCGTACTTCCACCACTCACTCGTTTCCCTCTCATATTATCCCATAAAGCCCTCAGTTTCGAAGGCACGTTTACCCCCCAATGATTATAAAAATTTTTATCTTCGATCGTAATGAGCGCATTAATAAATTCACAATTGTTCGTCGGAACAACTCCCTCCGACTTCGCTCAGGCTCAGCCACCTCCCTCTATGAAGGAGGACTTTTTAGTTCCCCCACGTAGAGGGGGATGTCCAGAGGACAGGGGGAGTCTTGTTGCATTGAAGCAATCTGTAGTCTCCACAAATTTGTAGTAGCCACCCGGATACATCTTATCAGTAATCACCTCCCCATTCCTATCCCTCAAAAATACCCTCCCCGGTCACTTTGATTCTTCCACACTATTATTCACATGTTGTGAGTAACGAGTATCGTAGGTAATTATTGGGATGAAGGAGTAGATGAAGAAGATTAATATTAAAAAAAGAAATCAGAAAATAGAGTATTTATTTTTCAATATTTCAAAAATTACTTTTTATCTTATCACAAACACTTTCAAAGTTATTATACACATCATCATTTGTAAATCTAATTACTTTGAGTCAATATGCTTCTAGAACCTCTGTTCTTTGATGATCATATTCTTCGACTCAGTCTTCATAATGCGAATCTCAATCGAGTTCAACAACTAGTCATAATTCACTACAATAGAAATCAACAATATAATTGTCGATAACTCTTTGTCGTAAAAATCTGTTTTCAGAATCTTTTAGAAAATCAAACCATAACTTTTTTTCAGCACGAGTCATATTCTTCCTCATTTGTTTTGCTCTGTCATTTAACTTTAGATTATATGGAAGTCTTCATTGGGAAGATATACATCATCTAGATTTTAAAAATTCTGGAGTAATTTCTATCATATTTTTATTGTCTTTATTTGTTCCCCCTCGTAGAGGGGGATGTCCGAAGGACAGGGGGAGTTTTGTTGTATAAAATCACATAACAACAGCTCCCTCCGACCTCACTTCGTTCGCCCACCTCCCTCTCCGAGGGAGGACTCTTCCAGTTCCCCTTCGGAGAGGGGGATACCTGCGATAGCAGGAGGGGGAGTTTCGTTACTCTTCTACTTAATAACTATCTTCCTAAACACTCCATTCGCTCTGGTCTGTGGTTGGTACATCTTGTAGACGGTTGCGGGTGGGTAGATGAAGGTTCAGGCGAAGTCTGCGGTGATGAAGTACTCGTAGGTGGCTTGGGTTCCCCAGAATCTGTCAGCGTGGGCCATGATGAGATCGGGTCTACTTTCTACGTGACTCCATCTCCATGAATTTTGTGTTGTCTCTTGATTGGTTGCAATTTTGTTTGTTTTGAACTTTGAATTGAGGATACGGAAACCAGCTGGGAGATAATCTTCCATAGTAAGATTGTGTCTTTCCATATCTTTATCAAAATCTGCCTGTAAGACGATTTTGTATGTTGCTCACTTTTTAAATGTATCTCACTGGTGCAGTGTGAGTCACTTTGGTTGAGTACATTCATATTTACTTTTAGATCTTGGAGTTTCTCCATATATCCACTCACACTTTTCCTCTATATCTGATTCATCAGTCACTTCGTAGATAGTTCTTTTGATTTCGACTCCATTGCTGTGGGCTTGTACCTTGAGTGGATCGATTGGATATTCTTCTATCAGTGCTGTGACAAAGAGTGGATCTCAGCTTACATTCTCAACACTGAGTGCTACAGAATTATCCTCTAAAACTTCTTCTAAAACTTTCTTTTCTGAAAGCGTATTTATCTCTCATCCGATTGTTTGCTCTTTAGTATTTCCGTTTAGAGTTATACGAGTTTCAGACTCGTTTGTCTTACCATACTTTTCTATATAATCTATAAATGCGAGAAAGACGTTCGCTTTTGTTTTTGTTGAAAAGTAATAACTCGACCAATCTCTATTATTTAATCCATTGATATACTTTGTAATAATTGTCTTATCATAATCATATGCTATAAGCATTTGTACAAACTCAGCAGTATCAGATATTTCATTATAATAATATGATCCTGATCCTCCATTTTTTATGAGTTTTTCTATAATTGCTATATTTTTATCAATGAGAGTTTTGTACTTTTCTTTATCCATAAGTACAAGAGCATAAGTATAAGCTATCATCTCATGACGTCTCATACTCGCTGTGTCGAATCATTTTCTTATATCTTGTATTTTAAGTTTTTCTTCAGTTTTTTCTCCATGGTAACGAGCAAGTGCCCAGAGACTTTCTGCTTTTTCATATCAAAGAGCTCTGCCATAATTTTTTTCTAAAAATTTTACCGCTCAATCTATTACTTTTTGGTCGACTTCTACTCAAGATTCTTGCATGAGGAAAAGCACTCTCAGTGCATATGCCGTTATATGAATATCTCCTTTTGTGTTTCCATGCCAGATTTTAAAGCCCCCATCTGGAAGTGACATGTCATATATTTTTTTGAGTCATTCGTCTATATTATTTTGGACTTTCTCTGGATCTGTGTTTATATTTTCATATATTCATTGGTACCTTTTGAGTACCGCATTTGGCATAGTTGAAGAGAGGAGTTGTTCTCCACATCCAAATGGATACATAGCAAGACTCCCAACAATTTTTTCTATTCCAATAAGGGGCGAATTAGAAATACTTAGTTGATATACAGACTTTTCTGGATCAACATTATCGCCTCAATCAAGACTAAAATCATGACTTTCTCATTCTCCGAGGATCTTTGATTTCATGGCCGTAGAGAGAAGTGAAGGAGATGATTTGATTTCAATATTTCACTCTATCTTATCAGAGTTCTCAGCGCTATCTCAGAGTATAGTCATCATATATGGAATCACACATCTCTCGAGATTTGAATTACAATGATTATTGTTTTTGATTTCCCAAGTAATAACCGTACTTTCTCATCCTTTCACGGTTAGTTCTTGCTCTGATTCTCAGATGTTTAGTTCTTCAGAAGTCAGTGACGCTTTGAATCCTATTTCTTTTTCTGTCGTGTTAAATATCTGCGCTATCACTTCAACTTTGTCTCCATCGCGAAGAGTGATTGGAGTTTTGTCTTGGATGATGACATCCTTTCTTACTTCTATAAAATCTTCAGCGTATCCAAAGAAATTGTCTTTTGATTGAGAGAGAACCATGATTCTAAAGTTTGTGAGATTATCTGGGAGATCAAATTTCACCTGAGCTTTTCAACTCACGTCCGTTACCACAGATGGATTATAATAGGCAGTATTTTTAAAGATATTTCTACTTGATACCGCACTATCTCATCACTTAAAATTTCCAAAACCACTTCATCCAACTATTCATTTTCTAGAAAAGTAATAGTTACGAAGCATAGCAATGTTTGTAATACTGGTTTGAATTTGAAACGGGAGTTTTTTGTAAAACTTTTCCAGTGAGTTCATATCGATATTTCCCATGAGACTCACCAAACTATCATCAACTACCATAACCGTAAGCTCATGATTTGCTCACTTTCATTTGAGAGTACTCACGTCAATATCGAGTGTTACTTCTTCTCGTGGAGAATATTGCTTTTTATTTGAGACAATTGAAATCTCAGTCTTTTTATCAGTCTTATCAACAACAACTTCGGTATATCAAACTTTGTACTCAGGAATACTCGAAGCTCCCTCCGACTTCGCTGAAGCTCAGCCACCTCCCTCTCCGAGGGAGGCATTTTCTGAGTTCCCCCTATTAGAGGGGGAAACCAGCGAAGCAGGAGGGGGAGCCTCTGCATCAATTGCAACAACTCCTATATAGGCGTTTGGAATAAAACTCTCATCAACCGTTATTTCTTTGAAAAATGTATTTCCTGGAACATCTATATATTCGTGCTTGAGAACTCATTGCTTTTCTACAGTCCAGAGAATTTTTCATTTTGAAAATGGGAGTCTCACAAATACACGAGCTTTTTCTCAGAGTTTGTAACTCACCTTTTCTGAGAGAACCGTTATCTTATTATCGCTCTGAATTGGGTTAGATGCATCTGTATCTCCATACGCTATAAGGGTAAAATATTTCCTGTTTTTATAATCGATGAGATCACTTGCTGAGAATCTCTGAGCAAATTTGAAACTTGCCGACTTATTTCTACAATCTTTATCTACATAAGATTTTTTACATCACCATGTTCTAAGGAATCTCTCTTTAGAACAGTCTTCTTTTTGTTTATCACAATATCTCATGAGTTTTTCTGTGTTTTCATAGTTTGCCTCCAGGTTCACGCTATATTGTTTCTGAACATACTTTTCCCCAGATGTTTTGAGGTCTTTTATGAGTTCAGTGAGTGAGAAAGAAATCTCATCATTGATTTTTCCAAACTCAAATACATACTCACCGGTTTCCTGCATCGTATAATCAAGCTCAAGTTTCCCGTCAACCGTAACTTTAAAATTTGAATCATTTACTAGGAGTATATCTTGAAGTTTTTCTTCTATTTTTGTGATTGGTCTTTTTTGTCCTCTCACATCATCAGCATATGTCGTAATATAATTTTTCTTTTTTATAACAAGCAAATATTTATCGTTGTAGTCTCCTGTAAATTTTCAAACCTGAAGTCCTCATTCGAGTGTTACTTTTTCTCACTTTTTATAAAATCTCTTTTGTCACTTAAAATATATTCCACTCTGTGGATTCCATGTTTTGTATTCTGTTGGGAGTTTTGCAATAATCGAGTTTGATCACGAAATAGTATCTCAGGCTTCATCAGTTGTTGAAATTTCTACTATATATCTATAGTCAGCATAATTTGACTCAAAACTTACAGGAATGCTAAATTGTGCTACTCCATTTTCATCGAGTATCCCTTTTCATTCACTGTAAAATTCTTTTTCAGGTTCCCAGTAACATCAGTAGTAACAGTCAACCCAGTAGCTGTTGTCATAAAAATATTGTTTATACACTTTGTACTCATACTTTGCGTTTTTAAGTGGTGAACCAGAATAATACTTAGAACTGACAGAAGCTTCGATATCAAATTTCCCTACATGTGTTTTGCGTTCATATCACCAATTTGTTTTCTCAATTTTTGTATCTGATATCTTTACCAATCAATCATTTAAGCCCTTGGTTTCAAGCATTATTTCATTTTTGAATTTTGGATTTTTAAATATCTCAACAGAAAATCTCGTGAATCATATTTGTTCATCTCCATCCTGAAGAATTACTCTATAGTAGCCAAGGCGAGCATCACTTGATAGTTGAAACACATCACTCACACTTCAAAAATCATTTATAGTGAGTTTCTTATTGAGAACATCTTTTCATTCGGGATTTTCTATTTTGAGTTCTATTTCTTTGCCTTTCAAGATAGAAAGATCTGTTGATTTTCTCAGGATTGATTTTATGTATACTTCTTCCCCTGGAAGATATAAAATCCTATCTGTGTATGTATGAGAATACTGGCTTGGCTCGATTGAACCCCAGCTACTGAGCTCTATAGCATCTTCATTTTCACTTCTTTGTCCCCACCAATATCATCATACAGTATATCAAAAATTCCATGGTCAAATTCCTCCGTTCCATTTAGACGAAACATAACTCAGATTTGTTTCACTTGCCGAAGTGACAAAAAATGAATCATAATTTCATTCTCACTTATACTTCCAAGAATCAAATGTCTTCTGAAAAGCTGTATCAAGTTTTCATTTCATATTTACCCTGAGTATTCATTCATCATTTGTTGTTCAAAGAATAATCTCATCTGAAAAAACTCCTGTATTTTCAGGACTAAAATACTCTACATCATAATCTTTTGTTTTATCATTGTACTCACGTTTGTGTCATATAAACTCGTTGGCATAAATACGAATTTTTTGGCCAACAAGGGGCTTCCCAGAAAAATCATTTACAAAGAAGAAAGCTTCTCCATTTCTTCAAATCTTCATTGTGATATGTGAATCAATCACTCAAAAGAAAATTGGGGTCTGAACGGTATTATTGAAATCCCTATATTCTGGATTTTTGAAGGTCACATAGTAGAGACCACTTCTTGCGATTTTTCCTATCTCATCACTAAAATCAAAGGTCATTCTTCTCAGAGTTTCTCAGGCGCTTGATTCTGGAAATCTAAGGTTTTTTTCGTGACACTCATAGTGATTAAGCGAATCAATTCCTTTTGTAAAAAAATCACGTTTTTCTTTTTCTAAACCCTCTGATTCACGAAACACTTCAATTTTTGCATAGCTTTCGTTGTCTATTCTACATATCTGAACAACAGCTCAATCTTTCCCTGAGCCATATGAAACCAGTTCAAATTGATGAGTATTGGTATCTTCAAATAGTGAAACTTTTTGTAAGGATCTGATACTCAGTACTTTTCTTTCTGGCATTTGCAATTCAAAGCTTTGTTTTTTAGTTTTCTCTCACTCTATTCCAGAATCATAGCTTCAAAGTTCAAAGCTATATTTTGTAAGTGGATCCAGAGGAAGTAAAACAATAGCTTTTTTCGAGTAGAGCGTTATATCTTCTTCTTTTATTTCGATTTTTGGATTCACTTTTAAATAAGAAGCAAATTTCCTTTTTGCTAAACTTCTATTTTCTAGAAATGCTTCTGAGTTTAGCTCATCAATATCTTCATAAAATGGAAGAGAAAAATCCACTTGAACTTGAGATTTAAAATCATTATCAATATCAAACAAACTCCCAGTTGAAAACTCAGCCTTTAAATATTTCTCTACACATTGTTCTTGTTTTTTTTCAAATCAATCAAGGAGTATATATGTATCTTTATAATCACCTTTGTTTCCTTTAATCATTTCCGTGCAAAATTGTTGATCTATATCTCTCAGAGAGATATCAAAATTCTTAGTGCAGTCTTCATACATTTTTTGAAGGCCAAGTTCAAACGAGTAGCCTTTTCATATTAATGAGTCCATTTCAGATGATAATATGACTCTACAATTTGGAATATCAATTTTTCAACTTTGGATAGCTTCAGATAATTTTTCGGTCTTTTCCTGAATTTGAATCTTTAAATATTCTCTATATCCAAAAAAAATACCAATACCTAATATAAGTGCACATAAAAATATGATTGTTCACCAAAGAATCTTTTTGTTCTTAAAGAGATTTTCCATACTTAAAATAATTTAAAAATAGTTTTTCTCATAATACCCCTAAACCAATAAATAACAATTCACTTAATTGCATTGATTAAATAAATTCATACAATTTACAAAATTATTCTAATAAATTTAAAATATGAAACTCCAAAACAAAGTAATAGTTATAACAGGTGCGAGTGAATGAATTGGTGCTGCGATAGCCCTCAAGCTTGCGGGCGAATGAACAAAACTTGCTCTTATTGCAAGAAACACAGAAAAATTGGAAAACACCGCAAAAAAAGCTCAAGATGCTTGAGCCTCAAGAGTAGAAATATATAGCTGTGATTTACAAGACCAATCTCAATTCACTGATACAGTCGCTGACATATATTCAGATTTTTGAGCTATAGATATCCTTATAAATAATGCTTGAGTTTGGCAAAAAATGATGCAACTTGATGAAATAGAGTCATCAACAATAGATAGCGTCATTCAAACAAACCTCACATGACTCATACATACAACGCATGCGATACTTCCCTATCTAAGGAAGCAGGATGAAGCAGCTATTCTCAATATCTCTTCACAATCAGGCATTCAAGCACAAGATGGCCAATCAGTCTACACAGCAACAAAATATGGAGTCAGAGGATTCACAGATGTTTTAAAAAAAGACCTCAAAGAGTCAAATATCCGTGTAGCATGAGTATACCAGGCAGGGACAAATACAAACATGTTTGGAAGCACATGAGAAACTATGCCACTAGAAAAATTCACTGATCCAGCTGATCTGGCAGATGTAGTTAAATACATGCTTTCACTTCCTCAGAAGATCTGGATGCATGAAGTAAGAGTATGTTTCTAGTGAAAATATCTTACATACAACAAAAAGAGAGCTTATCGCTCTCTTTTTGTATCTGTATCATCTGTCGATGATTA
>JAHDHC010000025.1 GCA_020631485.1 Candidatus Altimarinota bacterium
GGGTGAGCTCAGCTCAGGTGATCTTATTGAAAAAAGTCAGTGTTTCTTCATCGAAACTGTGGACGAATTTATCGATTTCTATAAATCACTCTGCTGTATCAGGAAGTTCTACAAATATTCAGGCTGGGATCATACCGGAGATTTTTCATGTAAACTCTTGTCCGATCTTTGAGCTGTAGTACTGACATATATAGTAATCACGTACTTTGTATTCTAGTTTTTCAGCTTTTCGTTCTTGTTCTGAAGACTGTTTTGCGATATCTCCTAAAGAGAGCTTGTAAGATGCAATCTTTTCTGGGTTAAGCTTTCCAGCAAGTTTTTGCTTTATAATCCTATGAATTTGGAGATCAGGATAACGGCGTATCGGTGAGGTAAAGTGAGAATAATACTTTGAAGCAAGTCAGAAATGTCCAAGATTTTTATCTTTGTATTCTGCTTTTGTGAGTGTTCTGAGTACAAGTTTTTCTATAACTTTTGCTTTAGGATGATTCTTTATCTGTCTCAAAAGATCAAGAAACTCTGCAGAGCTTGAACTAAAAAACTTGAAATCTATATCAAAATTCTCAAGAGTTTTTTCGAGTTTTTGTACTGACTCTTCTTTGGGTTTTTCATGAACTCTGTATAGAAATGGATATTTTTGAAACTGTTTTGCGACACTTTCATTTGCAAGTACCATAAACTGTTCGATCATTTCATTGCTCTCATATTTTGGATACTCATATATTTTTTGTACTTCATAGTCCTCTACATGTACCCTTGTTTCTGGAAAATCGAACTCCAGCATTCATTTTGAAGATTTATTTTTGATTAATAGTTTTTTGAGCTTATTCGCTTGTTCTAAAATAGTAACTATTTTTTTTGTAAGTTTTCCTCATCCAAATAATTCTAGATTCAAGTTAAGAGGATCTCACAATATCTGATCTATTTCTTTATACGTGAATCTATAATCGGATTGTATGACAGATTCATATACTTCACTATGAAATACTCACCCATCTTTTCATATATGCATCTCACAGGTCAGTGTAAGTTTCTCTGACTCGTTATTGAGACTACAAAGATCGTTTGATAATTTTTGAGGGAGCATAGCTATTACTCTGTCAGCGAGGTAGACACTTGTAGCTTTTTTTAATGCGATTGTATCTATTTCACTTCCCTCTCCTACAAAATGAGTTACATCCGCAATATGCACATACAGTTTATAGAATTCCCTATTATCCCCTCAATTCTCTGTGTAAGGGGATGAAACAACCTTACTCCCTTCCTTAGTGGAGAGAGGCTGGGTTTGAGTTACATACTCAAGCGAGATTGCATCATCCAAATCTTTTGCGTCTTCTCCATCTATGGTAAAGGTAGGAAGCGAACGGAGATCTTTTCTTTTTTGCAGTTCTTCTTCAGAAATATCTGCATGAATTTTTTCAAGTTTTTGTATCACTCATCTTGGGTATTCTCTTCTAAATCAACTTTCAGCTATTATACTCTCAAGAATATTCCCTTTTTTCTTTACATTTCCCACAACTTCAAGTACTTTCCCTTCAGGATTTTTTTCTGTCCATCATGTTATCTGAATCGTCACCATATCTTGGTCACGAGCATCTTTGGTGAATCTCGCAGGGATAAATACATCTTTTGTAATACTTGATGTTGTGAGTCTCACAAATCAAAAGCTTTTTCATTTTTTGTTTTTATTTTTTGATGCGAAAAAAAGTCAGGAAAAGATCTTTTCAGAGCGTTGTATAACTGATACTATTTTTGCTTCTTCTTTTCCTCGAAAGAGTGAGATCTCTGCTTCTACTGTATCTCACTCGAGTGCTGTATATCTATTTCTAAAATGTACAAAATATCATTTTTCTACTCACTCAACATCGACAAAACCAAAATCTCCCGAATGATGCTGTGAATAAACTCATTGAATCGTTTTTTTTGCCTGAGATTTCTTTTTAGAGTTTTGAGCTTTTTTATATCAGTTGTTATTTGGAAATTGCTTTTTTTTATCAAAGCTTTTTTTTGTTTTTTTCAAAATTTTCTTATCATTTTCTTAAAGTATCATAAGTATACTTATGATTATTTACAGCTCAAAACATTATGAAAAAAACTTATTGAATCTTATTTTACATGTGCGTCTCATGACTCGCATGAATCATTTGATGAATATTTGCTATTGTCTTTTTTGCAGGACATATCTCACCTATATCCTCCTTAGATTCTTCTAAGTGACTCCAAAACACCACATCTACAACACTCCAAACTGTAAACATACAATCACTTGAAAATACACTGACACAACTCGCACAAGAAGTCAGTCCAAGCGTTGTGAGTATTGTGATAAAAAAAGATCTTCCGCTATACCAGAGAAACCCCTTTGGTTTTTTTCGTAGTGAGCTATGAAGTATAGAGACAGAACTCGGTGGATGAACTGGTTTTTTTGTAGATACAGCAGGAACAATAATCACAAACAAGCATGTAGTCCGTGATCCAAATGCAAACTATAGCGTTGTTCTCAACAACTGAGAAATATACGATGCTCGTATACTTGGACTCGATCCTGTAAATGATCTCGCATTGATAAAAGTAGATTATGAATCTATACCTATGAAAATCGCTACGAAATCTGACAAACTCAACATAGGACAGTTCGTTATAGCCATATGAAATGCACTCAGTGAGTTTCAAAACTCGGTGAGTTTCTGAGTTGTAAGTGGAAAAAATAGGATCATACAAGCATGATGAGAAGATCTCAGTTCACTCATACAAACTGATACTGCAATAAACCCTGGGAATTCATGAGGTCCACTTATAGATATGACCTGAAAGGTTATCGGTATAAATACAGCAATAGCCTCATGACAATGACTTGGCTTCTCTATATCGCTCACATCTGAAAAAGTCGCATATATGCTTGATTCGATAGAAAAGTATGGAGAGATTAAAAAACCTTTTATTGGGATATATTATATTCCTCTGAATTCGAGAATATCAGAAGAACTCTGAATAAGTTATGATTATGGCATATATATCCCAGAAGAAGAGTGATCCATCATCTCCTGAAGTGCAGCATCAGACTCGGGAATTCAGACTTGAGATATCATCCTCTCAGTTGACTGACAAAAAATCACTCAGGAATTCAGTCTAGATATAATCCTCCAAAACTCATTTCCTTGAGAAAAACTCAAACTTGAGATTTTGAGAGGGTGAGAACTGAGAAATATAGAACTTGAGCTTTGAAAAATTTAGTAAAAGACAGAACTTGTATCACAGGTTCTGTCTTTTAAAATGTATTATAACTATATCTATTGGCTTCAAAGAACATCATAAATTCATCCAAATAAACTATCAGCTTGTGAAATACTAAATTGCCTTCCTTCTGCACTATATATTATTGCTTTTCATCTCACTTGTTCAAGTAAAGAGTCGAGTTGAGAATTATCTTTTAAGGTGCGCATATAAACATCTTTCATGAGTTCACAAAACGTTTCTAACATTTCCCAACTCCCACACTGTCTGAGTAGTTGTTCCTGAGTAAGAGTCTCAAGTCCTTTTGTTCTGTTTTGAGTGATGAGTTCTTGTGATTCTCAAATTCAATTATTTGTATTTTCCATTACTCTTTATGTATAATTTAAAGCTGTAAATATCTGAATTATTTCTATAATAAGTATTCAAGAAAATAAGTCAATTTAATCTCCTTGCAATATTTTTTAGCACATATATAATTATGGTGCTAAAAATATTTTATTATTTTTAGAAAATCTGTTATTCTATATACTAGATATTATATAAATACGATTAATTTTTAATATATTTACATGACACATATAGAACCACTCTCAGATAGAGTACTACTCAAATGAGTAAATGAAGAAAAAAGTATTACCAACTCTGGGATTTACCTCCCAGAATCAGCACAAAAAGAAAGACCCTTTCTCTACGAAGTGGTCGCTGTAGGTCCAGGAAAAAAAGATTCAGAAATCACGGTAAAAATCGGAGACAAGGTTCTCTGTGGACAATACTCATGAGACGAGATAAAACATGAAGACGCAGAATACAAAATCGTCGCACAAGAATATATTTTAGCAATTGTGAAGTAAAAATTCATCCTCTTCCTTCTAAAAGGAAGGGCTAGGGATGGATGAGAAAACTCTAATCCACTCTCCCGCAATACTGTGGGATCTTTCCTTTCAAAAGGAGAGAAGTAAGCTAATAAAAAATAACCAAACAATTATGGCAAAACAAATAATACATGGAGATGATTCGAGAGCAAAGATGTTTGCTGGAATCGAAAAAGTAGCAAATACTGTTACGGTAACTATGGGACCAAAAGGGAGAAATGTAATCCTTGAGAAGTCTTATGGAGCTCCACAGGTAACTAATGATGGAGTGACTATTGCTCAAGAAATTGAACTTGAAGACAAGTTTGAAAATATGTGAGCTGAACTAGTAAAGCAGGCAGCTGATAAAACCAATAGCCTCGCAGGTGATGGAACGACTACTGCTACCCTGCTCACTTATGCCTTGGCTAAAGAATGACTCAGATATATAAAGACTGGAGTAAATGCTGTTGAGCTCAAAAATGGAATGAAACAAGCAGCTGCACTGATTACGAGTGAATTAGAAAAAAACTCAAAAAAAATTAGTAAAAAAGAAGAAATTGCTCAAGTAGCTACTATCTCAGCCCAAGATGCAGAAGTAGGAAATATCATCGCTGAAGCGATGGAAAGAGTAGGAAACACAGGAGTTATCTCTGTAGAAGAATGACAAACTCTTGGGATGGAAGTAGAGATTACCGAAGGAATGGAGTTTGATAACGGATATGTGAGTCCATACATGGTGACAGATACAGACAAAATGCTGGCTGAATACAAAAATGTTCCGATTTTGATAACGGATCAAAAGATTAGCAGTATGAAAGACCTCCTCCCAATTTTGGAAGAACTCATGAACGCCTGAAAAAAAGATCTCGTGATTCTCGCTGATGATATCGAAGGAGAAGCACTCACAACTATAGTACTCAATAAACTCAAGGGAGTACTCAACGTCCTTGCGATTAAAAATCCAGGATTTGGTGACGCAAAAAAGGATATACTCAAAGATATTGCGGTTCTCACTGGAGCAAATATTGTCACGAGTGATCTCGCAATGAAACTTGAAAATGCAACACTTGCAGATCTCTGAAGCGCCAAAACTGTGATCGCAGGATCAGCAAAATCTACCATTATCTGAGGTGAAGGAAACAAAGCTGATATAAGCACAAGAGTAGAAGAAATCAAAAAAGCTCTTGATTATGCTGATGCAGGCTACGCAAAAGAAAAGCTCGCAGAAAGACTCGCAAAACTCGATGGATGAGTTGCAGTGATCAAAGTTTGAGCAGCATCAGAAGTAGAAGCAAAAGAGAAAAAGCTCAGAATAGAGGATGCTCTCAATGCTACTCGCGCTGCAGTAGAAGAAGGAGTAGTTGCTGGATGAGGTACCGCACTCCTCAAGGCAAGTACTATACTCTCAGAAGTAGATTTTTGAAATCCAGACCAAGATCTCGGAGCAGAAATCGTGGCAAAAGCTATCAAATATCCAAACAAACAAATCGTAGAAAATGCGGGGAAAGAACCAGGAGTGGTAGAAAACAAGATTCTTGAAAACACTGACATAAATCACGGTTATGATGCTGCCACTGATTCGTATGTCAACATGGTAGAATCAGGAATTATCGATCCAAAGAAAGTAGAAAGAGTAGCCCTCGAACAAGCAGTATCACTTGCAGGGATGTTTCTCACCACCGAAGCTGCCATCTCTGAAATTCCAAAAGATGAACCAGACACTCCAGCTATGCCAGGATGAATGGGCTGAATGTGAGGGATGGGCGGAATGCCAATGATGTAATGCAAAAAACAACTTCATAATTGAAGTTGTTTTTTATTTAAGAACTTATAAATTCTAAATACTATTTATAGAGTCAGGATGTATGCAAGACATGGTGTTCACAAGACAAAAATACTTGAGAGATAGAGTAGTTTCCTTATACTGATATCTTGTCTCAATACAAGTAAGGGGTATATACTAAAGACTCCAAGATTACAAAATAATATAATACTATAAATCTCAGGAGTACGAGTATTATATATCATACCTGAAAATACTAGATCAAAAAACATAGGGACAGGCAGAAGAAAACTTATAAGACTTACGAGTAAGATATTTAAGATATTTACTTCTAAGCTTTCAAGTATTGAGCTAGGAATAAATGCTACAATTGCTACTCATAAGATTCCAGCTACAAACATCCAAGGGAGAGTTTTTTTGACAATAAAGAGAAAACTCCTAAGGAATTCTTTATAAAAAAGTTCCTCTGATGGAGGAGTATAACATGCAATACTTTGCTTTTTAACCTCTTTTCAAAAGATCAATGGCACAAAGATACATAAAACCAAAATATAGAATCATAGTTTTGCAAGCACTATATTTTTTGGAAATATATCAAACATCAGTCATATTCCTACGAGATTAAATGATGGTGAAGCTATAATAGTGTTTACAGAAACTATAGGAGAGATCCCGCTCTTTAAAAATGACTTCCCTATCGGTGTAGCACAATTCGCACAGAGTCAAAATGCAGATCATTGTAATACTCAAAAAATACTGAGAAAAGCCCTATTTTTAGGAATCTTTAATGTATCAACATATCTTAAAAGTGTCATGATCCCAACTGCAAAAAGTATTCCAAAAGTCATTCCTTTCCAATTACTATATCACCAGTTTATAAATGATATAAGAATTTCTATATATTTTGATTCCCCATCAGTATGATTTACTAGGAGATCAAATGCTATTGTATCTACAATTGGAGTATTTATTCAAGTGATACTTCTAACTCACAAGCTTGGAAAACGTGATTGAGAAAGAAAAAAACATCAAATAACTATCAAGTATAAACATGACAATATATATCCTTTCTTTTGTTGCTTTGAAAACATAGTTGAGCCAATTTTTTAGCTATTTTTATTTATAATTATAAGATTTAGCACAATATATTCTAAAACTATGTTTCTACAAGAACTATTTGAATCAGTTTAAAAGAAAAATTATATTATAACTATAA
>JAHDHC010000013.1 GCA_020631485.1 Candidatus Altimarinota bacterium
CTCATGCTTTCATAGGAACACTCAAGGCTGTCTTCTCTATCTCCCAGCTTGGAATCGGTGCTATAGGGAGTGTGACACTTGCATCTATATCTGGAAGATTCCCAAGAAGTGTTTCTCCCATTGCTTCTACGGTATTATCTACACTTCCAGCATCTACCTCAGTTTGTGTTACTGGAATAGAAGTACATGTATAATTCCATATTTCTCATGGGTGGAAATTTCCATCACTTCAAGTATCACTCGTTGTATCAAATACTGGTGGAGTAGCACACTTTACATCGCTTACTTCAAGTGATCTGATAGTTAGATTTCATGTATTTTCAACTTGGAAGAGATAATCTATAGTATCTCCTACTCTTTCTGGTTCAGAAACAGAACTTTTTTGTATTTCCCAATCAGGATTTTGTATGAGAGCTTGAGTTGTTGGATCATTCGTTGAGTCTCCATCAGTTGTTGAGCCATCTCATGAAGCTGTTTCTACTTCTTCATTCCCAGGATCAGAGATATCAGATACTGGATCACCATTTGGATCAATTCCATTTGCAGTAGCATTGTTATCTACGTATCATCTGACTATATCTTCTTCTGTTATGACATATGAATTTGGTGTACAAGTCGCAGATTCTGCTACCTCAAGTCATGCAGCTGCACTTATAGGAAATGTACAACTGTTGGTAATATCTCATCAAAGTAATGGATCAGTGAGAGATATTGAATCAACTGGAAGTTGTCCACTGTTAAATATAGTAATAGTATACGAAAGGGTATCTCCAGATGCTGTTGGACTAGAAAGTGTATTTGATGAAATGATTTTTGTAACCATGAGTTCCGGTTCTCAAATAATCTCAATAGTTGTTGGATCATTTGTTGGATCTCCATCTACAGTTACTTCATCTCACGATGGTGTTTCTACTTCTTCATCTCCTGGATCCGACATATCAGAGATAGGATCTCAGATTGCATCTGTACCACTTGCAATGGCATTATTATCTACATATCATCTGATGATATCATTTTCTCCAATAACATAATCCGAAGGTATACAGGTAGCTGACTGACCTATATCAAGTCCAGTAGCAGCATCAACTGGGAAACTACAAGTATTTGTAATATCTCCTCAAAGAATTGCATCACTCAGAGTGATATCTGTTACATTAAGATTTCATACATTTTCAATAGTTATCTCGTAACTAATCGTATCTCAAACAAGATTTGGAATATTAAACGAAGTTCCAGTAATCACTTTTGTCACACGAAGTTCTGGTTCTTGCACAAGATTTTGAACAGTAGGATCATTCGTAGTATCTCAATCTGTTCATCCTGTTCCTGATGAAGTTTCTACTTGCTCGTTTCCGATTCAAGAATCGGAAATATCATTTACCGGATTCATACTCTCATCCTCTGCATCTACTTCTGCTGAATTCTCTACATATCATCTTATAATATCACTTGATGTAAGAACATAATCTGCTGGGTAACATGTTGCTGTTTCATTTGCCTCAAGTACTCAAGGAGTCACAGGGAAGCTACATGAAGCAGTTATATCTCATCATAGCATAGGATCATTTACTACTGTATTGTATAGAGCAACATCTCAAGTATTTTCTACAATAAGTTCGTATGTCACTGTATCTCATGGAATTGTTGGTGCGCTAAAATCTGTTGCAACAATACTCTTCGTGAGCTGAATATCTGGTGCGAGAATTGTCACATCTACTTCCGGATCTCATCATATAGCACCTTCTGGACTATCAGAAACGATTGCTTCAGTCGAAACTGTTGTTGGGCTAGGTACCGTATCGAGCGCTGTTACTCTGTAGACGATCGTAACCGAATTTCACACAGCTATATTAATGTCATCGATATTGACCTGTCCAGCCCCATTTACTCATCCAGTTGGATCAGAGTTATCCGTTGATCAGCTAGGAGTTGACATAATAGTAAATCATGTAAAACTTCCTGGAATATCAAGGTCTACAGAAATCCCTGTCAGATCAACACTTCATGTGTTTGTAAGAGTTATAGTATATTCAAAAACATCATTTATAATCCCGAGTCATCCATTGAGATCTACTACAGATATATCTTCGTCAAGTATTGGAAGAAGTACCGTGATAGTATCAGGATCTGTATCGAGATAATCATTTTCTCAAGTATTTGTTCCAGTTCTTTCAGTATTATCTGAATTTGTAACTTCTGAACTATATGTACCTTCTTGTCATGTATATGTCAGATCAGCATTGACTGTGAGATCTGTCATATCTGGAACAGATGCATCTATGATTCATGCGATCGTAAACTGCAATGGATTTCATGTATTTATAGGAAGCTCAGATAAACTAAAGTCTTCTCATGACTGGTTGAGTCATACAACTCATCCAGAGTTTGTAACTGTGATAGCTCATGTGAGACTCAATCCAGTTGGAAGAAGCGTATCGATATCTATATCATATGCTGAACTTGTCCCAGAGTTTGTAATTGTATAAGTATATACAACATCATTTCCATAACTGTATGTGGACACAAGATCAATAGAAAGTTCAGGTTCTACAATAACAACATCTTCAGGAGCATCTGTGAGAACTGAAGCTCCAGAATTATAATTTGCACTTGCATTTTCTGCCTTTGTATCTCAGAGATTGTTATCAGATGTATTTAAAACAACTGCATCATATACGATTTCTATGTATTCTGTTTGTGTATTATCTGTATCGCTATTTACGATATTGTTAAAAACATAATCAACTGTTTGAGATGATCAAACATTTACTGATCCTATTGTTGGACTCACTGATCATGAATATGTTATTCCTGCGCTTTCAGTGATATTTACAGATCATGGGATGATTTCCATACCTGCTGGAATGAGGTCTGAAAGTACAATAGTACTTGTTACTCATTCTGATACTGGCACACGTATGATATAGCTCTCTACATCTCAAATCGTCGAACTTCCAGAGCTAGTCAGATCTTTTTCGAGTCATGTAATTCCTGTTATGGTAATGATATCATTATCATTTGAACTATATGATCTTTCTTCATCTGCTGTTCATGGCATAGAATCACCTGTCGCTGATACACTCCCAGAAAGCATTTCTCCATATTCAACGCTACTATCTAAAATAGTATCGTAACTATATGTAATAGTTTCTCATGGAAGGAGTACTGCTCCACTTGATGTTGGAAGATAGCCTGTTCATCCTGTTGATTTTGGTGGAAGTGTATCGGTCCATGTTATATCATAGAGAGGTGCAGTTCCTGTATTTTCGATTGTTATAGTTGTAGATATAGCATCTCATCCATCTCATGTATTTGGAGAAAATTCTTTTGTGATGACAAGGTTTGGCTCTACTATATCAAAGTTTGGACTATTATCAGACTTTGAGTTTCCATTGTCATATTGTATTTCAGCAACTGAGTTTATGAGATCTCCTGCATTGTTATCTGGGACATCGTTTACGAGTACTTGAGTTTGGAGTAAAAATCATGCTCATGTAGATGCTCAAGTATTATCTATATCTCAAAAGGTAAATGTAATAGTGTTATCTGGTCCTATGACAATACTTTCAATGGTATGAGATCATACTGCATCAGTGAGTATTGATCATGTGAGGAAGCTAAATTCTGGTGGAAGAGTTTGTGTTACAATAGCCCCACTATATAACAGTGCTGGTGTATCAATCTGTATATTGTAAGTAAGTTCTTCTCATATCGTGATATCTGCATAAGTTCCGTTAAATGCACCACTTCAAGTGTCTGAATTGTTTGTTGCAGTTATGTAATGCGTGATTGCTATGTCTTTTATATCGAGATCTACAAAATCACTTGCTGTATAGTTTGCTTCTACTGCTACTCCATCATCATCAAGTGTAGAGTATGCTATATCAGCACTATTTCTTTCTTGTGATCCTGCAAGCGCTCCATTTCATATACTCGCATCAAAGGTAATTGTTTCTGTTTCTCATAGTTCGAGTTTTGGTAGAACTATACCAGAGCCTGAGAATAGATCAGCTTCAGATCATACAAAGTTAGCATTTCCTCAAAGAGTCCCAGTTATATTCGTAACATTTGGAGGTAATACATCTTTCAACAACACATCATAAGCTGGAGCATTTGAAGTACTTGTGTGTTCTATTTCGAGAGTATATGTCACTGTATCTTCTGTGTCTGCAGATGATGGAGCGACAGTTTTTGTGATATTAAGCGTTGGAATAATGAGATCAACTGGAGTATTTCTATTGATCGTTTGTCAAGAGTATCTAAAATCTCAACGAGCTCTATTGTTATTTCTCCTAGTGGTATCATTTCTTCAAATAGCTGTCGTGCGGATAACAATTGTTTGATCAGTGGTCCCAGTATTTACTATATCACCAAAATCTACAATATTAGAAGTAAATCATGTCCCAGTTGAAAAAGTAAGATTTGGACCAGTTGATACTACTTCACCGCTCAAATAGGTCAGTCTACTGGTTAGAAGATTTTCTGTAAAACGACTGTTGGTGTAAGTACCTCATGGAAGGGTAATAGTCGTTTCAAAAACTGTTTCTTCCCCAGCATGAATATCTGGTCTTCAACCTGGTTGGTTATCTGGTGAATCAGCTTCACTTGTAGAATAGTATGTACGAGTAATAGTTGGAGCTTCTACTGTAAATACAGCTTCATCATCAACTGTATCTATTTTGTTAAGATCATTTGAAGGAGCATCATCAGCAGAATAATAATCAAGTTCTACCGTATTGGTTCTTTGCTCCCCTCATACGATTACAAAATCAACCGTAGGAGAAACGGTATAAGTCAGAATGATAACTGACTCATCTCTGTTTGCTGTTGCAGTATCATCCACGTCGAGAAAAGATCTATTGAGTGGCCCTTGTGGGTCAAAAGATATATCGAGACTATTTCCTGTTTGTACAACTGAAGCACCCGCAACTGGAGTTGCTGCTGATCCAGCATATACCATAGAAAAGCTATCGAGAAGCATATTATCAGGAAGTGTATCCGTAATATTTTCGAGATATCATGCAGCTTCACCTGTATTTTCTATTCTTACATTATAGGTCACACTATCTCAAAAAGATACATTTGTTGTAGGATCAGGATTTACGTCTTTTGTGAGTTCAATCACTGGAAATCCTAGAGTAAATGGTTCTCTAAATATTTCTGTAGTACTGAGTGTTCCTTCGTCATTGTTAAACGTTCAAATCAATACATTTTTTATATCAACATTTGATTGTCATGGTCCAGGTGAGATAGCTAAAACATCAACACTAAAATTGATAGAAAATGTCTTAGCCATCGTTCCAGCACCAAGACTGAATTCTATGCTGTTTGCTGGGGTTGTTGCGATCCATGAAGTATCTGTTGGAGTAGATCATCAGAGACTTTGTCCGTTAAATACTGTATCAGCTGTACCATCTGCATTGTCATCATTGATAGGGACATTCACACCGTATAAGTCTTGGAGTGAATTATTTGTCTGAAAAGCGATATCATAGGCATCAGTATTTGGTCAGGTGACAAGAGGAAGTGCATCTATAAGCTTCGCTCATGTAGAGTAAACATTTGGAAAAGACATAGATGCATTAAAGTCGAGTTTTGATCAAACAGGAATACTTCTTCCTGCAGGAAGTGGATTAGAAGAATCATATACTGTTCCATCTGGAAAAGTTATTGCGACAAGTTGCTTTGCATTTGTAGGACTTGGTGCTGTAATAGTTGCTGTTGCAGCATCTGTATCTTGTTGTCAGATATGAGTTGGATCTGTGTATCCCCATTCTTCGTTGTTTCAGCTATCAATTATATTTCAGCGAAATTGTGCACTATTCGTAATTGATTGAGTATTTTCATATTGGATATCTCATGCTCATTCATACGCTCCATCAACCAGTACATCATATACGATAATAAGTAAGTCTCCTGCTTGTATAGTATCTCATGCTCAGAGAGTCCATATAAGTGTTGTATCTCCGTCTACATTTGTAGAGTTGGTTGTCAGTGAAAGAGCATCTCCTCATCCACTATTTGTACTAGATATGAGTGAAACAAATGAAAGACCGTCTGGGAGGAGATCTTCTATCGCTGTTCATCCACCATTACTGTCGTATGACATATTTTGTGCTACATCGTACGTAATAGTATAACGAACCGTATCACCAATAACAGGTGATTCATTATTTACAGATTTTCCCAGTATTCAAAATGATAGAATACCATCAGCTTCTTGAGGGGCAATTACGGAATCTGCATTAATCGAAATAGCTCCTGATCCATCATTCCAGCTCCCAGCAACCTGTTGAGTCGCTACATTTGTAGAAATAGTTTGATCATTTACAACTGCGTTGGTATCAAGTACTACCGATGTTCCGTCATATGATGCTGCTTCGTGTGATAGTGCCTGAGTTTCATATTGGATATCTACTACTCATCAAGTTGGAACATCGATATTTGAAATAGTGAGCGTTACCTGTCCTGCTGATGGTGTATCATATGCTACATTTGTTGTAGCTCCAGCTGTTGCAGTGAATCAGATGAATTTTCTATCATTTGGGATAACATCAACTATTTCAAAATCATTAAGTGGTCACAAAGCGTTTCCCGTGATTCTGAGTGTTGAAGTTCAGATTTCTCAAATAAGGAGCTCCCCTACTCATATCTTTTCGATGTCGTATGGGATGAATTGTGTTGTTGTAGCTTCAAATGGAAGATTTGAAGTATTGGTATTTGCATCAATATTGTCAGGAAAGTTTGAATCTACTGGGTCATTGGCTGAATTTGCATAATCATATCATCCAGGAAGTGTTCCGGCTGGTGAACCACTTGGAATAGGTCCTGCTCCATAGATACTATCTTCTGCGTATGCGAGTACTTCAATATCTGTTGGAGTAAAAAGGTCTGCTGATGTATCTGAACTGAGATTTACAGAAAAACTATCTGAACTTCCTTTCATAATAAATCCATCCGTTTCAAAAAACAAGATCTTGGATCCATCAGGACGAACTTCTGTTCTCACTGGATTTCACAGATCTGGACTAGAAACAAAGTTTACATCTGCTGGGAGATTAAGAATAAATCATGGAGAAAATGCATCCGACTCAGAACTCGTTGCATTTGCAAGATTTATGTCCATAGTAAAGTTGTTTCCTATAATACTGCTCGGCTCTACACTTGAGCTCACAGTCATATTTAGATTTGCTGTCCCATCACTATCTATAGCATACGCCAGTTGAGTAGTAGTTGGAAAAAAGACTCCAAATGACTGAAATAGCATTGCTACAAGCAAGATTTTTGCCAATAGTTTTTTCATATTCATACCTCTTTTATTACAATATAATTTTTTAAACCTAGGTATAATTTTACTATAAATTTTTTGAAAAAACGAATGCCAGCAACAAAAATAACTTTACATATTTTTAAGATTATTATTAATATATTTCTGTATTTTTTTCTAGAAAATATTAAAATTTCATTACAAATAATTACTGAATCATAAAAGTTTGCTAAATAAAAAAAGAAAGAGATATACTCGCCTCTTTCTTTTTTTAGGGTATAATATATAGTATTATGCCTCAGCAAGTACTTCTTGGATCATTTCAGCAATCGCATCAAGTTTCGCTAGTACATCTTCTTTCCTCTCATCGCTCATCGTATCGTTGTTTTCAAATTTTTCTTTGTATTCCTCTATTTTTACAAGTACTTTTTCCAACTTTGTTTCAGAAATATTTTCAAGTCTGGTCTTGTATTTTTCTGTCATTTTTTTCTTGTACAATCCTCTTTTTTCCGCATATTTTGAGCTATTTTCTGCTCTTTTTTCTTTTAGTTTTTCTTTCATCTCATCTCCATTTTCTTTCATATTTTTAACTCTTTGTTTCATTTTTTCTCACGTTTCTTGCATTTTTGATTTCTTTTCCTCTAGTGTTTCTAGTAGATCTGGATAGTCTTGTAGAAGCTCCGCAAGCTCTTCTTGATGACTTGCTCTTAGCTCTTCCCACTTTGCTTTAAGCTCTTCTTTTTGTGTGTCAGTCATGTCTTCTGTCCTTTCTTCTTTGAGATCTTCTAGAGCTTCTTTATGTTCTTCTCTGAGTTCTTCAAGTGCTTCCCTTGTATCATCATCGAGCTGTGACAAAAGTGCTTCTCTTGCTTGGAGCTTTTCTTCTCTTTTCTCTTTCATTTCTTCTCTTTTTTCTTCCATTTTTTCTTTTCTTTCTTTGAGTGCAGCAATTGCATCTTCGTTATCTCCTAAGAGTTCGATCGCTCTATCATGATATGAATCTCTTATAGTTTCTAGAGCTTCCTCCATTTCTTCTCTTTGTTCATCAGTTGCTGTTTCTCTATCAAAATCTTCTCTTAAAGCTTCTAGTTCCTCTCTCATAGAATCATGGAGTTCTTTCAGTGACTCTTGAGTTTCTTCATCTAAATCGGCATATATCTCTTTATCTCTTTCTCAGAGGCCTTTTTCAGATCTTTCAGACCTTTCATAATCTGCAGAAGCTGATGTAGCAGTAAGTATAAAGATAATTAGTAGTAGTAATCTTGTAATATTTTTCATCTTGTAAATGGTTAATAATAAATATTTACGTATCCAGTATATAGCAATTTGGGTAAGAACAAGGTAAGAATATTTTTTAAAATATTTAGTTTCTTATTCGACAAATAAGTCCTCTATAAATTTTTGTTCTTCATTTGAAATATAATCTTGCGGAGCTTCTGCTTTTGTATTTTCTTGTGGCAGATCTGAACTTATGGTTCAGCTATCTGTACTACATGCACTGAGACTCAGCAATCATATAATCATGATTCAAATATATGGTTTCATTTTCTTGTTATTTATATGTTATCTTGTTGGAGCTCATGTTCTGTTAGTTCAAGGACCAGATCTTCATCCAGGTCATCACTGTGCTCATCCACCTGGTCATGTCTTTGTTGATGTTTCACCATTCATACATCTCGGGCCAAATGGAAAATCTTCTGTAATAAAATATCCATATTGATCATCTACATATGCTCCATTACAAGAGTCAAGATTTCAAAGTCACGCAACAAACTCCCAATCACGATCATATGTACCATCAGGAGTGGTCCCCTCTACTGGTATCTCTGAGTCTCTATAAATACAGTTTGTCCCTGTTCTCGTATCACCCACTAATTGGTAACTTGGAGTATAGCTTCATTGTTTCGAATAAAAGAGTGGAAAACCATCTGTCGCATATCATACATGTACCACATCATCTCACTCTAGTGTCTCCATCAAAAGATCAGATACTCAATGATAGTGGTATTCTCAAGTTGGCTGTACATGTGCATTATTAAAATCAAGTCCTATAACGTCAATAACAGTTTGTTGTGCTTCTATTCTATAGACTTCTCCACTTGCACATTCGAGTCTTTCAGCAGTCTCAAGTTGATACTTCACTCCATTATATGCTACTCATGAATCATGTGCCCATGTAGCATTTCAAGTATATGTTGGAGTAAGATCAAGTTCCCATCTTTTATCTTGCTCAGAGATAGTATTTGGGTTTGCTTTATTTGGAAATGTTCCAACTTCATGATTTGCTAGAGCATTTGAAGTAATCGTTCTGGTATCTCAAGATATAGTTACGGCAACTTCTGTCCCATATGTGCTATCTGAGATAGTGTACTCTCATGAATATGCTCATGATATAGTTGAGTTGCTCACACCTGAAGCAGAAGTAGTATCAGCTTCTGAAAGATTATCATACAAATATCAGAGGATGTAGCTTATTCTTTCGTCTCATTCATATCTTTTTTGATATATTTCAATAGCATTGAGAACAGATCATCTATATCCCTCTCACTTTGTATCAATGATAATTTCAAACTTTGCAACTACGAGATCCATTTTTTCTACAAGCTCAGCTGAAGGAGTATAAGCAAATACATTCAAACATCAGAGTAAAAATACTCAGGCACTTACAATAATCTTTTTCATATAGAAAAGTTATTAAAATAATATAATTACAATTTAGATCATACATACCTAAACTTCTGATACAATACTCTTAATTGAGTAAGATCTAGGTAAGAGTGTAGTTCCAATTCATGAAGTAACAAAACTTTTTCTCTTGTTTTCCCGAAATTAAGAACTATATAAGAATACGGTCTTGATCCTTGCTATACAATATATTTTTATATAATTATCTGTATATATAGCTAAATCACTCAAATGAAAAAAATATTGGTACTCACTATAGTCTTACTTTGATCAATTAATCCATCAGCAGCTCATGATTTTGATGCAGATATTATGGAATATATTCTCTCCACTCCAGATGCTACATGGAGCGATTTCTCAGAATACATACAAGTACAAAAAAAAGTAGACTTAGAAGATAGCCTAAAAGATACAAGAGAAAAAATCGAGTTAGCACTTGAACTCCCAGGAAAAAAATATGTCGGACTCTATACCAATGAAAATCCAAGATTTACATACAAAGACTTAAAAGAAGTTATAGGAGATGACCCTATGCTTGTAGAACTTGGTATTGAAAACATATATAGTTATCTTGACCAAGTGTATGCACCTTTACGTGAAAGACAGTTTGATATCTCCTTTCTCTGGCAAACAGTTATGATCGGTTTTATGCACATACTTGGCTGAGTAGACCACATTTTGTTTATCGCTACACTCCTTATCTGTCTCCCAAGGTTCAAGAGAATAGTTGGAGTTATCACAACCTTTACCGTTGCTCATTGTATCACGATAGTTCTATGATGACTCGGGATTGTATCCGTTCCAAGTGTATTGGTAGAATCTATGATTTTGATATCTATCATTATCATGGGAATATTTGCTCTATTTTCCCAGGTCTGAGAAGAAAAAAATATATATTTTGAAACAGCACTTATCTTTGTACTCTGACTTTTTCATGGACTTGGATTTGCATGATTTTTCTGAGGTATACTTGAAACCAGCAGAAATATAGTAGTTCCTGTCCTCTGATTTAACATGTGAGTTGAACTCTGACAAATACTCATAATCACGATACTTTTAAGCTTCCTCCACTTCCTCTACACATACGCAGACGCACATAAAAATACCCTCAAAAATAGCTTTGCAGTGTTCTGCTGTATCTTTGCAAGTTATTATCTGGTCTTGAGTTTTTTATAGGAGATCTTAAATCCCTCGTCCTCTCGGACTATCTCAATCATGGAGCACTGCATCTGAGTGCAAGAGTTTTACAGCTCTGGCAGAGTCTCGTACTTTGAGTACACTACGTGCAAGCATCTTCTTTTCAAAATCCTCAAGGAGTGTTTTTCTGAGTCATGTTTCTTTCCAGTTTGAGTCAAGAAGGCAATTTGCTGTAATGGCTCGAGCGAGATCGAGTGCATCTAAAATTGCCTGGTTTGCGCCCTGTCACTTAAATGGGCTCATTGGATGCATAGCATCTCAGATAAGGGTGATGTTTCAGATATTTGCGAGTGATTCATGATCAAGTATCTCCCTATCATATACTGGGTAACCACTTATCTTTCAGATATCTGTAGCTTTGAGTATCTCAGGAATTGGACTATGCCAGTTTCAAAGTCTCTGGATTGCCTCTTGTTTTAAGGTATTAGCTCATTGTTTACTCAATTTTTTTGCTTCTTCTTCATCAAGTGGAAAGCTTAATTGCCACATAATATTTTCTGCATCATAGGGCATCATGTATATGCGCTCTGTGCCATTTACAGTCTGAAAAACAGTCTTTGAATCAAGAAGATGACTCTGTACATCAGAAAGACTCTCAAGACGACAAATACCTAAAATCACGATACATCCTAGATACTGTAAAGGAGATTTTTCTTCTCCGATCAGATGTCTTCGTACTGTACTTCGTATCCCATCAGCTCCAACCACAAGATCAGCTGTTATTCTGTGAGATTTCTGTCCTGTTTCAAACTCCAGATCTATTTTTCATACATCATTATGGGATATATTTTTCAAGCGATGTCCCCATGCGATATCTGTCCCCTCACCGAGTTGTGAAATAAGCTGAGCACGCAGAGATTGTCGTGAGATATGTATATTTCTCGGTTTTGTGGTCTTAGTCAGCTCTTCTTTTGAGAGTTTTCACCTCCCCCATCGTCCAATAACTTTTCCCTCAGTATCATGTACAAGATGGATAGTCGAAATAATTCCCTCTTTTATATCATCAAGTCCAAGTCACGTAATTGCCTTACTTGCCTGTTGTAAGGTAAGTCAGTATCATTGTGCTCGTTCATCAAAACTTGTGTCGCGTTCATATAAGGTGTAAGGGATACCCCTGTGAAGACAGGCAATGGCCAGAGCAACTCCCCCTATACCTCCACCGATTATCGCAATACTAGGATAGTTTTTTGTATCTTTTTCTGGGAATTTCCTAGACTGTACTAGGCCAGTTCCTCAACAGTGTTTGCATATATCTATTTGTGGGATAAGTTTTTTTGGCTTATGTGATCCTCATAATCCCTTTTCAAATTGCTCCACATACTTCGCATGACGACGACGAGCTCGCCTCCCAATAGGAAGCTCTACTTTCGCCTCTCACAAACACTCAGGACATGATCTATAAAAGCATTTCATATATTGTTATTTTTGATAAATTCAGTCTTAGTGATTATTTTATTCTATCTAAGATCCAAAAAATACAAAGTAGCTGTACCAAGATAATTTTTTAGAGAATAAAAAACTATTCTCTCGAATAGTCGTTTTATTTTTTATGGCACGACGAGAAGATGAGTAAGGAGGAACTAATTGATTTATTAGAAATGACATAAAACCTAAATTACTGTAACGAAATATTAACCGGTATAGTATCCTTACATACTTCACAATACACTTCTCATTCTTTAATAAGATAATTGTATGAAAAGCTCCCTATCAATCATCAGCACTCTGTGCAATTAATCAAAACTTCTTCATCAAGACTAGATACTTTTTGAGGAGTTTTTATATCTTGACCATTCAAATATCTTAAATACGTATCTAAATCCGTTCAGAACTTATTTAGTTTAGTAAAATCACTAAATACAAATTCTTCATATAATCATGTTTCGGAATCAAGACATAACTTTCCATATTCAACTATTGGTATTTTTTTATTATTACTATATCTTTTATCAGGTCATTCACTTTTATTTACGTATCTCCACGTATGATCAATTATTCTAGTATCACTTGGAACTTTCTCCTCTTCAATTATTCTGTCAGGAAAATATGAAATTTGTAGTTTTCGTATATCAAAAATATCTATTTTTTTACCATAGTTTATAACAACATGTGAGGGATACAAAAATATATCTCCACCATTCTTATTTACGAATTTTAGTGTCTCTCATTCTGTTTGAATCTCATCTAAAGAACTAAGATAAATACTTGTTTTTTTCCTCTTTAAAATCTTATTTGCTCAACTCCTATCTTTTACTCAATCATTATCTTGAGTAGATGTGATATCCCAAATTTTTTTACATGTAATTAATTCTTTGAATGACGCTATAAGCCTACAATATATTTCTTTACTTCGGTCATCAAATTTTACGTCTAATTTTACATAACTATCTTTTTCTACTCACTTAAGTTCAACTAACATTCACTTACTCTCTAAATAATATTGAGAGTATCATTTATGTAAAAAACCTCACAGTAAGTATAGTAAGACTAGAAACAAAAATTTTATTTGTATGATTGATATTTCATTTTTTAGAATCTTCCTCTGTTTGAAACTATCTTTTATATCCTGCTTTATCTGCTCTCATATATCATCACTCATCTTTCAAATTTCGAGAGATTTAATCTCATGAGCTAATTCTTTATTGAAATCAGTACTACTTACTTCATCAAAATCTACATTTCATATTTTCTTTCATCAAATTTTAATTCTATCGTAGATTCAAGTTCCTGGTAGTCATACATTAAGATATTGACCATGTTTATTGAAATTAACATTAAAACCTTTTATTCATATAGTACTACTTACTCAACTTTTACTTATATTTAAAGTAAATCATGGAAATATGGTAACTCTTTTTCTAAATTTTAATCACATGTTTATAGTATTATTTAGGTGTTAAAAAATTTTTTTAGTACATATTTATGTTATAAGAATATGATTAAATGTAAAAAAATATTCAATCACTATAAAATAAAAGAGTCAACGATTTTTTACGATAGTTGACTCACTTTTTTTGACAATAAGATTCCTGTGTGTTCTAATTAGGTTACGACACGAAATTTGAAGACATAACACAAAATAACATTTATGTTATTCACACAAGAATCTTTTTATCTAATAAATAGTTCTGAGTTATGTGTTCAATATTCTGTAGTAGAGCTACAGAATTATTGACAGATCCTCGTTATCTATTTCCTACAATTGGAACATTATTTCCATTAATAAGAAGTGATGATAAAATTCAAATCGTTACAGCTATTTGAATAATTGTAATCATTCTCGCATGTAGTATAATAAAAAACTGGAGATATTTATTAAAACAATTAGGTCCTATCTTACTATTAATGCTTAGAGTTATAATAGCAAGTAAAGACATAATAGTTCGATTAATATATAAATCAAAAATTTTTGTAGTTCGTAAATAAAGATTATCGTTAATGATAATCTTTTTAATTTTAATCACACCCCCCTAGGAGTCGGTCTCCATTACAGTGCGATACTCGCACAGTAATTCTTGACCCCTCGGTCATTGCTCTTATTCATCGCAATGAGTTTCTCACTTACGCTCCGCGTAGATGAGAAACCAAAGCCTCGATTCAATTCCTTGCAACAAGGTAAAAACAAAAAAACTATTCTCTCGAATAGTCGTTTTGTTTTTAATGGCAGGCTACCAGCTTGCAAAATCGCACAAATCTCAAGGAATATCTTGATAAAGCCATCTGACAGAATATTACTGATTTTCAAAAACAAATCAATACCTGGTATGAAATCTTCGATATAAGTCTACAGAAGTGATACTTCTGACTCTAGGCTCTACCTAATAGATAATCTAACAATAGAAAATGACTACAAAAAAACAAATTATTGCAAACAGGAAGAATTCTCAAAAATGATGAGTAAAGACTCAAGAGTGAAAGCAGAAGATAAAACTCAATGCCGTAAAACATGGAATAACTTCAAGTCTTTATAACAGAGACCTTGAACAACAAATCATAGAAGAGTATGAGATCACAGGAACTCTCGAAAAAATGATGGTACAACACACTTGTATCTCCAGAGCTAGGTATGAAAGAGGCATCTGTCTCGAAAATAAACTCATTATGCATATAGTAAGTCCTCCAAAGTATGAGAAGGTCTATAACTCAAAAGAGCAATGAGAAAAATACAAAGCATATAACAAGAGACTAGCCGATGATCTTGTGAATTCTCCCCTACTCAATATAGAACCAGGATATAAAGAAGAATTAGTGGAATGAGAGGAATTCTGATTAGATATGGAAAAAATAGAATATCTAGTCAGTATTATAGGAAAGTACAACCACCAAAATGAAGTACAGCTCAATAAAAATCTTAGATGATTACTAGAATATATCTCACAAAAACAATAATTTTATTGACTTATAGTAAAATATTATTATAAAATATAAACTCAATTCCGAGTAAATATGCAAACAAATGGAGGTAGACTATGTCTATTTTTGCAGCTGGTCTGGGCTTACAGACAACAGATGGTAACGGCAATGTTTTGGAAGTTTACTTCCATAAAGCATTCGTCAGAACCGAGCAAAATGCAAGTGCAGTCGACGATTTCGTAAAAATCGCTGGTTGGTTCTATTCGGGTGGCAATAAAACCATCTGCTTGGCTCCATACCAAATCGATAAACTGATCGAAGCGTTTTCCGAACACACTGGTACGGTGACTTTCCTTGAAGGTGCACGCGATGCACACGAACGGATGGTCGTGACAATTCTTGAAACCGATGAAGCTCCTCAAAGTGTCGCTGAAGCGTACTTGAAGCTGACCTTACTTTCAAGCCGTGCTATACAACCACACGGGCAATCACTTGATGGGATCTTCGCTGTTTTACCAAATGTTGCATGGACAAACGAAGGTGTTGTTTCGCTGGATGAACTTCCAGCTCGACAGCTTTCTGCTCGTGCTAATGGTGGAGTACTTCATGTATATGCCGTGGACAAATTCCCTCCAATGGCTGATCATGTTGTTCCAAGTGGTGTTCGTATCGGTGATGCTTCTCGTGTCCGCTTCGGTGCACATCTCGGTGAAGGTACAACCGTGATGCATGAAGGTTTTGTGAACTTCAATGCTGGCACCAAAGGTGCTGGTATGATTGAAGGACGCATCTCCGCTGGTGTAATGGTTGGTGCAAACTCTGACCTTGGTGGAGGATGTTCAACAATGGGAACGCTCTCAGGCGGAAACAATGTTGTCATCTCTGTAGGCGAAGAATGCCTCATCGGTGCAAACGCAGGTACTGGAATCCCACTGGGTGACCGTTGCACCATTGAAGCTGGTCTCTATCTGACGGCTGGAAGCAAAGTGAGCATCCTCGATGAAAATGGGGTTGAAACATCGAACGTGAAAGCTTCTGAACTTGCTGGAAAGTCGGATCTTCTGTTCCGTCGCAACTCGCAATCTGGTAAGATCGAGTGTGTAACAAATAAGACCGCTATCCAGTTGAATGAAGAACTGCACGCAAACAACTGACAAACTCAATCCACCTGTAAAAAGGTGCCGTAAGGCGTAAGTGAAAGAGATAGTCTAGTAATCAAGGCTCCCAGGGAAACCTGGGGGCTTTTAGTATTTACTTTTTTCTATTATCGGATACACTCAGGAAGCCAGAATACCTTACATTATCAGCTTGAAAATTAGAGAGGGCAACCAAGTTGCTCTAGCTCTTTCTTTTTGTTTTCAAACTGATTAGGGTGTTCTGGCGAACATAGAGTATGCTAGGTTGTCCTCTTTTTTGTTCGCCAGATATCCCACATTTTGGTAATAAGCTTATTTTATTACTATAAAATTATGGAGAAAAACATTCAATGTCCTTATTGCCATGAGGATATAAAAAAAGATGCTCAAATTTGTAAGCATTGCTGAAAAAAAGTTCAGTTCAAAATTCAAGAATTAGAAAAGCAGAGACTAAAGCAAGAAATGTTTGATAAAAGATCCAAAACAACTGGATGAAAGATTATCAATCATCTATCAACTCATAAATGGAAATATATTATTGCTCTGTTTTGATTATTCTTTGTATATGTTTCGACTATAAGTGAGCAAAACTATACTCATCCTACATCTGGACAATGTACTGAAGCTGTAAAGAAAGCTATTGCAGAAGATTATTATAAAAGCCCAAGCACAGTGAGTTTTCAGAGCTGTCTATGGGATTTAGACGAAGCGAGAGGAGTTACAAAGATATTATGAGTGGTAGATAGTCAAAATGGATTCGGAGCCACTGTAAGAAGCGAGGTATATTGTGAAGTTTGAAATACAACTCAATGTAAAATAACTCAGAAATAATAGTATAAATGGGTTTGTTTTAGAAATTACTATTCCTTATAATATTTATCATATATATCTTTATATTCTTTTAGTCACATCTCCAGTCCTTTCTCAAATATCATATTACAAATAGGACAATTCTTTCCATCGTATTTTTCATACATGATAGCAAGTAAGTCCTCTATATGTGTAAATGAGTGAACCTGAAAAACTTTATCAGTTCATTCAACTTGAAGCTTGATAAGAAGTTTTATCTGATCTACGACCTTCTCTCAATCCTTATCAAGTACTCTCTTCAAATATTCATTTATTTGTCAGTATACTCCAACATTTCTAGATTTCTCAATTAGTTTCTGGAATATTTCATTCTTATAGAGAATATCAAAATCTTCTATAAAGATGTTCTCTTTATAGAAAATAAAGCTGAGCCTATAATAAATACTCATATCTTCTTCTTTTGAAGAGTCTTTATAATTATCAAGGATATAATTTACTACATCTAATTTATCTTGTAACACTTTTGGAGCTGAGACTATTCCCCTCTGAACTCAAAAACAAAATCATAACATTGCTTGATGAGATCCTATCTTTCAACCAATAATGTTATATAAAATATCTAAGTAATCTTTGATTCCTTCTTTCTTAGCACTATTGATTCATGAGAGTATCACATTTGATAACATTGTTCAGGCTTTATTCTGTATATCTTTATCTTCTGATGCAAGTAATCATTTCAAAAGCTTTATAAATAATTCCTTACTATCAACATATCATAATTTAGGTAGAAACCATTCGACTATTGCTTTATCAATAGTCTTATTCCTACTATGGATGTGTTTTTTCAGAATAGATGTAGTAATTCTTTTATTGTTTTTTTGAAATAAAGATGCTTTCGAAATCAAAGTAGCTTGGATACCAAATAACTTATCATTTGATAGTTCCATGATTCTCTTCTTGAGATCCTCATCATCTGGATAGTAATATAATAAAATGGAACAAGTAATAGTTCCTAAACCCCTTACTGTATTGAGTCATAAAACCAGTCAGTCATTATCTGAATCTTCCGTTGGATCCATACTGCTTGCAAGATCTAACACTATTCATTTGACTCACTCATATACAGAAGAGTCCTCTTTTTGTATTTCTGGAGTGAATTCTCTTCATAGAAACTCAGCGTCATCCAAAATCCTTCAAATTTCAAGTTTTGTATTTGAATCATTATCTTTCAATACAGAATATATATCTACTAATTCTCTATAGAATGTTATATCTATCGAATCTTTATATTTCTCTTTAGAGTATTCAATAAATCACTTTACAACAAGACTAGCAAATATATATGAATCTTCTCACTTAGACGAAATATAAAGATATACATCTTTTATTTGATCTAAGTTATTCTTGAAATATCAAGAAACAATACTGCCATAATCATATAAATCCCAACCTCGTTCTTTTCATAAAACTATATCACATTTTTTATAAATTTCTGCTAAAGTTTCTCTCTTACTCAAAGTAATAAGCATGGGTTCGGCACGTCCAGTCCATGAACTCACTTCTACACTTGGCTTAGATCTAAAAGAAATTTTATATCCATCATGAGATTCTAAAAACTCGGATATTACTTTTTCTCATTCTTCTGAAAGTCTATCCTTAGGTATGGTAGAAAGTAAATAAGCTTGGTGATACTCATGGGATTTTATTTCTTTGTCATTCACTACAAAATCCTGAAATTCTTCGATATAATCACCTTCCTTAGAAAACATATAACTGAATATTGTTACCCCCCACCTTTCTTGGAATATATTTATGAATGGGTAGATTTCTTTTTTTTGAACTAGAGCACGAATCAAATCTAGGTTTTGTTCTTTATTATCAACTAATGCGAAACTAATGAGTTCATAGAAAACAGAATAATCCCCTCTTTCAATAATATAACTTACAACTTCTATGAAAAAATCCCTATTTTTTGTATTTTTTCAAGCCTTTATAAGTTCTTGTCACATTGTTACAAACACATTTTCTTGTAAATTATGCCTCTTACGCCCAGAAGATAAAGTTACTTCTGGAAATGAGTAATATCCGATATAATTTATTGAATTTATTTGTTGTAAAGTTCTCTTTGAGCTAGAATAGCTATCATTTTCATATACCAATTTTATAAGCTTTCAGAAGTAATGAAAAGTAAGCTTATAATCAATATACAGTATTTTTCAGAAAATATCTGGAAGGTATTTTTCTTCTCGAATACTAGCATTTATACTAATAAGTTCATTTGATTGACTTCCCTCAAAATCAAATAAATTCATAATGCTTTCGACTTGTCATTGATCAAAGTGATCAATATTTTTTGATAAAAATTCAACTATAAATTCATGTGCCATATTTTTGCCTCTTTGTACAATCTTAGATACTAGATCTAACATCAAAGATGTATCAAAAGATTTGAAAGACTTTTGAGCTAAAAGTATAGCTACTCTTCTAAATAAAAACTCATACTCTGTTTTATCTAAGGCTGTATTGAATATACTAAGTATGACATCAGTATTTTTTCATCAAACATACTTTTCAAAATAATTAACAATAGATAGTAAATTTTGATCATCAGCATTATTTTCAATAATAATATACACTAGATTATCAATAATTTCTTGAAGTATACTAGTATTTAGTTTTCATAACTTATCAAAAAAATGAAGAATGTAGCTTGAATTCTGAGAAATATTCTCGTAAAACTTCTTAGATTCTTTAGGAGTTAGATCTTGTTTCTTGATTCTCTCTATGTTTTTGATAATGTAAGCATATACATCTGAAAAGCTATCAAAATCGTAAAGAAATGCTGAAATATCAACCACCTTCTTCTGACCTCACGATATTTCTTCTAAAATACTACTAATTGCAGGATCTTTTGAAAGAAGATCTAAATATTCTTTTGATATTTCTACAGACTTAGTTCATTTTTCTTTCAACACCTCTGTTGATATCTCTAGTTTATCAGTTGTACTTACTTCTGATTTTATTATATTTTGAAAATTTGAATCTTTTATAAACTCATCTTTATGTTCTTTTATAACCTCTAACATGATCTTGTAATCATCTTTTATAGCTTCTTTTATCAGCTTATAGTTATCCTTTCTTAGTTGAAATCATATAAAACTATCAAATATTGGAGAAAATTCATCTAAAACTTTTTTTATTTTCTTGATCTCATCAATTGGCTTAGATTCAATTTTTTTCAACAATTCATCAAATGTAATAATGTCCTCTTTTGTAAAGTTGAATCCATCTGTTCATATTGTATGAGAGTATTTTTTCTTTATTTTATGGGAAGAACTTATAAATAAAAATTTGAGATGGGGATATTTGTTAGGCAATAAATCAACTCATTCAAGTGAGTAACCTTTTTTATATGTCTTTATGGTTTCTCTTATGTGATTTGTTGAGTCATCGACTGTAACCTGTACTCAAATTCATTTTTCATTTCAAAGGTCTATACCTGGAAAATTAGTTGAAAATTTCTCATTTAGGTCTTCTAATTCCCAATCGTATATCACGTTCAAAATATGCAATCAAAAATCTTCCCATTTTTCAAATTTATCAGAATATTTCATCTTTTTTACTAATTCATGCTTCAATACCAAAGAAAGCAATATATCAGTAACTTCTCTAATCAATGATTCTTTCATTTTTTTGTTACTTAGAAATTTATTACATTATATAAAAAAAACCTTCTTTTTCAATAGCCAATCAGAAAGTAAGAGTGGCTAATATAAGGTACGTAGGTCCGAAGTAAGTGTTTCTTGACTCATGATAGCTATCGGATAAAGTGTATACAAGATATATACTTTTTTTATAAAGCAATGAAGGTAGAAAGAAAATACTATATGATCCGAGGAGATGCTTTTCAAGAAAACTTATGAAAGGTGCTAAGGGTTTTAGAGGATAAGGAACATCAAAAAAACTATAACAATATTTTTTTAGCCAAACACTATCAAGTCAACCACTCTGATACAAAAAATCAAAAACTATATAAATGGGAACAAGAGTGATTTTTAGAGCAGTGAAATTCATATAAAGAATGTTGGAGGAAGTATAATTTTCTTGATCTAGTATGGATAAAAGTTATTACAGCACTCAAAGAAAGACACCTAACCAATCCTGAAATTAGAAGAATAAAAGAATGCTTATTCGAACATAAAAAGATTTTTGAATTCTATGTATTTAGAACATTTGTGATGCAAGAAGAGATAAAACTTATTATTCATGATAACTATGAGGCTGATTTTTGTTCTATGGAAGAGCTCCATCTATCTGATACTTTTCACGCTCTTCATGATAGGATCACTATTAGCTTATCAGGGATTATTGAGAATATGACTTGAAAAGAACTAGAAAGAAAGATTCCACCAACTAGAATGTTATGTGATAAAGAATATGATTATTTTCTCAAAATTTTTAGTACTTGGAATGGTAATTCTCATATCGCCTTTAGAAATGGGATGATCAAGAAATTCACTCAATCACATGGGAAACAAAATATACAAAATACTCCAGAGATGAATCTAAGAGCAACTGTTCAAAGTAATAAAAACTCTAGGGTTTGCTTTATAACAAACAATTTCTGATGAGTTGATAATATAACAACCGAAAAGATAGGCGTTTAGGGATCTAAACGTCATTTTACGTAGGCTAGAGTGTAGGATGGCTACAGTCAAGCAATTACATAACCAATGAAAAGCTTATGAGAATATAGGAAACTATTCAAAGCAAAATGACTTGAAATCTCACAAGAAGAAATTCAAGCAATCATCGAAAGAATCGATGAAATCGGTAACCTTTTATTTGATAAATATATAGAGAAAAATGGAAAGTAAAAAAACTGCAGTTATTTATACCCGCGTTTCTTCAACGAAACAAAAAAAAGAGGGTGATAGCTTGAGAAATCAGGAAAAACTCTGCCGAGAATATTGTTCAAAAAATAATATGATCGTGAAAAAAGTATTTGAAGACGACTTCACATGAACAGGAACCTCTAGACCAGGATTAGATACAATGTATAAATATATACAACAAAATCCTGGAATTCATTTTTGTATAATAAAAAGTATTGATCGAGGATCACGTGGTGGTGTCGGTGTATATGAAGACATAAAATCAACTCTTGAGGAAAACTGAGTACTTCTTCGTGATACTTATTGAGTCATTCAATGAAAAGAAAAAATTCTTGATAAAATAGGGAGTCTAGAACTTGATTATAAATTTTGCTATAGCGATCCATCAAGAATGAACCAGGTCATAACTGCTATCAGCTCAGAGGAAGAAAGAATGCAAATATTGCGTCGAACAATACCACGTGAAATTGAGCTTGAGCAACAAGGATACCATGTAAGGGAATCAAATTTCTGATATAAACTTCTAAAAGTAGATGCTGAAAGATGAAAGGCAAAAATTCAGATTCCTCACCCTATAGAATGAGCATGGATTATAAAGGCTTTTGAATTGAAAGCTCTGTGAGGATATTCAAGTGATGAGATAGCAGAAGAGCTCAATATATTGGGAGCAGAAACGAGACGAAAGAACTCCATTAGTTGAAAATATCTTGATACATTATTCGTAAAACCAATATACGCAGGTTTCATAGTTTCTAAATGGACAAATCAAGAAATAATTCGAGCTCAATATCAAGGGCTTGTAAGTATAGAGTTATGGAATAAAGTAAATAAAGGTAAGCGTAGAATAGTAGAGAAAAATGATGGAAGTGTTGAATTGATAGAATACAAAAAACAAAAAAATGAAGAATGAAAGGTAGTTCAGAAGAGAAGAAAGAAATTCGATACAAAGCTTCCTTATAGAAACTTGATAAAGTCATCTCAGAGACCAGAAAAACTTATTTCTTGAAGCATTAGTAATACTAAAAGAAATAAACCTACAGCATACTATCATGTGATTCGAAAGAAATGAGAGAAAGGAGAAAATATTAGAAAGCAAGAATTCCATGATATGATCGAATCATTCTTTTGAGAACTTCAGATACACCCAGTACTTAGAATACTATTTGAAGATAAATTTGATGAGATCTTTGAAGGTAATAGAGCTAAAATCAACTCTAAGCTCAAACAACTCAAAGACAGAAAAATCAAGATTACAAAAGAAATAAAACAGATAGAAGATAAGATCTATAGTTTCGATACTATAATGATGAGAACTATAAAGATTTTTGAAAAGAAGTTATGCGAATTAGAAAAAGAAGTTAGTAAGATTGAACAAAGTATTTGAGAATGTGAAGGGTCAGATTTTATCAAACCAGAGAAATTCAAGGAGTTTTGTTTTAGTGTTCTCGAACATCTAGGAGAGTTCTTGAAGCAAAGCCAATCCTTGGAAGAATTATCATTGATATTCCAGTTTGTATTCAAGGAAACACCTGAGTACAACGACATAGTTAATCGAACATCACCCTTACAACCAATATTCGCTCTACAAAGCAAAAAAGAACCTCAAATAATTTGAAGTTCTTCTGTAAATCGTAAATGGCACCCCCACTAGGAATCGAACCTAGAGCGCAGGATTTGGAGTCCTGAATTTTAGCCGTTAAACTATGGAGGTATATTCCCATATTCCCTTCCTTTTGAAAGGAAGGGCTAGGGATGGATTGGGTCCCGCAATACTGCGGGATGACAAATTTCCCCTCCCTGAGAAGGGAGGAGCTAGGGTGGATTACACACTAAATCTGTAAAATGCTTCGATCGCATCTTCTCCAATGAAAGCTTTGACTTTCATGTTTGGATCGATAACAAATGCTTGTTCGAGGAGAGAGATCTCTGACTTGAACTTTCACATCTTTCCTTCTATGATCTTGAGAAGTACTTCATCTGACTTTGTTCCCATATTTGGATCGTTTTTCATGATCTCAAGTTGGATAGCTTTTTCTTTTTCTACAACTTCATCAGAAATATCGTTTGGAGAGAGATATTCTGGGTTTGCAGCTGTTACGTGCATCGCTACTTGTTTTGCTTTTTCTTCATCAGTTCCAGATGCAGCAACAATAAGTGCTGCGAGTTTTCCATTTGAGTGAACATAAGATGCTGTCATACCTCCTGTATATGTTTGATAGTTCTTAAGTTGAAGGTTTTCTCCGAGCTCAAGTGCGTATTCTTTATTGATTTTTTCTTGTGCTGCTTCTTTTGAGTCAGCTCCATTGTCTTTGAGATATACAGTTATATCCTGAAGCATCGCTTTAAACTTATCCGAGTTTGCAAGGAAATCAGTCTCACAAGATATAGAAACCACATGTGCTGTTGCTCCGTCTGTATGAATATTGATACCTCCCTCTAGAGTTTCTCTATCTGCTTTTTTCGCTGCTTTTGCGAGACCTTTTTTTCTGAGCTCTTCTACTGCTTTTTCCATGTCTCCTCCTGTTGCTTCGAGTGCTTTTTTACACTCCATCATCCCAATTCCTGTTATTTCTCTCAGCTCTTTTACTTGAGCTGCTGTAATTGCCATAGTTTCTTTTGATTAAGTTATATATTATTTTTTATTTTTTCCTGTTATTGCTTCCCATGCTTGATCTAGAAAATCTACTTTTATATCTTCTCAGCTATAGGCTTTAAATGCAAGATATCATGATCATGCTATGTAGAGCAAAAATACTAAAAACGACACATCAAGTATTTTCCCGATAAGTCCTCCTATTACCCAGAATGCAAATAATAAAATCCCATAACGAATATGTATTTCTAAATCTTTATTGTCTTTTTCAATTACGAAAAACACAAGTGAGACAAAAGGCACATAGCATAATGCTTTTCTCACTGCGAGTTTATTTGGTCCTTCTGGAGATTCTGACATAATGAGTATCTTAAGAATATAAATACAGTTTTTAGTATACAAAAAACTGTATTTATAGAAAATGTTTTTGTATGTTTATGTATTTTGAAACGATGAGAAAAAACTATGAAGCTTTTCCTCCATCCATTTCGTCTTGCCAAGCTTTAAGTTCATCCCACTTTCCATCAGCTGCCATTTTTGCTTGTTTTGGCCATGTATCAGGTACGTGTGATCCTCTCACTCCAGCGATGATTTCTGCTATCTCAGCTGGTTTCTTTGCTGCAAGATCAGCGTAGCTTGCAACTCATGCATTTGTGAGAGTTTCAGCTATTTTTGGACCAATTCCTTCAACCTTTGTGAGATCATCAGCTTTTGCTGTTGCCTTCTTCTCAGTAGGAGCTTTTGGAGCTGCTTTTTTTTCTTCTACTGGTTGAGCTTCTGGTGCAGGAGTTACTTTTCTGTCTTTTAGGTTTCATGCGACAGTATCAGAATCTGACTTTTTTAAACCTGAAATTGGTCTTTTAGTTGGAGTTCTTTTAAATCCAGCTTTTCTCTCAGGAGCTTTTGGTGTTTTTACACAGTCTTTGAGTTCTTTTGCAATGTAATCAAGAGAATTTACCGCATTTGTATTTACTGGTATGTAGTGCGTACAAAGATCTGGATCACCATTGGTGTTGAGCATCGCAACTACCGGAATGTTAAGTTTCGTTGCTTCTTTTCCAACTTGATCTTCATATGCTCCATCTACGATAAATACCATATCAGGAAGACTTCTCATAGTTTTGAGACCTCTAAAGGCTCTATCAAGTTTTTCAAGTTCGAGAAGCTTAGCTGCCTTTTCTTTTTTTGTAAGCATATCAAATCATCCATTTGTAGAATCTTTTAAGAGATTCATATATGTTGCGATTCTTTTTTTGATAGTCTTAAAGTTTGTGAGGAGTCCAGGAACCCATTTTTCTGTAACAAAATGATGTCCAGTAGACTCTGCAAGCTTTGCAAATGAGTCTCTTCCTTGAAGCTTGGTAGCAACAAAGAGAATACTTTTTCATTCTGATGTATGCTCAAGAATTACTTTTTTCGCTTCTTCAAGTTTTTTTGAAGTTTCTATGAGGTTTATTACATGTACCCCATTACTTGAACCATATATACTTGATCTCATTTTTGGATTCCAGTATGTCGTTTTGTTTCCGATGTGCAATAGGTTTTCAAACATTGCACCAAGTGTAGTTTTATTCATTTTCATTTATTAGTTATAAGCAAGAATACTTCACCTGAGTCTTTTCCGTTTTTAAGGAGAAGAAGAAAGTGGGAGATATATCTTTAAGCACATACTGCTGCTCTCTAAATATGTTTCAGAGATTCACAACAATATATTTTTCCTCTTATTCCCTCTCGTTTAAGGAGAGGCTTAGGGTGAGGTCCTATTATGCTTCGTCTACTGAAGCTTCTTCTTTCTTTGCTGGAGCTTTTTTTGCTGTTTCAGCTTTTTCTTCTGATCATTCTTCAGTTGCTACTTCCATACCTTCTGGTACTGGTTGGAGTGCTTTAAGTGAAAGACCGATTCTTTTCACTTTTGGATCAAAGTTTATGATCTTTGCCTGAACTTGTTCTCCCACTTTGAGGTGATCTCTGATATCTTTTACAACACCGTGAGATATCTCAGAGAGGTGAATAAGCCCTTGAATCCCTCCATCGAGTTCGATGAATGCACCAAATCTTGAGATTCTTGATATAGGAGCATCAATTGTGTCGTTGAGTTTGTATTTTCTTGAGAGAATATCCCATGGATTTTCTTTGAGTCTCTTTATAGAAAGACTGATTTTGTCTTTTTCGAGTCCGATAACTTTTACTTTTACTTTCTGTCCTACTTTTGCAAATTTTGAAGGATCATTTACATGTCCCCAATCGATCTCAGAAACGTGTACAAGACCTTCAAGTCCGTCAAATGTCACAAAAAGACCATATGTGAGTATACCACTGATCATTCCTTCTACAATATCACCTTCCTTGAGCTTCTCAAGAGATGCATCTCTTTGTTCTTGGATACCAGCTTTTTCAGAAAATATAATCTTTTTCCCGTTGTCATCTACGTTGATAACTTTTACTTGGAATGGTTTTCCAACAAGTCCTTCAAGGTGTTCGAGGATTTTTGCTGGTTCCGCTCCTTCTACTCTTGGGTAGTGTACTGGAGTCAGTTGTGATACTGGGATAAATCATTTGAGTCCATCTAGATCTACAAGGAGACCTCATTTGTTTGCTTCTGTTGGTTTTACCGTGATAACTTCACCAGAATCAAACTGTGCTCAGAGATTAGAAAGATTTTTGATTTGATTTGCTCTCTTGAGAGAAAGAATCAAAAATCATTTTTCTACACTATCACCAAGAACCATTACATCGATTTTTTGTCCTCATTCAAGAGTTGCAAGATCGATAGTGTTCCCGATTTCTTTGTTTACTACGAGACCTGTAAATTGGTTATTTACATTTACGAGTATATTTTTCTTTTCGATTTTTATAATCTCACCAGTGATCACCTCATTCATTTTTGGGTATTCGATCTCAGGAGACTTCTCAAAAAGCTCTTGGAACAACGATACGTCTTTATCGTCTGTTTTTGTTGTCATAAAAACAATAATATTAAAAAATAAAATAACAGGAGAACTGCTTAGAAAAAATTCTAACAGCTAACCTTAAGAAAAATGTAAAAGAATTCATGTTATCCCAATAATCCCTCCCCCCCTTACGGGTACTCCCTTTTCAAAAGGGAGAAAAGCAATATTGGATTTGCGAATTTTAAGAGCAAATTCGCGAATTCTTAAAAATTATGTAGTAAAAATTTGATTGTTGAAACTATGAAATTTTCACTATTTTATCTTCAAGAGCCCTCTGAGTATATTCAGAATCAGGAAAATGCAAGAAAAAAGTACACAATTATAGTGCACTAAAATGAACTTCTGATTCAGTAAATAATTTCGCTTTACGAGCACTGTACTTCTCAATCAAGAATGTCCTCTATGAAACTCTTTGAGTCTTCTTGTTGCTGAGGTACACTGTGCGCTTGTAAAATTGTAATTGCAGCATCGAATTTATACGCCATTGTTACTTCTTCCGGTGTTGCTGTTGATGTCGGACTTACTCAACTATAATTACTTTTTAGCGCTTCTCACATAATTTTAATATTAGAATACGTTTTCTATTGTACTCAATAATAATATATATGCAAATCTCCAAACTTAAGTCTCGTTCATTTTACCTGTTTTCAGTACTGGTATAAATCTGTCCAATCTCTTCTGAATAGGGTGAGTTTTTATTTGGGGATAGTTTTCATGAATAATCTTCTCTGCACGTCGATTGTATCTATCATCTGAACTTGCTAGCAAGACAACAACTTCCATTGAAGTGAAATCTATAAGTTCTCTCCATGATTTAATAAAAGATATTGAATGTTCTTGAGAAGGAACTTTTAGATTATTATCATCTGTATCTAATTTTTGTGGGATATCTCCATCAATTACCATTACAAGTTTCTGTGGATTTACCTCAAGTATAGCAAGAAGTTTCTTATTTGCTGAATCTAAGTCTTGTACAATTTCCGCGTCTACACCATGACCATCAAGAATTACTTCATAAGCAGTTACAAGAATATTTTGATCTTCTACAATTAGTACACTTGGTTTAGTATTTGTAGTCATTTCTAATTTATAATTTAGATATTCAATAAATAATTTATATATCAAATATTTATAATGTCAATATTTTGATGTAAGAAATTTTTCTATCAAAAAGAGCTCAAATTTGAGCTCTTAGTTAGATTGTGTTTCCCGGCTCATACTGAGCCGGTACCTGCTTCCTCCTCTTTAACCTTTTTTGCCAACCAAAGTGGTAAAAACTACAGCATTCTTACACATATCATATACATACGATTGCTCGGAATAAATATCATTAAAAAGAGTGGAAATAAATTTCTCCAAATCATTTGGATATGGTGGTTCAGAGTAGTCCCCATAAGTATCAGACGGAATATAATCACCATCAGAACCAGCCCAAAGAACTTCAATTACTGTAGGCTTATCAGCATACAGTATCATTTCAAATCCTTTATATCCACCAGAAGTCGGCAGAAAATATATTCTCCAAACGCCAGCTTCTAGTAATTCGTTGTTGCAAAACATGAGTTTGTAGAGAATGTTGCTTGGGACATCATTTCCTGAAAACTCTACGAGTGCGTCATACATATCTTGTACATGCTTTGGGACCACAAGCTTGGACATTGAATTCTCCTACTATTGAGTCTCAAAAAAGGATCTACTTTATACTTAATTTTTATTATATTGCAATCACTTTTAAAAATCATTAAAAAAAGCTCAAGTTTGAGCCCTTAGTTAGATTGTGTTTTCCGGCTCATCCTGAGCCGGTATCTGCTTCCTCCTCTTTTAGTCTTTTTTGCTCAGCATCCGAAAAGAGCATATTTAAGTCATGGGTCATTAGATTCAATACTTCCCTGTAGTCTATGACATGCCTTCCTTCAAATTTGCAACTGTAGACTTCCGAAACCTTGTCAATTTGGAGATTATTATGACCGGAAAAACATTCCCAGATAATCTTAAATGAACAATCCTCAGAATAATACAAAAAGGTAAAAGCAGGCAAAAAAGAGAATTTTTTCGACCTCAGAGCTACAAAATTCGCGGGTCCAGAAGTAGATGCTTCTGCTTGCATTCCGCTAAAACTAGAATAATCTAATTCGCCCGGAATCACACTAGCTAGTAATTCTTCTGCAATTTTCATAGACTGTAATATTACTTCATACTCGTTTGAGAGAGTCATATTATACTCCAGGTTCCAAAAAAAGGATATACTTTATACTGAAGTTACAATATTTCGCAATAGATTTTTGATCAAGTGATCATAATTATAAAATCTTGTTGAAGATCACACTAAAAATTATTGAAATTTTTAATTATAAACTTGTTCACTCCTGAGGTATGATTAATGTTGGAAACATTATTCATCAATCTAATATATCATTTGTTTTACCATTTATACATCGTTCTAATTCATCGAGAAAAGCAGAATCATCACTATTCATACCATTCATATTTTTTTCAACTTCTTGAGTTAAAATATTCATACAATACCAAAATGATTCGTCGATAATTTCTGCGAGTTTCATATTGACAAAGAACTGACAAATTCAAGGTGCTTGTCTATAATATGGGTCTATCTCACATACTCAAAAGAGTTCTTTTATCTTGTTATTTACCTCTTTTCAAGTGGTGAATATTTTTGGATTGGATGATTCTGATTCTGGGATACTATTGTTTCATTCTTCAGTAAAAACCTGAGAAGAAGATAATAACATAACTCAAGCAAGAGCCGCTTTCATTTTCATTGTGAACAAATTTTAAAAAAACTTACACAGATAATATAAGTTTTTTATATTTTGTCAATTTTGTTCTGCTGCCTTTATGAATACTAAAAAAACAGAGTTTAAATTTACTGACTTTTTGATCTTTTTTTATTCTTCAATGCATATGCTCAAATGATATATAACGAGAGGAATAAATAATACATAAATGGATCTTTTTTTTGTCATCTGTACAGTGATTCATACTTATTCACTACTCCATAGAGATTAATGTGATCTTGGTCTTTCAGTAATAATTCCGTATTATTTAGTAAATAATCTATATCTCAGACGCATTGCTCTTCTCAAAACTGCACACATGAAGTCTTGGCACTCTCAAGTAATTCCTCAGGGATAGTATGTTCATATTGAGTTATTTGTTCACCATATTGCTTGAGTTCAGAGAGATTCATCTCACTGATATCTTTTGTATCTTTGCTACTAGTGGCATCAATGTGAGCCAGGAAAGCATCTTTTTTCATCTGTTGTATGGATTTCATATTTTCTACGAAAGGAGAATATGTCCTTTCATGTATATCTTTTTTGAAGTTTTGAAAATGAATTCATCCAATGATAATCAAGTGTATTACAATCAGTACAATTGAAGAATAGAACCGATTTCATTTTACGATCCACCATATCAAGAATATTCAAGGAATCGGTAAAAAGATTAAATAATGTCAGATATTGTCTCCATCATATTGGAGCATAAGATATCAGAGCAAAGCAAAAAGAAATCATAAAAATATCTTAGGTCACACTTTTGGATAAAAATAACATATTCATCACAGTATGATTGCAGGTGTGAGTATAATTCACCAAATAAGGAATAGATTCGGCTCGAAATTCATATGATTTTATTGATTAATTAGATAGAATTATAGCATACTATCTATTATTGTTCTTATTTTTCTTATTTTTCTTATATATTTCAAATTGGTTCAATCATCATTTTCAATATCTCGCATCATTTAAAAAAAATATGTAATAAAAATTAATTTATCACATATTTACATAAGAAGTGTTATATTAAGCTTAAAGCATCCTAACAAGTAGTAACCATATATTTCTCTCTAGTAATAAATGCCTGTCTTATTATTTCAACTAGTAACGGTTTATTACTTAAATTAGTAATCTTAAAATTTTTTCAAAAATCTTCTATTCATTTTGCGAATAGTTCATCAGCAAATGAAGAAGATATAAAATTAATATTTTTACAATCAAAAATCACATTAAAATCTTCCATTTGTGCTTCTAAAAAAATTTTTTTTGCCAATGGTCTTGATACCAAATTAGTTCAAAACTTTTCTAATTTTATTGTTTTCATAATATTTTGTTTATCAAAATATATCCCTATATTCATCGTATTCCATATCATCAAGCTCTAAATCTACAAAACTTGATCATTTTCATTCTTTTCTTAACCATTCAATTGTATCACTCTCTTGAAGAATATTCAAATTTAGATGTATGTCAATAACCACACCATTCCACCATATATGTTCCCTCTTGAAATATTCTTCTCATTTATCTACTTTAAACAGTGTATTTCATGAAACATATGACATACTAGAGTTTGTTTTTTCTACAATTGCTTTTGTAAAAGCCAATCAATTTCAAGCTCAGATATCACTATCACATGTTATTCATCTTTGGAAGGCTAAATCAATATAGTATTCGTCTGTTTCTCATTCTATCCAATATGGACTTCATTTGAAAGATTCCTTTATTCAGATTCAATTATCCACTATGCTAATTTGAATCTGATCTATTGATTTATATGATTGTACCATAAAATAACAACCTCCTCACACCAAATCTCATTTACTATGCTTGATTGAATTATCAATTAGTTCCCAAAAAATCCACTGAAATGCTCAAAAAACATTATTATTTTTTGTTTTGTATTCTATTCAGGCATTAATCATGATTTTTCTGGCAATTGCATCTGTTTCAGACCCCGTTGTTTCGTCTGTTATTTGCGTTATTTCAACTAAAGTGGAACAATTTTTCCTATTAATACTCGACTCATTTATTCCTAAATGTTTATGTAAATTAATTCTTACAAGATAATCTTCATTCTCACATCAAGCTGGATCTAGTTTAATAATTCATGTTTTATGTAAAGATAACATACCTAGTATAAAGACAGGTTGAAAAAAAAGTCCATAATCCTTCATCTTTATGTTAGTAACTGTATCTTCAGGAAAATTAGTGAATTCTGCTAACTCCAGTAATCAAGCCATAATCTATTAAATTATATAATTTTTATATACAAAAAATATACTCACAATATCTTTCTGGGCAATAGATTTTAATATAAATATTGTTTTCAATTAGCATACCCCTAATACGCCAGATCGAAGTTTATACACTAAAAAAACAGCTCTGAGTAAGTGTTACTCGGAGCTGTTTGTGTTTTATTTCATAATGGGGTGCCCGAAGGGTCTCGAACCCTCGACCTCCAGAGTCACAACCTGGCGTTCTAACCAACTGAACTACGGGCACCATATGTATGCTTTTAAAAGCGTGACTGAGTATATAAAAAATGATGCATGTGTCAATAAAATTTTCCCATCAGACATGAAAGCGTGCGAGATTTTCTTGAGTTTTTTAGAGAATCACTTATTATTTTTTCAATATACTCGAAAACTACTTTAATATATGAAAAAAACAATAGCACTTACCTGAGGTGGAACATGAGGTCACACATTTCCACTCCTCGCTATAAAAAAACACCTAGAAGCAGATACAAACTTAGACTTTCATTGGTTTTGACAGCAAGACTCTATCGAACATGAAATAGCTGAAAAAAATCATATTCCTTTTCATAGGATTGCTTCAGGAAAGATACGCAGGTATTTTGATATAAAAAATTTTTACGAACCTCTTAAAAATATCACCTGAGTATTTGAATGAATATTTTACATCCTCAGATACAAAATAGATATCGTTATATCAAAATGATGATCTGTGAGCATCCCTCTGTGTATCGCTGCAAAGTTACTGTGAAAAAAAATATACATCCACGAGTCTGACCAGGTTATGTGAATGGCAAATACCCTTATCTCAAAATTTGCCACTAAGGTTTTCTATACTTTCCCTCTTGAGAAAGGTAATCCAGAAAAAGATATAGTGAGCGGCCCACTAATGAATAAAGATCTTCTCAAAAATATCACCAATACCGTAGTAGAAGAAAATGAAAAACTCAAAGTAGTCGTTATAGCTGGGAGCCAATGATCCAGAAAGATATTTAAGAGTCTTTTATGAATCATGAATAACCTCTTAGATATAAACTTCACGATCATACTCGGAGAAAAAAATATGGAGTTCCGTCAGGAATTTGAAAAGTTTAAAAACATCAAAATCGTAGATTTTGCCAGCCAAGAAGCTCTTGGGCTTATTTACAAAAAAAGCGATATCGCAATCAGTCGTGGATCATCAACTCTTTGGGAACTCTACTTTTTTTGAATTCATACCATCATCATTCCTCTCAAAGCTACCTGAGGAGATCACCAAACAAAAAATGGAGAATTTTTCAAAGAACAGTTTTCAAGTGATCTATTGGATGAAGATACAAATCTTGGGCTTGAGCTCTTTCGCTTGCTCCAAAAATACAAAGAACTGAGAAAAAACTCACTCAACCTGCAGTGATTTGATGATGGAATCAATAAGATTAAATCAGAAATCAAATAACATAGCTAAAAAAATACCCTCGGGAGAAACTATTTTCCTGATGGTATTTTTTTAGTAGTTTGTAAGTCTTTTAGTATTTCCTTCTATATCTATGATAAGATCATCTTTGCTATCAAGATAGAATTGATCTATATCTTGTGGACTTGCATATACTTCCCTTAACCCTTGCGTTTCCATGTCATAACGATAGAGCGTATTTCAAACAGCTGAGTCGAGAGAAAGATTTTCTTTTCTTTTTGTATCTGTTGGAACTATGAGTCACAAAAGTGTATTATTGTCTATATATACAAAATCATGAAATAGCACAAAATACTCTGATCGATACTTTTGGAGATTATATATATATGATCATACTTCTGTTACGAGAATAATCTCGTCAGAATCTATTCATTTTTTTCCATAGAGTATCTGTTGTTTCAGGTCTATTCCACGGTACTGACGAGTTTGTATATCAAATAATGAATTTTGTCATCAAATTGAAAGCGCAAATTTTGTAGTTCCATGTATCGGAGATATACGGATATTATCCTTTCATACTTTTTCAAAATCTGCTACCAGTCTTTCTTCATCTACAAGGTCGTGGTATAAAAATAGCTTTCACTGATAATCGCGCATGTAAAAAACTCATTGGTCTTTAAAGTCATAATAGAGATAAAAATTTCTATACTTTAAACGAAGTTTTTTGTCTTCTAGTAATTCTTGGGTTGATTTTGGTTCATCTGAAAGCGTAGTAACTGTTTGGAGTTCTACACTCTCTTGAAGTGAAAATACTATCTTTGTTTCTCAATTTTTTGGAACCTCTATTTGTGAAATATAATCTTCAAATCAGTCTTTTGATATAGTAAGAGTATATAAGAATGGAGGAACCTTTTGATACGAACATATATTTTCTCTACAATTATACTGAAAATCAGTTTTCAGCTTCTCAGTACTGAGACGGATATCGAAGTCCTCGACGTTTCCCTGAAATACAAGCGTAGATCCATACAATACAAAAAAATAAACATATCATCCTATGAGGATGAAGAAGATAAAAACAAGTATAAGAGCTGCGAGTAGTTTATTGGACATAATTATTTTACAAAAGCATACATTACAATTCCTGCGGCAACAGAGACGTTGAGTGATTCTTTTTTTCCTACCATCTTTATGGAAATGATTTTGTCAGATATATCAAGAATCTTTGGATCTACTCCATGTATCTCGTTCCCCATAACAAGGCAAATTTTTTCATCTCAGACACTAGGCACCTCTTTATAGTCAATACTTCTCTCATCACACTCAACTGCATAAATCAGATATCAGTCTGCACGAAGTTCATGGAGAAGTTCAAATATATCTTCATAGTATTCCCAGTCGATTGTCTTTTCAGAGCCGAGTGCCGTTTTTTTGATATCATTTCTCGGGATACAGGGAGTATGTCCACACATAATTATCTTTTCAAATCACGATCCATCGCAGTTTCGCATAATAGCACCAACATTTTGCATCGATCGTATCGAATCAAGAACAATGATTTTAGAATATGTCATATTATGCATCGGAAGCATTTTTAGTTTTTGAAGTCCATTTTTTCCAGATTCTCTGCATGTAGGTTATATTGATCCTCATTGATTCTACCAGATTATTATATGAAGATCTTTGAGATTGCATAAATCTTTTACGATTGTCTTTTCGTATATATGCCTTGTTTGCCTTAAGTACATCATATGCAACTGTTTCAAATACGAGAAGTTTTCTCTCAGCGAGTCATATACAGGTACTTGCTGAGAGAAATTCTTTAGCATTTTCAGTTTGTACTCTGGTCTGGATCGTTTCTTCTGTCTGCATGCATTCAAGTACTTGTAGACTTATAGAATCTGGTCTTGAAGCATCACAAATAGCATTGTACTTTTCCCAAAATTCTCAGTATTTTTTAAACTTGACTCAAATAAGATCCACTCACTGAAAATACGAAGCACGTGCAGCTGTTCAGAAGAAATAGTTTTTTGATTCTGAAAGAAAGTTTAAAAATTCCATGACTTCTTCATCGACTTTTTTAAACTCCTGATCAAGTATGATATTGTAGAGTATTTCTTCATTGTTTACTGATTGGACACATAGATAGTCAGTCACTGCGAGTGGTTGACCAAAGTTATTCTTCTGCCTACAGTCATTCCACTGTTCTTGATATGTACAATCAGCTACTACTGTTTCTACCATGATCAAAAGAGAAACAAAAACAAGAAATATATATTTTTTAAACATAATAGTTATTTCTTCTTCTTTTTAGAAAATAAACGAAGTGTCGCCACAAGAACTTTTCCTACAAATACTACGGATTTTCTTGATTTTTTTGTCGTAGTTTTCCTAATCTCGCGACCTTTCTTTGTTTTTGAAAGACCAAAAATAGAGGCAACAGCTGATCATATAATCACTCATGTTACTATCTTGTCTACAGCTTTTGCTCTTTTTTTAAACATAATTAGTTATAGGTTTCTACTTTATCTATTTTTATACTCTGAGAAGCAAAGTTCGCCCTAGGAATAACGACAGTCAATATACCATTTTCTATATAAGCTTTGATCTTGTCGAGACTTAAACTTTCTGGAAGTATAATATTTCTAAGAAATTTCCCCCAAAAACATTCCGTGTTTCTTGTCTGAGTTCATTCTATGTAAAACTCTTTTGTTTTTGCTCTTTTTCAGCTGATTGTAAGCACATTTTTATGTAGTGAGAGGTCTATATCTGACAGTTCTACTCAAGCTATAGGAGCAATGATGATAAACTCTCTTGGATTTTCAAGTACATCCAGTGCAACTTGTCATAATTCCGTCTTTTCTTCATAATCAGTATCTTCTCATTCTTCGTTTATATCTATCTCTACTTTTTCTTCACCAAGTCAAAAAATCTTTAGCATATGTGTTTTTTATAAATTATAGCAATAGTCCTACATATACTAATAGTTTTTAAAAAAATACAAATCCTAATCGCTCAAGATTATACTAAATAAAAACCATAGAATTTTCTATGGTTTTTCAGGCGAGATTTTATTGGTGAAATATAGTATTATAGGGCATATCATAGATACTTCTATACTCAGTATTGTATACTCCTATTTCTAGAAAGCTATCTCAATTCATCCGGTTATTATAATCATGATAACTCGAAACATAGTTTGGATAATTATGAGTATGACTACTTTGATATGCTCTCGTTTGTCCACATATTCCGTCATAGAGGTATATTCCATCTTGTTGATTCATATGACTACGAGACCTATATGTCACTTCGTTGTTATATCTATTTAGACCACAGATTTTTCATGTATCAGAATAGTTATAGTGATATCTCTGTGATGAAATAGTATGATTATTATAGTTATAGCTTTTATCAAGTCTCGTAGAAACGTGGTAGCTTGGAGTGTATTTACATGTTCATTCGTATAAATAATCAGCTCATGCTTTGTCAGATAAAC
>JAHDHC010000026.1 GCA_020631485.1 Candidatus Altimarinota bacterium
TAATGAATAATTAATATATATGAGCATATTTTTCATTTTTGTATCTCACAAAAAAATGAAAATACTAGGTATTTTCATTTTTTCACTGATTTTATAGGTCAGTTTATTCATTTGGCTCCAAAAGCTTCTTTATTGGCTCAACTCATATACGATATTCATTATCAGATTTACGCAGCATAAATGGTACTCCAGCAGATCACTCTTCCATACCAAGTGCATTAGTAACTGCCGTAAATGCGGCAGAGTTCTCTGGGTTAAAATATACTTCTCTTTTTTCAATCGCAAATTTACTATGTGTATCATTTTCTCTCATCCAAGCATTCATCTCTTGGCAATGAGGACAGGTTTTTCCATAAAAGTACACATAGTCAGCTTCTGGATTTATTATATCATCAGCTGCAGGAGTGAGACTACACGATGCTATAACAACACTCATAAGTCATAGAGCGAAAACAAATAATAATTTTTTCATAATATCTTTTAGTTGGTTGTAAATATTTTTCTTATTTTAATAGTGAATCTTAAAAAAACAATAAGAAACTTAGTTTTAATGTCACATAATCTTGTGGAGATTTTGCATGAGACTCGAAAAAAATCAAGCTCCATGGCCTCCGCTACAAGATCCTGGATCATCTTTTTTATTGTATTCTTCTGCATTATCAGAAACATCGAGAAATTTTCAAAGCGACAATTCGTCTGCTGATTCTGTACCATAATTTATGAGAAGACGATCTTTTGTACGAATAAGTACATTATATGGATCGGAGACTGGTTCTCAGTTCAAGATAAATCTTAAAGTATTTTTTTCGTTGTTTGTATATATATTTCCATCATCCATTACAAGAAGCGTCTCATTGAAAAGAATATTATTGTTTTTGAAAAAATCTCACCAGGTCACCCCATCATGATGTATGTGAATCGTATCAGGATTATTTTCATGCAGATGAACTCTATCTTTTGCATATAGAGTCCCTCAAGCTCTACAACCTGCTATATCTTGACTATATTTATCGAGTGAGAAATCATATCTTTTCCCATCAATATACAGAGCAAAGTTCGCATGAAAATGTGGAGCACTATGCCCCATGCCACCATGTGTGTATCAGAAAAAATACAAAGTTAGAAGCAATAAAAAGACAACTCAGTATTTTAGATATTTTAAAAAATTTTTCATATTTGTGTTTTTAATATATATAGTTTTGTATCTTAAATAAATCTATATTTTTTTTCTATCACGAAGCGCGTTTATAATCGTAATATTATCAGCATATTCGAGATATCCACTCGAAAGACCTCGACTCAGTTTCGTAATAGTCGTCTTGTATGCGATATCGCGCTTTGCGATTTCTTGGCTTATGTATGCATTTGTAGCCTCGCCTTCTATGTTTGGGTTTGTTGCAAGTATGAGTTCTACATCACCATCATGCTCTTTGATTCTGGAAAATAGTGGTTCAAAGCTTAAATCTCAGATAAATACTCCATTCATAGGAGAAATAGCTCAACCCAAAACATGATATTTCCCTTCAAATTGTCCTGATTCTTCGATCGTCAACATATCCAGATACTCTTCTACCACGCATATGATTCACGAAGACCTTGTAGAACTCTCACAAATATAACATTTGTTTCTCCCGGCATCGACAAGTGCACCACAACTATCACATCTTTTTACCTTAGTTTGTATCGAACTCAGGCTTTCGGTAAAGTTATCGAGATAGTTCTGATTCGCATTCAATAAAAAAAATCCAAGTTTTGTTGCTGATTTTTCTCAGATTCATGGGAGATATGAAATCGTATTTATTAATTTTTTTAGGGCTTCAGGCATGACTACTTTTTAGTTTCAACTAGGATATTTGGAAACACATTTTTTACAAGCCTCAAAAACAAAAAAGCTCCATGTGTTGCGTGCAGGAGCTTTTTAAAAACAAGTCTTTACGTATATTTGGGGGTGTCTAGTAGTTATAGACATAGTTCTTTCATTCTTTTATCACGAGGTAATCAGGTTCTTCTACTTCTTCCATGATTCGTATATCTATACTATTTTCTATTTCAGAAACACTATCAAGTTCTGCGATTTTTACATCAAGGATCTCAAGCTCTCTCATCAAGCTTTTATTTTCAGATTTGAGATCAGAGATACTGTATGCGATCGTAGAAAGAGAGTTTACACTCCATACATAGTATATCCCGAGAAGTCCTATACAAAATATGAGTAGTGAATATGTGAGATTGATTCCAAAATAGAGTTTTGCTTTTTCGAGTTGTCTATTTGACTTCTTTTCTTTGTTATCAATCTTTCTCATTATTTTCTTTGGTGGTGTTAGAGGATTAAATCTTTTTTGCATGTCGAGCTTTTGCACTTCTCGATCTAGGGTTTTTTTCTACTTCTTCTGGACTTGGGATAATTGGCTTTTTATTGATTATTTTTAGAGATTTTTTGTGTCAACAAGAACAGATGATATCTGTACAAATACAATCGCGTGTTTCTCTTTTGAGCGTTTGTTTGACTATTCGATCTTCAAGAGAATGGAAGCTTATGACAAAGATATTTCCATCCTTGTCGAGTAAATCTATAGCGTCTCTGAGAGAGATTCTTAGATTTTCGAGTTCTGCGTTGACTTCGATTCTCAGTGCCTGAAAGACTCGAGTGTTTGATTTTGGTATAGATGAATTATTTAGTATCAAGTCGTTGAGCTCTGAAGTGGTTTCAAACTTTTTTTTCTTTCTTGCATCGCATATAGCTCACACTATTTTTTGCGTCATGGGTTCTTCTCCATAGTCTTGCAATATCTGTATCAGCTGTTCTCTTCTATAGTTGTTGAGAACAAAAGCTGCAGTGATTCATTTTGAAGCATCAAATCTCATGTCAAGTGGACCATCGTATCGGAAACTAAATCAACGCTCTGCTTCATCAAGATGAAGAGATGAAAGTCAGAGATCATAGTAGATTCCTGTTATATCTTTGATTCAGCGTGCATCAAGCTCATCTCGCAGAGAAACAAAGTTTGACAGGACAAATATCTTTTCTACATCTTCTCAGATATTTTCTAAACGCTCTTGAGCTTGTACGATGTTTCTCTTGTCAGCATCAAATCCTATAAAAACATCTCATGGATTCATCTTTGAGATGATTACTTCTGCATGACCTCACATTCACAATGTACAGTCTACAATTGTATTTTTCTTGTTGTTAAAGATCTCTATTGACTGAGTAAGCTCCTCAAGGAGGACTGAGATATGCTTTTCATGTGCTTTTCTTTCCATATATCTCAGTTTTTAACTTGTTAACAAAATGTTAATAAATCTTTTTTAACCTCTTAAATAACTTATTCTTATATATATTTTTATTTTTTTTCTCAGACAAGTCAATAAATATGTATCACTTTGTCTAGACAATTTTCCAAAATAAAATATAGCTTAAATATAAGAACTCTATTGAGTTTTTAACATTTTTTTCACTTTTTAATTATAATAACAAAGTGTATTCACTGAGTATATAGGATGAGTATATTTTTAGCTTTTAAAAATAAACATAAGGAAAACTTTAATATTTTCACAAAAAATGGTATACTCTTTTTAGTAAAATAAATAAAAAATATGTTTATTCTTGAAATAGTTCTTTTCTGCCTCCTTATAGCTGGACTTGCCAACCTTGTCATCTTTATCGTGAGAGAACAAGAAAGCATGAAAAGATCTGGAAATATCGTATTTCTCAAGATTACTATGCCAAAAAAAGATAGTGATCATGATGAAAAAAAAGAAACATCAAAAGACTTCAAAGAGCAAATTTCTATAATGGAGCAATTATTTGCATCTCTTAAAAGTATTTACTCAAGCAAGATCCTCAAAAAGATCCTCTGACAGGATATACTCAGTCTCGAATACATAGCAAACGAATGACAGATATTTTTTTACATCGTCTGTCCAGAACAATACAAGAAGCTGATAGAAAAACAAATAAACGGATTCTACACAGATGCTATTATAGAAGAAACTCAAAAACCAAATATCCTCGTCTGAAAAAAATATCATGAATGAACCTATCTCTATACAGCAAGAGAATTTCCATATCCCATAAAAACGTATCAAAAGCTTGAATCAGATCCTATAAACAATCTCACAAACGCATTTTCTAAAATCGAAGAAAATGAATCTGCAGCACTCCAAATAATGCTCAAGCCTATTGATGACGATTGGCAAGGAAAGTGTGCAAAAATCAGTAGCGAAATCATGCAGGGGAAAAGCTCAGGTTTTTCTCTCAATCCTCTTAAGTTATTTTGATGGCTTTTTGGAGCATTTTTCAACTCTGACGATGAGAATACTCCTAAGACTCCTGACACAAATACTTCTGCGCTCTCCCAAGAAAGAGCCAAAACTGTAGATGAAAAATGAGACAAAACAGGGTATGAAGTGGTTATACGCGTCGTTGTTGCAGGAGACAGTAGACACTCAATTCATTCTGAACTTATAAACATCGTTTCAAGCTTTACGCAATTTTCCTATCCTGATTTCAATAAGTTTTGATTTACACATAGACACAATAAAAAAAGGCTTCTCAAAAACTTTTCCTATAGATTTTATAAAAAGTCCTTTTTCGCTAAAAAGATGATTCTCAATACAGAAGAACTCGCATCGATTTTTCATTTTCCTCACATAAAATACAATAAAAGTGAAGAAATAAAATGGCAAAATTTTAAAATCGTAAAGGCTCCTTCAAATATACCAAGAGAGTGACTCTTACTTTGACACAATATCCATAGAGGTATCAAAAAAGAAATCCGTATCAAAAATGAGGATAGGATGAGACACTTTTATGTTATCTGACAGACAGGTACCTGAAAATCCTCTATTTTCCAGACCATGATACGTCAAGATTTTGCAAATGGGAATGGAGTCTGAGTGATTGATCCTCATGGAGATCTTGCTCGTGATGTACTTCCTTTTATCCCACGTGAGAGAGCTGATGATTTCATTTACTTTGACCCTAGTGATACTGGAAGACCTATGTGACTCAATCTTTTAGAGTTTCACAGTGAAGATGAAAAAGAACTCGTTGTTATGGACGCGCTAAATATCATGATTAAACTCTTTTGAAATGAGATATTTTGACCACGTCTTCAAGACTATTTTCGTAATGGAGTTATGGCGCTTATGGACTATCCTCAATGATGAGCACTCACAGATATAATCAGGATATTTACAGATCAAGAGTTTCAAAAAGATAGGGTAAGAAATGTAAAAAACCCAATAGTAAAAGCATGGTGGGAAAGTACCTATGCGGCGATGGGAGAAAGAGAAAAGTGAGAGATAATTCCTTATTTCGCTGCGAAATTTGGGCAGTTTATCACCAACAAGATGATGCGTAATATTATCGGACAGCATCAATCTAGTTTTGATATTCTAGATGTTATGCAAAACAGGAAGCTTCTACTGGTAAATCTTTCTAAATGAGCCCTTTGAGATCTCAATTCTAAGCTTCTAGGTATGATTCTTGTGAGTAAACTTCAAATGGCTGCAATGCGTCGTGATAAGATCGCAAAAGAAGATAGAGCAGATTTTTTCCTCTATATCGATGAGTTTCAAAACTATGTAACAGATTCTATAGAATCTATACTTTCTGAAGCACGTAAGTATCGTTTGAGTCTCAATATCGCTCACCAATACCTCTGACAGCTCGAACAAAGTGATGCCCTGACCAAATCAAGCCTCAACCTCAAACAAGCTATATTTTGAAATGTATGATCTATTATGTCCTACAAGATCTGACCAGAAGATGGAGAATTTATGAGTAAGTATTTTGCTCCAACATTTTCTGATCAAGATCTCGTAAATATGGATAAGTTTAAGTGAGTCATGAAACTCGCTGTAGATAACCAACCTACTATACCATTTTCGATGATACCTAAAAATCCGGATCTTGAACATGGTGATCCTCAAATCGCAAAGGCATTGGTAGAACTCTCTCGTCTCAAGTACTGACGTGATGAAGCATTTGTCTCTAAGGAAATAGAGTATAGAATCGGGATAAAATAAAAAAGTACTGATATAGCTTCAGTAATTTTTTATTTTATTTCTCTAATACATCTGGAAGGCCACTATTATCAGAATTTTCCACATCTACTCTCCAGAGGTTCGCGTCATATCACCAATTTGCAAGGATCAAAGCTTCTTGATCTTGCCAGTAATAAATAGAATTAAAAGATGGAATATCATTTTCCGATCCTGAGTATTTTGCTATTTCTGTCCAGGTAGTAAAATCTCTTGTATGCATTACCCTTCCATCATCTGTTCATATATATACATTTCCATACGGATCTTGAGTAATAGTATGGTAGGAAGTATGAGGAAAAGAAAATTTCTTTTTCTCAATGACTCATGTTTCTCAATCAAATAACATGAACTCATCATTACTTGATAGAGCAACAAGTACATCTCATACTATATGGAGTCGGGTTCCACAAAGAACACTGATATTTTCTATGCGTTCCCATGTTGTCCCTCAATTACTACTCTTCGTAATACCACATTTCCCATCTAGGTCTGCCCATTGAGCATAGAGATTATTCTCGTTTCATATGATATCATAGGTTCTTGAAGTTCATATTCCTTTCTCACGTCCAGCAAGATAATACCATTTTTCTCAATTATCACGTGTGTAGTAGATAAAACCTGATGGTGTCGCATCTGT
>JAHDHC010000014.1 GCA_020631485.1 Candidatus Altimarinota bacterium
TATCTCACTATTGTAAGACACTGGAGTTTCCCAAAGTTTTTCAACTTCGGCTTTTTGTTGCTTGTGAATAATCTGCTCTCTTTCTATGATACTCTGAAGTGTATCAAATTTTTCAGTATTTCTTTGTTGCAGTGCTTCTACAAAGCGCTCTTCTTTTTCGTAGTCATAATCCAGTACAGATTGCCACAATTCTCTGAGTTCATTGAAGCGAGGATCTTTTATGATCCACTTCTTGTTGAGATTCTCATTTGCAAGAAGTGTGAAGTAATCGGCATGGACTTCTGAGCTCTTATTTGTATCTACATAGTTTAGGAGATTTGTGATCCCCGAAACAGCAAACCCTATAAGATCACGGAACTGCGCGTCATTTGTAAATGATTCGAGATCAAGATCATCTGTAATTCTTGCATTGTAGTCATCTTGATTGTACTTTTCGAGATTAAAATCAGGAATCGTTCTGTTGATTTTTTTAGATACATCACTGGTAAAAGTGTTCATCGGGAAAAGTGCACTCTTTGTTGCCTCGACGATAAAATCTGTTTCAAACTCATAGTTCACGTAACTTGTGACATTTATAGAATCCACAAACGGATAGCTAGTATTTGGATAATTTACGTCTATAAAATCTGTAGGGAGATAGCCTGTTCTTTCAGTAATAAATGCTATCTGGTCACCCGCTCTCCACTCTGGGACAAATGGAGAAGTTTTAAGGATACATAAAACCTTTGTCAGAAGCTTGAGGATACTTACCATTCCTTCGAGTTCTGAAAAGAGCTTAGGGATTCTTGGTGGTGGTGGGAGATCAGGGAGATCTACTACAGGGATTGATGGAAGCTCTGGAAGTTCTGGGATACTATAATCGTCAAGTATCGGAAGTTTTGGAAGTGTCAGCTCAGCAGATGGCACCTCTGGAAGATACAGTCTTGGGATAGGAGGAAGTACAATAGGCACAGGACGAATCTCTATCTCAGGGAGTCCTATCGTGATTCCAGCACGGATATTGTGAAGATCTAAAACTACATCAGGCATTCTCGGAAACTGGATAACAGGGATTTCTGGGATGACAAGAGATATGAGCTTAAAGGCAAAATAGTACAAATCTTGTCTCTCATTTTTACACTGATGACACGCAGCGTCATATTCATAAAATATATCTATCATAAGCTGCCAAGACTTCAAAATAGCCTTCATCGTAATATAGAGCTCTACCCAAGCTTTGAATCTCTTCCCATTCCTCTGTACCCAGCCATTGATCATCTCACTTATAGCATCAATATTACAGGTGATTTGCTCAAGCCGCAACTCTTTGGTTAACAAGAGCTTATTGAGTTCACTTGGGAAGCGTGCATAGTGCTCGATGATATCTATATTTTTATCTACTGAAGCAAAGAGACTATTTGCTTCAACTCCAAGATTTTCATTTATACTTCACAAATCTCCTCCAAGAGTCGCAAGCTCTCTTTGCCACTGAAGTTTTGTCTGTCTCCGGTCTACAAGAGCTCTATCAAGCGTAGATTCATCTGCCCATGGTACTTTTACAAGTACCTTTTGAGGCTCAATCGAGATCAGTGGAAGACTTCATAAAAACTGGTATGCTGCCTTGATTCAGGACATATATTTTCTTCATGTCTGCTGAACAGTCCTCACCTGTTCTGGAACTCATCCAACAATCGCATTGTCTTTTCTGAGTTTTTGTAAGCGTGTTTTGAGGAGAGTACAGCGGAGTCCTGATGTCTCAGGATTATCACAGCCAAGATTCTCAAGTTCTATTGTGATTTCTTGTACTGTCTCATCGAGAAGTGCTTCGTCCTCGATCGACTGAGCTTTTCCTGCATCAAAATTATCCTTGAGGTCATCTGGGAAATTTTCCCATCACCCCTGGATAAATCATGACAAATCTGGAAGGATAATGAAAATACCTGGGAAATCTGTGAGTTTATCTGCTACTTCTCCTATCTGTCTCTCCCACCATCCAGCTATAAAGTCTGGAAATGGATTTATTTTTTTCATACGGATCTTTTGTACATCCTGAAATACAAATCCATCTTCTCAATTCACAGAAAATCATAGATCAAGCGTAGGATCCGATTCTCATCATTGGATCAGAGGAGCTGTATTTTCTTGTTTCCAGTATTCGCCACTTGCTATCTCTCCATTTTCTACAAGTGATTGCAATTTTTCGAGAAAAGAAGCAGACCCTGCACCACTCGACATATATGCTTGTAATACTTCTGGACTGATTTTTTGTGTTTTTGTATTTGCTGTCTCACAGTTTCATCCAACGATACTATAGTCAGCATCAGCCACAGCTTCTGGTCTTCCAATATAGCTAGGATCACCGTCTGATCCATCATTTGAACACATAGGAAGAGGCATAGCAGCAACTATACAGTTTCAACCTGGGACAAGCGGATGTACTCATGGAGGATTTGCATTTCAAAATACTTCAGCTGGTCCTCAAAAACATATGGCTACTCCAGCAGATCCCGTAAGTGTAGGTGTCACAAATATCCTGATAAAGTTTGCAACACTATTGGTTCAGAGATATCCTCAGGCTCAGACCCCAGCACATCCAGCACTAAAATCAAGTGGACTCAGAGGCCATACTACTGGAACACACGGTATTATAGGAGTTGGAACTCATGTCATGGCAGAAAAGACCGGGATACCTTCGTTGACTCTGAGTCCATCTCACACTGGCATTCAGAAAAGAGTTGGATCATTTCCAGGAGCGAGAGGAGCCCAGTTGAGTGGATTTGCGATACATCAACCTCCTCCAAAACCACAACCAAGTCATTCTATAATCGTATCTATCTCTTCTGAGGCTATTGCGGCTTTTGCATCGAGATCTTGGAGTCCATCTATGAAACTTGTATTTTCTGAGTTTTGATTTGGAGAATCATCTTCTCTATCTGGGAGACCATCTCCATCACTATCAAGCTCAAGAAGCGTGAGTTGCTCCTCTGCATATTCATTTCTCGCATTGGTTGCTGCTTCTCCTCACTCTAATTGCTCATCTATATAGTCAGGAACTCCATTGTTGTTTTCGTCAATCAAGTGTTTTTCCAGTTCTTCTGAGAGATAGGTATTGTCACACACAGGAACTTGCTGGGTTTTTTCATAGGAAGAACTCATATAAAAAGTCTCAGGAGCTCCACAGATATTTGACTGAGATTGTATCTTTACATCTCACTGGCCATCATTTCCTCATGATTCATCTTCAAATATCCCCACTTCCATATGCCCTACACGGATAGGAGGAGAAATAAGACCTATAACAATTTTTAGTTCTTGTCATGGAGCTATAGAAAACCCTTCAAACATATAATCATACAAACCTATGCCATTTTTCATATCAAGACCATCTATCGATGTATACACATCTGCAGATTGATCTACTATGAATCCATCTGGAAGTGTATCTACAAAGCTTATATTTTCTTTGGCTTCTGTTGATATATTTATCAGACGTACCTCAAGAGCGACACTATCTCATGATTTGAGATATCATCCATCGTTGTCAGAATAGACCTTTTCTACTTCTATTCAGACAGAAGGGGCATATTCACTGAGGATAAATGTCGTGTCTTTTGTAGGATTTTCTTGTCCTTGATAGAGGAGCGTATCAGCACGAGAATCATTTATATAAGCTGAAAGATCAGCTTGTGAGATATCCAGTCATGATTGGATATCTGGATGAGTATCTGGAAGCACTGAGAAGTTTCCTCCTACTAGATCTGCTATCTCAGCATTTGTCAGAGCTTCTCATTCTGTTTCTCATGGTTCTCATGTATCGTATGGAAGTTCTACAAAAACCTCTGCTTGGAGTTCTTGCACTGATATAGGTCTTTCTCAACTATTTGATATATCAACAGCATCAAAAATACTTTGTGTCATAAGCTCTATACACTGAGGTGTTTGTGTACACATACTCTCGTATACTTCAATTGTTGGAGTATAGGGAAGTGCATCAATCTTGATCATACATGCAGGAGTTTGTTGACACAAGTCTTGGTAATCAATTGGACTTTCTGGCTCTGGCTCTCTATCAAGTTGCTCTTGCTGAAACTCAAGGTTCTCACGAATAGCATCAGATTCTGATAATTGAGGAAGTCCATCAAAATATACAGCTGCTCCATCACTACGCACGTCTTCTAGGAGTGTTGCTCAGTGTCATTCTTCTATCGTCTTTTTTTCAAACTGTGGATTTGTACTTGTTCCTCCTCCAAAAAATATATTTATCTGTCATGAATCATCGAGCATGACAATATCGTGCTTGCCATTTGCATTCATATCAAAAACCTCTGCCTGAGTCACTTTTCCGTTGAGAGAAAAGAGCTCTTCTCCACCGTATCTTGTATATTTTTTAAGTTCATTCATAAAGACAGCTGGCTGTCACTTAGTATTTATCATGAAAATATCACTAAATCCATTTCCATCAAAATCTCATACTTTCACATCACTCGAACTCGATATATCAGCTATATACAAGAGATTTCCTCGATTCATAAACTGAGATCATCACTCTATATTTTCATACAAACGAATGTAGCCATCATCTTTTTGTAAAAAGAGGTCTTGACGTCAGTCATTGTTATAATCTCAGAAAGAATAATCAACTATCCCATCTTCTCTACTAAGAACATGTCAGAGTGTTGAGTCAAAGTTTCTTTTTTCTTCAGTTTTGGGAAGGTTTTTTTGAATTTTTTTAAGTGATACTACTGGATCTCAGAGATTGATCATATAAAAACTATGATAGTCTTTTGTGGCAGCTCCTACTGATTTTCAAGAAGCAAAGCTTAGAAGGGTTTTGTTTGTCCCAGTAAATCATATCCCTGCTTCTGAATCATATTGCTCATATCAAAACGGCGTATCTTCTACAAAGTTCTCCAAGTCTTTTGAGCTATCAAAAAGATCTCTGTAGGAAACCTGTATCCCAGTTTCTGGGTTATCTCTTGCCTCGTAATAGTTTGTTTTCAGGTGAAAAACCATAGAGTTTCCTCTCCTATTGAGTCCAGCGAGTCTCGAACTATCTCTCGTAAATCGTAGCTCTGCATCATCATTGAAGTTAAAGTAAACGACTCCAGCTTCTCCGTCAACGGTTGAAAGAAGGAGTTGGAGGAATTTTTCACGTGCGTGGAAATCTACCTCAACAGCAAGTCAGATATCCTTTTGGATGATCCCCTTTCTGTCTATGCTAAATATTTCTTCTCCTGAGGCATCGAAGAGCTTAAGTGCATCATCTTCTTGTGTCGCTGTGTATAAAAGAGAACTTTCTTTGAAAATAATTTCCGTTTTTTCTGATCTATCAACACAGAGATCTATATCCACTCCAATTGGACAGACTCAGAGCTCTGTTTGGCTTAGATCAAAGTTGTAGTAGATATCTCATACATTTATATTGATAGCTCTATTATTGAGAGTGATTTTTGTAGAATCATCTGTCAGAACAAGGCTTGGATCTATATCCTGTGCAAGATCTTCGTTGCTCGACACCTTTCTTAAAGATCCAAATTTTCAGATACGAAAAACACCATCAGTTTTATATGGGTTCGCAAGTAAACTCGTAACAGAAAGTCCTCTATTGTTTGGATCAAAAAGGATTCATCAAGCAAGATAATTTTTTTCTTCTATGTTTCAGTAATCAGCACCTACAAGAGTTGTATAGAGAGAGTTATAAAACTTGTCTTGTATCTTTCATGCTTGCCAAAAATAATATGTTTCTATCATTCAGGCATTTTCTCCTACTCCTCGAATCGTCATAGTATTATTGAACTCAAAAAATCCGCTGAGGGTTGATTTGAGTGTCGGATCAAGTGATTGAAAATCCGAAGAGAGCTGGAGGTCCTCGAGAGTAAAATACTTAAAACGGTACTCAGAGTTTCAAATATCATCAAAAAATCTTGAACCAAGAGCATTCATAGTCCCACTTTCAATAAAACCAGGAACTTCAAGTCATTCTGAGTTAAATGGGGATTGTCCATTTACTTCAAAAGAGGTATTTGCGATACTATCAACAGCTACCGTAAAATACGCAAGTCATGGTTCTTGTTTCCCGGTTAATGTGAAAATCGTTCTTCCTTCATTTACTGTTTTCAAAAGAGCATCAGCATCTATCACGATAGATCCTCATTCACCTCATGCAAGATGTTGTCATCATGGAGTATCTATGTCACTTGGCTTGAAAAAACGTGATACTTTGTCTTGTAATCGGAGTTGTACTTCACTTTCATCATCACTAAATGCGACATTTCAAAATCTATCTTTGAGTTCTACTGTAAGCCTTGCTTTCCCTTCAGGACTTGCTTCTATTTTTTGAGTATCAAGAGATATATCAATCTTTATCGGCTGCTCGTGAAGGATAGTTTGCATTTCTCTATAGGCATCACGGAATCCATAAGCTTGAAACTCAATAGGGATATTCCTCCCACTTGATTTTTGTGTTTGTACTTCTATCTGCGCTTGACCATCGATTATCTGAAAAACGTCTGATGTTGGACGAAGATACACATCATTTGCAGAAACATATAAATTGGTATTGAGCTTTTCTGTTGTTGTATCTCCTCAGCTCATACGGACCTCGTAGATATATTTCCCTCCTCATACTTTGAGCTCATCAAACTGTGGAACGACTTCTATATCGAGATCTTCCACGACATAAAATTTTTCATTTGCTTGAATCTGATCAAGTGAAAACTTTATCCTACTCTCTCCAGCACCATCTTCACTTATGAGCTTGAATGCCTGAAATCACTCATAGGTCGTAAAAGTCTTTTTCTTTGATAAGTCATCAAATGTCACTCAATCTCAATTTATTTCAGCTAAAAGCGTATAGAACTGACCATCAGCTATATTTCCATACTTGTCATAAAGAGTATATATGTGAGGAGTATGAACTCCACGTGACTCTGATATATTTGTAGAGAAATCAAGCTCTATCTTCTCTGCTCTATCTGGAATCAACTGAATCGTTTTTGATGATGTGATTCAACCAGCATCGCTAAACTGAATCCTATAAATACCTGATTCTGAGATTGCTATGAGCGGAGCGAGATCCTGAGGACCATCAAGAGAAAAAGACGCATACTCTTGACTCTGGTCATCCTCAAACTCACTGAGTCATTGAAAAATCTTTACAGTTACTGGATAAGCAACGGGAGTATTTTCTCCGTTTGTGTCATGATTTGAAAGACTCAGAAGCATTTTTTCTGCAGCATCAGAACGTCTAAGAAGTTCTTCTTCTCGGTCAAATGCTGGAAATACAAACTCGTCTGTAACAAAGATATTTGTCGCATCTGACACTACAAGTCTATCTTTTCAGATTTGAAATCATTGCTCTTTTTCTTCTTCAGAGACCTTATATGATCATACAAAAAATCTATCACCACGGATCTCTACTCCTATCTCCTCTGACTCAAGAGATGCAAAGAGATCACCATATGAATCTTTGAGTGTCAAACTTGCCTTGAAGCGAAGATTTACGTCTTTTCCTTTTCCCGTAAAATAAAAATTTGCCTCTCAAAATGAGCTTCTTGTATCTACAAAATTATAGTGTACATAGTCTTCTTCGTTTTGTACTACTTGACCATCTACAGTTTCTACTGAAACAAGTTCGAGATTCACTCGAGAAGTACTATCATAATTTAGAGGATTTCCATCGTTGTCACGGACTATCACCGTTACCTTTCAAGTCTTGTTATAGTAATAACTTGGGCTATCTGTATATATTTCTACCGTTGCATCTGGAAAAGCAGCCTCAACACAGTCTTCTACTCAATTTTTATTAAAATCTCCTCAACATTGATTCAGGGCTTCTTGTTCTTCAGGAGATAAAAAGAGTGTTTTTTGAGAACAAGAATTCTCAGAAAAACTGATTTTCGGGTTTTTAAATCCTTTCAGCCAGCATGAAAGCGCCGATGGCCATTCCCATAGTGGAACTCCCTCTGGTGGAGCACAGACAAAATCCCCCTGTCCCGTATTTTCAAATACATTTGAAGAAAACAATTGTGTACCAAGCTCCACATTTTCATAGATAATATCAGCAAAAGGATTGTCAGCTTTAGCCTCAGGGTCAAGTGAGACATACATATTTTCAGCAGTTCCAGGAGCTCATAGATAGGCTATCTCGTATTGTTTTTTATTTTTTGGAAGGAGAAATTCTAGCTCAGGTCTTTGATACTGATCTGAGAGATACTGTTCCATCACGAACTTGTACTTTGCAGGAACAGATTTGAGATTGTTCCAATAGATAGCAAATACAAGAAAGTCATAATAGTTCACTTCTTTTATATCCAAAAAGCTCTGTATCTCGGTTGGCTCTATATCTTTGAGTATCTTGTAGAGATCGATTTCTTCTTCTGGGAAATCTGCAACTTTCAGGTGATTATATATTTCGATATCTATTGGATCTTCTAGAGTTTCTGGGTTTGAATTGGCAATCACTTCATTGATCTGCGCTGATTTTTCATCGAGTGTTTTTTTCAATACTTCGTCAACCCTTGCAAGCTTTTCTTCTATTGTAATATCTTCGATCTCAAAATTTCCAGCCATCTCGATTCTAAAGAGATAAGGATAGAGAATCTTTTGATAGCTATTATTTGCTGCAATAAAGTCTATATATCTGTCTCTATCGATTGGGAGATTTGGACTTACCTTATCTTGTATCTGAGTATAGAGCTCATATGATTCTGGAGATTTATGCTCGATATACGATGGGATTTCCTTGTAGAAATAATTGACGATACTCTGAGCACAGCTTTCGAGCCTAGAAGCATAGTTATCATCACTCTGTCAATCTGTTCCTCCATTTCAAGCACCTCATCACATTTGTCCATCTTGGCTTGTGAGAGCATAATTGGTCTTTACCAGTTCCGTAAGAACTTCTTCTTCTGTGAGGAACTTTGCAACAGGTCTTGATCCTTCTCTTTCAATACTCTCAAGAAATGTTTGCTCAAGATATCCTCAGCTGAAAGTCCTGTCTTCGACACCGATAATCTCAGTATATTTTGCGAGAGGATCATAGTCTTCTTCTCACTCTGGCTCTGTGTTTGGCTCATCATCTGCTTCTTCTTCAGAAACAATAGGAGCGAAAATATCTTTATTTCCAGAAAGAAACATGGCTGTGTATTCACACGCATCGACATCTCCAGCTTCGATCGCTTCAGCGATTTTTTTATAAACATAGTCGAAACTAAAATCCAGATCAAATTTTATATTACGAGATTCACAGGTCCAATTTTGGGTTTCAGATGTAAGTGTTGGTTCATAGTCAAATCCTCTTCCAATAGGAGGATTAGTGACATAGCTTCAGGCCGTAATAGGTACGAGAGGAAAACTTGCTCACTCTTCTAGATCAAACACTGCTCATTCTCAGAGTGCTCCACTAAATGCAAGATGTCCCGTAAGTTCTGATTCTGGCTTTATCATAGGGAGATTATAGGTCAATGCACAGACATTTGCCGTATTATCTTCTCCAGTTCCCTGATCATCAAGCTCTAGATCTCCTTCAGTATTAAAGACATCAAACACTTCAAATCAGTCAGTTCCATTAAGAAGTGGGACATCTTCTTCATCATTCCAGAAATACAAGTTTGGATCATACAGGACATCTTCTTCCTTGTCATACTCAATCTTTCCTCAGAGTTTTTCCATATGATTCCCCACTGTTTGTGTCAGAATATAGTTATTGTTGAGACAGTGAAGTGGACTTGGGTTTTTATTGTCAGCATTGACATAGAAATCATTTTCGAGACTCGGAAGTGCTACTTCTTCGTCTATGTTACCTATATTTTCCACAAGTTCTCCTCAGCTTATATCACGAATACTCGTAATTGAAGATCATATATCTGTTCCATCTCGAAGCCTGAGTATTCTCTCTCCTGGTTCTATATCTTCTGTACTCAGATCGAGATTTAGGGGTGTTTTCCCTCCCCAATAACCGTAGGTAAATTCGCGCTCATTCGTTGCGCACATCTCTTTACTCAGGTCTTTATATGAATCTCCTTCATCAATAGGGATATTATGAAACTCTAGGTACTCTGTAATATCTCCCGTAGGATTTCATGATCACAAAAGGGCTCATCATTCTCCCGATTTTGCCACATGCTTCGTATTGAGTCATCTGTTTGCTTCAACTAACTGACCTCCTCAGTATGAACTTCAAAAATACGCGCTACAATCAGCTGCGGTATTGAGATAGTTTGCCTTTGTACCATCGAGGAAATTGGTAAATTCTTTATAATTTCCACATGTTTCTGGAACCTGACCTGCAAATGCTCAAGGCGCTCAGGGTGTATTGAGGTGTGCAAGTTTTGTGGGCACTGCTATATTTCTTGATAGTCCTCAGGTCATTACCAATTGATCAATTTCTCATTCGAGCTTGGTATTTACGGACTTAATCATCGTTGTTGTGATCGAATCTAGATGCGAAACGAGAAAAGGAATACTATCCATCTGTACATTTGACCCAGTATTACTATATCTCCCGGTATTTCTCACATGACTCCTTGCAGCTCAGGTCATTCAAGGAGCAAAAACTTCAACAAACTTTTTTGAAACCTCATCTATCACATTACGTGCTTGGATATCTCATACATTTGGATTGGAGATACCAGTAGAATCTACAGTATCGAGATTGGACATCGCTCACAAGAGTTCTTCTGCTTGTCAGGCTTTGGCTCCTCCAGCATTTGCCTCTACTACATCCTCTAAAAGTCCTTCTACATTTTCTTGGTCTTTTCCTAATACCTGATTTTGGAGATATTTTGCAAAAGGTTTTGAAAATCTATTATAGGCTATGTCTTCTTTATTTCGGAAAATATTTCATTCTCCATCTTCATCATAATTGGTTTGAGATGCAAGGTATCACTTATAGCTCGAGTAACTCAGAGAATCTGACTCTCTTTTTTGATCAAAGTAAAATACTTCTGGGACATACTCTTCTTGTAAACCTTTTTGTACATTTCAAGTCATGAGACCATTTTCTGGATCAAACTTTCCTTCTCACTTATAATACTCATTATTTTTTGAAAAATAGTTGAGAATCCCGTCTATTTTTGAATACGCATCAGAATTAGGGCTGATAAATCAGTGCCATATCTCAGCTTGGAGGTCTCAGATTCTTTTTTCGTTTTTTTCGTACTTTTGTGAGATCTGATTGTAGATATATCACTTATCTCTGAAATCTACATATGGAAAGATCGTACGTGAAAAATCGTCATTGTCATGAACAACAGGGATAGGTATATCTCCTATAAACACAGATCACACCAAGTTTCTCTCTCCTCAGAGTCACTCAAAATAAAATTTTTCATTGATTGATGCGATTTTAAAAGGAGTAGCATCATTTGGAACGGGAACTATGACAGCTTCTGTATTTTCTAGATTCGCAGAAATATTTTCAGCATAGGTCTCGACCGCATCTTTTACTCAGCCGTTTACCCAAACACTGTTTTCGACAAAAATAGTTACAAGATCTGTATATGCGACATTTCAGGCTTTAGCTCATCAAAAAAATGGTACAATAGGAAACTGAAAAATCCACTGAAACACAATCAAAAAGATGAGGAGAAAGGAGAGAAATTTTTTTAATTTTTCGATCATCGAAAATATCTACTTAATCAATACAGCAAAACAAAAAGTCACTTTTTAACATTTTAGTGAAAAAGCAACTTGAAGCAATAATTTTGTACAATTATTGTAGACGAATTAGAGCGATTCCAAGAGTTCTGGAAACTCCATAATTCCCGCATCAGTATTGAAATGTCATTTTTTTTCAAACTGGACAAAGTCGACTCTGTCCAGTTGTCCATAGAACTGCTTTGCACTGAAGCTATTTATGTAGGGGTCATCGTCTGACAACATGACAGTATAGCGATTTAAGAGCTTATTAAGGTTCCAAAAACTGTAGCTCGTATTAAAGGCATTTGACATCACAACAAATGCATCACCTAATCTATTCTCACCAAGTTCATTAGCGAGTTCATTATAACTTGGAGCGACAAATATAACTCTGAGTCCCTCAAGTTTTTCTTGTTCTATATACTTGAGTCAAACCTGGCACCCCAGAGAATGTCCTATTATGATATCGCCCTTTTTTAAACTCATCCCATCTCTCTCCTCAGAGAGAGGGAGTTTTTTAAGGAAATCTACTTGATCTTCAATAACAGGATATTCGGTATTTGGGAGATCAGGAATGATAACTTCATATCACTTTTTTTCTAGTTCTGCCTGTAGCCAAGGCAACCAGTGAGATTTCGATGTTCCTTCCCATCCATGGAGTATAAGTGCTTTTTTCATAGTTTATATAATTTGAGATATTTTAGAAAGAGTCTGGAGAGAGTTTTTATGTGTTTGTGAGTCTGATGCTGCACAACAATCAGAACACACATGACATATAAAATCCCTATCATGTGCATCTCTTACAGCTGACTCTATAGCTAAATCTGTCGAGCAACCTGCAAAGTACAAGTCTATAAATTCATTTTGCTTAAGATACTCATACAAAGCATTTCCATAAAAGGCGCTAACTCTATTTTTTGTCATGAGCAAATCTTCATCTAAAACATCTATATTCTCATGTACTTGGGTTCCCCAAGTTCCTTCTTGTAACACTCAGAATTCGTGAGCTTTCCCAAATAATGGGGAGTTTTTTGGCTGATCTGAATAATCTTTAAGGAATTGCACATTCACAAAGATTATCTCATCTCAATTTCACCTGAACTGAGCAATTTTTTTATTTATATTTTCAATGATATTATTCTCATATACATATTTTCCGTATCACTTCGCAGCGAGTTTCCCGTCTGGGTGGATGATATCATTGATACAATCAATGATGATTAGAGCTTTTTTCATTTTTTTACTTTTTTAGATATATAATGTCTATAATACCCAATTATATTACTTCACAAAAACATAGTCTCCATGAGTGTTCACATTGGTGATCCGATAAGAATAGTATATATAATAACTATACATGTAGCAAGCATCATTATAAGTCTGAGCTTTTTATCATCAGCCTGAAAAATAGAAATAGTACTTAAAGTTACTCCGGCAAGCATAATCAAATCATACGCATCTTCATAAAAAATAGCCGTTACGATTATATAGAGTCATATAAATAAAAATGCCCAGTTTTTACCGGTTTTAAAATACGAAGTGAGAAGTCTTAGAACTCATAATCACAGTATCGCTGCTCATACATATCTTTCCAGAAATAGATAATGTAGAGCATTTGCAGCAGTCGCTCATAGAAGAAAAGCAATTATCTTTTGTCTCTCCTTAAACTGAAAACTACACAGATCAAGGATGATAACAATCCCTGCAAAAATCTGAGAAACAAAAAATGATGAGAGTCATAATATCATTATCAGAGTGAATTAAGTGTTTTAAGATATTGCTCTAACATAAACTTATAATACTTTTTTTTGCGTCCCTCTTTTGCAGAGTTAATAGCTGAAAAATATGCTTCTCTATTACTTGAATACACAATACAAGGCAAAAAATTATTTGCTAAAAGCACTTTATTCATAAGCATACGTCCTGTACGACCGTTTCCATCCCTGAAGGGGTGAATTTGTTCATAACGAAGATGAAAATCAAAAGCTAGTTGTAAAGGGAAAATCTTTTTTTTATTCTGTTTATAATAAGAAAGCAATGAGTCTATTTCTCTCCTGATATTTTCTGCTTTAGATGTATAATCATTATTCACTACAACATCTACCTTTCTGAATCCACGAGGATAAGAATCACCAGAAGACATCAAGAGATCTTTTGTCAGTTTGTGATATACTTTCTTCATTCCAGCTTTGTTAAATACAAAGTCTCTTTGCAAATATTTCCATACATCAATAGAGTTTTTAACTTCTTGAATTTCGCCAGCATTTTGATGGTAAGTTTTTTTTGATTGGAATATCAGTTGTAATTGCTCAAATGGTATTTTGCTCCCCTCAGCTTTATTTGACTCATAAATGAATCTTTGTGGAAAATCTAGGAGTCATTGATTATATTTCTCTGAAAGATCGTTATCAAAAAAAAGCATATTTTGAATATAACAATTCTTATACAAGACATCTATTAATATTTTTGTATCAAAAAGCATATCAGAAAAATCTTCATAAGAATTCTGGCTTTCCCAAAGTTTTAGTTCTTTCTGAGAGATTCTCTCACATGTATCTCTATCAGATCATAATTGCATAGAAACACTGAGTTTCTTTCATAAAACTTTCTTAACAAGAAGTTTTTCTCTCTCAATATACATAGGAAAATATTAGTGACCCAAATACTAGCATTTTTTACAAAAAAAGCAATTATTTTCTGAAAAAATAACTGCTTTTTACTGAATTTTAAAGGAAAATCATAAGTGACCCCTCATATATTAGTTTTTAGTGAAAATTTCAATATCATATCCATCTGGGGTTTCTGTATATACACTTAGTGCTTTATATGGAAAATCATGAGTATAAGTTTTATCATATATTCAAAGTGATTTCAGCTTTAACACATATTGATCAAAAGTATCTCTATCAACCTCCAGAGCAAAATGTTCGAACACATTCTTCTCCTCAGACACAAATATTGCTATCCAAAAATCATCATGAACTTCAAGAGATACAGGATCTTCTTCTCATCAATATTTCACATGTATATCTTCAAAGATACTTTGATAAAAAGCAATTGTTCTTTCAAGATCTTGGCTAAATACGGCAATGTGATTGAGTTTCATAATTATTCATCTTTAAAATCCTTTTCTATTCTCTCAAGAATATGCTCAAGCTTAGCTTTTTGCCTCAGATAATTCTCCTCTCACTTCTCAAGCTTCTCTTGCACTCACTTGATATAACAAGCCTTTCCATGTTTTTTGATGTGACGCTTTATTGTTTCGTCTGTGAAAAAATTCATATTTCTATTTCACTACTAAATTCACAATTCTTCCTGGGACATAGATCTCTTTTACGAGTTGCTTTCCTTCGATAAATTTGGCTACATTTTCGTTGGTTCTCGCTTTTTCTAGAACAGAGTCTTTGTCTTCATCTTTTCCTATTTGGATCTCTCCTCTGAGCTTTCCAAGGACCTGAACTCCAATCATGATCTCATCATCTACAACCATTGCCTCGTCATATTCTGGCCATGAAGCAAAGAAAATACTTCCTTTTGCTCCCTCTCCTTGAGGAGAGGGCTGGGGTGAGGTATTGTTACATTTTTCCCAGAGCTCCTCTCCCATATGTGGAGCAAAAGCTGCGAGGATAATTGCAAATTTTTGTCTCCATTCGGCAAAGAGTTTCTCATCAGACGGACGACCATAATTTACCAAGATCATCATCTGCGCGATTGCCGTATTGAACTTATAATTTTCGATATCTTCTCCAACTTTTTTGATAGTTTTATGTAAGATTTTCATCGCCTCGTGATCATCTTCTGCCACTTTTCATCCCCCCTCTCCTCTAAGGAGAGGGGTTGGGGGTGAGGTAAAGGCTCTATCTACCTTATCAAGAAATCTCCTCACTCAGAGGATATTTCTGGTATCCCATGGCGCCGTATCCTTGAAATCAGCCATATACATCTCGTAGAGCCTTAAAGAATCAGCCCCATATTCTTCAATAATATCATCAGGATTCACCACATTCTTGAGACTCTTACTCATCTTCGCCACTACCTGTTTGAGCTCTTCTCCAGTTTCTTTATGGAAATACTTCTGAACTCCCTCTCCTTGAGGAGAGGGCTGGGGTGAGGTTACCAGATCGCTTGAAATGAGTTTTCCACTCGCGTCTTCATAGGCATAAGCGAGAATCATCCCTTGATTTCTGAGTCTCTGAAATGGTTCATCTGTTGGAACCACTCCTTCATCATAGAGGAATTTATGCCAGAAACGAGCGTATAATAAGTGAAGTACTGCATGCTCTGCTCCTCCAACATAGGAATCAACAGCTCCCCAATACTCAGCAACATCTTTTGCTACCAGTTCATCATCATTATGCGGATCCATAAATCTAAGATAGTACCAACAACTTCCTCACCACTGAGGCATAGTATTGGTTTCTCTTGTCCCTTTGAGATTCTCTGCAAGCTTCACATTTACAAACTCATCTACCTCTGTCAGTGGAGAATTCCCATCTCCTGCTGGTTCGTACTTTTCTACTTCTGGAAGCTTGAGTGGGAGATCATAATCACATACTATCTTGTTATAAAGTCCATCATAGATCTTTCCAAAAATCGCTTTGTTAATAACCAAAAATTGTTCTTTTCCTTCATCCTCTTCACTCAGAAAATGATTAAAATCGAGGATATAGGCCTTGTCATCTTCCCTCGCCATATTCAGATCATTGATCACCTTGAGCTTTTCATAATCTTCATTATCCAGATGAATCAGCGGTATCGGTTCTCCCCAATATCTCTGACGACTAAAGAGCCAATCACGAAGTTTGTAGTTTACCTTCTTTTCTCCGAATCATTCATCCTCAGCTTTTTTAATTAATTTTTCTTGGGCTTCTTCAGAACTCAGTCATATATATTCTTCACTAAGTTTCATTAGAGTGTTTTTGGCTTCATTAAATCATTCTGAATCTGAATAGTAAGCTTTTCATGCTTTTGAACATTTCTTTGCCTCTTCAGAATCTACATACCCAACAGTTATATTCAAACCATATAAATATCCATAACCAGTAAATGGTGTTTCTTGTAAAGAATCTTCTATGTCTTTTGCAAGCTCAAAGTCATCTTTCTCCCACAGTATCTTATACTCTTCTGGAAATATTGTAACACTGATAGGTAAATCGTACTTTTTCGCAAAAGCAAAATCACGCTCATCATGTCATGGGACAGCCATAATAGCTCAAGTTCCATAGCTTCCGAGAACATAGTCAGCAATCCATACTGGAACTTTTTCATTATTGTATGGGTTCATGACATATGATCCAGTGAAAACTCACGTCTTTTCTTTATTTTCTGCCGTGCGTTCTTGATCAGATTCTTTAGCTGCCATCTCTATATATTTCTGACATGCTTCTTTTTCTGAATCTTCTATAAAATCTTCAACATGTGGATGATCTGGAGCAACAACGGCGTAGGTCATACCATAGACAGTATCAACACGAGTAGTATATACACGAATTGATTTTGTTTCGTCTCAGGCTTTCTTCATCTCAAACTCACATCCTTCACTTCTCCCGATCCAGTTCCTCTGCATTTCTTTGATCCCCTCTGGCCAATCAAGTTTCTCTACATCAGCAGCGAGTCTGTCAGCATATTTGGTGATCGCGAGCACCCATTGTCTGATTTTTTTCTTCTCTACCTGATTTCCACAACGTTCACAAGAGTTATCCTTGAGTACTTCTTCATTGGCAAGTCATGTTTTACAACTCGGACAATAGTTTATTGGCAAGTCTTGCTCATAAGCGAGTCCTGCTTCAAAAAGTTTCAAGAAGATCCACTGTGTCCATTTGAAATACTTTGGGTCAGTTGTATCAATTTCTCTATTCCAATCATAGCTGATTCCCAGTGATTTGATTTGTCTTTTAAATGTCTGAATATTTTCATCTGTCGTAATTCTCGGATGAGTCCCTGTTTTAATAGCATAATTTTCAGCCGGTAAACCAAAGGCATCCCACCCCATCGGATGAAGCACATTAAAGCCTTTTGCGTTTTTATATCTCGCAACTATGTCATTGGCCGTGTATCCCTCTGGGTGACCTACATGAAGCCCAGCTCCACTTGGGTAAGGAAACATATCCAGCACATAATAGGGTGGTTTTTCTGAATTATTTTCTACTACAAAAGTATTGTTTTCCTCCCAATAATTTTGCCATTTTTTTTCTATATTTTTGTGGTCGTACATATTCAATTTTTTCTATATTGTAAGTATTGTTGTAGTATATAAAAAAACCTGCCTGATGCTAGCTTTTTTGCAAAAAATTTACATGACGTATTTCTAGATAAAAATCATTTTCTCACTATACTACGGGAAATAATATATAAATCAATCATGACAAAAAAAGTACTCGTAGGATTATCTGGAGGGGTAGACTCAGCTGTGGCAGCATATTTGTTAAAAGAACAGGGGTATGATGTCACAGCATGATTTATGATCAACTATCTTGCTCCTGAGTGAGAAGTCTGTCCTACACTTGAAGACATAGAAGTTGCAAAAGAAGTTGCAGCATTTTTAGATATTCCTTTTTTTACCTTTGACTATAGAGACGAATACGAGCAAAAGGTTTTAAACTACATGTATGAGTGATACAAAAAAGGGATTACCCCAAACCCTGATATCATGTGCAACTCTGAGATCAAGTTCAAAGTCTTTCAAGACGAAGCTCTTGAACTCGGCTTTGATATGGTAGCTACTGGCCACTATGCAAGGATTAGTTACTCATCTTCGCTTCCTTTCAACACCTCGCCCTTCCAGAAAGGAGGAGAAATAAGTGATAATACCCCTCCCCCAACCCCTCCCCTTACTGGAGAGGGGAGTAATAGGTCAGGAACAGTCATGCAAAATTACAATGAATCTCCTGAGTATATAAGATCTCTTCTCATAAATTTGAGAAAATCACAGACTCAGGCAGAAGAAAAACTATGGCAAATTTTAAGAAAAAAACAGCTTAGTGGATATAAATTCCGCAGACAGCATCCATTTGGAAGATATATAGCTGATTTTTATTGTAGTGCTCTAAAAATTGTCATAGAACTTGATTGAAAAATTCATGAAAATCAAAAAGAATATGATGCAATCCGTGATGAAATAATAAAAACATACTGAGTTAGAATTTTAAGAATAAAGAATGAAGAGCTGGAAAAAAACTTAGAATGAACTATTACAAAAATACTCCAGTATGTTCCCTCTCCTGGAAGGGGAGGGCTAGGGAAGGGTATTACCTGAGATGATTCGAAATGAAGTTCCCTCTCCTGGAAGGGGAGGGCTAGGGAGGGGTATTACCTTCTCAGAAAATGACTCGATCCTCTCAAGGATCAGTCCTATTTTCTGGCAGGTCTGAGTCAAGAACAATTATCCAGATCACTTTTCCCGATTGGATATTTGGAAAAATCAGAAGTAAGGGAAATAGCAAGAAAGATATGACTCCCAAATGCTGAAAGAAAAGATTCTCAAGGAATCTGTTTTGTTGGAAAAGTAAATATGTCAGACTTTCTTGAGAAAAAAATCGATCACAAACCTGGTATCATAAAAGACATACATGGTAAAGTACTTTGAAAGCACAAGTGAGTATTTTACTACACTATTGGTCAGAGAAAAGGCCTTGATCTGGGTGGACAAAAAGAGCCAGTCTTTGTCGTAAAAAAAGACATCATCAACAATGAAATAGTTGTCTGATATGGAGACGATCAAGAACTCTTTTCTGACACGTTACACATGCATCATGTCCACTTTTTATCTCATGACAACCTCAAGTTTCCTATGCATGCACATGCGAAAATCAGATATAGACAAACTGACCAGAAGTGTACTGTCCACAAAGAAGATGATTGAACTTACTCTGTCGCTTTTGACGAGAAACAACGAGCGATTGCTGCATGACAAATATGCGCCATATATCTCGATGATATCCTCATCATGTCAGGGATTATTTCCTAACTCCTCCCTTCCTTTTGAAAGGAAGGGTCGGGGATGGATTAGAAATCTGCTCCCCTTGAGACAGAGAGACTTATATACAAAAAAAGAAACGGTTTTCGTTTCTTTTTTTGTCTTCCCTCTCCTGGAAGGGGAGGGCTAGGGAGGGGTCTACAATCCTTCAAGGATTTCTTCAAGAATTTGAAGAGCTTCTTTATCTTCTCCACATGAGCTCATAGCATTTGCTCCTACTTCAAATACCCAACCCCTTGTTGCAGGAGTATTGTAATCAGTAAATGTATTCACTATAAGTTTATCAGACGCATAAGCTACCACTTGCTCTTGCCATGATCATGGCTCTGATGAGTTATAACTATATTCGTCTCCACATGCAGCTTTTACGAGCATTCAGAGTCATTCTGCTTTTGTAATATTTGCTTCTGGTCTAAAAGTAGGATTTGAAGCAATAAGATCTGCATTTACAAGAGCTTCTACACTATAGCATGCCCAAGTGTTTGGATTTGTAGAACTCACATCTCAAAATATGTTGCTACATGTTGTAGTTTTTGATATCCCTGCAACTCATCTTGCAACAGCTGCTATTTCTTGTCTCAAAACATTTTGATCGAGATTATAGTCAGCAGGATTAGACGATTTGTCATTGATAATCCCTTCTCAGGCAAGAGTATTAGCTGAATCAAGCTGAGCTGTTGTATATGCATGTACTCAAGTAACTGAGATTAGCAGACATGCAATAGTTCCAAGTATTTTTTTCATAAATTTAGTATTTAAAGAATAATTATCTACTTTGTGCAATGATTTCTAAGAAAAGAAATATCATAAACAACAAGGTAAACGATAATAACAAAGGAGCTTTTACTATGTAAAAAATAACGATTCCTGTGATAAACAAAGAAATAAATCATGACTGTCTTAAGCTCGATAGTACATTTTTATAATCTACAAATCCTCGAAAATATATTTTTTTAATTCAAAAAAGTATAAGAGAGAATATACATGCAAAACTTATATTAAACGTCACTACAAGTGAAAGATAGGCAATATTTTTATAGACATAAGGGTCTACATAGTAGACAACGAGTAAAAGAGTAATAAGATTTATCACTCAGCTAAAAAAAATAATGCTCAAATACAGTCTCTTCATAGTTTTTACAGTAGTAATTTAATTATAAAATTTTTTACAAACGATTCAAGATATTGTTTTTTTTTGCTTTGACTTTTAGAAAGAAAAATGTACATTATGAGCCTATGAAAGTCGAAAATATTACACTATCCTACGGAAACAAAACTGCCCTAAGAGATGTCAGCATAGACATCAAACCAGGAGAGTTTATTTTTGTTATATGATACTCTGGAAGTGGAAAAACTTCACTTATTCGCTCGATGATATGAGACCTTAAACCAAGCGCGTGACATATATTTCTGGATAATGGATCTGGCCTGTATACAAATAAAAGTGATAGTTTCCTCTCACATCACAGAAGATCAATCTGAGTTATCTTCCAAGACTACAAACTCCTTGAATCAAAAAAAGTATATGAAAATGTCGCATTTGCTATGGAAGTATGCGGATATAAAGATCGTGATATCAGAAAAAAAGTTTCTGAAGCCCTTGAGCAAGTATGACTTCTTTTTAAAAAAGACAAATATATAAAAGAACTCTCTTGATGAGAGAAGCAAAGAGTCGCGATTGCAAGAGCACTTGTCCACAGCCCAAAAATCATCATATGAGACGAACCTACTGGAAATCTTGATCCAGATACTGCAGAAGAGGTCATGGATATATTTGACGAACTCAATAGAGAAGGAATGACCGTGATTATGGCAACACACGACAAAGAAATCGTAAATAAATACAAAAAAAGAGTGATTGCCTTTAAAGACAAAAAAATCTTTTCTGACACTAAAAACGGAAATTACTGTCTCTAGCCTATGAACCTTTTTATTGATAGCCTGTCATCGCCAGCTCGTCTCATTCTTTTTGAGACACATCACACTATCATAGCGCAAAAAAACATAGACATATACCGTAATGAATCTTCGAAACTCATAGGAGAAATCACATCTTTTCTATCGGAAAATGATAAAAACATAGAAAATCTAAAAAATATAGTTACAACTCATGGTCCATGAAGTTTTACAGGTGTTCGAAGTGTCATACTCACAGTCAATACTCTTGCATTTCGTACTGATATTTTTCTCACCCCTATCAATTACTTCCAACTCTATGATTCATACCCCATTGTTAAATGTTCTTCCAAAAGAGATGTTTTTATAAAAAAATGCCCAGAAAGCAATATAGAAATCATTTCAAACCAAGATTGCATCTCGTACATACAAAATCATAATATCAAAAAAATATATTGAGATTTTGAAATATGAGAAAATGTTGGTATACTGTGCGTAAAGGAAATTGATTACGCTGCTATTATAAAAAATTTACAGTTGCAAAAAGAAAAGCAGATAGAAGCGCTCTACATAAAAAAACCTAATATCAATTAATATGCTCAACCTTCAAAACCTAAAGCCATGAGAAGAAGTTGTTATGGCTGTCAGAAGACACTGGATAGTGTATGTGTATATTGGTATAAATTTCTTTATAGCAATCCTCATAACCAGTATTATACTTGCACTATTTTGAAGTTTTCTCTGGACCTATATGGGACTAGTAATATTTTGGCTATTTGCATCTATACTCCTGTATATAAAATGGCTTGATCATGAGCTCGATCTTTTTGTGATCACAAATAATAGGATCATAGGAGTAGATCAACAATGATTTCTCAACAGAAGTCTCTGAGAATGTAATCTCGGACAAGTCCAAGACATGAATTCTCAGACAAAGTGACTGCTTTCAAATATCTTTGACTATGGGACGCTTACTATACAAACAGCTGGAAATGCTACAAACTTCCAAATGGATTATGCCCCAAAAGTTATCCAAACAGCAAGACAAGCACTCAATATAGTTGATGACTACAGAGACTCTGAAGCTGGGACAAATGGGATACTCTAATCTGGTTTTTTAAGTAAGTATAAATACCTATCAATAGTATACTTTGCCATAAAGTTATTGTTTGCAACTCCCTTAAGATCCTGAGATATATCAGAAATTAATTCTGATTTTTTTCAGGATTTTTTTATATACGAAGTACAGGCATATAAAAAATCAAGAACATCTTTTTTTTCTAGTTGTTTTGTAAAATAATACGAAACTATTTCACTACTATTTTTTTCTACATATTTCTCAATAAGAGACACTATATACTCAGTATAATTTGTCTTTTGTGGGCCTTGAATATGGTATTTTTGGACTCTTGAAAGTATAGTGTCGAGAATGCCACTTTCTGAACTATGAGTCAGAAAAACAATATTTCCCACTCATGGTTCTTCAAAAAACTTTAAAAGCGCATTAGAAAAAGAAAGTGTCATTCGTGATGCATTTTCAATTACAAAGACTTGAACCGTATAATCTGATTTTATATGCGATTTATTCACTATCTCTCGAGCTTGAGCTATACGAAGTGCTTCTCCGTTGTCTTCATATCGAAAGACATACGATGAGGGAAAAGCATAAGTTTTTTGTAGCTCTTGTATAATTGAGTCCATATCCATTCTCAAACTTGAAGGATTTGGCGATACAAACAAAAAGGGAGCTATTTGATCTCCCTTTTCAATCTGCAAATATATCTTTTCTATGATACTCTTAAGCATCTGTTTCTAAGATTTGAAAAAGCTCATTTAATTCGTTTTCAAAATCATCTACGACATCGTCTCCCACTGCTGAGTCTTCGCTTGAAGGTTCTACAGCAGCTTCATTAGTATCTGAAGCTGGAGCAGTTGGTATAACAGTTCCTTCTTGTTCAACTACTTGAGCATCAGGATCTGATTCTATATTTGATCTCACATCATAATTTTCGTCTTCAGCTTCTGGATCAGTTATCTGTACTGGTTCTTCTTGTGTGGCATCTTCTCATGAAGCTTCAGGTTCTTCTACTGTTTCAGTATTTGGATCAGAAACATTTTCTTCAACAACTTGTCCTGTTGAAACTGAACCTTGCTCAACTTCACTCTCTTCAGATCATCCAAAACATGACGTGAGGAGAAGTGAAAATGCAAGAAAACATAATATTTTTTTCATAAATTTAAATTAATATTAATATCTTAAAAATTATAACAGAAAAAAAAGAAAATCAAATTTTAAGTCACTTCTCTTTCTTCTATTTGAGCTCAAAGTCACTGAAGTTTTCCGAGGAAATCATCGTATCATCTATTGATCCAATAGACGTTTTCTACCTTTGTCTCTCCTTTCGCTATGAGTCCAGCTATTACCATAGCAGCACCTGCACGAAGATCCCAACTATTTACAATATTTCCTACAAGTTCGCATGGTCCTTCTATTTTTGCTTCATGAAGGTTAATAATTCTTGGACTACAGCCTAGTCTCTCATATTCAACAAGGGAGCTCAAACGGCCTTCATATAGGATTTCATGAATCCTACTAACTCCTTCACACTGCGTCATAAGCACGGTAAAAGGTTGCATGAGATCTGTTGGGAATCCTGGAAATATGTTGGTCTGTATATCAACAGCTTTAAGTTGCTTTGCTCTATATACTCTGAGAGTATCATTTCACAAGTTTTCAGTTTTTACTCATGTAGCATGAAGTTTGTGCAAAAATGCAGCAAGATCATCGATACGTGCACGATGTATATCTATATAATCTTTTGCTGTAAGTGCAGCTATAATCGCAAAAGTTCCAGATTGAAGATAGTCAGAAATCACTTCATGCTTTGTATCTTTTTTAAACTCATCTCCTCCATGAACAATAATTGTATGATCATAACGAATATCTATCTGGGTTCCCAAACTACGCAACATATCTATGAGATTAAAAATATGAGGTTCAAATGCAGCAAGTTTTATAGTGGTTGTTCACTTTCTGACAGCTGCTCAGAGTATGAGATTTATAGTTGCAGAAACTGCAAAATATCACATCAGTTCAACATCATCTGTCGATCATGAACCTGCAAATAAGAGTTCTTTCTCTGTTTGCTTAAAGCTGTATCACATTCACACATAGCCATTTATGTGTTCATCAATAGGTCGCTTCCCAATTTTATCTCCACTGGGAAAAGGCATATGTGCTTCTCAAAAATGATACAAGAGTCAAGCAAGAAAATAAATCCCAGCACGAGTTCTTTCTATTCTTGAAGTATCAATATTCTCAAGAGATAAATACGAGTTATCGAGTGTGAGAACATCGTCTTGAAAATCTACTACAGATCATAAACTCTTGAGAAAATGGATAAAATCATGGACATCAAGAATGTCTGGAACATTTGAAAGTTGAACCTTTCACTTTACCAAAAGACAGGCAGCAAGGAGTGGAAGCCCTGCATTTTTACTTCCTCCTATTCTTACTTCTCCTGAGAGCTCTTTTCCTCATTGAATGATAAACATTTTTGTATATGTTATAAAATTTAATCCTCCCTAGCATAGTCTGACTATTTCTTTTTTCAAGCTTTTATCGCGATGATTGCATCGCGTAATTCTGCTGCTTTTTCATACTCCATATTTGCAGCTGCTATATCCATTTCTAGTTCAAGTCTTGCGATTTCTTTTTTTATGTCTTTTTTGTCTATATTACTATAGTCTTTCTTTTTCTTCTCAATTCAGATAGCCTTAATACTTGAATATACTGTTGTTGGCTCTATGTTATTTTTTGCATTATGATCTTGTTGGACTCATCTTCTATAATAGGTCAACTCAATAGCCTTTTTCATTGCTTCTGAGACTACTAAGCCCTCTTGATTTATAAGTTTTGCCTTATCTAGTCTATAGAGTTCTCACTCTTTGGGAAGTGATGTATAATCAATATTTTTTACTTTTTCAGAGTACATATATACACATCATTCACTGTTTCTCGCAGCACGTCATATGATCTGTATGAGTGAGCTTGTACTTCTCAAGAATCATTGTTTATCCGCATCAAGTATGCATATTTTTGAGACTTCAGGAAGATCAAGTCCTTCTCTCAGAAGATTTACTCAGACAATTACATCTATCTTTCATTCACGCAGTTCTTTGAGTATTTCAAGTCTTTCGAGAGTATCTACTTCAGAGTGTAGGTATTTTACGGCATATCCGTTTTCGAGAAGATAGTCTGTGAGTTCTTCACTCGACCTTTTTGTAATAGTTGTTATGAGTACACGAGTATTTTTCTCTACTGCTTCATCGATATTTTTTCAGATATCATCAACCATATACTCCATAGGTCGAAGCTCTATTTCAGGATCTAGGAGACCGGTTGGACGAATCATCTGAGGGATAACTCTGTTCTGCTTTGTAACTTTCCAGTCACCATCTCTCTCTGGTGAATAAGAGAAAAAACTATCTGGTTCTTTTGAGCTCCTTTGAATCTCATATGGCCCAGGAGTTGCTGATACAGCAAGAACTTGGCCTACCTTTAACTCAAACTCATCAAATTGTAGAGGTCTGTTATCAAAAGCAGAGGGGAGACGGAATCCATTTGATACAAGATTTTCTTTTCTCGCTCTATCTCATGCATACATTCCTCAAACTTGTGAAAAAGTCATGTGTGATTCATCTACAATCGTCAAGGCATCTTTAGGAAAATAGTCCATAAGTGTTGCTGGTGGTTCTCCTGGTTTTCTTCCATCAAGAAATCTTGAATAATTTTCTATCCCATTTACATATCCGACTTCTTGGATCATCTCGATATCATACTCAACTTTTGCTTTGAGTCGTTCATACTTTAATACGTCTCACATTTCTTTGAACATAGCCAAGTTTTCCTCGAGTTCCTTTTGGATTTCTGGGATAATTTCTTCTATCCTGTCTTTTGTTGTAACCGTATGTTTCGCTGGAAAAATAGTAACATCCTGCATATAGCTATATACTTCCCCCGTGAGATAGTTTCTCTCACTTATCTGACTTACTTCATCTCCCCAAAACTCTATACTGATAACTGTTTCTTTTGAAGCTGGAAATATTTCAAGGAGATCTCCCATGACTTGAAAATTTCATGGTTTAAAATCTGCTCAGGCTCTGGTAAACTGAATCGCAACGAGCTGCTGAAGGAGATGTTCCATCTTGTATTCTTTACCTACCTGTATCTCAAATGTTGCTTCAGTGTAGGCACTGATATCTCCCAAACCATATATACAGCTGACAGAAGCCACAATAATGACATCCTTTCTCGTTAAAAGGTCTTGCGTCGCTGCATGTCTGAGTCTATCTATTTCTTCATTGATCGTTGCTTCTTTTTCTATATATGTATCTGTTTTTGAAACATATGCTTCTGGCTGGTAATAGTCATAGTACGATACAAAATAGTGCACCGAATTGCTTGGAAAAAATTCTTTAAATTCTTGAGCGAGTTGTGCTGCAAGAGTTTTGTTGTGCGCGATGATGAGCGTAGGTCTTTGAGTACGCTCTATAATATTTGCCATAGTAAAGGTCTTCCCACTCCCTGTCACCCCCCAAAGAGTCTGGAAGTCATGCCCCAATTCCAGATTCTCTAATATCTCTTCAATTGCCTCTGGTTGATCTCCAGCTGGGCTATATTTACTCTCGAGTTTAAACACGTTTTTGCATTAATCAAATAATCATCAAATAAGGAAACCCTTTAATAAAGCTAATTTATTCTCTAAAATGACCAAAATATCAAATAACCATCAAATAAGAATTATTCAGCCCAAATAGGTATATATTTAGCATGTTTTCTTGATCTACTTTTTGGGTCAAATGGTTTTATCTTTCATTCATCTTTTGCTAGTTTAATTAGCCTAGATGCATTCGCAGAATTTTGTGGTTCAATTCAAAACCTCTCACATACAGATTCATTAGTCATAGCTTCGTTCTCAAGAACAAAAACTAATACACAATGCCAATAAATTGACTCTGCTTTTTCTTTGTCTGTAAGTTTTAAAATTGATCGAGCTCTAAATATCACGACTCTTGTAAAATCTTCATTTTTTTCTATTTTTGGATTTGGAAGTCATTGAATTCTTATTGAATCCATAGCTCTATCAATCCCGCTTCATCTTTTTTCACAATGATTTGATCTCCTCATAAAATCGGCTAAGAGTTCATTTCTTGATTTTGGAGGGTGGTCGAAAAATCTATCTATTTCTATTAACGGAACTCATGGATTTGATATTTCTATTCTATCATCAAATATTTCAATTAACACTTCTACTCACTTGATACGTAAATCTTGATGAATAATAGCGTTTGCAATAAATTCCCTTAATGCAACTTTTGGATATAATGGTTCACTTGATCTTTCAGACTCAATTATTTCTATGTTAGGTATTTGAGAATATACATAATTAATAAGTCATGAGAAACCTAAGGCGTATCATTTTACTCATTTTTCGTCATTAATTGCATGTAATCTATTATTTCATCTATAAGTAATGACTCTAGGAAATTTACTCTTCAAATCTATAACCCCAAGGTCTCTTGCAAACAATAATCCACATGCATTTGTAATACTATACAATCCTCAACTAAAAATCAGCAAACCATCCTGAATAAGCTTTTCCAATCACTCATTATCATCTTTTAAGTCATATCACATAATCTGTAAGTATCACTTTATATCAATTACTTCCATTACCTTAGTATCTGAAATGTTTGAAAGACAAATATCTGAATCAAAAGATTCTCAAAGTATTTTCTCCCATAACTTACTCTGCAAGTGATCATATCATTTAATTGGTTTGGTATATGAATCAATTCTGATAAACACTGTATTTTCAAAAGCAACAGGCTTTGAAACGGTTGATTCTATACATAAAAGAATTATTCGAATATTCTCTGATCCATATTCAATTTCATAAAAGTCAAAATTTGAAAACTTATCTAAGCCTCTGATTAACCATGGTAACAAATCCTCATTTCATTTTCATTTTTGAGTTTTATAATCAAATTTTGTTCAAATTGGAGTGTGAGATTTTGGATCTATTCAAAAAACAACATATCAATGTGGTTTGTTCATAAGTCTACAAACATTTGAAATCGCAGAAATATTTTGCCCTATTTCTTCAGAGCTATGAAAATCTTTTTTAAACTCACACCATGGAAGTTCATGTTCACATCACTTTTCTAAACAATACTCAATAATTGTAGATAATTGATCTTGATCCATATTATTTTCAATTAAAAATCGGCTTTCTATTGTAATTCTAAAAAAGATATACACAAGTGAAAACTCCAAAATTTTCATAATTATCTCAAAATACTATTAATTTTATATTAACAAAAAATGCTAAATAAAGAGCAAAAATCTCAAAAAACCTCTCAAAATATTAATTAATCATTACTTTTATATTAAAAATTGATTAAATATATTTTTTAGCTAAAATTGGCTTTGACATGCGTTCTTTTAAGACTAAGCTAGGATCGCCAATTTCGGCAAAGTAAAAGAAACAAAGTTTCTCTCACCCCGGACTAAAGTCGCGGGGCTTTTTATATCTCAATCTCTTTTCATCTAGCATCTTGCTCTCATTGTTGTTCAATATACCTCTTTACTATATCTTCATCTACCTTTCAGACACTACAGAAAAAATATCATACTGCCCACAAATGTTTAGACCATCTTCAACGGTAATATTCCTTTAAGTGTTCACTGTACTCTTCTCTTATCACTTTTGATGTTCTTCATTTAAGAAGCTTGAACATATCAGGAATATACGTTGTTATAGGAAAAGAGAGCAAACAGTGAACATGATCTTCTTCAAAACCAAGTCACACAACTATCACATAATTCTCCTTACATACTCATCTTATTATTGTTTCCAGTCTCAACTTCATACTCTCATTGATAACTTTTCGTCTATATTTTGTTATCCATACACAATGTCATGTTAAATTGTATGTCGCATGTGATGAATGCTTATAGTATTTAGTTGGGGAATCTCATCTTTTTAGCTTGATTTCTTCAGACTTTGTCATAGTATTAGCTTAATTCTTACTATTGACAGGGTAGTTACAATCGGACTGAAGTCAACGGGGTTTTAAACCCAATGTATCTAGTTGAAGCCTTCAGCTCTCTGTCTAAAGACAGGGGTTTTAAACCCATAGGTGGAAATAAAAAAGGAGAAGCTTGATGCTTCGAAAATACTTAGTCGTTACATTAACACTGTTAATGTCCATGTTGTTTAATACTCCAGCGAGTGCTACTCATTACTATAAGTCTATCGCTGGCATGCAATATATGCGAAGCGTATGCTTGGTAATAGATGAATATTCTATGAGACAGTATGGCTTATCAGAATGGGAGCAAGATCAATGGCATGAAGCTGTCCAAAAAACTGCCCAACTCTACAATAGTGTTTTTTACTCAAACTCACGAGTGAATTTCGCTGCTGGAGGGAGAGGCTACAGTCCGTGGTGGTGTACATCATTTGTAACTTACAAATTCAAACGTATGTCTAGCTCTATTGATGGACTTGGAAAGCATCCGTGGAACGGCTGGAAACCAGGAGAAGTTATCATATAAACTCTCTAACTCGTTATGACTACAGCTCAATAGATCTAAAAGCTGGACATACAGCTCACGAACTTGGTCATAATCTCGGTTTATGTCACACAGATGAAGGATATTGTAAAGCGATTAGCTGGACCAATAATGATAGATATAGTCATAAATCGTTATTTCGCGCAGAAGAATCCGGAGAGCGACAAAAGTCTCCAACTATGACTTCCATGGACAAGAGAGTGTTGAATGCTATGTATAGATAAGTAATCTAGCTTAAATTTTTGAGAGCAGGGATGCTCTCATTTATTTTAAATATAAATTTTATGATAAAAAATTTAATACCATACACAATTATTGCAATTCTCTTTTTAGTTGCGTGAAACCAATTACCATTCAATTTTCAAAAATTTTTCCCAGTTACACTTACAGTATGTAATGAAAGCCAATATGAAATTTCAAATATCGATTGATATAATTTTAATACTTATAGGATAAAAAAATGAGAATGTGTAGTTGCACACAATAATAGACTCATACAAAATAGAAATACCTATGATATATATGTTCATAACTGAGATAACAACACGAACGAATGGAATGGTATTATCATATTTTCTACAAATGCTTGAGATAACATATGATTGAAAAATTATTACTTTGGCAATAAAACTCTTACCATAAAATCATTATGGAAGGATGAAGATAGTAATTTAAGCTCTAAGATATGATGAGTTGAATCACATTTTGAATAAAATAATTTAGGCAACAAAAAGCTCTCCAGTTTCGAGAGCTTTTTTAGTAATTTACAAGTATTTATCGTACCATAATCCACACATTTCTATCGACTCCAGCTGCTGGATAATCTGAGGCAGAGAGTTCTGTCGCTGAAGGTGTGCGTGTTAAAGAACCGAGATTATTCCAGCTTGGTGAAGATGATGCTCCATTTCAAGCTGATATAGAGTGCGTAGTCGAGTTTCTGTAGACTGCAAGAGAGTTTCCACTTGACTCACAATCACTGCTATTTCATAGATCTACTCATCACTGGCTAAATCTTCTATTTGTTATCAATGATTGTGCAAAACCATAATGTTCTCTCCAGTACTTTTTTGCTCCATTATCTTTTGAATAATATCATTCTATGAGTGTACATGTCTGTGGAGATCAGGCTGTTGCTTCAAATGCTCTTTCGTTTATAAATCCATCTGGCACAGAGAATCAGAAATATTTTTGCGTATCTCCATCTAGTCACATAGCTACTTCTGAGAAAAATATATCAGAAGCATCAGTTGAGTATTCGTATCATGGCTTGAGACTTTTTGGAGAAACTCATGTTTCTCCATCGAGAAAATCTGCACTTGGATAGTTTCCATTTGAAATTCATACAAGCGTCCAACCACCTCCGTCTAAGGTCATATCACAAAATACTTTCTTCTCTCATGTACCATCTGGATTGATAGTATATCTCCCACTCTTTACCGCTCCTTTGAGTTGCTTAAGCCTTTTACAGCTCTGCAGTGGATTCATCATCAGGAGTTCGGCATTTTCATATATTTCTTTATCTCCGTAATATCATTTATATCATGTGGTAGAGGAACTAATGTCTAACAGTCATACACTCGTGATAGCTGAGATCTCCTGGATCGGAGTATTGAGATCATCTGTCAGGACTCAGAGCTTCTTTCACA
>JAHDHC010000001.1 GCA_020631485.1 Candidatus Altimarinota bacterium
AGAGTAAAAAGAGAAACAAAAAGAAATCAATTCATGAATTAGTTTCATTGAGTATATGGAATAGGTTATTGAATTTTCATGATGGGCTGAGTCAAGATATCGTATCACCAATTCCATACGGTATTGATAAAGAAGGAAGTGTGTATATGGAATTTCTAGAAGGCGTATGTTGAGATAAAGTCCTATCTAATGATTATGAAAAAAATTGAACTTCATTACTGAGGAAAGACGTTCGTTTTGATTTCTCAAAAAGGCTATGAAGAATTTTGCGAATAAAGGATATTGAATGATTAGCTCATTGAGATTTTCAATTACGTCATTTGATTCACAACGTAAATACAAGATGTTTATGAGTTATTGATGTAGAAAACTCTAAAGTTATGAATTCACTTGTTCAGAAAGAACATTCTGATATTAGAGGTCAAATCGATGCAATTTTCTGACAAAGTCAAAGATGGAAAAAATGCATTTCCGATGATATAGAAGAGTGATATTATTCTAAGATTGAGGAGAATGCTGTTCTTTGAGACTTAGCCAGTCAACTAGAAAAAGACTTATGATTTCATCATGAACAATTAAACAGATTTTTTAAATGTTAAAAATTGATAATTAATCATCATAATTTAACTGTATACATTGATGCTCAATATATTTTTCATGAAAATAATACCTATCTCAATGGATATTTTTATTTACACTGTACATTAGCTTGAACTGAAAATTAGTTTAATATACTAGTAAAAGAATTATTTTTTATTGATGATAGATATGGTAGATAAGATAGTAATTAAAGAAGTTTCAATTGATGAAGTAGTGAAACTTACTCCAACTATTATTGAGTTCTGAGAAAGTTATCAAAAAAATTACTTTGAAGATAGATATAATGATAAGTGTAAATTGATTATAATTGCACGTTATAATAATGCTCCAGCATGATATATAGTATGATATGATAAATTTTGAGATAATTCATTTTATTGTTGGATGGCATGAGTTGATCCGAAATTTAGAAGAAAATGAATTTTAAGTTTGATGATGGATTATGTGGATAATTGGGCGACTCAAAAATGATTTAGTAAAATTAAGATTACAACAAGAAATAATAGAAGAAACATGATTTCATATCTGGTGAAAAATAATTTCTATTTTACTTGAGTAGATAATTTTCAAAATATAGAAGACAATAGAATCCATTTAGAAAAAGACTTATAGTTTTAATATCTCAGTTCTCACTCTCATTGCTAAGGCACTCTATTGGTCGGATTAAGAATTGAATAAGCAGTTGATAGATTTGATAGGCTTGTAAGAAAATAAACATGCAAACAACATCACATTTTATTGGTGTAGAATTAAAATCAGAAAATTTTGCTGATATTTTTGTAAAAGTTTATGAATATTTAAAAGAGAATACTATTGAAGAATCAGTAGTGCTTCAGAATCCTCTTTCTCCTCACATTACACTGTATTATTTAGAGAACAATATAGCATTAAATGATATTGCTTCTATAAAATCAGATATACAAGGGCTTGATGTATGATCACCAATACATCTTACTTGAATAGATTATTTTTTTAGAGGAGATGACAGATTTGTATTATATTTTGATACAAAGACAGATATAGACTTAGAGTCATATAGAAATATCTTGCATAATACATATAAAAGAACCCAAGTAGAGGATAATAGTTTTGCTTTTTCTCCACATGTAACATTCTTAAAAATACTCGACTCAAGTACTTTTGAAACTCATAGAGTGAATATTGAAAAAATTATCTCTGAAGAGATCGAGAAAATCAAGCATTTAGATATTAATTCCTGAAAAGTATATCTGTATGCTGTAAACTCTACTTATAAAGAAGAAATTCAAATCAAGATATAAATTATTATATTCCCATAAATCCATTAAACATTACAAATTCTTTTCTCACTTTTTTTTACTAGTGTGCTTCAATTTGAAATTATAGGAAATAAATGACTCATGTAAGCTATTTTTTTGATGCAAGAAAATAGAAAAATTGTGAATGAGGAGTAAATTCGAACCACTTTAATGTACATAACATTATCATGAAAATATCTATTCAACAATTGACTATCTATATTCTATGAATAAATGAGTAAGATATACAGAAATACAACTATTTTCTCGTTTAAATATTTAGTATTATAAAAAATATTTTAAATAATTACTGAATTACATTAGAAGGTTCTTGTTCTATCTGGCTTCTTATGAGTACAGTATCTTCTTTGATAGTGAAAAATCACTTTGTAGCATGAAATACTTTTGTGTGCTCTTTGAATAATTTCATAATCTTTGATACTCTTTCAATAATTCAGTATTCATTGGCTATGTCTACATCATCAATTGCAATACACGAGAGTTCTTCAAATTGAGGAATTCTTGGGATTATGAGGAGTTTGGTACGAGGATCTTTTGCAAACTGAAGGAGTAATTCTCTTGAAGTATCGTCTGTGTCTAGTTCTCTCAAAAATCACTTATATGCTTCTACAGCTTCTGTTTGTCTTCTAAAAACTATATGGGATATCGTCTTTTCTAGGACTTCTAGTGCTTTTGGATTCGTTTTAGACAATTGAGAGATAACAGACACAGAATATACTCTTGATTTCTTTTTTACCAAACTGGGTCTGAGTTCTTTCTTTCATTCAAAATCAGCAATAATATAATCAATTAAAATTGGTATATCATCTGCTTCTATACAACAATTTAGAGCTGTATATTTGAGTTCTTCATAAGCTTCTATCCTCTCTCTCATAGCTTTATTTTACAAATAAGCCATACTATAATAATTCTCAATATAACTTTAGTCAAGTTTATTTAGAAACTATAAACAGATACTTGCAAGTAATCGTCTTTTTTGGTACTCTATCATTTTTTTGTCTGAAATTACTTATGTTCTAGTAAAGCTTTGAACTGAAAAATAGTTGGATATAATGATTCAAATATTTTTCCTTAGTTTAAAGTATATGACACAGAATAATTTTTGAGAAGATGGTTGGACTCCTGGTGCTATTAGTTCACTTGTGTGAAAGACGTATCTTATAACTGGTGCAAATAGTGGAACTGGGTATGAAGCTTCAAAAATACTTCTGAGCAAAGGAGCAAGAGTAGTTATGTTGAATCGTAACCCAGAAAAGTCAGAAGCTGCAATAGATAATCTAAAAGAAGAGCTTGGTGAAAATATAGATCTACACTTTGTAAAAATAGACTTAGGCTCTCTTGAATCAATGAGAAATGCTGTTGAAGAAGTATAGGAAAAGATAGAGAGAATCGATGCGCTTATCTGTAATGGAGCTATTGCTCAAGTTCCTAGGTAGAAACTTACGGTTGATGGATTTGAAAGTCAGTTAGGAGTAAATTATTATGGACACTTTTTATTACAATCTTTGCTTTTTCCACTCATCAATAAATCTAAATGACGTATTGTAACAGTAGGAAGTATGGGATACGACATGGGAATTAAAACTATCAAATTTGATGACATGAATTGGGATAAAGACTATACAGCAAACAAGGCTTATAGCCAAAGTAAGCTTGCCCAAATTATGTCAGTATATGAACTACAAGATAGACTGGAGAAATCATGAAATACAAATGTAAAAGTATATGCTTGTCACCCAGGTTCATCAAGGACCTCACTTATCAAATCAAGTGGAAGTCCTGTTATGAGATTTATATTTTGGCTCATGACATTATCTCCACTCACTCAATCTGCTGAAAAAGGGGCTTATTCGCAAGTTATGTGCGCTGTTGAAGAAAACTTAGATCAAAAAGGTTTCTACGGACCAACCGGAAGGAATAATTGGGTGGGGCCAGTTTGAGCACATGAAATCAAACCTCATGCTAAAAATAAAGAAGTATCAAAGAGATTGTGGGATATATCTGAGAAAGAAACAAGTGCTACGTGGGATTTGCGATAACGATATAAAATTTATAAAAAATTACAGTTAGAGAAGTGGTTTTAAACCCAGAAATTGACATACTCAGATAAATTTATATATTAAGCATGTAATTAACAGCAGAAATTTATGCAAAATTTACAATTCATTAGAAACAGGAGGACATTTTCAGATAAGAAAATGGTTTCTTTTGGTGTATGTAAAATATTTTAAACTCTAGGTAAATCATAAAAAGCTATTTTCTTATTTTTTGGAAAGTAGCTTTTTTAGTTTTTTTAAATTTATATTATGGTTTACAAGAAAATAGCTTCACACGAAGCGAAAAAATGAGAATTTACAAAGTGTCTACTTTTATATTCAGGATGACTTGATACTTCTATGATGCTTAAATGGATACAGGATGAGTATGAATGTGAAGTTATAGCACTTACGATTGATATATGACAAACTGCTGATAATTTAGTTTCTATAAAAAATAAGGGACTTGATTTATGAGCAAAAGATGTCATTGTGTATGGTGCTAAAGATGAATTCGCTGATAAATACCTCTCTATTGCAGTGAAAGCAAATGCAGATTATCAATGATGATATGCACTTTCCACTCCTTTAGGAAGAATAATTATTTCTGAAATTGCTGTTAAAATAGCTGCTGAATATTGATGTGATGTTATTGCCCATGGATGTACAGGGAAATGAAACGACCAAGTACGTTTTGAATCATATATTACAACCCTTAATCCTCGTTTAAAGACTATCGCTCCAGTGCGTGAATGGTCGATGTGAAGAGATGAGCAAATAGTATATGCAGAAAAACATTGAATTCCCGTGAAACAAAAAAAAGACACTCCATACTCTTATGATGAAAATATGTGGGGGAATACATGAGAGTGATGAGAAATAGAAAACCCAGAACTCATTCCTAAATTTCCAAATATTCTACAATGGTGTAATACTATTGAACAAACTCCAGGTGAATCAGAGGAAATAGATATATACTTTAAGAAATGAATTGCTAAAAAAATTAATTGAAATTCAAAAAAACTTTCTGAGATAATTTCAGATTTAAATAAAATTTGAGCAAAACATGGAGTATGAGTTTTTCCGCTTATTGAAGATAGATTTGTATGATTAAAAGTTCGTTGAGTGTATGAAAATCCATGAGCATCTATTCTCATAGCAGCTCATAAAAATTTAGAAAAACTCGTGTCAACAAGAGAAGAGAATGAGATAAAAGTATTTATGGATACAAAGTGGGCGTATCTAAAATACGCAGCTAAATGGTACGACCCTGTGATGAAAAATATCATTTCATTTATTAATACTCAAAACGAGAAAGTTACGTGAAATGTGAGAATAAAGATTCTTAAATGAAATATTATTGTTGAATCTTTATCTTCTCAAAACTCTCTTTTTGATGAAAATCTCGCAACATTTAATAAAAGTATGGATTTTAATCAGAATTCAAGTGCTGGCTTTATAGAAATCTATAATCTTGCTCAGAAGACAGCTTATAATATATGAACTAATAATTAAAATAATACTATGAAAAAAATTTGGCAAAAAAATAAAACACAAAATATTCATGAAATTATAGAGAAATACACAGTGGGGAATGATAACATCCTTGATATAGAACTATTAGAATATGATATTAAGGCAACATTAGCACATGGAAAAATGCTATACAAGATTTGAATCTTAGATTCTAAAGAATTAAAGCATCTTGAATTATGACTAGCAGAATTACTAAAAAAACTAGAAAGTTGAGAGTTTACAATAGATATATCTCAAGAAGATGGGCATACTGCTATTGAATCATTTTTAACAGAAAATTATTGAGAAATTTGAAAAAAAATTCACACGGGTCGTTCGAGAAATGACCAAATTCTTGTTACTATGAGACTTTATACACTCGATATGATTTCAAAAATTGAATCAAAAATTGATATACTTATAGGTAATTTAGAAAAAAAGAAACAAGAGATAGGAGATACTAATATGCCATGATATACTCATACACAAAAAGCAATGCCTTCAAAAGTATGATGGTGGCTTTGAATGTATTCTGATTCTCTAAATGACACGAAAATACTTCTAGATTCTGCAAAAGAAATTAATAATCAAAACCCACTATGAAGTGCCGCAGGTTATTGAGCTGTATGATTATGATTAGATAGAGACTTTACAACAAACTTATTATGATTTGAAAAAGTTCAAGAAAATCCACTTTATTGCTGATACTCTAGATGAAAGTTTGAATATATAACATTACAAACTTTATCCCATATAATGATAGATTTGTGAAAGATGGCGAATGAACTTGTATATTTTTCTTCAAGTGAGTTCAATTTTTTTACATTACCAGATTCATTCAAAACTGGCTCGTCAATAATGCCTCAAAAGAAGAACTGGGATATCATGGAACTCGTTCGTTGAAATACAAATTTATTTTTATGATATGAATTTCAAATTAGAGAAATATACAAGATGTTATTTACTTGATATAATCGCGATTTTCAACTCACAAAAGAACCATATTTGAAATGAATAAAGCTCGTTCAAGATACTCTTGACGTAATGATACTCGTAATACAAAATGTTTGAGTAAATGAAGATATTCTTAATAAATCTATGACTCCGGAACTATACGCAACAGAAGAAGCTTATAAACTCGTAAAAAACTGAATGAATTTTAGAGATGCATACAAAAAAGTGGGGAAAGAGTATGTCTCGTAATTTCTCACACTGAGAAAAATAATTGTATCTTAACTGGAAGTGACTAGTATACTGTTATATATTTATAAATAGTATTTATGAAACAAAAACTGTATTCTCTCTTTCTTATATCTTTCCTTGTCTTAGCTGGATGCTCTCATTCACAAGATTTTTCTGAGCCTTCTATTAAAGAAGATGTTAGTTGAAAAATTATCAATGAAACACAGGAAAACGATCAGGAAGAAACTTCGCAAGTAGAATGAGATATCGTAGTGGACAACAGTTGAGTAGATGAGTTTGCTGACTGGTCAGGGGAATACTATCGTTCAGATAATACTTTTTTATGGATTCTCTGACCTGATGAAGAGGGAGGAGTAGATTTTGAAATTGGTTTTGAGGATCTTGCGTGTTATGGTTTTTCAGCACTCGCGAATCTTGAAAAAAGTGGAGTTGCCAATTATTATTCTGATACTACTGAGTGTCATATAAATCTCACATATAATCCTGGACGTATAGAACTATCGAGTTATGATTGTTCAGACTTTGAAACAGAAGAATGTCTATGATTCTCGTGAGAATATATTTTGCGTTAATCAATTGAACTAGCAGAATAAGACTTTTTTTGTATAATACATAGTAGGATAGGATCTAAATAACACGATATATGACATATTCAATAATAGCTAGAGACGCAGAGACAGGAGACATGTGAGTGGCAGTACAAACTCATTGGTTTTGAGTTGGAAATAATGTCCCATGGTTGAAGCCATGAGTGTGAGCTATAGCAACACAAGCACTTACAGAAATGAAATATTGATATGATGGACTTGCACTTCTTGAAAAGTGAAAAACACCAGAGGAATTGTTAGAGATTATCTGAAATACAGATGAAGCCTACGAATCAAGACAAGTAGCTATTATTGATAATCTCTGAAATATAGCTACTCACACTGGGAAAGAGTGCTTGAGATACGCAGGAACTATTATCTGAGATAATTATGTAGTCCAGTGAAATTGCCTTACAAATGATACTGTTTTAGAGAGTATGGCACAGGCTTATGAAAAAAATCTTGCTATATCATTTCCAGAGAGACTTTTGCTCTCACTCCAAGCATGACAAGATGCCTGATGAGAAATACGTTGACAGCAATCATCTGCATTGACAGTTGTGAGCAATAAAAAATGAGATTTACCAAAAATATCTCTCAAAATAGATAATAGCAAGACTCCAATTTCAGATTTATCTGAACTATTATCACAAAAATATTGATATGACCTCCTAATGGAAGCAGAAGAAGTGTGAGCAGTAGGAGAAATAGAAGATTCCCTAGAATTATTTAAAAAGGTAAAACAGTGTCTTCCATGAAATGATGAAGTCGATTTTTGGGAAGCTTTTATGCTATATAACAGGTGAAAAAAAGATGAAGCTGCTTCAATAATTGATAAAAAATTTACGGGTAAAGACAACTGGCAAGAATTGTGGAGGAGAGTAGTTGAGAAATAAAAAATAAATATGTTTGAAAAATTGAAGCAAGAAATATGTAAGTACTATGGTACTGAAAAAGTTGAGTTCAAAGAAGTTACTTCTGGGAGGACGAATACAAATTTCTTCATACAGGTATGAACTGAAGAGTATTTTCTGAGGACAAATATTACAAAGGTAGTTGACTCAGAGTTTTGAGGGAAGCTAGAAAAAGAGAAAATGATTTATGAAGCTCTGAAGTGAAAATGAGTTACAGCCGAAATACTTCATTATTTTGACGATACAAATGGATTGAAGTTTATCATAATGGAGAAGATACAATGACACAGCCCATTAAGATTTCATGATGATCAAAGATCCATACTTTTGTTATTGCAAGATCTTAAAAATATAGATTTGAAAGAGTTTCACTTTTTAAAGCATTTTGATATTTTTTCTGATTTTAAAAAAATAATAGATGAAAGAATACAGCATGTTTGTATTTCAGAATTAAACACGATTTTGTGAGAATTAACTCATTATTTATATAAAACTGACTGGAACTTTGAAGAAGAATCATCATTGTGTCATAATGATTTTAGAAGTGACAATATAATTATATCATGAAATAAAGCTCAGATTATAGACTTAGAATCTCTTGTTATATCAGACACATATATAGACCCGGTAGAATACTACGTAGGCTGAATATTTTGGGATAATTTTGTGGATCTGAAAGACTTTGATTTCAAGGTATACACAGAATATATGAATAGTTTTTGATATACGAATCCTGAAAAACAAAAATATATTTATATCCTCAAATTTTGTTCGAATTTTGCCTGGCTTTCATCTCATATCTCGCAAGAAGCAAACCCTTTAGAAATCTATCAAAATACTCTCAAGAGAAACATACAACAGTACTATAAAAACATAAGAGAACTCATTAACTAGTTGTTTCTCTGTTTTGCGCCTGAATTATAAATACTTTTTTGATAAAATACTAAATAAGACACATGTATATGACACCAATTGATATAGCAAAATATTATTTCGATGCCTCAAATGAAAGTAATTTTGAGAAAATAGAGAAGTTATTTTCTATTACATCTACATACAGTTCACAAAATACTGGATTATATTTATGAATTGAAGATATCGTTAATATGCAAAAAAAATTCCATTGAAATTATGAGAAACTAGAGTGGAAGATACAAGAAATAGTCGAAGAAAAACCTTGAATAGTAAGAATTGATTTTGATTTTGTATGAATAAAAAAATCAGATACAGTCAGTTTTTCAGGCATGGAATATATAGTCATATACGAGAGTAAAATACAACATATAGAAATAAAAAATAAATAGAGAATACAATGCTTACATTTTTCTTACTCATAATTTGTATACTGCATAATATGATTTGGATGAAATTGCATAAATATAAAAAATTGATATGGTAGATAAGTTGAATAATTATTTATAGCTATGTATCCAAAGGTAGGAGTTGCAACTTTTGTAAAAAAGTGAGATCAATTTCTCTTATGAAAAAGAGCGAGTGGTTTCTGAAAATGAACATGGTGTATCCCATGATGACATTTAGATTTCTGAGAGAGTTTTGAGGACTGTGTGCGTAGAGAAACTTTTGAAGAAACAAATGTTTTTATAAAGAATGTTAATTTTTTATGAGTGAATAATGATATTATTGAAGATAAACATTTTGTCACGATATGTATGTTTGCAGAGTATGATTCATGAGAACCATCTGTAGAGAATGATAATGAGTTTGATGAATTAATCTGGACAAGTTTAGATCTGCTTCCACAAAAGTTATTTATTCCATTTGATAATATTCTTAAAAATTTTGGTTCTAAAATAAATGCAAAATTCATCTGATAATCTCAATATAGTAAGTTTCTGAAATGTTAAAAAAAATGGAATTCTAGAAGTAGTGATTGCCTGAGCTAATGAGAAAAATATATGAAATATACAATTTCAGATAATTCTTAATATGAAATAACTATGAATATCACTTCTGCAAAGGTAATACCAGGTTGTATTTCTTGTAAAAACTGTGAAAATATATGTCCGGAGGTTTTTAAAGTTGATCCAACTTCTCATGTTATCTCTGACAAGTTCAATCAAAATGCTCTCAAACTGCTGATGGCTGAAAAAATGTGTCCTGTAAATGTCATAAAAGTAGAAAAAGAATGAGCCTATGAGCTCAACTATTCACAAGCAGAACTCATATCAAAAAAATACCTCACTCCAGATGTACTCGAACTGGTCTTTCAAACTGAAAAGTTTAGCTGTGTTCCAGGTCAATACATCTCACTTCAGATGAAAGATCTCAGAGGTGAGTTTTCGCGTTCTTACTCTATTGCAGCAGCGAGCAAAGATTCTTTTACTCTTACGGTTAAAATACTGGAGAAGTGAAGAGGTTCTGCATTTCTCAAAAAACTCTGAGACAGAAGCTGGAAGAATGTCTTCAGAAAAAAAACAACGCTTCAGTTCATATGAGCTCTGTGAGATTTTGTAGTGCAAGATACAGACAAAAGAAAGGTAATGATCGCAACAGGTACAGGGCTCGCACCTATGATGGCAATGCTCGAAAAAATCCCACAAGAGACCCAAAAACTCCTCATATTTTGAGTGCGTAAGGAAGAAGACCTGTTTTATCTTGAGAAGCTTGAGAAATATAAGAACTTAGAGTTGAGGCTTTGTATCTCGCGTCCTGATAAAAAAGATACTTCTCCATCACGTGTGACAGATCATTTAGCAGATATAGAGAAAGACGATGAGGTATATATCTGTGGAAATCCAGATATGGTGAGTGCCGTCAGAAAGATCTTGCAGGATGCTGGGCACGGTACAAAAAATATATTTCACGAGGATTTTACCCTTGCAAATCCTCCGATAGCTCTCTGGAAAAATATACTTTTCGAAGGAGAAGTTCCTGGAATAGAGATATTTCATAAGATACTTATATATCTTTGAGTATTTGGAGTTCCGGTATTTTATTTTCTTGGTTTGAGATACTGATTTTTAGGATATGAGATTTTTGGAAAAGATATCTATAGTATCTTGTTTCTTTTGACTTGGTATGCAGTAGTTTTCGTGATGTTTGTTCGCCCACTTGCAGATATATTTCCAAAACTTAAAATACTCCGTAGATTGGTTGTACTCAGGAAGTGATTTGGAATATTTTCAGCGTCAATTATCGTGACTATGCTCTTTGCAAAATGGATCCAAAACCCTTCAAGTTTTGCAGCTTTTTTCACCCTCCAAGCCTGGTCTCTAAGTCCAGATATGATCTCGAGATTCTTCTCGACAAGAGACTGGTCTATGTTGCTGAGTCTCTGTTCGAGACTTTCAGAAATCACAGCTCTCATACTCTTAATTATTTCAAATACTTTCTCACAAAGGATTCTTGGTATCTGGTGGAAGCGTATCCAGAAAACGGCCTATATATATTTTTATGCTGGTCCAATCGTCGCACTTCAGTACTCAAATAATCCACTTGAGTATTATATTCCTATGATTCTCCTTCCTATTATCTGGCTTCTTGCTCATTTTCGAGTGAAACTCTGGAAATAGTTCAGATAAGAAGCTTCAAAGCTCTTTTTATATTGACAAATATATAAAAATTTTTATAAAAATACATCTAAAAAATATGAGTAAAAGATTTATACATATATGAACACAAAGATTGCAACTGCTGATGATATACTAAGTGATATTCAAAAGTCTGAATGAATTCGAGACTGAACTGTAACACTAGTTTTGAAAGGAATACATGACCCAAGAGCAAAAATAGAGAAAATACTTGAAATGCATAAAACTGGGAAAAGCTATGAGCCATGATCTCTGGTCTTTGCAAAACACCTCATTATACTCTATGATACATATGAAGACATTTTTAAAATTTACGGTATTACATTATTGCAAGAATTTATTGATCAAATACCACTGAACTACCAATGAGAAAGACATGGAGAAAGAAGAGTTATAAAAAAGAAAAATGCTCCTAGAAAAGCAGTAAAAAAGAGAGCTACAAAGAAGAAAGCGCATTAAAAAATTAACCCTGTTATTTTAATATTCGAGATCTATTCAGAAATCCATATTCCCTAGATACTCTCCTCATGACTGCTCGAAATTGACTAGAGCTCAGAGTTGAATCTCAAAGGTGTAGGTATTTTTCTCTCCGTTAGTATTTATATTTTGGTTTTGAGATCAGACTACTTCTTGATTTGAAATAGTGTTTATATTTCATGAAAAAGGAGTGTTTTGATATCAGAAACCATTTGTCCCATCCCAGTCAGGGATCTGGTCTCAGGATATACTGAGTGGGGAAGAAGGACTTATAAACACTTCAAATGCAGCTCAGACTGTTTGCACTGTTATGGTCACAGTATCAGAGAAAGTCTCTGTGAGCGATGAAAGCTCTCATAGATCTATTTCAGGGGTACTGATGTTGAAACTTGGCTCATCTATGTAAAAAACAGATTCATGTGTTGTTGTATTTCCATTGAGGTCTTGGATCACAAGCTCTTTTTTATATTTTCAATAGGGAAGTCATAGAGTTGGATAGTTGGTGTTTGTTGTACTAAAACTATCATTTCAGAAATCCACATATCGAGATGCAATATTGTCTCACCATGTAGTACCATCCCACTTATAGAGCTTGAGTCTTTCGGTGAGAGGAAATATCTCTATTTCACGTATGTTGATATAACTCTGTGGACCTTGAGAATTTATCCTGAGCCTGTGTGCTTCATGTATTTCTCAAAGTGCGTTAAAGTCTATATCAACCACATCTACTCAGTCAGTATTTCCAATAGTATGGGTGTGGAGCAGATTTCCAGTTTCGTCATACAGCTCGATTGTAGCTCAGCCGATCCTTCCTGCACAACAATCAGTTCTATTATATATTTTGAGATCTCATATCTTTTGAGCTGTTGGCCACTCAAATTCAATAAAGGCATTTGGAGAATCTGAGTGATATTCATAGTTCAGTGCTCAAACAGTACTCTTGATCCCATTTGCGATTCATCAAGTTCCACTCACAGATCACCACACAGTGTTTACCGTTGCTGTTATATGTGCATTTGGAGCGATATTGTTTGAGAGATCAGTAAATGTACTATTTGAGATATCTATTCATACTCCTCCACTGTCATCAGAATAGCTATACAAGATATCAAAATCATGTCTTGGAAAGAGCATATTGTCTGAAGGACTGGTACTCGTTATTGTTGGAGCTATAGTATCGTTCGAGTTACAGGTTCAAATATATCACACATCATTTTGATCAAGTACTCCATAGCCTCCACCTGAAGGTTTTTCCCAATTGAGTCGAGCTACAGCTCATCATCCAGCTTCATAAAACTCCATAACTATAGAATAGTTTCTTCATGCTTGCATGTTGAAAGTGCCATAATTGTAGGTTGGTCCATGATTAGTCCAGTTGTTTAAGATGAGTATCCCATCTACATATACACGTACACCATCGTCTGAAAGTGTTCGAAAATTATGAATTCAAGACTCATCAGAACTCATGATTCATTCCCATCTTGCAGTAAAGTTATCATTTGGAATACTTGGATCTGGACTCGATGTTCCCCAGTTGAAATCTATACTCGTATCGGCTCTTTCAAGTATGAGATTCGAAGTCTGATATGGGTTTGTAGCTGTTCCATTGTAGTATGCTCCACAGAATCATGGAGTGAGACTTGCACTATTAATCACATTTATGATAAATATTTCTTCGTATGTTAGTCCACCATCATTTGTTTGGACACGGATACTATAGGAGTTTTGTGTCGCATAGTCGACTGCAGAGTTTATGCTGAGTGTGGAGCCTGAAATGCTAAACTTTGAGTTATCTGCTGATCAAACTCACGCAACGAAACTATAAGTATGTGTATCATTTGGATTTGGATCTTCTGTTGAAAAGAATCAGACGTTTGTATTTGCTGGATCATTATCGTAGAGTGTTGAGTTGGAGAGTGTGATATTTGTTGGTGCGAGTGGAGTTGAGAGATTATTCGTGACAAATGCTCCATCTAGGGCAATATATGAGCTATCTCCTGGTCTTTGCCAGTCAAGCTCTATAACAGCTCATCCTCATCTTTCATAAAACTCTACGACTATATCATACTCAGTTCCAGCTGTGAGATTATATGTTCCAGTGTTGTAAGTAGGAGCGTGATTGGTCCAGTTATTTATGACAAGATTCCCATCTATATATACTCTGATACCATCATCACTTCTGGTACGAAAAGTATGTACTCCTGTCTGATCAGATATGAGGTCTCATGTCCATCTTGCTGTAAAATCATCATTTGGAATACTCGCATCAGGACTTCCAGTTCCCCAATCAAAATACACTTGCGTGTCAACACGTGATAGGATAAAATTGGCAGGTAAATAAGGATCTCCAGATGTTCCAGAATAATAAAATCATGCAAATCCAGGATCAACTCAGGCGTGAGTATCTGGGATATGGTACTCTCATATACTCCAACTTGAAAAAAGCAAGAGTATTGATAGGAAAAATGAAAGTATTTTTTGAGACATAGAAACAATATTCATATTTTTACTATTGTAGCATATAGTCTCAAAAATTGTCAATTTTTGAGCGAAAAATAATTCGTAAAATCAATATAATCATATAGTATTGTATCAGATATATTTATTCAGATACATATAAATTTATGAAAACGAAAAAAGACCTTATTTTAGCAATCAGAAAATACTGAGATAGATACAAAGAAGAATCTGATAATGTTGAGAGATGTATAAAACTCTTGGAAAAATATGAAGACAACAGAGTGCTGTATAGAAATCATTTTGAAGATGGTCATTTCACCGGATCAGTTGTTGTGATAAATGAGGAGAAAACAAAAGTACTCTTGATGCATCATAAAAAATATGGTACTTGGCAGCAATTTGGCTGACATGCAGATGGAGTGATAGATATACGAGCTGAAGCTATTCGTGAGTTAGAAGAAGAAGCTGGAATTCACGAAAATGATATAGAGTTGTCACAAGATATTTTCAATTTTGATATACATAGTGTGCCTCAAGTGTGACAAGAACCCAAGCATTTCCACTATGACGTGGCGTATCTTGCAGTTATAGACGAAGATTTACCCTACTTGAAGCAGGAAGCTGAAGTCCATGATATACAATGGTTTGATATCACAGAAGTCATAAAGGAGCTTTGAACTTGAAAATTCTCAAGTGGTTTTGAGCATATTTTTCCAAAAATCAGGGCCGATTTTTAAGCTTTACTTTTCTTCTTTTTTTTATAATATTCGTCTGCTAAAATATAGCGACTCAAGACTGTTTTGAGATTGCTATTTTTATTTATAAAAAATACCTTTCTATGCTTCTTCTTTCCTATCTCCAGAAGAGTTCATTTTACAAAGAATTTCAGGATAAAAAACAACTCAAGACTGATGTGCTCTCTGGTCTCACAGTCGCACTTGCGCTCGTTCCTGAGGCTATAGCCTTTTCCTTTGTTGCGGGAGTAAACCCGATGGTATGACTTCATGCAGCCTTTATCGTCTGACTTCTTACTTCGATTTTTTGAGGAAGACCAGGGATGATCTCTGGAGCAACAGGAGCTTTGGCTGTTGTGATGACCTCACTAGTTGTCAGCTATGGTATAGAGTATCTCTTTGCAACACTTGTGTTGATGTGAGTCTTACAGATACTTTTCTGAATCTGTAAGTTTTGAAGGTTTGTCAGGCTCATTCCTCATCCTGTGATGCTTGGTTTTGTAAATGGTCTCGCGATTATTATATTTCTCGCACAAATTGGCCAGTTCAAGGTTGATTGACAGTGGCTCGGTGGTTCTGAACTCGTAGTTATGTGAGTTTTGATACTTCTGACTATGGCTATCATTCATTTTCTCCCAAAGTTTACAAAGGCTGTTCCTTCTGGACTGGTTGCTATAGTTTTTGTGACACTTCTTGTCTTGTTTGTCCCGTGACTCGAAGATGTGCGTACTGTATCTTCGTATCTTGCAGAAAATTGATATAAGGATCTTATAGGAGCCTTTCCGAGTTTTCATATCCCGCAACTCAGTACTGGTATTTTTGAAACGCTCAAGATTATTCTTCCATATTCTTTGATACTCGCAATTATCGGTCTCACAGAGTCACTCATGACTCTGAGTCTCATTGATGATATCACAGAAACTCGTGGTCAAAACAATAGAGAAGCCGTAGGGCAATGAATCGCAAATAGTGTCTGTGGATTTTTTGGAGCGATGGGATGATGTGCGATGATCTGACAATCTATGATCAATATATCCAATGGGGGAAGATGACGTATGTCAGGCATCTCAGCCTCACTATTTTTGATTGTACTTATAGTATTTGCAACAAGCTACATCTCACTTATCCCTCTTGCGGCTCTTGTAGGACTTATGTTTATTGTGGTTATTGGGACTTTTGCATGGCCTACACTCAAGATGCTCGGGAAAATCCCAAAATCTGATGCTTTTGTGATCATTTCAGTGACAGCCATAACCGTTATCAGTGGTGATCTCGCACTTGCAGTTATAGCCTGAGTTATCATCTCAGCACTGACCTTTGCCTGGCAAAAGGCTGAAAATATTTCAGCACAAAAATCAGTTGATGAAAAGGGGATTACGCACTACGATCTGGACTGACCTTTATTTTTCTGATCAGTTACGAAGTTTAAAGAAATCTTTGATATACAGGGTGATACATCTGAAGTGATTATAGACTTTGCTCGCTCAAGAGTTATGGATCACTCCGCAATAGAAGCTATCAATAGTCTCACTGAAAAATACAAAAAATCATGAAAAAAACTTCACTTGAGGCACCTCTCACCAGACTGTAGAAGTCTCATAAAAAATGCAGAAAAAATCGTAGACATAAACGTCATCGAAGATCCAAAGTACTTTGTAGCGAATCTCTGAGAATCAAAATAAAAAGAGCAACTGCTCTTTTTATTGGTTGGGATGGAGGGATTCGTTGCCCTGCGGGTCAGACACCAAACTCAAAAGATCGCTAAAGGATCTTTTTTCAGCGAAGCTGAGTTCTCCTTTCGAATCCAAGGTTGAGTATATATTGGTTGGGATGGAGGGATTCGAACCCCCGATAGCGGATTCAGAGTCCGCGGCCTTACCACTTGGCGACATCCCAGTAAAAAAACGAGACTATTATATAGTTTCGTTTTTCAATTTCAAATAATTCTTGTCCATTTTCTCCCTCTCCTCAAATGGGGAGGGTTGGAGTGAGGGAGTTTATTATTTGAGCTCAACAGTAGCTCCAGCTTCTTCGAGTTTTGCTTTGATTTCATTTGCTTCATCAGTAGCAGCACCTTCTTTTACTTTTCCTCCGTTGTCAGCAATATCTTTTGCTTCTTTGAGTCCAAGACCTGTAATTTCTCTGATTATTTTAATAACCGCGATTTTAGATCCTCCTGCTGATGTAAGCTCTACATCAAAGTTAGATTTTTCTTCAGCTCATCCTCCTTCAGCTCATCCTCCAGCCATCATAACTGGTGCAGCAGCAGATACTCCAAACTCTTCTTCCATTGCTGTTACAAGATCGTTCAGTTCAACGATAGTAAGATCTTTTACAAGATCCATAACTTTAGCAGCGTTTTTTGATAATTCAGCCATAATTATTTTCAAATTATAAATATAAATATTTTGTCATTCTAAGATCCTCTTCAGAATCCCAAACTCGGACATTCAGTCATAAGAATAAAGATATCTATTCTCTACTGAGATCCTGAACAAAGCTCAGGATGACTCTAGCGTTATATGCTAGTGATCTACCCAAAGCGGAGAGAACGAATATTATCGTTCTGAGTTGGTATGAAAATATTCATATCCTTCCACTTTGGATAGACGCATTAATATACAACTATGCTTTTTCTTCAGCTGGTTTTCCTCAATCCATCTCGTCTTGCCATTTTTTGAGTTCATCCCAGTTTCCAGCTGCAGCCATCTCAGCTTGTTTTGGCCAAGTGTCAGTTACATGAGAACCACGTACTTCAGCAATTATTTCACTGATTTCTTCTGGAGTCTTTTTTGCAAGTTCTGCAAATGTTGCCACCCCAGCAGCCACTAGTGCTTCAGATGTCTTAGGTCCAATTCCTTCTACTTTTGTAAGATCGTCTGCTTCTGCTTTTGGAGCTTCTTCTACTTTTGCTTCTTCCTCAACAGGAGCTTCTGGTTTTGCTTCAGTTTTAGCTGGCTCTTCTGCTTTTTCTACAGGAGCTTCAGCTTTTGTTTCTGGAGTCTCTTTTACTTCTTCTTCAACTTTCGCTTCTACTTTTGGAGCTTCCTCTGTTTTTGCTTCTTCTTTTTTCTCCTCTACAAGAGCTGGAGCTTCCTCAGCTTTAGGCTCTCATTCGAGTTCTCCAACTTTTTGCTTTCCTTGAGATTCGATATCTTTAGCAGCAGCGTCAAAAAATCTTGCAAGTCCAGAAAGTGGAGATTGCATAGATCCAACAAGTCTTCCGAGAAGTGTTTCTCTAGATGGCATACCTGCGAGTTTCTTAGTAGCTTCAGCATCTTGAAGTTCTCATTCCATAAATGATCCTGTCCAGATCATTTTATCATCTTCATCTTTTTTGATGTATTCGTTTACTTTTCCAAGACCAGCGATAGCATCTTCGTTTGAACATACCATTGCGATCTGTCCTGGAAGAAGGTCGTCAGTAATATCTACATCGTATACTTCTTTAAAAGCGATTTTTATAAGTGTCTTTTTTGCGAGAGTAATTGTTGAGTCAACTTCTCTGAGAGATATTCTCAGGTTAGTGATATCATCAACACTGAGACCAGAGTTTGAAGTAAATCAAACACTTTTAGAGTTTTTTAAAAGTGTTTTGAGCTCTTCGAGTATCTCAGTTTTTTTTGCTTTAGATACAGCCATTTCTTTATAGTGTTAAGTTATAGTCTTTGTTTTTAAAAAAAAGCTTTTTCTGTTTTAAGAGAAAAAGCCTTTGAGTTTTTAAATCATTGTTCTTTTTCATCTCGGTAGGTCTTATTTAGATTTTCATCTGCCTACGGTCTACGATAAAATAGTACAGGTATTATATTGATATTTTTTATAAGTCAATTAAATTGTTAATTAACGCGTTTCTCTATTTCTAATTCTATTATTCTTTCAGTTCAAAGTATGCGTATTTCCAATATTTTAGATTGAGGTTTTTGTGGATGATTCACTGGTTCAGAAATAGAAAAGGGGATATTTATTTCCGGGAATGTATTTGCAAAGATACCTCCTACTATCTTTGCAATTTCTCTCTCAAGTCTATGCTTATCAAATCACACTTCTTTGATTTTTTCTCAGACTTCTAATGCTATTGGAAGATAAGTGCTATTAAGCTCTTTTTCATTCTCATCAAGAAATATTTTTAAATCATGATTCTCAATTACTCATAAATCTCATTCAAAAAATAACTCATTGTTTCTAAAAATAACAGCATTACCGTTTCATAAATCTCCCCATCTTCTCGTATCTTTTTGTTCATCATAAGAGCTACTATCTTTACTATCCAATACTACTCCTCATACAAGTGCAAGAGCACAGATAATTGCTGATCTATATTTATTAATAAACTGATTACTTCTTTTTGTTGATAGTTCCTGCATAATAGAAGCCTGAGGACTCTTTTTTTCTTGCTTTTTTACTTTGAGTTCTACTGACTCAAGAGCTTTTTCTATCTCTTTTTCAAGAGCTGGAATATCGAGTCAACACATATATGCTAATCTCATGAGAGATTGTTCTTGAGTTTGTGTTTGTGGAATATCAAATCTTTCACCAAATATTTTCAATGTTTTCTCTGATATGAGTCACTCATTTTTCAAATACAGAGCAGTCTTTTTCATTTGTCTTCTTGTGTGGCACTTTTCAAGTCTCAGTTTGTAGTCACTTAAATTTTCCTGAACACTTGAAAGCCAATTTGCTGCTTCATGATATCATTCATTTTTTAATATTTCAGAGCAAAATTGTCCGAAAACAGTTTCAAGATTTTCAATTTCTTCTAGATCATCCCAGTCTTGTACAGTAAATTCCTCTCAGTTGAAACAATCAGAGAATCATACAATACTTTTTTGAAGTGCACTGTATGATATTTCTTCTTGTGTTCATTCATTAAGCGTTGAAACTATTTTATGAGGCAGAAAAAACTCTTTGGCTCTTGAAAAAGTTTGTTCATCGAGCCTAAAAATATGTAGATCTCAGCACTCTTGTATGAGTAAATTGCTCGCTCATACATGAAATGTGTAGTTATGTTCTAATCAGAGTAATTGAGGAATTATCCTGAGGAGACTGTTGATATTATTTACTCGCTCGGAGACATTTGTTATTTGATTTTCTCAAATTTGTTCTTGAGTATTATGAGGAATATTCATGGGTGTTTTAAATTATCAATTTGCGTAGTCTAAAGATGTAGGTTTTTTTGTTTCTTTTTTGATAAAAAATATGAGTAAGATTGCTTATTTATCTATATTTGAATAAAGTGCAGATTCTACGGCTCAAGATACTATCTGTGAGATATCTACTATTCATGATTTATCTAAAATTACTAGAACTGAAGCTACAGATAATGTAACTCAACTTATAAACCCTAGTTGTTTTTTTGATAGTTGAGCTGTTCTTCTTCTGTGTGTTTCTTGATGATCTAGATCGATTTGTTTCTGAGATATCCTATTTCAATTGTCCATGTAATGTTTGATATTTTTAAGTATACATTAATTTATAATTTTTTTATAGAAAAAGTCAATAATAAAGTTTCGAGAATTCACCTAACTATCCAGAATTCTCTGTGTTCCTAATGGCTATATTTAGTTATGACTCTTCGTTGTATTATCAAACTGTTGAAATATTTTTTATTCAGCCTCAATGAAGTTTTTAAGTTGCATCATGTATTCTTCTAATGTTTTATCTATAGCTTCTCACAACTCAATTACGAATTCTTTTCATCGAATAGTGAGAACTAATGTATCATCTTCTTTCCTATAATAGATTTGTATTATATTTTTTTGTTTTTGCGTTTTATTGATTTGTATGGCATCGTTTCATTCTTGAATGAGATTGTGTTTTAACTTTGAATATTTAAGAGTTTTTAATTTTTTTCAGCGAGCGTCAAATTGCATAGTAGCAGTTCCTTTTGATTGATAATTTTCTTTTTCTCATACTGTGAATAAGGGGTTTTTTGAAGTATAAGTTGTAGTTATCTCTAGTGTGACTCATGATCAAGGAATAGTCGCAATGAGTACATCTACTTTTAATTGATCTCCTCAAAAAAGAGGAATAACTGCTGATTGTTTTTTTAGTATTTTTAAAGTTTTATCCACAAACTCATACTCAATCTTTTCATCCGGAAGATTGATAACAAGTGATCAATTATCATTTATGTACACACGGAAAATATCATTTCTAAAAGAGTTTTGAAAATTCCACTGGTCTCAATACCTACTCAAATATCATGAAGAAAATTCTTGGGAAGATTCTTCTCTTAGACCTAAAAAATATGTTTCTAAGATATCTTTTACTTCATCACTAAAATAATCTACCCAGACCTTAAGGTCTCTTTCACCTTCGATAAAGTGATCAGGATCATTTGCTGCGAGTGCTTTTGTGAGTGCTCTAGGGTAGTCCATATATATACCTTTGGAGTTTAGTGACCTAAGTAAAAATAATAATTATTTATAAAAATTACATTGTAAATGTCAATATATTCTTGAGATTTCTATTGCGAATTGAGATGATAGTATATACTGCTGTCATGTTCTGCTATATCCACATTCCTTTTTGTACTCAGAAGTGTGAGTACTGTCGTTTTGCTTCATATGCTTGAATTGATAAGCTCAAGGTCAATTTCTATGTGGATTTTTTGTGTCAAGAGATTGAAAAATCTCAGACCTGCAGCGAGAAACTGCAATCAGTCTATTTTGGGGGTGGAACTCCGAGTATGCTCTCAAGCAAGCAGCTTGAGAAGATTATACAAACACTCAAGAAAAAATATGGTTTGAAAGATGATATAGAAATCAATCTTGAGACTACTCCAGAAAATGTAGATCTAAACTCTGTAAATGAATGGAAAGATATAGGAGTAAATAGACTGAGTATGTGAGTTCAAAGTTTAAATGATAAAACACTAAAAGAGATAGGGCGTGAACCTACCGCAGAGATATATTGAGCTCTTGAAGCCCTTGATACAGGTATTATCCAAAACGTCAGCATTGACTTTATCATCGGGCTACCATTTGTTGGGAAATGAGAACTACAAAAATATATATCACAGGTTTTAGAAAAATATAAAATCATAAAACATGTTTCAGTGTACATGCTTGAGGATTATTATGAAATACCAGAAGAGCAAGACTCTAAGTTCCAGTGAGTCACATATCCTGTTAACTGGTCGAAAGACGGACTCTGAGAAGCAGAGTTTCTCGAGGAATACTTATCAATAAAGGATTACCTCAATGAGCAATGATTAAACGCTTATGAGATCTCTAACTTTGCCAAAAGAGGCTATGAATGCCAGCACAATATGGCATATTGGGATCATAGTGAAGTTCTTGCATTTTGACTCTGAGCGAGTGGATTTAAGAGCTTAGCTCCAAGCTCTCTTCATACATCAGATGAGAAAATCTTATGATATCGATATAAAAACTCAGAGAGTTTCAAAGAGTATTATGCAGGGAATGATATCCAAGTAGATGAACTCAGAGCAGAAGATATACTACTTGAAAAAATCATGTTTGGACTGAGAACTTCATGATTTGATACTCAATACCTTGGTATGCTTGACCAGGAAGCATACAAAAGACTTAGATCTGATTGATTACTCACAAAAAAAAATCAAAAAATTATATTATGAAGAGCTGGATACACTCTCCTAGATAGTATTATATGAGAATTGATTACTTAATGCTGACTTATGAAATAGAGCTAAGGTATTGACTAAAATAATATTATACATATAAAAAGTATATATTATTTTCTCAAATTGATTTTTGTGGCAAAAGTTCTAGCATTTACACCGAGAAATACAGGTATTGATACTCTACCAATTCATAAACCAGGTCTTGTAAGCTCTGGAGTAGATAACAGTAGTGATAAGGTTGTATATATTTTAAATCCAGAAAAAGCCTTTGGTAAAGACAATATCGTCTGAGCCCTTGTGAGTAATTTTTCTCGCTATATTATGGAATATTGAGAATCACTCTGAGAGAATACCTGTCTTATGACAGAACTCAATGATGAGTATATAGAGAGTCTCGAAGAACTCTTGTTTGATGGAATTAAACAGCTTTTTGAGCTACATTATTCGACCTGAGAGTTTGAACATTCTTGTATCTCGATCTCAGTATGCAAAGATACACGAAAAGTACATATATACTATGATGAGAATGACTGTGATATACTTGATATCTCACTCTCATATGATAGATCGACGTGACTGGTAGATATAGTACTTCTTCAAGACGGACAAGAAATTGAGAGAATTCATGATTGAGAAATACAGTAAAAAAGAGCCTTTATTGCTCTTTTGATTCATTTTCATTAATAACATGTACTTCTCTTTGTGGAAATGGGAAGTTGATTCACTCTTTATCAAATCTGAGCTTCACTTTTTCTGTGACATCATACCATGTTGCCCAGTACTGTTCGGTATCTACGTAAAACCTAAAAGCAATAATCACAGCATTGTCTCATAAGGTTTTTACTCCACTCAAGACATCTTTTGTGCTATCGATTCGTGAATCTTCTTTCGCTATTTCTTGGAGTATTTCTTGCGCTTTTTTGATATCATCACTGTAACTAATCCCGATTTCCATATCTACTCTTCTCTGAGTTTGCTCACTAAAGTTTATGAGGGCAGAAGAGGTAATCTGAGAGTTTGGTACCACGATGGTTTTTTTGTCTGGAGTGAGCATAATTGTGTTAAATATCTGTATGCTGTCTACTGTTCCTCCGAGATTATCTAGTTCTACATAGTCTCAGATTTTAAAAGGTTTAAACATGACGATTATTAGACCACTTGCAAAGTTTTGAAGGGTTCCTGAAAGTGCCATCCCGATAGCAAAACCAGCAGCTGCAATCATTGCGACAAAACTGTCAGTTTTTACTCATAAGACCCCAGCAGCACTTATAAAAATCATGATTTTTAGGAGTCCTCCTACAAGGCTTGATATAAAACTCTCAATCATAGGATCATAGTCTCGCATATCCATAAGCTTTTTGAATGCCTTTTGCATATATCATACGATCTTGAATCCTATAAATATCGTCAGGATAGCAAGAATTATTTTTGTTCCCCACTCTACGATATATGGAATAATCACATCCATACTTATAGAGTATTGTGATAAAATTTCTTGAATATTCATTTCGAATTATTTATGTAGTATGCCCAAGATTATAACTATTTTTTCTGAACTGAGAAAGAAATTATTCCAGATTTTTTAACTAACTTCATATTTTTTATCTCTTTTACTGTTCCTCAGTTTGGTCATGATATGAACTTTAATACTTCAGCGATATTTCATTCTGAGAGTCAGAGAGTAGAGTTGTCATTAGTTTTATAAAATATATTTTTGATAATTTCTTTTTGGAGTAGAGGGGAGAGAGTCTCAAAATCATTTATCTTGAAAGACCTCATCCCATCCTTCTCCTCAGAGGAAAGGGAGAAGAAAGACTCCACTTGCGAGTCAAGATTATCTTTGAGTTCTGAAAAGTAGTCCATGAGTTTTGAAAGTTGTTTTTTGTGTTCGGGATGTATTTCTTCAAAGAGAGGAAGTACTTCATTACGGAGTTTGTTTCGTGTATATTTTGAGTCAGAATTTGTTTCATCTATGAAATACTTGATTTTATTTTTCTCAAGATAGTCTAAGATCCCCTTTTTTTCTATTTGTAATAATGGACGCAATATTCCTCATTTTCTCTCCTCTTGGGAGACCTGACCCCCAGCCCCTCTCCTTAGAGGAGACGGTGGTAATACGGAGTTACAGTCATCTGTTGGTGATGCAAGCGTGCTTTTCAAATGAGAAGAAGGGATTGGGTTTTGCATATTTATAAGCCCAGTCAACTTTGTCCCTCTGAGCATATTGAAAATCATAGTTTCGATCCTATCATCCAGATGATGTCCTGTGAGAACATATTTTGAATTATAAATATTCATAATAGCATCAAGAAACTGATAGCGCTTTTCTCGTGCAAGTTCTTCAAAACTTCTACTCGGATAGAGTTTCTGTATCTTTTCAAAGTCACATTCTGCAGATTCAAATCTACATCATTTTTCTTTTGCAAATTTCTCAAGATAGATTTCTTCTTCTTCAGTTTCTGGGCGAGTCTTGTGATTAAAATAGCAAATTACGAGATTTTTTGCAAAGCGAGTTTCCAAAATCTGATGGGCTAAGTACATGCTATCAGGACCACCAGAGCAAGCTAAAATCACTGAGTCATCTGCTCAGTAGTACTGTTCCAGAAATTCTTGCATATTTCAATTTTTATTCATGTTCTTATTGTGTTGAGAATTCATAAAAAATCAATAGGATGAATATTTTACAATCCCTCCCCCTGACGGGTACTCCCTTTTCCAAAGGGAGAGAGTAAAATAACTTAGAGTAAAATGAAACAAATTCCAAGAAATATTCGAGAAATTGCGAGGAAACTTCGCAACAACATGACAAAAGCTGAAATTTGTCTTTGGAATGAAATAAAAAATGAACAACTGTGAGTAAAATTTTTGAGACAAAAGCCAATTTATCTTATGACTGAAAATGATTGAAGAGAAAGATATATTATTCCAGATTTTTATTGTGCGCAGAAAAAGATTATTCTTGAAGTTGATGGAGAGGTTCATCAAAATAATGAAGTACTTGCATTAGATAAAGCAAAACAAGCTCTTTTAGAAAAACAGTGATATAGTGTAATACGAATTCGTAATGAAGACATTCTATTTGATATGCATGATACACTCAAAAAAATCAGAATGTGTCTCAAGAATTCTCTCCCTTTGGAAAAAAAGGGAGTACCTGAAAGGGGAGGGATTATAAATACCTGAAAGATTCGTTGTGCATGGGCTGAAAATGCCTCAGAACTAGAGCAGAAATATCATGATGAGGAATGGGGGAGAGAAGTACATGATGATAGGGTATTTTTTGAGTTCTTAGTTCTTGAATGAGCTCAAGCTGGACTAAGCTGGTCAACTATTTTAAAAAAACGAGAAAACTATAGAAAGGCGTTTGATGACTTTGATTATGAAAAAATTGCTCAGTACTGAGAAGATAAAATCCAAGATCTTTTGCAAGATGAAGGCATAGTGAGAAATAAGCTCAAGATAAGATCAGTTGTGAAAAATGCTCAGGTATTTCTAGAGATTCAGAAAGATTTTGGGTCTTTTGATAGCTTTATTTGGGCTTTTGTAGGAAACAAACAAATCAAAAATAATTGGGAAAAATCATCGCAGGTACCCGTATCTACTCCGATCTCTGACGCGATATCGAAAGATCTTAAAAAAAGAGGAATGAGCTTTGTCTGAACAACGATTATGTATGCCTTTATGCAAGCAACGGGTCTTGTAAATGATCATACTGTAGATTGTGAAATTTATAAAACACTCAAAGAATAGGATGTTTTTTGTTATATATTATTAAATATAGTATTATAGATAAGTATTTTATATTTTTTATATATATATGGCAGAAACACTTAGATCAGTAGAAAGTACTGAATCACCTGAACTTATCAAAGAACGAAATATACAAAAAATTGATTCTGTTCTGAATAAACTTTGATATGAACGTACAACAATTGATGCACGTTCATGATTAAAGTATTCAGCTGTTAATGATGCTGAAAACACTTTATCGTTGTATTGAGGCATTAGATGAGTTCCGAAAAATTGGGAAATTTCCCAAGAGCAAATTATTGGAGAATTATTTGATAGTAATCCCGATATTAGAAACTCAGCGACAAAAGAGATAAATAATCTTTTGTGAACAAAAATTCCAGAAAAAAGATTTGATGAGTTTGGTATAAATAGTCTTTCAGATTATATTCCCTATATTTTAAATATACATGCACTTCCATATTATGAATATAAAGATGTTCAGACTGCAATAACTCAGTTTATATATGATAGAACACAGGGAAATATATCTATTGATGATTTTAGCTTTACAAATAATACTCTTCAATCTAGCCAATGATTTATTTTAATGATTAATGGATCTGACATTGACCAAAGATGATGAGAGAGAGTTTCAAGAGTTGACCTAAATTTTCACACAGGTGAAGTGAAACTTATTCCTTAGAAATTTAAATATATGAAAAAAGAAGAACTTGATTTTTTTGAGCAAGCAATGAGATATTTTGTCTCGACTTCTATTTATTTGCTGATGTTTCTCGTAGCAGCATTTATTTTTTATATGACTATTACGCTCTTTGTTGAGATGGCTTCGAGTATACGAGTACATATGAGATATGTAGGAACAGCAAGCATGGAGGGAATAGCCCAAAGCTCAAAGATCTGAATCCAGCTTGCAGAGAAGTTTCTCAATACCGTTACATTTATCCTCGTGCTAGTAAAATCGTTTAAGATACTTATCAGTTACTCAAAAAACCATCATATATCCGTTAAAGATCTTTTAGAGATTTCTATTATCTGACTGCTTATGGAAGTAGTATTTAACTTCTGACTTCATAGTATGGCTATAAACTGGCTCTTTGCAGTACTTGCAGTGTTTCTTGTTATTATATATGCCTATTTTCCGATGTTTCATGAAGAATATCAAAATAAACATTCCTAGAGTATTTACAATAATAAAAAATATCATAATATGCTTATGATATTTTTTATTATTTTGAAAAAATGCATTTTATAGAAAAGTATAGGTTAGAGATCACATTGTTTGTCAGTGGTGCTACAGTTATGATATTTGAAATACTTGGTTCAAGGATGTATGGTCCTTTTATGGGAACATCTACATTTGTCTGGACCAGTTTGATAGGGGTTATTCTTGGATTTTTGAGTTTGTGATATTATATCGGTTGAATAAAGGCTGACATGCATGCGAGTAGAGAAAATATAGCAAATATACTCTTTGCTGCAGCTGCTTCTATGTTTTTTGTATTTATCACAAAAGATAATATTTTGCGTTTCTTTCAGTTGAGTGATCTTTCTGTTGAGCTCTCAACATTTTTGAGTTCTATTATACTTTTTTGACCAGCATGATTTTTCTTGTGACTGGTTTCTCCATTTGCCGTTCGTTTGAAGATAGAAAATCTCGAAAATTCTGGATCAGTTGTGTGAAGAATGTACGCTATTGGGACGCTTGGAAGTATCGTAGGTACTTTTGCTGCATGATTCTTCCTTATCCCTTTATTTGGGACAAATAGTCTCCTTTTGAGTCTCATAGTTGTAGTACTTACGCTTTCATTGTTTATTTCTAAAAAACCTCATTTTTACATACGTCTTGGCTTGACGATTTTTTTCCTCCTTGCTGTTGTACTCAATTCTCTCGCGCAGTCAGCAAAGGCTCAGAGATGATACATAGATACAGATACAAAATACTCACGTATTCACGTTTATGATTCCACAGATTCTGATACAGGGAAAAAAGTAAGAACCATGCAAATCAATGCTGAAAATCACTCTGAAATATTTTTAGAAAGTGATGAGCTCGTACATGAATATACAAAATATTATCACTTGATACAAGCATTTTTTCCAGATTTTAAATCCGGATTAATGCTCTGATGATGAGCGTATTCATTTCCGAAAGACTATATAAAAAAATATCCAAATAACACTCTAGATGTGGTAGAAATAGACCCTTGAGTAACAGAAATAGCAAAAGAGCATTTTGGCCTCATGGAAAATGAAAGAATGAATATCATACATGCTGATGCTCGTACTTACCTCAATACAACAAGAAACAAATATGACGCAATATTTTCAGATGCTTTTGGCTCGTATTATTCTATCCCATATCAACTCACAACGAGGGAAGCAGTACAAAAAAAATATGATATTTTAACAGAAAATGGAATTGTTCTCTCAAATATTATCTCTGGAATAGATGGAGAAAAGTGAAAATTTTTCAGAGCAGAGTATCATACCTATAAAGAAATATTTCCTCATGTATACATATTTCCAGTAGATAATAACTATGATGGAAAGAGTATTAGAAATATCATGCTTGTAGCAACGAAATCTCCTACTAGCTTTGATCTTTGAAGAAGTTACTGAGAACTCGATCAATATCTTGGGAACCTTTGGGAAAATGAGGTAGCAAACGATTTCCCAATATTAACTGACGACTTTGCACCAGTGAACTCATACATAGCCGATATGTTTTAAACGAAAAATACATGAAAGATCAAAAAAGGAGTATACAAATATTTATAGTTTTGACCTGATTTATAGGGGTATTAGTCTGAGCTATCTGGCTTTGGGACTCTTGAGAAAAGACTTCCTGAACCATTACAACTCTAAAGTGACTAACTGAAAGACAAAAAGAAAAACAAGATTTTCCCTATGGGAAAGATCAAAATTGATGGGCATATTGTGATATCAGTAATAAAGAACCATGAACCTGGGACGATTTAAGAAACTATGGAGATTGAGCGATTTCAGGTTGATGTATTGTCCCACCAAATGATAGTACTCAAGTTGACCAAGTCGCATCAGAAGCGACCTGAGAAAATCTTAAAACGGCTATAAAGAGCCCAGAAACTCCGAGACTAGAAAGCTCAAATAGATCAAAGATAGTGCTTGTTTGGGAGCCTGTATCATGAGCAGAATGATACAATGTGTCACGTGATGGGGAATATCTCGCAACTGTAAATTCTTGAACTCAGTATACTGATCAAGATATCATTCCTGGAAAAATATATAGCTATCAAATCAGTGCCTACGCAAAAAATATATATTCTCCTAACTCTGAGAAACTCAAAGTAAAAGCAGCAGTTGGAAAAGCGGATAATTCCACAGCGCCTGAAAGCCCCAGTCTGGATTGACTGGGAGATTATTCACTTGCTTTTTTTGATGAGTTCAATGGAAGTGCTCTTGATATAAATAAATGGAACACTGCATTTTTATGGTGACCTGATCTCACGATCAATGAAGAAGAACAGTATTATGTAGATAGGTATGATACAGATCAAAATCTCGAGGAAAATCCTTTTTCCTTTAGAGATGGAAGTCTTGTCATAACAGCTCAAGAAATCCTAGAAAAAGACAGATGAACGTACAATAATAAAAAATATACATCGGGGATAATTACTTCATATGATGCATTCAAATTTACTCATGGCTATGCTGAAGCACGACTCAAACTCCCAAAATGACAATGACTTTGGCCAGCTTTTTGGCTGCTTAATGCATACTATAGAGAAGGGCTTATGAAGCCTGAAATAGATATTATGGAAAACCTCTGACATGAACCTCATAAAATGTATCAGACATATCATTATTTTGATCCAGAAGGAAAGATGATTTCTACAGAGAATCATACTGAAGCACAAGATTTCTCAGAAAGCTTTCACAGATACTGAGTTTTATGGGAACCATGACTGATTCAGTACTATATCGATGGCATGAAGACTCATACTATTAGATGAGAAATGGTTGCATCAGAAGAAATGTATGTCTTAGCGAATCTTGCAGTATGAGGCTCTTGGCCAGGATCTCCAGATGAGACAACACCTTTTCCAGCAGAGTATATGATAGATTGGATCAGAGTATATCAAAAAAACCAGTAAGAACTTACTGGTTTTTTGTCAGATATTGTTGGAAACTTAAAAAATCGTCATCAGGAGCGAGTTTATTGAGCATTTCTTTTCTACACTGAGTACATCGATGTTTGATCATTGTTCATTTGTTTTTTTTGAAATCGATTCAGACAGGTAGCATCATGCCATGACAGTTTGATGCTCTATCTCCTGGAAAATTCTCATCAAGATGTTTGCTATAGAGACATTTCGGGCAATGATTGCGTGCACTCCCTTCTGGATGTATCTCTACTTTAAATCCACAATTATCACAGTTAAATGATTCATTGATCATTTTGAAACTCATGTTTTATATCTGAAATATATAAAACATAAATCCTGAGATAGCGAGTATGAGTCAGATGAGCCAGAGTCTGAAAACGACGTTTTCCTCTGGCCATCAACATGCTTCGAGATGATGATGAAAAGGGGCGATTTTAAATACCTTTTTTCCATTTCTGAGTCTTTTACTTGTGAGTTGGATGATGACACTAAGCGTCTCAAAAATAAACACTCATCAGATGATTACGAGTATAAAAAGTGTGTTTGTGAGCATAGCCATGATTCATAGATTGGCTCACAAGGCAAGACTTCAGACATCTCACATAAAAAACTTTGCAGGTTTCACATTGAACCATAAAAATGCCATAAGTGCGCTAAATATGGTGAAGCAGAGAGTTGAAAGGAGAAACAGCTCTTGCTCATAACATATAAAAGTATAGACTCAGTAACAAAACAAAAGGAGTCAGCCAGAAAGTCCATCGAGTCCATCTGAAATATTGACACTGTTCGCACACGAGACAATAACAAGTATAAATAGAGGCATAAACAATGCTCAAATTTGCCAAGGTTCCCCAAAGGGATTTTGCAGTCAACGTATAAAGTTTCAGGTCTGATCGACGAGATTCCAATCAAGTTTAAAGTAAAACCAAAAAGCTCACAAGCTTGCAAATAACAGCAGCCAAAATAGTTTGAATTTAGCTGAAAGTCATTTTGTTCTTCAGATTCATTTGATATTCATGTAATCATCTACTGCTCAGAGGATTCATACTGTAAAAAGTGTAAACAGCGAGAGATATGTTTCACTTTGGTTGAGAAGAGAAAAGTTAGAGAATCAGATTTTTTGTACGATTATACTCAATATGACCATCGCAAAAACAGTGAGGAGGATAATTCCTCCTCACATAGTGGGTGTACCTGTTTTGTTTTTGTGAAGTTTGTAGAACTCTGATGCTTTTCCGCTCAATGCCTCTTCTCTGATTTGTTTTCCGAGTTTATATTTTTTTAGGAGATTGATATAGTAGGGAGTGATAAATAGTCCAAAAACAAATGTTGCAAGTCAAAACGAAAATATGAGAATGAGATTTGAATCCATCAATCAGAGGTAAAAAGATATAAAACTTGGCTTATTTTAGTGATAAATCGAGAAAATCAAATTAATTCTGCTTCATTCACTCAATTGCATTTGAGATCTCTCTCATGGCTTGTTTATTTTGACTCATTGCCTTGAAATACATATTTGAACTTTCTTCAAATCCTTGTATTTCGATATCTCCGTATCAAAATATCTTTGCAAAGATTCCATTATTATTTGCTCTGATCTGTCGTATTCTTGAGAGCGGAAGTTCTATAATATGTGATGAAAATAATCAGTTTCTTACTGATTTAAGGATCTTTGTGTTTGTAAGAATTATATAGGTATCTTTATAAAATATGCGTATGTAAAAAATGCTCATTATGATAGATCAGACTATTATAAATATACTTAAAAAAGCGTTTTGAATAAGCGTATATAGGATATACGAAAGCATGAGGGAAAAAATAAAAAAAATACTTATATTTTTGAGAAAACGAAAAAACACACTTATCACATGTTCTTGTTTTTTGAGAAAAATAGTATCATCTCAAATGAGTTCTTTCACTTTATCCATCTTATTGCTTTTGTATTATAGAAATAATATTTTTTTTGCTTTTATGTACTGAATTTTCAATAAGCTTTCCTCAAGCATTCTTTGCGAGTTCTTCCAGTTCACTCGTATGAAAACAATGATAAAATCTCTGATAGTCTCAGCACTTTATCATAAAATCACTCGAACTATAGCAATTTTTGGAGCCTCATATCTCAGATGAGCTATATTTTTGAAGATTGAGACTGCTTTTTAGAGCCCAGTTCGTCATACAAATATATCATCAATCAGAAAGTATTGTAATAGCTTTTTTTAAAGTTTCTAATCTTTCTTCATAATTTTCTAGATGATGAAAGCTCGCAATAAAAAATATAAGATCAAATTTTTCTCCAAGCTTCTCACAATCTTTCATATCAAGCACCTGAAAATTGAAACCAGGATAATTTTTTTGCGCCTCTACGATCATCCCTGAGGAGCTATCTATTCAGAGATATTTTTCTGTATCAGAAACCAGACCTGATTCTTGGAGTTCTCACAAGAGTCTCCCACTTCCACAACCTATGTCAAGAATCTTTACTTCTTGTATATTTTGAGATTTAAGAAAATCTATGAGAAAGTGTATTTCTTCCCACTTCATAGATTTTCTGCTGTGAGAAAAAGTTTTTGATATTTTGTTATAGTCTACTGGCATATTTTTTGCAAAGTATTACATTTCAGTTGGTAACTCTATTCAAAGTATAGAAAAACACTGTTCAATGACTATTTTGTATTCTCAAACTATAGAGATAAATGCATTTTTCATATTTTCATCTGTTTCAGAAGTGATACGAACCTTATCATAAAAGTCATTAAATGATTTTGTTATTTCATAACTATATTGTGCTATGAGATGAGGCATATTTTTTTCTAGAGATTCCTGAAGAGCTCATTCCTTGTGGTAATAACTTTGAAGTTTTTTTGTCAGTTGTTCTGCTTTTTCGAGATTCGTGGCATTAGTGTATTGAGAGCTATCACTAAAATCTATGTCAGAACTTATACTATGATCTACAAGTATCTTTGAAGCACGCACATAGGCGTATTGTATATATGGTCCACTATTTCATTCAAAGGTCATAAACTCTTCCCAGTCAAAGACTACATCTGTAGTTCTCTTTTTTTTGAGATAACCATATTTGATCGCTCAGATTCAGATGATTTTTGAAAGAGTATTGAGCTCGTCTTCTGAGAAATCTTGTCTTTTTTCTAAAATCAGTTTTTTTGCACGAATTTCTGCTTCATCGAGTACTTCATGAAGAGGGATAATATTTCCTTTTCTCGTAGAAAATGCTCATTCTTTCCCACTGATAAATCAGTTGTAAGCATGAAAAAGAATTGTTTCAGATTTTCAAGGTCTTTTGAGCCACCCAGCAGCCTTTGATATATAAAAAGCCTGCTCAAAATGAAGTTTTTGTCTCACGTCAACACTATAAACTATTTTTTCTGGTGCCCAGTTTTGCATTCTGTACTTTATACAGGCAAGGTCTGAAGCGAGATATCCATGAGTTCCATTTTGTTTTTGGAGTATACAAGAGGGGATTGCAGTATCTTCTGGGAAATTAACTCATACAGAATTATCTGCATTTTTCGTTGCGATTCAGAGATCAACGAGTTCTTCTACGATTTCATGCATATTGTCTTGCAAATCAGGATAATCTTCGATTTTTGGAAGTCAAATACCTTCATAGAAACTCTCTCATATATTGTAGTCTGGTTGTACATGTAGTCTCGCAAGCTGTATGTTCATAGCTTCAATCGAGCGAGAAGTAAACATTTTCCAATACTGAACTGATTCGGAATCTCACTCTGAGAGCTTTTTAAATGCTTCTCTAAAATCGTCTCATAGCGACTCGTCTGACTCTGTGTCGGCTGTTATTTTTACGTATAGTTCGAGTAAGTGCTCAACAGCATTTTCATTGAGTTGTGTTTCATCTCAATATTTTTTATAGGCTACTATGAGTTTTCAAAAAATAATTCCCCAGTCTCAGATGTGACTGTCAGATATGACATTATACGCTGACGCTTTGTATGAGTTGATAATCGATTGTCATTGGCATGGAGTACACATGTGGCCAATATGAAGAGGTTTTCATACGTTTGCTCAAATATAATCAACTATGATAGTGTTTCAGTTGTTTTCTTGTGCAAAAGATTCTTGCTGTTTTGTTTTTGCTGCCTGGAGCTCTTGTATGTATTTGAGTGTTTCTTGCTTCGTTCTCTTTATAAAAATATTGAGATACGGTCATGCTTTATCGAGCTTCTTAATTGCTGGGAAGTCTTTTTTTTCTACATATGCCTGTATTTCATCAGCTATATCTTGAGGAGATTTCTTTGCGATTTTTGCAAGTGGGAAACATGCAAAAGCGAAGTCTCACAGTTTTTTCTTTGGAGGGATACTCAGGTCTAGAGTATCTAGTTCTGTTTCGTAGAGATCGTATATACATTGTTTGAGTATATCTTGAACGAGTTTTTCCATTGTCTATGCCTAAAAATAATAGATGCATCATAAAGAATTATACAAAAAAATCAATAAAGATTTGTCAAAAAGGAAAAATGCGATATATGTATAAGACTTTTTTATTATTTTATGTATTTCTTGTATTTATGGACGAAATTCTCCTTCTCAATAAAAAATACTTTGAGTCTCAAAGTCAAAGAAATATCAATCTCATCACGGTAGAGAAAATAATAAAAAAACTCCAAAAACATAAAATCCTCAAAATCACATGACTGCAACATAGCCCAAAAACACAAACAGTCTATACCGCGATAAAAAGAATGTGAGAGTTAGGAAACTGTGTATATTTCAACTCTCAGGTCTACAAAAACTCTCGTGTAGCAACTGCTAAGGGTATCAAAAAGCTCATACACCATGCTGGGTCTAAAAAGGCATATGACAGTACTTCTATACTTGTCTTTGAATCGATTGAGGATATAAAAAATGCAAAAGACGTCATATCAGAACTCTTTCAAGAAAATAAATACAAGATTATTCTCATAGGTGCACTTAAGCATCTCCACGGACTTCCAAAAGTACAAGTACTTGCGCCATCGATCCACGACAGGATCAATATAAAAACAGATTCTGATCTCATTGATCCATACATGGAACTCTGATCACTCTATCCATACGACTATACTTCTGATATAGTGCAACAAAAAAATATCCGAAACATGCAGTGTGATTCGTGTTTTTTCCATGATATCATAGTTTCTCATGGAGTGAAGGATATATTCTTATTTCACTCAACCTTGAGCTTTGTTGCTCGTAATATCTGAAAATACTTTTCTCTCAGAGACATAACAAAGCTTCTCAACGAAGGAAATCTTGCGACTTCTGTTATCACTATGACTGACTATATCCAGTGCTGTATCACATCTGGCTTTTTATATAAGCTAAAGAGATACGATCTCAAAAAAGAAAAGAAGATGGACTCAAAATGATCCTATTATTTTTGAGACTTATGACTTCTCTCAAGTATAAAAAAAGATACTCATACAAAAAAGCACATACTTTTTGAAAATCTTCTCCTGCTTGAGCTCCTTCATGCATGACACGAGATATACAGTGGGATGAACGGGAAATTTTTGTTTTCATTTTACTGTAAAAAACTCTGAGAAAAAATGTGTATTCATATTTCTCATCAGACAGACAAGAAAGAAATCAAAAAAGAGATAAATAAACTCACTAAGATCAAAGAAAAATCACAAAGATTTCTCGTAGTTGAATCACTCGATGAGCTCTGACTCAGGAAAAAAGATTACCAAACAGTACAACTCGTGACATATGTTGAGTTGCTCAAGCATATAAAAAACTAAAACTCCCATCATGGGAGTTTTAGTTTTTTAGGGATTCTAGTTTCCATTTTTATTTACAAACACTCATTTTTCAGTGAGGTATTGAATCACAGCATCCATTGAATCTGTATTATTGTAACTTCTGTCTGCCAATAACATTTTTCTCACATTTTCTTCCGTTTTATCTTCCTCTTTTAAATCTTTTACAGCTTTTTCAAGTTGTGTTAATACAGATTTTTCTGTACTTCATATCTTTGATTCATCAACTGTATTTATACCTTTAGAATTGTTTTTTATTTCGATATTATTGAGAGTATCAAGTCTGATACCACTTATAGCATTTATCGTCTCTTGAGAATTAGTTTGGTTTCATCATGAAGTAGATCAACTTTCACTATTATTTAGAATTTTATCCAAATCATTTATACTAAGGCTTGCTTTCCCATTACTTTCTCTTCATAAAATGTTTCATTTAGTATTTCCTCCATCATCTAGATATTTATCTAGTTCGTGAAGAGCTTGAGCAATTGATCATTTATCTCATTTTTCAATATTTACTTTTGATTCAAGTCAAGCATCTTTAATAGCTTTAGATAAGAGCTCAACATATTCGTCACTATTAGCCAGAGTACTTGCATTTGAAGCTTCAAAAGTAGCATCTTTTATTGCATTTATATATTTTGGATTTAAATCAGTTTCAGTACCAATAGTATTTCTTGCCTCAGTAGACTTTTTATTTACATTTGCAAGTTCAGATGATCATATACCAAACATTTCTTCAAATTGATTTGCGTGCTCTAACTTTTTATTTTTAAATTGAGCAATTTGTCTATTTTTTACCTCAGATATACCAGCAGCACTGGTAAATCATTTCCCAGTTGGGATAATAGGCGCGTACATCGGAGATGAGGCTGCGAGTTTCCCGACTTGGTTTCAGAAGCTCTCGATCGGTTGGATTGCGGCTTTGGTGATCTCAGACTGTTTGAGTGCAGCCATGACAGATACCCAGAGTATTCCGATTCAAAATATCATGACGATGATCTCTCAGAGGACTCCTCCGAGTCATTTAAATGATTGTAATACACTTGCAAGACTTAGATCAGTCTCGTCTTTGAGACCTCCTAAAGTTGTGTTCATAGTTCAGGTCATTTCTACTTCGATGATTCAGAGATTAAGTGTATTTACGGCACTTTTATCAGTATCGCCAGCATAATCTTTGAATCAGCTAGAGATGAGTACCATAAACATAAAACCAAAAGATAGAGCGAGAGAAACATATACTGGAGTCATGATTAGTGCAAAGACTTCTTTGAAATTGAAGTGTTTGAAGGCTCATTCTCATCATGATTTTCAGAAAAAATACATGAGACCAAATGCAGGTGAAAGCATCATAAAGATCCAGATATAGAGTATCCTGATAAAGAGTATGTAGAAAAGACTCATAAGAAGTATGAAATATACCAGTACAAATACAAGGCTGAGTATAAGTCTTGTGAGAAGATGAATAAATCTCGTAATTCATCCCTCTGTTATCATTTCACCATCTATGTTATCTAGGGTTTCTATCCCAACGATTCAAAAAGTGTAGAGCGATATGAGGCTATAGATAGACTGTCCTCAAGTGACTCAGTTTATATCTTCTCATTTAAGGATATCTTCAACATTGATTTTCCCCTCTGGTTTACAATATATTGCATCTTTTTGTGGTACATCTTCTCACTCACTATTTTGTGTTACGATTCAATCGGGTATTTCTCAGAGATGAATCATCCATTTTACACATACTTCTGAGGTCATGATAGAGCTTCTTTCTTCTCCTCCTTCCGTAACTGCTGCTACAGTTGGGAACAAAATCTCATTTTTTTCAAACGTCTCATAGGGCATCGTGAGGGCTCCGACTGTGAGTATTCAGGAGAGTGAGATCATAAACTGTATCGCAAACCAGGAAAATGGGACAATAAGAACTCAAACAATAAACTTTGGAAGAGCCTGTTTGAGGGCGAATTTGTCTTGTCACTTTCCTATGATATTTGCAAAAGCTATGATGATGAGGAGAAAGGCGAATATGACATATACGACATTTGAGACGAGGATCCAGATCTCTTTGAGATAGACATTCATATCCATAAAACTCCCATTCACCCAGGTAGGTTGGAGAAAGAGACTTACAAAAGCTGTTGCTACAGCCATGACTGCTGCTATTATCTTCAATAACACATTGATAAGAGCGATCCAAAAATTGAGCTTTTCTATCATCTCTTTACTTTCTCCATCTGCGAAACTGATATCAAGGTCTATGAAAAATAATCAGAGGATCGCAAAAATCCAGAAGATATTTTTTGTATTTTTTGAGAGAAATTCTTGTGCTTTGGAAAGCATATGTTTTTGTTTTTATTTTTTATACTATTTTAGTGTATCATAGTTTTTTTACTTGAGCAAAAAAAGAAGCTTCTTTTAGAGCTTCTTTTTGAGTATTTCGTTGAATAATTTTGGATTCCCACTTCATCTACTTGCTTTCATACATTGTCAGACAAAAAATCAAAAAATATTTTCATTTCCAGCCTTATAATCTTCTACTTGTTTTGTATTGTTTGCGATGACTTCATCTACGATAGCTTCGAGGGCTCAGAGATCATTTTTTTGGATCAGATTATTTTCCTCGGCTATTGCCCTTGCTTTCCCTCCGTCTTGAAAGAGTTTTTCTATTACGATCTTTGAGTTTGTACTTGAGAGCTCGTCACTGTTTACAAGCTGTATGACTTCAGCCAGTTCTTCTATCTCAAACCTCAGATCATCTATATCTTGTATATCTTCTGATTCTTTTAGAAGTGCGAGAAGAATAGTCGTAATATAGGAACATGACTTTTTAGGATCATTCGTGAGTTCAACGAGCTTATCAAAATAGTCAGAGAGTTTCTTGTCAGCCGTGAGGATTCTCGCGTCATCATCTCAGAGACCAAAATCAGAGAGATAGCGGAGCCTCTTTTCTATAGGGAATTCTGGGAGTTCTGCTCTCAGGGTTTCTATAAATTCGTCTTCCAAGACTATTGGAAGGAGATCGGGTTCGGGGAAGTACCTGTAGTCCATAGCATCTTCCTTTGATCTCTGAGTGTTTCAGACTCACTTATCGTCATCCCATCATCTTGTTTCTTGCTCTACTTCTTTTCACTCTTTATTGAGTTTGATCTGTCTTTTTGATTCATAATCGATTACTCTTCCAATAGCTGAAAAAGAATTTACATTTTTTGTTTCAGTTCTATTTCAGAGCTCTGTCGATCATTGAGGCCTGACAGATATATTTACATCACATCTGAGTTGTCATTTTTCCATATCAGCATCGCTTACTCCTCAGGCTCTCATGAGTTTTTGGAGCTCTTTCAAGAACTCCATAACTTCCTCTTTTGTGTGAAATACTGGCTCTGTAACTATTTCCATCAGGGGACTTCCAGCTCTATTATAGTCACATAGAGTTTTTCCTCCGGCATGCATGAGTTTTCATGCATCATTTTCCAGATGCATATGATGTATCACAAACTCTCGCACTTCTCCATTTACTATAGTTTTGACACTTCCTCTTCAAACAATTGGTTCATAGAGTTGAGTAGTCTGAAAGGAATTTGGACTATCAGGATAAAAATAACTCTTTCTATCAAAACGAGATACTTTGTTTACTTCACAGTTCATCATCATCCCTCATATAACTCAGAGTTTTACCACATTTTCATTGAGAGAGGGGAGCATACCAGGATATCCCATACATACAGGACAAACATGTATATTTGGCTCTGGAGCAAGAGCAACAGCATTCCTACACGAGCAAAACATTTTAGTTTGTGATTTTACTCGTATATGTATCTCAAGTCAGATGACTATCTCGTAGTTTTCCATGGATTTGTAATTTTTAAGCGTATATATTTTCAGACTCTCATGTAAATAATGACTTGGAGAAAGAAATTTCTTATGTAAGAATATTATAAAAAAAGCATAAAAATTCAAGTGGATTTTCTTGATTTTTCACCAAGCTTGTGCTACAATTTAGTGTATTAATTCATAAAATAAAAACTGATGGAATTACAAGTAAAAATACACATTTGAAATGATTTAGAAATAGTAAAAGAAACAATAGAAAATATCGTCCAAGACAATATAGAAAACAAGATGGACAGTTATCTTAAAATGTTTGATAAAGATGACGTTGAGTGTACTCTTGAACTAAAAGTAGACAAAAACAAAAAATGAACCTACAACGCTTCACTCGCTGCAAACCTTGATAATGAGCACTATCACTATGAAAGGGAAGACTACGAACATCTTGATCACTTGATAAATAATCTCTTCAAGCATCTCAAAGAATCTCTTAGTAGTAAATAATTCTCCCCATAAAAAAAACTTTCTCAACTCATGAGAAAGTTTTTTTATAAGATTTTTTAAAGCATATCTCAAAATATGGCTCTACGTATTTCATTGTATGAAATGCTACTCAGTATTTTTCAAAAATCATCTGGCATCCCTTCTAACTGAAGTAAAAATGTTACATACATTGATTCCATATCTCAGTTGAGATAGTCGCTTATTTTTCCCTTCATATCTATTTCTTGATCTGAATAGTGATCGACAATTTTATTTTGAATTCTTTCCCTTGCCTCAGGATATGTTTCAAAAAACACTTTTAAGGCATGAAATTGTCCGAAGAATTGTGCTGTTGGAGTTCCATATCCATATTGACCTATGTGATTGTCTGCATCATTGATGTCTTTAAAATAATACATAGTATAGAGAAGAACATCTGGATATCATTTGAGAATAGAAGGGTTTTCAGACTCAATCTGCGGCCATCCACTTGTTTCTTTGAACTCTGAAATAGTATTAAAGAGTTTATTTTCCTCATTTTGAAGTATATTCATAACTTTTGCTACAACATCTCCTGTTTCTTCTAAGAGATTTTCCTGATTATTTTTATACCTCTTCTCTCAATGAGCACGAGCTAATTCAGAAATTTTATCAAAAGTAGACATGTTATATGTTTAAGTATCTATAGGTAAAAGTTTAACATATATTTGAAAATCTGACAAAAAAAGTAGTTTAATGTATAACTACTTTTTTGTTGGTAAATGCTCTGAGTCATTCTGGACCATTTTCTTTTCCGTATCAGGATTTTCTGATTCATCAGAAAGGTATATGTGGTTTTGATCAGACTCATGAGTTGATAAACACCATCCCTCAGTCGAGTTGCCTTGCTACTTTTATACACTCTTCTATATCATCTCACCAGACAGAAGCACTGAGTCCAAAATCACTATCATTTGCTATTTTTATAGACTCCTCTATAGACTTTGACTTGATCACCGTCGCTACGGGTCAAAATATTTCGTCTTTGTAGCTCGTCATTTCTGGTGTGATATCAGCAAGGAGTGTGGCTTCAAAAAACTGTCCTTGGTCTCACTGTACTTTTCATCAAGCGATACATCTGGCTCACTGAGAAATCGTCTCCCTCACTTGCGCATCTACTTCCTCAACAAGATCTTTACGTGCAAGTGGGGGAGTATTGGTTTCTGCGAGCATAGGATCTCCTATTTTTTGATTAGCGATATATGCTCCCATCTTTTCTACAAATAGATCATAGTCTTTTTCAAGGACTATAAATCTCTTAGATGAGTTACATTTTTGTCCTCATGCTCAGAGTCTTGCAGCTGCTATTTTTGGGATAAGTTCGTCTGGATTTGTGAAATCCAGAAGTACAAGTCCGTCATTTCCCCCGAGTTCTAGAACTGAAGGTTTGAGGTATTTTCCAGCAAGAGCTCATACTGCACTTCCTGCTCACTCGCTTCCTGTGAGATTCACTCCACGAATATGTGGGTTTTGTATAACATGTTCAGATTGTCTTGAGCTCATAAAGAGATTTGTATATATCCCAGCAGGGAATCATGCATCATGAAAAAAGAGCTCTATCTGCATCGCACACATAGGGACGTTTGAAGCATGTTTATACACTTGTGTGTTTCAGGCGAGTATATTTGGGATTGCAGCTCTGAGAACTTGGTTGAAAGGGAAGTTCCATGGTCCAACTCAAAAGATCACTCCAAGTGGATCATAGTGATATTCTCAGGAAGTTCCATTGAGTTCAAAGTCTTGAGCTCAGAGGTATGTCTCGGCATTGTCAGCAAACCAACGACACAAGGCAACGGTTCCTTTAAGCCCAGCTACAGATTCAGTGTAGAGCATTCACATCTCCAGTGTCTGGATCTTTGCATAGTCTTCAAGTTTTTCTTCCATGACATCAGCAAGCTTATGAAACATTGATTTTCTGTATTCCCAGCTTGTGTCTTTCCATTCGAGGTATGCTTTTTGAGCTACGTTGATCTTTTCTGTTATTTCTGCATCACTGAGTGTTTCAAACTCAGCGTTTATCTCTCAGGTATATGGATTTATAGATTGAAGTGTTGTCATGGGGATTTAGAGCTTATAAAATTAAATTTTTTTCAACTTGCCTGTTACATTATCTTCCCATCTCTAGGGTAGTCAAAGTCAAGATCGATAATCGAGAGTCAGGATTCGAGCATAGCTTCTTTGAGAGTGTCTTTGAATGCTGATTTTTCTCGTACTTTATATCCATTTGCTCAGAAACTCTCGGCGAGTTGTACAAAGTCAGGGTTATTAAAGTCGAGTCAAAAGTCTCAGAATCAAGCGGAGTCTTGCTTCCACTTTATCATTCCATATGATTTATTGTTTAAAACTACTACTACAAGATTGAGTTTCATACGCACAGCCGTTTCTAGATCTCAGAGATTCATCACGAGTCACCCATCGCCTGTTACACATACTACTTGCTTGTCTGGATTGAGTCTCTTCGCTTCCATCGCTGATGCGAGTCAGGCTCACATGGTTGCAAGGGTATTGTCCAGAAGAAGAGTATTTGGTTTGCGTGCCGGATAGTTTCTCGCGATCCACACTTTGTAGAGACCATTATCGAGAGTGAGAATATCTTCATCATCGAGTGCTTCTCTGAGCTCACGACAGAGTCTACGAGGCATCATATACTGAGCTGCTTGTTCTAGTTTTTCATTTTCTAGGATCTTCTTTTTATTCAGCTCGTTTGTCTTATAGATTTTTTCAAAGTTCCATCCACTCGTATCTATATCTTCATCATACAGCTTCCAAAGAGTGTATCAGATATCTCAGATTACTTCCATATAGGGAGTATACACATAGTCGATATCAGTTGGGTAAAAATTGATATGAATGATTTTTGTTTTTTTATCGGTGATGATTTGAGTTGGTTTCTCAGAAGCATCATACCCGACAGTGAGGATGAGGTCTGATTTATCAAGAGCCTTGTGAATGTAGTCTCCACTTGTAATAGCTGCAGTTCAGAGATAGGTTTCATTTTCTCACTCGACTACCCCTTTTCACATCTGACTACAAAAATACGGGATATTATGCTTGTTTATAAACTTTGTGAGGTATTTTGTGATACGCTTTCTGTTTGCTCAACCTCAGATACATATAATTGGAGCTTTGGATTTCTCGAGCTCTTCTTTGAGAAGCAGAAGTATCTTGTCATCTGCATGTTGACGACGAGATATCGGCATTTCTATATCGAGTACATCTTTGCTTTTTACATTTTCTGCCGCTATATCTTCTGGGAGTTCTATGTGAACGGCTCATGGTTTTTCTTGTTCGGCTATCTTGATAGCATTGTTCACGGTAAATGCAATTTTTTCAGGACTCACAATACTCGTCGAAAACTTCGTAATTGGTTTCATCATAGATACAGCATCGATGATCTGAAACTGTCACTGTTTTGAAGAATTTATAGGTTTTTGTCAGGTTATTACCATGATAGGCATTCATCAGAGCTGAGCATATGCTACTCAAGTTACCATATTGGTTGCTCAAGGTCAGAGAGTTGCAAGTGCGACTCATATCTTCCCCGTGAGTCTTCCGTATGTTGCAGCCATAAATACGGCTGTTTGCTCATTTCTCGTCAAAATGAGTTTGATCTGAGATTTTCTGAGTGACTCTAAAAAATCGAGATTTTCTTCTCATGGAACTCCATATATGAGTTCGACTCCATGAGATTCGAGGGTTTTTACAAATAGGTCAGAAGCTTTCATGTTTTAAAACTGAATAATATTGATACTACTATACAAATGAAATGTAAGAGAATCTTAAGGAATTTTTCTGAAATGCCTAATGTAAGTTGGGATATTCATTTAAAATACGCAATACAGCCTGATATAAATAGATATAGGTTTCTTCTCTTTTTAGCACGAGACTTCAAGGATTTTCACTTTTGTAACTATCGAATGATGATACATCTGGAGTTTCTCAATAAAAAGACAATTTTGGTCTGCTATCTCAGATTTGTTGTAACCTTTCCCATTCTTCTTGTTCTGGGAGATATTCGTATGTATGATCGTATCTGAAATCAAGAGGATAGCTCATAACTCAGTCTCATCTTTGAAAATACTTGTCGAGGAGCGATTCGACAATAGCTCATATGAGTATCTCATTTCCTGCTCTATCTGTTAGCTGTCTCATATTTAGGATACGCTCTGCTCCTTTTTTCGTAGCTATGAGTGGTCAAAATATTCATGGAAATTCTTTGAGTTCAGGACTTCAATCATGAAAATGATCGAGATTTATTCCCCTTTGTGCAAAGAGATTATGTAGATTTTTTGCGAGTCAGTCTTCAGATATGCGGTGCGAATCGGGGATATTTTTTGCTATTTTCCTTGTAAAAGAAATAAACTCAAAACCACCTGCATCCCTCGCTTCAGAGATACTTTGTATTGTTTGTTGAATGTTTTCTTCCGATAAAAAATCTGTTTTTTCTGGTTCAAATCTGATGATGAGTTCATCATGTCAGTGACTATTTTCAAGACAATATCTGTAGCTTTCTTGAATCTGTTGCATGTAACTATCACAATCATCGAGAAACTTCACAGTGATGTTTTCTGCTGATCTATCATAGTACTCTAAACTTCTCCTAAATGATGTACAAGTAGATCATCCATCAACAACTATAAGTCTAATTTTTTTTCTTTGTGCAGCATGAAGTGTCTCAAGTGTACAATTTACCCTGTCTATGTGACTTGGAATTTTTTCCACTTGGGTGTTTGCAAAATAAAGAACGTTAGAAGTAGGCATAGTTTTTTAGATATAAAAAAACTATAAGTGAAATAATTATGAAGTCAATTTTTTGAGGAATTCTTTTTTTTCTAGGTGCTTATGAGATTCTAAGAAGTCTTTATAGTCTCATCAAAGGGCTATGCATTTTGCGTATCATTTTTTCCAAATTTCTTTTTCGGAGAATGTGAGTTTGTAGAGTATGAGAGTGTCTTTGAGATACTCTTGTTGCATTTCATCTTCTGGGCTATGATTGCTTTTTATGAGATCACGAATCTTTTCAAGCAATAACAAATAATCAAATCACTCCAAGCAGTCAGTAAATTTCTCTGGATCTATATTTCGAGATGCTTCAGAAATCGAATCAAACGGTCTTTTGAGGATTATATATGGTATTTTTTCCTCAGTTGCAATCAAATCTGTAGCATAACTCTCCATATCAACATATGCTTCTCATTGCATGTCAGACTCTTGAGTGACTATTTTCTCAGAAGAGAGAATAGATTGTTTTTTGAGGAAGTCTATATACACAGGACAAAGTAGCTCACGATTATTTGCAGCTCAGAGTATCCTGTATACTTGAAAATCATCTGATGATGCGCTTTTAGTTTTTCCGCATAGTCCTATGTTTACGACAAAATCAGGTGTATCTGTGAGATTATCGAGATAGTGTTTTAGAGAATATAGAGTTTTGTAGTTTCATACTCATGTCAAAAAAAACTTGGTCTTGATTCACACAATGCCAAGTTTTTTTACTTCTTTTTTGATAGAGTTGAGCTCTGCGGGGAGAGCTGCTGTAAATAAGACTGTTATATCTTTCATAAACCTATCTTTGTTTTTGATTGAATCTTATTGGATAATCAGTTCTTCGAGAGCTTTGATTCTATCCTCGAGAGGAGGATGGGACGCAAAGAGTGCTCTGAAACCACTTGCTTTCCCAGTACTTATTTTCATAGTGGAAAATCAATCAGCTTTTACCGGTTGCATACCATCTTTCATCATCTGAAGTGCTTTGAGTCATGCAATCATTTTTTCTTTTCATACATAGCGTGCGCTCCCTGCATCAGCCTTGAACTCTCTGAACCTTGAAAATTTCATAGTGATGATACTTGCAAGAAACCCAAATACGAGTTGAAATGCTATATCAACGGCAAAACGAACCATTCACGCTACATTTTCGTGTACGAAGTTTTGAGCTATATTTGCGACGATTTTTGCAGCAAATATTACAAAGGTATTTACGACTCATTGTAGAAGGGTCATTGTCACCATGTCACCATTAAGTACGTGAGCCATCTCGTGTGCTACTACTCATTCGATTGCATCTTTTCACATAGTATCCATAAGACCTGTTGATACTGCAACGAGTGATTTGTTTTTACTTGGTCAAGTTGCAAAGGCATTTGGCTCAGCTGATTCATAGAATCCTACTTCCGGCATCTCGATGTTATTTCTTTCAGAGAGATCTTGAACCACAGAATACACAAGACGTTCTTTTTCTGAGAGCACACTTACTTCATCAGCCTGTACTGGAGTTATTTTATAGGCTCTTTTTGCCATCCAACGGGAGAGAGCAAGACTGATAAAACTTCATCAAAAACCAAAAACTACTGCGAGAATCATGAGGCCGTATATTCCTCATCCTACATTGATTCCAAAAAATGATAAAATGTATAAAAATACATTCAAGATAATAAGTATTCATATATTTGCACATATAAATAGAAGAATTCTCGTTCACATAATTACTTTTATTAGAAATATTATATTTATAGTTTAGTCTTTTGTATTTTTTTGTCAAAAAACAAGACTTTATGTTGTATCATTTAGAGCCCGAGACTCATTTGTTCGTCTTGACTCGTACTTGTATGGTTTGAGCTTAAATACAGCTCTAAAATCTGAAGATCGTATTTGAGATTGTGTCATACGATCGTGATATCTATTTTGAGAATTTTTTGTATGAAAAGCTTAAGAATATCATCAGATATTTTTGGTCATCTATGAAGTCTATTTATATAGTATATATTTTGATCATCTATGTAGATACTTAATCATACGAGTTCCGCTTCTATGATGCTTAGGGATGTAGTTTCTGTGTCAAGAACAATCTCTTTTGATTTCAGTATCTTTTTCTCAAGTACTGCAAGTCACTCACTATCTCAGATTATTTGCACTGTGAGTCAGAGATCTTCCCATTTTTTTAGTTGTTTTTCTTCTTCTCAAGCAAGAGAGAAAAACTCATACTCTCTAAAAAAACTCAGTACTTGAGGATTGTGAATCTCTTGTTTTTTAAAAGCAAAATTCTCTAGTTTGAAATCATCAAGATCAACTAAGAGATCAAGAGTTGCGAGTTTCTTGCTCAAAAAGGCATCATCTCTCCCAGCAAGAAGTTTCTCATAGGTTTTTCCACTAAAACATGATTTTATGGGTTTCTTGTAGTCTTCTCCTACTGACTCTAAAAGCTCTTCGATTTGCATTCATGATTCTATTTGTTCAACGCGAGAGTATATTTCTTCTATATTTCAGATCGCATTGAGGAGTGGGACAGCTTTTCCCGGTCAAAAACCAGCTATTCCAGGAATGTTATCAGCACTATCTCCGACGATTGCAAGGTAATCCACTACATGCTTCGCATCTATCCCAAACTTTTCACGAGTTTCATCGGGCCCAAACTTCTTACGCTTCATAGTGTCATAAATCTTGACGTTCTCAGACACAAGAGCGTATAAATCTTTATCTCAAGAGAGAATATCTACTTCGTAATTCTCATCTCAATTGTATTTGTGCGCAAGTGTTGCTATTACATCATCTGCTTCATATCCCGGTATTGCTATGATATCTATATTCATCAAGCTCACCATATCTTCTATATCCTGTATCTGTGACTTGAGATTGTCTGGCATCTTGTCACGTGTCGCCTTGTAATCCTCATATAAATCATGACGAAAATTCTTTCACTTTGCATCTTTGATAAATATGAGATAATCAGGATTCTCACGTATCATCTGTCCAGTAAAAAACTTTGCCATCCCAAAAACAGCATTTACAATCTTTCCATCTTTTCTCGAAAATTCTGGCAAAGCAAAAAACATCCTGTATATAAAAGAATTGGCATCGATGAGATATATTTTTTTCTTCATGAGTGCATACTACTTAAAATACCAAAAAATCAACATATTAGGAAATCAAGAAAGTTGACACATTTTAAAAAATATATTTTAATATATATATGAATATATTTATAAATGTATTGTATGATAAATAAAATTTGAAATAATTGAGAATTCTCTTCTGACGCTGTTACAACAGAAGATCAAGATCAATTATTAGAGCTCTGTCATCAAATATGAAATGAATGATGTGATGATAATACTGATCAAGATGTGAATTTTGATTTTGCATACAGAACATATGAAGAAATACTTGCAGCTCTAAATGAAAATGATAGAACTTTTATGAATAATTTTATCAATAATTTTAATGATCAGTATTTGATTGATCCAGACTCAAAAACACCAGTTTCTAAACAATTTATAGCTCTGTTAAAAAAGCTAAAAGAAAAATATATCCCTGATCAATGAGATGAGTTTGCTGATAGCGTAAATGTGATTTTGCACTAAGAATTAAAAAATAGCAGTTTTTTTCGAACTGTGTATTTGTGAATATTATTTCGAGTAATACGCATTTGTATTTATACGTACTTTACACAAATATTGTATAATGAAGGAGCTTTTGTTGATAAATTCTCGAGGAACTCGGAAACTTTTTGAATATCTACTTGTGTATTTCATGTCAGAGTTATAGGTGTCTCTTGTCATTGTTCCTCAAAAGAATTGTAATAGGTTATTCACTTCTTCCCATTTCTGAGTGCATCAATCAAAGCGTAGGAATATTCTACATCTGAATATTGTTCCTCGAGTTTTTTGAGTTCCTCCGCAGATTTCCCTAAGTCTAGGACTCATCAAGTATTACTCACCTGTGAAATCTGATGTTGGTAATTATCGATTCTCTGTATATGACAATCTGTCATATTATCTAAAAGTGTAGTTATTTTTTTGCGAGCCCGATCTTGTAAAAATGCTAGATCTTGAGTGTCGAGTATTCCTCAAGATTCATCATCGAGGGCGAGAAATAGTTCACGTACAATACTTTTTAGGTCACTGAAATCTGATGTGTGAACATCTGTTGGCGAGCAAAGATTTATCTCATCTATAAAATAATTTACTCTATGAGCCTGAAGTTCTGTTTTTGTAGTATTTGAGATAACATAATTTCTATATTAAACATATAATATTATGTATATTAAAGATAAGGTGTCAAAAATTTATTATTTTCTTTTACTCATGAGTCTATTTGTTCTGACTTTAAAAGCTATGAATTCATAAAAGTGCTATAAGTACTCCTTTGCTTATTTAATGGAAAAACACTAAAAAAATAATTGTAAATTATGTGAAATACTGTATAAATTTAAAGATAATATTTTATGATTTTTTATACTCCTCGTATGAAAGAATTTATTTTACAAGAAAAAAAGCAACTGACTCATGACGTGTATGAGTTGAAGTATGTATCTGATACTGATATGAGCCATGTACCCTGACAATTTGTCACTTTTATACTGCCTGACGGAATAGGAGGAAGGAGTTATTCTGTCCTTTCTGCTGATAAAAATGAATTTGTCTTGATCATAAAGAGAGTAGCAGATGGGAAAAAGGGGAGTATTACTCTCTGTGATGCAGAAGTAGGAACAAGCTATAAATGAGTTGGCCCTGTTGGGAAATTTGTCTTATCCGAGGAGAAGAATGCGAAGCTTTTTGCTGGGACAGGTACAGGAGTAGTTCCACTCTATAATCAAATACTCACATCCCTTGAATCAGGAAACACCAAAGACATCTGTCTCCTTTTTTGAGTGAGAAAAGAAACTGACCTATTTTACCAAGAACAATTCAATAGTCTTTCAGAAAAATATAATAACTTTGAAGTCAAATATGCACTGAGTCGTGAATCGATTGAAGGATATCATCACGGATACATCACTGATTTCGTAGATACAGATTTGAGTCAGAGATTTGATGAAGCATACTTATGCTGAGCTCCAGTAGTGGTTGACTCTATGGAAGAGGTACTAAAAAAATATGATTTTGATCAAGAGAAAATTTATACAGAAAAATACTAACACATGTACGAGAAGATAGATGAAGAAATAAAAGTCATAGCTTCAAAGGCTTCACATTATATGAAGCAACACTCGAAGATATTTGTGAAGTCTGAGATCAAAAAAGCTTATGAATATGCTAAAAAGGCTCATGAATGAGACCTTCGTCTTTCTGGTGAGCCATATATTTCTCATCCAGTAGCAGCAACTCATATTTTGCTCAGTATCAAGCCAGATATCGCAACAATCCAAGCATGTTTGTTGCATGATGTGATCGAAGATACTCCTGTGAGTTATAAAGACATACAAGAAGAATTTTGAGTTGAAGTAGCTGACCTTTGTTCTGGTATGGAAAAGCTCTCAAAAGTTCGCTATGAGTGAGAAGAGCGTAGTATAGGAAGCTTGAGAAAAATGTTTGTGGCAATGGCTGATGATCTCCGTGTCATATTTATAAAGCTGGCTGATAGACTTCACAACATGCAGACTCTTCATAATCATCCTAAAAAACATAAAAGACAGAGGATAGCACTTGAGACTCTCAATATCTATGCACCTATTGCTGATAGGCTTGGGCTATATCGTATCAAACATAGCCTAGATGAAGAGTGTTTTAAGATACTCAAGCCAGAATCCTATGCGAGACTCAAAGAAGATTTAGAAAAACTGGAAGAGTCAAAAAACTACTTTAAGCAAAATGTAAAAGAAGAAGTAACATCTCTCTTACGAGAAAAAGGACTCAAACGATTTGAGGTAAATTTCCGCGTAAAACAGATATACTCAGTGTATAAAAAAATGAAGCGTAAGTGATTTACAGATGTATCAGAACTCTATGATCTTTATGGTATACGTATCATAGTAAAGGACATAACTACCTGTTATAGGGTTTTGTGATTTATTCATGAAAATACCACTCCACTTCCGGGGAGGTTCAAAGACTACATAGCTCTTCCTAAACCAAACTGATACAGAAGCCTCCATACCTCCGTTATAGGGTTATTAGAAAAGCACAAAAAACAAGCAGCAGAAATACAGATAAAAACTTATGAGATGATGGAATATTCTGATCTCTGAATGGCTGCGCATTTTGACTACAAGGAAAAATGAAGCAAGATATCGACAGATATAGACTGGGTGAAAGATCTTAAAGAATTAACCGAAAATCTTGAAAATAATGATTTTATGGATTCTCTCAAAATCGATATTTTTAAGGATAGAATTTTTGCACTCACCCCAAAATGAGACACAAAAAATCTCCCACAAGGTTCTACTCCTATCGATTTTGCTTACTCGATCCATACGGATTTGTGAAATCATATCAGTATAGCGAAGGTAAATGGAAAAGTATATCCGCTCGATAAAGATCTTCAGAGTGGTGATATAGTAGAAATTGTTACAGATAAATCTCGCAGACCTAATCCACTCTGGCTTTCTTTTGTAAAAACTTCAAAAGCAAAGGCGAGTATCAGAGCGAGTATGAGGAAGGAAGATAAAGATATGCACAGAGAACGTGGGAAAGAGATAGTAAACAAGTATCTAGAAAAATCTGGACTTGAGCCACTAGACAAGGAGTTGAGTATCTTAAAATCTCTCGATGGTCGTATAAATAATTTGCCAGAAAGACTGAGTATTCTCGAGCAGATTGGGAACTTTTCTATTGCGCCGTCTTCACTTCTGAGGAAGATTCTCAAGACCAATAATCTCATAAAAAAAGAACCACAGCAAGAGCAAAAGAAGCAAGTAAATCAAAAGCCACAAGTCACTGAGCAGGCAGAAGAAAAAACAATTTATATTGGTGGAGAAAAAGATATAGAATATAGACTCTGAAAATGTATGCAGGAAAGAGATCTTGAGAGTCTTGATAACAGTATTGTTGCCCATATAAACTCCAAATGAATCATCACTGTACACAGACAAGATTGTTCAGAGCTTGATTTTGTAAATAAAGAACGACTTATAAACGCCTTTTATGAAGGAGATGAAAATGCCTCACTTTTTGTAGATATAGAGTTTGAGTTTTATAACAAGATATGAGTCCTTAAGGAACTCTCAGCTATCCTTTTTTGAATGAATATCAATGTCTTATGAATCGTGACAGAGCAAAAACATAAAACAAGACTTTCTATGAAGTTTACGCTCGAAATCCAGGAAAATGATTATCTCAAGATAGATAGACTCATAGACAGAGTGAAGTTTAATCTTGATCAGAGTTATTGCACTCACAAGATCCTCAGTATACATTCGTAATAGATACCAAAAAAGACTCGATAGATTCGAGTCTTTTTTTGAATGGAAATTATTTTCTCAAGTTGAGTTTTGATATGATTTCATCATATTTACTTGGATTTTTTCTCTTGAGGTATGTGAGCATTTTTCTTCTCTTTGATACCATTTGCATGATCCCTCTTCTTGAGTGATTATCTTTTTTGTGAACCTTTAAGTGTTCTTTTAGGTTTTCTATCTCAGTTGTGAGAATAGCAATTTGTACTTCAGGAGATCCAGTGTCTCATTTTTTCTGAGCAAACTCTTTTATGAGCTTCTCTTTATCAGCTTTTGTAACAGCCATGATAGTATTTTTAGTGAATAAAGTTTTGTAACACATCCGGAAAATACGCCAGAAATATTACGAAACTCAGTATAAACTATTTTTTTGAGTTTGCAAAGGGAATATTAAGAATTACGCTTGTTTCTTATTCATACAGCTTGATTCAATTCTGTAAGAATTGTTTCAGTATCCTCCCATCAGATACATCAATCGGTAATACTTTGGTTTGGATTGAGTTCATTCACACTTGTTTCTCAATATTTGAATCATTGTTTTCATTCTTCTATATGACTTTCTAACATCACTCATTGTATATGAGTATTGTTAAAATCTGTAATTTGGCTTATAATATCTCTTATTACATGTAATTGTTGATGGAATCATTTTGGTGAATTTTGATGTGATGCATCAACTACAATTTTTGGACTCATTCATCTTTCTTGCATTTTTTCTGCAACATTTTCAATGTCATGTAATTGATAATTCACTTTTCAGCCACCTCCTCTGAGAATGATATGAGCGTCAGGATTTCCACTGGTAATGAAATTTGTTGCTTTTCATTCATTATTGATTCATACAAATCTATCTTCAGTTGAGGCTGCTTCTATAGCGTCAAGAGCAAGTTTTGTGTTTCATCATGTTCCATTTTTAAATCATACTGGACTAGAGAGCATTGATCCCATTTCTCTATGTCATTGATCTTCTGTACTTCTAGCTCCTATTGCTGAATAAGAAATAAAATCTGATGTGTATTGAGGAGTAATAACATCCAGTTGTTCGGTTCAAATTGGAACTTCTAATTCTGCGATATCTTTCAGTAATTTTCTTGCTATATCAAGTCAGAGATTCATATTATTTGATCCGTCTAGATGAGGGTCACGTATAAGTCATTTCCATCATGATATTGTTCTTGGTTTTTCAAAATACACCCTCATTACAAGATATAAATCATCTAATTTTCCTTGTAGATCTTTCAATCTATAAGCGTATTCAAGTGCACTTGCAGGATCATGAATGGAACATGGTCATACGATTACCATCATTCTATTATCATCTCCATTTAGTATGTTTGAAATAATAGTTCTACTTTGCTCTACATGTAAACTCGTATCTTCTTCAATAGGGAATTTGATATGGAGCTTGCTCGGTTCTATAAGTTGCTCCTCAGAAATGACACGAGTGTTATTTGTTTCTACCATAATTTGTAAGTTTATATAAATAAAAAATTTCCTACTTGCTGATGCTCGAAGGAAATTTGCTTGTTTTTTTTAAAACGATATCTTATATATTTTCGTGATGCAAAAAATCCTTCAACTTCGTGTAGTAGAAAAAGTTCCAAAAGTAAAAGTAAGATATTGCTTGCTGATTCATAATCATCAAAAATATATAAAATGTAATTTGCATACTAAGAAAATCTGAAAGAAGTCAAATTTTTCTTTTTTGTTTTCGAAAAAATGTATAAGATATGGAATATTTCTAATCCACTCTGCCCCACTTCGTGAAACATCTCTCTTTTCAAAAGGAGAGTCAAATCTTCCTTCCTTTTGAAGGGAAGAGCTGGGGATGGATTAGAGACCTAAGAAAAGATATTACATGAAAGAATTTAAAGCATTTTATTTTGAAAGTTTTCGCTTTGAGTCAGAAACTCTCAAGGCATATTTTTTATACAGCTTTGACAAGGCAGAGTTTTTCGAAGAAGAGATAGACTTTCGTTGCAGCTGATTTGAACTGAGAAAAGATTTTGATGAAACAGTATTTGCGAGTTTTTTATTTCAAATACATCTAGCGCTTGGTATTAGCTACTATAAGCTCTATCCGACAAAAGACTTATTTATATGATCTGGATATCTAACAGACACACAAATAGCTTTTTGGGAGAAGTTTTACAAAAACTGACTGTGAGAATTTCTCTACAAGAACAATATACCTCCTCAGGGGCTTTTTCAGTTTCATAAAGAGTCTGATATAGTGTACCCAAAACAAGATATAGATTCCTCAGAAAAATCACTTGTCCCACTTGGAGGAGGAAAGGACAGTATGGTCAGCATTGTACTTCTGGAGGAAGCTTGATACCAGTTTGATACAGTAGTATTTTGAAAAATGGATACAGTAAAAACTCAGATCTCTGATCAGCTCAAAGAAAACAATCTCTTGATCACGAGAAAAATGAGCCAAAACCTTTTCAAGCTTAATGATCTCCAGTACTACAATGGCCACGTTCCTATAACAGGGATTATAGCATTTGTACTCTATGCCTCGGCCTATCTCTATGATTATAAATACATCATCATGAGTAATGAGCGCTCAGCTGATGAGGGAAATATGATCTGGCAAGATTTTGAAATCAATCATCAATACTCTAAGAGTCTTGAGTTTGAGAGAGACTTGAGAGCTTATACGCAACAATTTCTCGTGGATTCGATTTCGTATTTTTCTCTGTTGCGTGGTATGTATGAGTACAAGATTGCTGAAATATTTTCTAAAAACTGCCGTAGATACTTCAAAACTTTTGCAAGTTGTAACAAAAACTTTTTTATAAATTCCCACAAAACTCACGCCTGAAACTGGTGTCTCAGTTGTGAAAAATGTGCGTTTGTATTTCTCATACTTTCAGCCCATCTTGATGAAAAGGATCTATTGTCTATCTTCTGAGAAAATTTGTTTCTCAAAAAAGATCTCGAGCAGACTTTTTTGGATCTATTGGGGATTGGTGATCATAAACCATTTGAGTGTGTTGGAACCAATGAGGAGTCAGTTTTTGCACTCTATAAATATTTTGAAAACAATACCAAACAGTGAAAACTCTATGGTATATTTGAAGAAAAAATACTCTCACAAATGTCAGAATTTGAGCTCTACGAGCTTGAAAAAAAACTTAGAGAAATATGAACGGATGATAATATCCCCCTCAAGGTTAGATCAGATCTTTTGTTTGCACCTCAGAATTAAAAATACTTGTATATACAGCGCATCTTCGTATAATTTTCATATATAAATTAATCGAGATGTATATGGACCACAAAAAATACACATATTGATTTACGCTTGTAGAGCTCATCGTCGTAGTGACGATTCTCGCGATACTTGCAACAATTGGTTTTGTGAGTTACTCAAGTTATCTTATCTCCGTAAGAGATTCAAACAGATTGAGTCAGCTTGTGAGTATACACGACGGGCTGAAACTCTACAGTACCACAGCAAATCTCCCTGTTCCTCAAGAAAGTGTTGAGATACGAGCAAATGGAGAACTGATAGCCTACCAATGAGTTGCGTGATCTAACACACTTGAAACAATTGAGTTTTCAAAGTGAGGAAAAGATCCCAAAGATGGGAGCTATTTTAGCTACTATCTCACAAAAAATAGGGCAAATTTTCAACTCCTCGCTCACCTTGAAGAATCTGATCTTGCATTGACTCCTGCTTCTCTCAAAGCATATGCAAATGAGTATGATTCGAGGATCCCTGCAGTATATGGCTCAAAACTTGGAGTCATCACAGATGAAAACAATACACCAGTTCAGTTTATGCCATCTATACAATCAGTATGAGAAATCGATTTTTGAGGGACTCATGCAAATGATAATTTCCGTGTTCATCTAGAAAATGATAGATCTTACTTTTTTGAGTGACAAGTCTTGAATCACAAAATGTATAGTATCTCAAAGCCTGAAATTTATGGTTTTGAAAGATGATGTCCTGATTGATTCATTTGAGTCCCTGGGGATAGTCGTTTTGCTCAAAAATGATTTTGCGTAGCTCAATATGAGATGTCATTTGAGTGAATTGATACGCCTGATGTATCATGACGGAACGCGGTAGATTATAGAAACAATCCTACAGGAAAAATACAATCAAAAAGGTGAGGACTTCCTATTACGATGTTGACACAACAGCAAGCTATAGATGCTTGCAAGTGACTTGGAAAAGGATATCACTTGATTACGAATGATCAATGGATGACTATCGCGAGAAATATAGAGTTTGAGTCAGAAAATTGGTCATCAGGGATTGCCTGAACATGATTCGTTCATAACTGAAATACCAATAGTAGTGACTATGGATGCCAAGATCGTTCGCCAAACGCAAGCCATGGAGCTACGACATGACCTACAACGAATACTGCCTGTAATGCCATGAGAAAAAGGAAGTTATCAAACAGTAGCTATATCTGGGATCTTTCCTGAAATGTTCGTGAGCACGTAAATAAAGCAAATACCAAAGATGGGGCACTCTATGATTCTGGATCAAATAGTACGATAGCAAGTTGAGGTTCATGACAAACTCACTGGGATGATGCCTCGGTATCAGATGCTGAAAAAAGTGATTATGGACCTCTCATAATTGAAAGTACAGCTACAAATGATAGTAGAGGTTGATGATTTGTTGCTCCAAGTTCTGGGACTATCTTTGTGAGATGAGCGAGTGCTACTTCTGGTACAACATCAGGCCTATATGACCTTCTTTTAGATCAATCAGCCGTAAGCTATAGCTCAAATTTTGGGTTTCGTTGCAGCTACACGAAAAACTAAAAAAACAACTAGAAAAAAAATAAAAACGCTTTAATATATTTTTATTATATGCGATTTTATCCTCTATGTTTCCAAGACACAAAAAAAAGCAATCACATCTGGACAAAGTAAGTTCTATTTTTGAGAGATACCCGCGAGAGTATTTTGTATTTGCCTTTTTTGCTCTTTTTATCTTTTCTATTATAGGAAAAACTTTTTCTTATACTGTCACAAATAAAGACTTTTATAGTAGTCTTGCAAACAAACAGCAACTCTGAGAGGTTGAGACACCAGTAAACAGAGGGAACATATATTTTTCTGATGGGAAGAGCCTCATGGCTACTTCTGTAAGTCTCAATGATCTTTCAGTGGATCCATCTATGCCTGGAAATAAAAAAAAGCTCGGTATTTTTCTGACAAATATAGTATATAAAGAGCTCTGTACAAAAAAATCTGAACAAGAGTGTTATGATAGTCTCAGAAGGTATCTCAAGGTCTTGAGTATAGAGGATTTTCAGTTTGATGAAGACTTCATCAAAGACCTTATCACCAAAAATATAGAGGCAAAAGTATCAAAGGAAAATATCACGAGTGTTCTTTTAAAAGAAGAAACAACAGAAGAAGAACAAGATCAGATTGAACGACTTACATTTTCATGAATCTATATCAATCAGTGATGATCTCTCTATGTAAATCCAGAAGAGATATCAGATCCTGATTCTGTAGCTCAGGCACTGAGTAGTATACTGTGATGGGATGTAGAAACTATGAAAAAATCAATAAGAAAGAGAAAAGTTCGTTATCTTCCTATTATAAAGAAACTTTCAATTCTCTGATACGAAGATGTAAAAGAGTATATAGAAGAAGAAAGAAAAGGGATAAAACTCTGAACAGTGAAACAAGAAGACCAGATCTACAAGTTTCTTATACTTGAGCCGCATGCAGATAGATTTTATCCTGAGAAGAAGCTCTGATCTCAAATCGCATGATTCCTTGATAACAAACTCAATGGACACTATTGAGTAGAGTGATACTATGATTCTCTTTTAAAATGATCTTCTGGAAAAACGATTATGATACGTGACTCTCGAGGGAGGCCAATTGATCCTTTTTCTATATCACTTGAAGACTCTGTGAGTTGATGAGCTGAGATTCAGACAACCATAGATAGAAATATTCAGAAAAATATGGAGAAGATCCTCGAGTCATGAGTAAAAAAATACAATGCTAATAACGGAACGATAGTTGTTATGGATCCTCAAACGGGTGATGTGCTTTCGATGGCAAATTATCCAACTTATGATGCAAATAATCCATGACAAGTTTATGAAATTGAAAAGATCGCTCCAACTCGCTATAAAAATCCATATTTTTCTCTCTTGTGAAAATCTGTACTCATAGAAGACTCAGAAGAGTGAGAAGAGTTTGTTTATGATGGAGAGATTATAAAACTCAAAGAAGCAGAAAGGGAACAGCTCAATAATACTGCACTTCAGAAATATATATATAAAAATGATTTCTGAGCTTCAGTGTATCAAAATGCTGCAGTATCGAGCTTATACGAGCCATGAAGTATCATGAAGGCTATAACTGTTGCTATCTGAATCGATACCTGAGAAATAGAGAAAGATGAATTTTATCAGGATAACGGAAAAGTTGTAATTGATCAGTTTACGATCACAAATGTTTCACGCGCCTGTTTGTGATACAAGTCATTTGCAAACGCTCTTTCATGGTCATGTAATGTCTGAATGGTACGTATAGTACAAAGAGTTGGGAAAGCTCTTTTGTATAACTATTTTCAAGAGTTTTGATTTTGAGAAAAAACAGGGATCTCACTCGATGGTGAGATAAGTGGAAGACTCGAGGAATATCAGAAATGGTCACGTGCCAAGCTTTTTACTTCATCCTATGGTCTGTGAATAAGTGTCACACCACTCCAGATGGCAAATGCCTACAGTGTCATTGCAAATGGGGGGGTGTACATGAAACCAAATATTGTAAAAAAGATGAGTTTCCCAGATGGACGAGTAATTGAGACAGAACCACAGGCACTCAGAAGAGTTATATCCGAAAAAACAAGTAGAATAGTGACATCTATGCTTGTAGAAGGTGTCGAGTGATGAGCCGCAGAAAACGGTTACGTTCCATGATATACTCTCGCTTGAAAAACAGGAACTGCACAGATTTCTTATAGAGGAGTCTATGAAAAATGAGCCTGAGCAACCAATGCATCTTTTGCCTGATATGGACCAGCTGAAGACCCAAAATTTGTCATTGTAGTGAAACTCGAAAGGCCAAGAACGAGTCAATACGGATGACAAACTTCAGCCTTCATCTTCGCTGAAGCCTCAAGCTATCTCTTTGATTATTTCTGAATCCCCAAGAAAAAATAAAAATTGACTTAATCATAATTATATTTACATATAAAGTATTAATTTCAATTTACTCACAATTCACCTATGACAGCACCCAATACATCATACGAACTACAAGAAGTTCCAGTAAAAAAGCTTATTTACAAGACTTTCTTACAATTGATTTCATGAATCAAATGTGAGTATGAAAGTGTTTTACAAGAGTGAGATGACACTAATAATTTGGATACTAAAATTCCTCAAAAGTTAAAATCAAAATTAGAAAAATGAAAGAAAATAAGCCCTCTTGAATATATTGATTTTTTTCAAGAGTTTACTTCATGAGTACAAGTATGATCAGAAAATATGAGACTTATAATCGAATATCCTCATCTTGTATGAAAGAGTTTTAAAAACTATACTGAACTTGATGAATATGATTGGGTGAATCACATACGTGAAGATGGAACAAGTATTGAGAGATTATTGATCCCGCAAGATCAAGAAATAACTGTATGAGAATGAGCTATATGTACGCAATGAAACTATGTTTACTTTCGCCCATCTATTCTAATTGATTGAGAAAGATTCTTACTAGGAGACAAAGATTTCAATAAAGTATTTAGAAATGCTTTTTCAATGAAACAGAATTGAAAAACAAGTATCAGTGTAGATATCCCAGATTCATATAGGAAAAAACTTGATGTATTTGAATATGATTTTCGAGATTTTATATGAATTAAATTGTTCGCAAAGATGAATATAATGCATTGAAAAATCGAATTAGAGAAATGAGAATCGCTTGAAATTATTGATGTACAAAAAAAGGAAAATGGTAACGATTTGCTCATAATTGATATATGATGAGAGATTATAGAGCAAAGTGCAATGATATTTAGCGGAAAAATATTTGGTTCTTTAGAATAAGTATCTTTTGCAATTTGAGGACTCGTCACTAGAATAGGGAGGAATTATTTTTTTAATGATGTGAAATGGCACAATACGATAATACCAATAAAGGAGCACTGTGGAAAAAAACAGCAAAATCAGGACTTGAGTATATTTCTGGAAGACTCAATGTGGATGGAACAGACTACAATATATCTGTTTTTAATAATGATAAACAGGGAAATGAAGCAAGACCAGATTTCAACATAGTAGTTGAGCCAGTTGATGGTCCTAACAGTTATAATGCAAACAATAATGCTCCAGCAGCGCAACAGCAAAATAACGGAGCTGCAAATGATGAACTATCTATTGAAGATCTTCCATTTTAAGCATACAATTCTTTATTGAGCTACAAGATCATGTTTTGATTTTGTAGCTTTTTGTGTATTATAGCTTGTGCATAATTCATAATATAAAAAATATCTCAGAAATTTCTGAGATATTTTTTAGTTTTCTATGGTGCGGAGGGAGGGACTTGAACCCTCACGCAAATAATTTGCACACGCCCCTCAAGCGTGCGTGTCTACCAATTTCACCACCACCGCATAGTGATTTTATAACCCTAAAGCATAGCTGTTCACTTCGTTCAGTGCTATGTAAATTTTCTTCCGATACGCTATCGCTTATCGCAAGTGAAATTTAATGGTGCCGAGAGCGAGATTTGAACTTGCGACACAAGGATTTTCAGTCCTCTGCTCTACCCCTGAGCTATCCCGGCATTTTTTAAAGCAGATGTATTATATAAAAAAAATCAGATAAGCAAATACTTTTTGGCATTTTCCCAAAAAATATATATAACTAAGAAGAATAGTTTTTATTTTGATTAAAAAGAAGAACTCAATGAAAGTCGAAGTATGCATGTGAAATAGCTGTAAATCAAAATTTAGTGAATATATAGTGAAGCGTTTACAAAATGATGCCAAAAAATTTGGATATAAAAAACTCGAGATTTGTGAATGAACATGTATGTGAGAATGTAGAAAAGGCCCAAACATAAAAGTAAATAATTGAGATATCCAACATAGATCAGAGCCTGCAAAAGTCTCAAAAACAGTACAAAACGAACTCCTAAAGAAAAAATAATGAAAATATACAATACCCTCACAAAGCAAAAAGAAAACTTTAGTCCACTCAAGCAAGATGTCACCAAAATATACTATTGTGGTCCAACACCCTATAACTACGCACATATCTGAAATCTGAAGTGTTATGTGGGAAATGATATAGTGGTCAGAACTCTGAAGTTTTTATGATACCCAGTGCAGACTGCTATGAATATAACGGATATAGATGACAAGAGTATCAGAGATTCTGTAGCTGCTGGAAAAACTCTCCTAGAGTTTACCCAGTATTATACTGAAGCATTTATGCAAGATATAGAGAAGCTCAAGATACTTAGAGCTGACAAAATTGATCCTATATCAAACCTGGTTTCAGAAATGGTCCGCATGATTAACACGCTACTGAGAAGAGGCTTTGCCTATATTTCAGATGATGGAAGTGTGTATTATAATGTGCGTAGTTTTAAAAATTATGGAAAACTTGCACACTTAGATCTTGATGGGATGAAAGAGGGAGTCAGGATTGATAACGACGAATACGAAAAAGACAATGTCTGAGATTTTGCTCTTTGGAAAGCCTGGGACAAAGCTGATGGAGAGAACTTTTGGGAAGAAGAATTTGAAGATACGTGAATACGTCATCTTGAACTCGATTCAAGATCTAAAGATTCCGGATCAAGTCCGGAATGACAACCAGAGCCAGTTAAAAATTCAGTAACACTCAAATGACGTCCAGGTTGGCACATAGAGTGTAGTGCTTGTGCCATGAAACATCTATGACAGCAAATAGATATACACATGTGAGGGATTGATCTCCTCTTTCCCCATCATCAAAATGAACTCGCACAAACAGAAGCATGTACAAGAAAGACTTTTTCAAAATATTGGGTACATCACGGCCACCTCACTATAGATGGAGCAAAGATGTCTAAGTCAAAAAACAACTTCTACACCCTCAGAGACCTTGAAGAGAAATATTGTAAGCCCCTAACCCCTTTGTCAGGGGGAACTGCATCATCCCCTGATAAGGGGAATTGAGGGGTTAGTTCTGAACTTCTCTATCGTGCTGTAAGACTCAATTTCATAAATGGGAAATACAGAGACAACATCGATTTTTCATACGAAAAAATAGAGAGCAATTTCAATACACTCAAATGAATTGATGAGACTTTTAAAACCCTGAAAAATTATGACTCTGATCTACAATGAGTAAGCAGAGAGTTTAGTGACTCTATGCAAGATGTGATCTATAATTTTACAGAAAGCTTGAGAGATGACTTCAATATCCCTGAAGCTCTTGCTGTGATGTTTGCCTTTCAGAAATTTGTAAATACGCATCTCAGAGATGGACTTCTATCCAGTGAAGAAAAAGAATCTGTCATCGATATGTATAAGACCTTTGATTCGGTCTTTGCGATTATGGATTTTTCTATCTTTAATGAATCCGATGAAGAAATTCCAAGTAGTATAGAAGAGAAATTTGCAGCGAGAAATACCGCAAAAAAAGATAAAGATTTTGCAACAGCTGATAAATTGAGAGATGAGATTCTTGAAGCCTGATACAAGATCATTGATGACAGGCAGGGAAGTAGACTGGAAAGAGTGTAATTTTAAAAAATATATTCTAAGACTCACTCACATTTTTATGCTACTAGCCTGATTAAGTGGTTCTTGGAATGCAAACTTGTTCAGAAAATTTGCAAAAAAATGGATAAATGAACTTCTCACGGATGGGAAGGGGAGGAAAGATAGAGGTTCCACTGAGGTGGGGCCTTTTTTATATGCCTTAAATTTTATTTAAGGTTGATTAAAGTCTCATGGGATATATTATAAAAAATAATACTAAAAAAGATATATGAACTTTGACTATGATGTTGCAGTAATCTGATCTGGCTCTGGAGGTCTTACTGTATCGATTGGACTTGCAGCAGCAGGGAAGAAGGTTGCACTTATTGAAAAATGACTGATTGGAGGAGATTGTACAAACTACGGTTGTGTACCCTCTAAGGCACTCATCGATATAGCAAAAAACGGAAAATATACGAGTGTCTCTGATGCATTGGTGCAAGTTCGAAAGAGAAGAAAAAACATACAAGATGAGGAAACACCAGACAAGATTGAAGCTCATGGTATGAAAGTCATCCAATGATTTGCCAGTTTCAAAGATGATCATACACTTCATATTTCTCCATCAGACCTCACCCCCAACTCCTCCCCTTCGGAGGAGAAGTGAAATTGTAATACAATCACTGCTCAAAACATAATCATTTCTACTGGGAGTCATCCCCGTTTTTGTGACGGACTTGAGGATCTTAAGAAAGAGAAAATTCTCACGAACGAATCGATTTTTGAGCTTGATGAGAATATAAAAAAATTGCTAGTGCTATGAGGAGGATACATAGGCTGTGAACTTGCAGAAAGTTTCCAGAATCTCTGAGTAGAAGTGACACTCATTCAGAGAAATAGTCATCTTATACCAAGAGAAGAAAAAGAGGCAAGTGAGACACTTAAAAGTATCTTTGAATCAAAATGAATGCGAGTACTCACAGATACGTTCATTGTGTCATCAGATGGATCGAGCTTGACTGTGAAATATAAAAGTTCTGGAAAAACAGAAAACCTAGATTTTGATAAAGTCCTTCTAGCTCTTGGGAGATCCGCAAATATTGATGGACTCAAGCTTGAGAATGCTGCAATAGAATTTTCAGAAAAATGAATCCAAGTTGATCGATATAATAGAACAAATAAAAAACATATCTATGCCATCTGAGATTGCGTGAGTGAAAATCCACAGTTTACTCACTGGGCAAATAATGAAGGGAGAGGAGTAGTGAGGAATATCTTGCTTCCATTTCCAAAGTCTACTACGAGAAAGGCAGTATTACCGGCTGTACTCTATACAAATCTCGAAGTAGCAAGAGTAGGGAAGAGCTCCTCTGATCTTGAGAAAAAGTATGGATCTGAGTGATATGTTACTAAAAAAATGGACTTTTCTGCAAACGACAGGAGTAAGCTTACTGAGGATGAAATAGGTTTTGTTATGATTCACTTTGCAAGGATTTCAGGGAAGATACTCTGAGCAACCGTTATGTGAAAATGAGCCGGAGAGATGATCTCTATAATAACGACTGCCATGCAAAACAAAACATCAGCCTACAAACTTGCAAAAGTAGTATTTCCATACCCTGTAAAATCAGAACTGATCAAAAAAGTATGTGACTCGTATGTGTTATACACACTTACAAATATAAAATCAGAGATATGATACTTCTTTCGCTCAAATATTCTTCAGATAAGTGTCGCCATTCTGTGGATAAGTCTATTTGTTATTTTTACTATTTATAAAAATACTACATGACTGAGTGTGGAAGAACTCTTTTTTCAAATGTATAACTTTATAGTATCAAGTGCTATTTTTGGACCATTTTTATTTATCATCGCCTATGTAATACGTCCTCTATTGCTTCTCCCAGGATCTCTTGCGACGATCATGGCATGAGCACTTTTTGGATTTTGACCAGGCTTGTTGTATCTGCTTATTGGAGCAATTATCAGCGCTGATTTTTTCTATATATTATGAAGGATATTCTGAAAAAAAATGCTGCATGAAGAAGGCACTGGACTCATATCATCACTCAAGTCCAAGAGCGATCAGAGCCCTTTTATGGCGATACTCATGACGAGATTATTATTTCTTCCATATGATTTGATCAATATAGCATCTTGAGTGTTAAAGGTAGATTTCAAAGCCTTTAATCTCGCTACACTTATAGGGATTATTCCAGGTTCAGCAGTTTTTGTTTATGCTGGAACAGCATTTTACGGACAAGAAATCACATCTTTTTCAGATATATGAGAAAACATAGACATCTCCACACTTTTTATCGCCTGAGTTGCCTTTGTCCTCATAAGCTTCTGAGCAAAATACCTCAAGAAAAAATACGGAAAATAAAAGAATAATTTCCATATTTTTGTTACAGCGACTGATATGTGTTATAGTTGTAGTCCACATTCAATTTTTGAGTAAATTATGAAAAAGTATTCAGCCGCAGCGCTTGTAATATTTTCTGTGCTTTTTTTCAGTTCGGCGAGTGCCGAAAATTTGGTCTACATGCTCGATGAAAAAGTAGGTATTTTAGTTCCGATAAAAGATGGGACGACTACCATCGTCGAAGAATTTGCTGGTAATTTAACGATTACCGGCCCAACCGGGACAACTGAGATCCGCAAAGGACCTCATGGTCGTAGTAGCCTAGTAATCATCAGCCCAAATGGGACGACTGAGATCCGCAAAGGTCTTAATGGTCGCAATTTAACAATTGAAAAAAAATAACATTTTTTTCTCCAGAATGTTGGAGTTGATATCTCCTTTTTAGGAGATATTTTTTAAAGTGTATAAATCAAGAACCAAAGTTTTTGATTTTTTAGTTTTTTCTTGTAGTATATCTCCGAAGTTAAAAATTCATCTCATAAAAATCATATATATGTATAAAGCATATAGAGTAATTATCTAGATACAATCCACATGTATCTAGAGCCTAGTCCTTCCAGATTATTTCAGGGAGAACACTAATTTTTTGTTTATGAAAAATAGAACTAATTGGGATCGAGTAAAAAAATATTTTTCTCTTGTGCCATTAAGAAAAATAAAGTATACAAAACTTGCATTTGTATGATTTATTGGATGAATCAATTGAGTAATTCATGTTTTGTTTTTAGAAAGAGTGGTACATTTTCTCGAAGCAAATAAAACTGAATCATTTCAAACCACTATTCTAGTATATTTATCTTATATATTGGTATATGAGTGTGTAAACTTTTCTGTGAGAAAATGGTGATGGGTGGAAACAGAGATGCTCTCAGGCTGAGATATCGATAATGTATATTTGAGAAAATATATTATTCTTGATAATAATGAAATTGAGAAAATTTGAACTGGAAAACTAGTTGGAATTATAAATGAGTGAAGAATTACTTGGCTGATGTCTATGACTGATGTTTTTATGATGGGTATAAGTTTTATAATATCTATTATTTTTACGTTTTTTATGATATCAAGAGTGAGTATAATGTATGCTTTTGCTTTTATTATTTTATTTTTTTGTATTTTATTCTACTGTTATTATGTGAATACATACATGACTATATGACGCACAAAAAGATATCATTTATACAATGATAGACTCAAACAATTCGTAAAAGTTTTAATGAGCAAAAACGAAATATTGCAATCATGAAAGATAAACCAAGAATGAGCTTTTTTTTCTCAACATGCAATTGACCTAAAAAAGATTAATCAGGACATGGGGATATATAGAAAGCTCTTAAGGTCTACACCTATATTTATAATGAGTCTCATACTTTGTTGAATATTTTATGTGTGATGAATACGAGTTATCGCATGAGATATGACCCTTGGGGCTCTTGTATGAGTCACAGGTACAATTATAATTATGCAAAAATCAATTGTAGAATTTGTGAATTTTTTCGTAAAGATGACAAAAGATTTCATGAAAATTGAAAAAATGTGGGATTTTTTCGAGGAAACTCCAGAGCTTGAGGGGTATGACACTTGAAAAGATTTCCAATATAAAAAGTGAGATATCCAAATAGAGAAGGTATCTTTTTGATATGATGATTCTGGGAAAGTCTTTGATAATTTTGATATAGAGTTAGAGGGCTGAAAAATCTATGCATTTGTATGAGCAAGTTGAGGAGGGAAAACAACACTTGCAAAGTTGATATCTGGATATCTGAGACATGATACTTGAAAGATTGTCATAGATGGTCAAGATTTGCAAGAAGTGTCACTCAAAAGTTATTATCAAAATATATGATATCTCACACAAGAACCAAGTGTATTTGATGGCTCTATCATCGATAATTTGTGATATGCACTTGAAAAAACTATTGACGAAGCGCAATTAGCAGAAGTTTTGAAAATGAGTAAATGCGAATTTATCTATGATTTTAAAGACTGAATTAATACTGAAATCTGAGAAAGATGAGTTCGACTTTCCTGAGGACAAAAGCAACGTCTCGCTATAGCAAAGATTATGCTAAAAGATCCAAAGATAATAATCCTTGACGAACCAACATCAGCGCTTGATAGCTTTTCAGAAGAGCAAATAAGCTATGCTATGAACAATTTATTTATCTGAAGAACCGTGATTGTGATAGCGCATAGACTCCAAACAGTAAAGCACGCAGATAAAATATTCGTTTTTGAAAATGGTGAGATCGTAGAACAATGAAACCACAATGAACTGATTATAAAAAACGGTATCTACAATAAAATGCTCGAGCTACAAAGTTGATTTTAATATAGAAGCATTCTGCTTTTAGAAATTAATAAATTATGACTTTATATTTTAATCATGGATAGATATGAAAATAGAGTTTGAAGTGGTATTTGCTCCTGTTGATAGGGAGGTATTGCGCGAGAAAATACGAGGAATATGATGAATTTGTACTAAGAAAAATACGCTCATGAAGCGAGTAGTGTTTGAAAATCCTGAGGATCCAAAACATTCATTTCTGAGACTGAGAGACGAGTGATGAAAAATCACGTGTTGTTTGAAAGTAGAAAATAGTGGGCAAAAACATATAGAGTCAGTGAGAGAATTTGAGACTGAGGTACAGGATCTAGAAGTTATGAGGCAGATATTTCTCCAGCTATGAATTCGCGAAAAAGCATATCAAGAGACTTGTAGAGAGATATGGGAAATTCCGGGTGAGATAGAGTTTATGATAGATGAATGGCCAGGAATGAAGCCATTCATAGAGATAGAGTGAAAGGATGAGCAGAGTGTAAAAAAGTATGCGTGATTATTGTGATTTGATTATGATAGAGCGATTTTCTGAACAGTTGGGGAAGTATATAAAAGTCAGTTATGAGTAGATATTTCCTATGTAAATACTCTTCCTGAGATTACATTTGATAATCCAGTAAAAAAATAAATTTGTAATTTTCGATATATGCTATTTACTGTAAACTATTTACAGTAAATATTACGATTCATATTAAAGATACACAATGCCAAACAATCCATACATAGACCTTGTAAAAGATCACGAGCATATTTTCTATAAACCAGAAGATCTCCATTGACATGCAGGGAAATGGGATAAATATTTTGGAAATTCTCAAGACCTGTATCTTGAGATAGGGACAGGTCTTGGGAATTTTTTTTCAAAGCAAGTATCTGAGAATCCTGATAAAAACTATATATGAATGGAGATTAGATACAAGCGTTTGTACCAAACAGCAGAAAAATGCCTCTGAAATAAGTCAAATTACTCTCAATCTCAAACCTTGAGCTCCAAAATGCTCACCTCTCACTTCTCTGATAAACCTCACCCCCAGCTCCTCTCCTCAAAGAGGGGGGAGTATTGAGAGAATTTTCTTCTTTTGAAAGAATTTGGTCAAAAAATCTCTCAGATATTTGGATCATGAGAACTCAGCTGATCGTACATATTTTTCCCAGATCCATGGGCTCGCAAAAAATCACAACTCAAAAATAGACTTTTGCAGAGATCTTTTCTCATAGATTTGTATAGTACTACAAAAGATTCTGGAACATGCATTATCAAAACCGATCACAGAGGATATTTTGATTTCTTGCTTGAAGAACTCCAGCATACTAAGTGGAAGCAAATATATATAAGTTACGATTTTGAATCAGAACCAGAGTTTCAAAATGCTGAAACAACTGAGTTTCAGCAGTTATTTCGTGGTCAAGATCAGAAGATCCATCATATAGAACTACAAAAATAATCATCTCAGAAAAAAGCTATCTATTTGCAAATAGATAGCTTTTTTTTATAATTCTGCCTGAGATTAATTTTAAACAATAGATATGAATATATATTTTTATATTATTATAGTACTCGTAACAGTAGAATTTGCCCTGACGAAGTATTTGAGCTACCTCAATATCGGTTATTTTGGGAGAAAGGTTCCAGATAATGTGTCTGACGTGTATGATGAGGAGAAGTATAAAAAATCCGTACAATACGATAAAACTAAGGCAAAGTTTTGACTCTTGGTGTCAACTGTCAGTTTTTGAGTGATGTTTGCATTTTTGGTATTTTGAGTTTTTTGATACCTGAGTGATTTTATAGGGACCTATAGTCAAAATCCAATCGTGTGGGGACTTTTATTTTTTTGAGTCTTGATGCTTTTTCAAACCCTTGCAGGAATCCCAAGCTCTTACTATAGTACTTTTGTGATCGAGGAAAAGTTTTGATTTAACAAGATGACAAAGAAATTGTTTGTCTTAGATACCATTAAATGACTTCTCTTATCTGCTGCCCTTGGAGCTGCAGTGCTCTCACTTATCATATGGTTGTATAGTTATTTTTGAGATAGATTTTGGCTCTATGCTTGGGCACTTGTAACAACTCTATCTATTTTTATGATGATGTTTTATTCGAGTGTTATCGTACCGATTTTTAACAAGCAAACTCCTCTCGAGCAAGGAGAGCTCAGAACTGCGATTGAAGACTTTTGAAAAAAAGTTGGTTTCAAGATTGATAATATATTTGTCATAGATGGAAGCAAGAGATCAACCAAGTCAAATGCCTATTTTGCAGGTATTGGACCGAAGAAGAGAATCGTACTCTACGATACGCTTATCGCTGATCTCACAACACAAGAGCTTGTTGCAGTACTTGCACACGAGATCTGACACTACAAAAGAAAACACACTTTTCAGATGCTTGCTTTTTCTGTCATCCAAACTGGTTTTATATTTTTCATACTCTGAAAGGCCCTTTCTATCCCTGAGATTTCTTATGCACTTGGTACTTCGAATGCAAACTTTCATTTGGGAGTTATAGCATTTGGGATACTTTTTACTCCTATCTCGATTATTCTTTGAATATTTGGAAATATCTTATCTCGTAAAAACGAATACGAAGCTGATGCCTATGCAAAAGAGCATTATAACTCTGACAAGCTTGTATCTGCTCTCAAAAAACTCTCTAAAAATAATCTCTCAAATCTCACTCCTCATCCTGCATACGAGTTCTTCCATTATTCGCATCCAAATATCTCCAAGAGGATCTCAGCTCTCGAAGCAAAAAAATAATCCGAGCAGGATTATTTTTTTTGAGCTCTGTTTTTCTTTCTTGATAGAGATTGAGCTTTATTTCTCGATTTTCTTTTTTGTTTTCCAGGTCTATCTAATTGTCATCATCTTTTCACTGTAGGAGTCTCTAAAACTCTATGTGTATCAGATTCAGTAAGAGCCTTGATATTTTCTATTTCTAAACTACTGAAGTCTCTGTGACTTACGAGTGTATCACTCTCTAATGCAGCGAGAGCTAATGCTACTTGCGGTTGAGTATGAAGTATTTTTAGTTTAGATGGTCATAAAAATCATAAAGTTCAGACATCAGGCAATGCCCAATCATCCTTTCTATAAAGTTCTTGATTTGTATTATCATCGCTATCTTCTGTGTTTATAATATCTTTTGAGTGAGACATATGTTGTATTTTTTATCGAACAATATCATATAATATGAAAATAAAATGATATATGTCAATTTAAAATGTATGATTTTTTCTATGTGTATTTATGCGATATGAGATGAGGCATGTTATAATGTTTTTATAACTATTGTTTATGTTTAAAGATTTTTTAGAGAAACATTTTCATCATGAAGGGAAGCATTATGAGGTCTTTTTAGATGATCCAAATGATAAAAAAGGGAAGAAAATACATGCTTTTCTCACAGCTTTGGTGTTTATATTTATGGGAGTTATCAGCTTTGAAAGTATTTGAGACAACGCTATAACATACCAAACACAGATCTTTTTGTTTGATGCGTTTGTTTCAATGGCATTTGCTTGGGAATATATTTATAGATTTATAAAGGCAAAAGATAAGCTCAATTTCCCATTTTCACTCATGAGAATTATCGATCTTTTATCGTTTCTCCCATTTTTTCTCTGACTCATAGCAACGGGGAAAGCTCTTGTCTTACTCAGACTCCTGAGAATACTCAGAGTCCTCAGACTTGTAGAAGATATTCCTCTGACTGCAGGTTTTGTAAAATCTCTCAAGGATTATCTGGATGAATACAGAGCAGTGTTTTTGTTGTTTTTCGTAACGCTCTTTATCCTATCTTTTAGTGTATATTACGCAGAACAGTCGGTAGTCTGAACTCCCTTTAACTCTATTCCTATGAGTCTCTGGTGGGGACTTGTAACGATGACAACAGTCTGATACGGAGATATGGTCCCACTTACTCCACTTGGGAAAATCCTAGGTTCTCTCCTTATCTTCTTATGACCACTACTCCTCGCACTCAGTTCTGCTGTAACAATCATGGTTTTTACAGAAGCTGCCAGGAATCACAACGCAACAAAAGTACATCTCTTTAAATCAAAGATCTGTGAGAAATGTAAAGCAAAAAATAGAACAGAAGCCAACTACTGTTCTACCTGTGGAGAAAAGTTTTAGAGAACTTTTACTTTGAAGCAAGTATTTCTAAAACTTCTGCTTTTACACGAGTAGGTCAATTCTTTCTTGTATGTTTTGCTAGTTCTTTTAGAACATATAATGGATCAAATGATTGTTGTGATAGATCTACACCTGGCAATTTTCAGTCGTAAATAAAAGGTCAGCTATTATCTGAAGATCATCCGTTATTCTCTATATTTAAATCCTGATAAACCGTTATACCACTTAAAACATGATCAAGTTTGTCAACTCAGGTAGTAATTTTCCCATTTATGATATGTAAAGTATGATCTTTAATTCATGAAAGTGTGCCTCCAAAACAAAAATCAAATATTCTACCATCTCAATAAGCTTGTACTTTTGATAGTTCTCATACATTTATTGTTTCATTTTCTGAAACATTATTTCAAGTTGTGTTCATACTACAGTATATTTTTAAGCAAATAAATACTATCTTATAGTAATAGCAAAATGAATTTCGTCAATAAAAATTCTTGAAGTGAGTTTATATTTTTATGCTTGTTATTTCTAGATTCGAAGAGAAATTTTAGAAATAATATTGCATATTGTCTATTTTAAATTATTATTTAAATTGAAAATTTAAAATAGTTAAATATGAGTAGTGTTTCAGTGTATTGTGGAAGTCAATTATGAAATAATCCTTCTGTAGTTGAATTGATCGAGAAGGATTTTAGAGAATTTCTTGAGTCAAATAAAACAAAAATAGGTCGCCTACTATATTGAGGCTGAACTTGAATAATGGAAGTTGTAAAAGATATATGAACAAGTGTGTGAATTGGTATTGAAGCGCATACTACAGAATTGTATAAGGATGAAGCCGAAAGATTAGATGTTGACTATGTAAAAGTTCATGAAAATGACAGTACTCGTAGAAAACACTTTCATTGAGCAAAGTGATTTCTTTATAGCTTTTCCATGAGCATCATGAACACTCCTTGAAGTACTGGATACTTCTCAAGCCTTAAAAGAAGATAACAAGGGGTTTGGCAGTATCATTATTCCATCCTATAATACTAGAGTCAAAGATTATATCTTAGGATCAAAAGCTGATTGATTTTTACAAGAAGAAGATATGAAAAGATACAGAATTGTAGATCGAATTTCTGAAATTGAGTTGTAATTTTTTTCAAAAACGAAACATTCCTTAAGAATTTGTACTTAAATAAATCAATTTACTTTTTTAGTCCTTCTTATATAATGAGAGGGATTTTTATTTGCAAGAAACTATTATGAAGCAGGACACAAAAACATTTTATGTAACAACTCCAATATATTATGGGAATGGGGTACCACATATAGGGCACTTTTATAGTAGCATGATTGCAGATATTATCGCGAGATATCATAAGATTTCGTGATATGATACGAGATTTACTACGGGGATAGACGAAAATAGTCAAAAGTCTGTTTTAAAAGCAGAAGAAGAGTGAATTAAACTTGAAGATTACCTGGATAATATGGCAATTATTCACAAGAAGACCTGGGATGATACCAAGATAGATTATACGGATTTCATACGTACCACAGAGCCAAGACATCATGCACTCGTGCAGAAAGTATTGCAGCATTGTTTTGACAAGGGAGATATCTATCCAGGAGAATATGAGGGAAAATACTGTGTTGGTTGTGAAGCTTTTAAAAAAGACGAAGACCTCGTGTATTTTGATAGAAAAAATAAAAAGCAAGTCACAGATACTTCTCAGATTGATGTGGATGAAGCTTATGATGATGGAGATTACAGTGTTTTTGCAGATGCAGAAAAAAATGCAGATATAGGGAAACGCTATGTTCTGATATGTCCAGATCATCTGACTGTTCCTGCCGTTATTCGTGAAAAAAACTATTTTTTCAAACTCTCAAGATACCAGACATGGATCGAAGAATTTTACGAAGCGAATCCTGATTTTGTAAAACCAGATTTTCGTTTCAATGAAGTAAAGGCATTTGTAGGCAGATGACTCGAAGACTTCTCTATTAGTCGTGAGACTATGACTTTTGGGATCCCACTTCCTTTTGATGAATCACAGGTTACCTATGTATGGTTTGACGCACTGTTTAACTATTATACCTCACTTATATCTTCACCACTTTGATGAGTTACAGAAGAAAATGATGAGTCTCATTTTTGGCATCGCCAAGACTACAGTCAAAATAAAATACTGCATGTAGTTGGAAAAGATATTATTAGATTTCATGCGATTTTCTGGCCTGCGATGCTGGCTTCATATTTTGATCTTTGAAAGATTGATTCTGACTGAGTGATCCATTTTACTGATACTGATTTCTCCCGTCTTCCAAATCAGATTCTGACAGGAGGGTATTTCACAATAGATGGACAAAAGATGAGTAAGAGTATTTGAAATGTGATAGATCCAGTGGAGTACTGTGCGACGTATTCAAAAGATCTTTTGACGCTATATATGATCAGCGCATTTCCGATAGGAAATGATGGAGATTATGATAGAGAAGATGCGCTTAGACTCTATAATGCGAAACTTGCGAATAATTTCTGAAATCTGGTGAATAGGATTGTAGTTTTGAGTCTCAAGCTCGATCATCAGCTCTGAGAGGGTATAGAGGATTTTAAGAGTCTTAACTGGCAAGATTATAACAAATACATGCTTGAGACCTTTTGAGAAGCATGAGAAAATATATGTGAATCGTATATACTGCTTGATGATGTAAAATCTGCCCTTGATTGATACGATCTCAAATGAGCTCTTGATACTATTTTCGTACTACTTGACTGACTCAATAAGTTCGCAGATGCTACCGAGCCTTGGGGGCTTCTCAAAACTGATACGAAAAAAGCTGAAATTATTTTGTTTGTGATGGCACGAAGGATTATCATGATTAGTTTTTATCTCTTTCCATTTTTTCCTGAGAAAATAGCTGAGATGTATGAGAAATTTTGATTAACAGACTATCATGCGTATCTGCAAGACTGAAGACTCGAAGAGCTTAAAGTAAAACCAGAATCATTTCAGATCACGGAAAAAGGATCCCCACTTTTTGAAAGATTTGATGTGTAAAAAGTGGTATTTTTCCCAATTTTGAGTATAATGATCGTAGATTATTTTGCTATTTTTCAAAATGAAATTTCTCAATAAGCCAAACGATAATTATTTCTATTTCTTTGCTATATACAGTGGACTTTTTCTCGTATTTCGTAGCTTTGATCTCCTTGTATTGTTTCAGTATATCAGTTATATCTGATTGCTTGTATTTTTTCTACAAAGACTCTATAGCTACTTTTCGTTTGTTAGGACTCATAAGTCTCGCATAGAAAAAATAGCAGATACAGACTGAAAAAATAAGCTCACAGCCCTAGTACAAGAAGCAGAGGAGAACTTCAGAGAGTGAGTTATCATTTTTTTACTGACTTTTTGTTTCTTTTTTGCGCTACAGACATTTTGAAAAAACTCATATGTAGACACTCTACCGCAACCAGCATGAGCTGATATGATTGAACAATGAAACGCGGAACTTTTAGAACTAGAACAAAAAAAGATCCAAAGTCTTACAGAGAAAAGAATGAGTCAAGAACAAGAAATTATTTCTGCAACAGGAAGTATAAAAGCAGAAGATATAGTTGCTGAGTATAAGCAGGCTGCTCAGCTTAATGACTCTGAAAATAGTCCAGAAAATGATACCCCTAAAACACCTGTACAGCCAAAAGAGATCTCAGGGAATATAACAAAAGAAAATACTGCAAGTTCTCTTTCTCTTCAGAAAAATTTCAACGTGCAAGTAAAAGACATATATACCCTTACCCCTTTTACAAAGTATTGATCTGATTTTTTTAATATATTACAACTCCAAAGAGTTCTCAATAAACTCGGTTATTATTCATGAGTTGCAGATGGAACTTTTAACTTTGAAACGAAACTCGCAATTTATAATACTCTCGTCTCAGAATGTAACTGGCCAAAGGCGAGCACTAAGTGAGTTTTTTGACCCAAAGCCAAAGAATGTATAGATAACCTTTATATATCTGTTGGTGAAGAAGAAACAAACTGAATCGTTGAATAATTTTACACATTTTTTTAACAGGACTATAGTATTTGTTATAGCATAATTCTAAAAAAAGCATACTATATATCTAAATATATTTTAAGATTTTTTTTAAGTGTTTATTGTTATAGATGGTATCGATGGATCTGGTAAAGGGACACAACTAAAAAAAGTCTGTCTTGAACTTGAAAATCGAGGAAAAAAAGTTCTGGTTCTTGACTTTCCTCGATACGGGAATAAGTCAGCCTATGCAGTAGAAAGATATCTCAATGGAGAATATGGAGACTCTGTTAGTGCAAAGCAAGCAAGTGTATTTTACGCCCTCGATAGATATGATGCGATGAGCGATTTGAAATGAGTCCTACAAGACTATGATTATATCATCTCTAATCGTTATGTTTCAGCAAATATGATACACCAGTGAGGGAAAATCACAGATCCGAAAAAGAGAAGAAATTTTCTAGATTGGCTTGATGATTTCGAATACAATATACTCTGAATCCCAAGACCAGACATGACACTTTTTCTCAATGTGAGTCCTGATATGTGAAAGAAGCTAGTAGAAAAAAAAGAAGCGCGTAAATATATAAAGTCAAACAACAATAAAGATATACATGAAGCCGACTCTGAGCACTTGCAAAATGCTCACAAGATAGCATGTGAGATAGTAGAGAGTTTTGAAGATTGGATCAAAATAGATTGTGAGGAAAACGGGAAGATGCTGAGTATCCCAAAAATTACGCAAAAGATTTTAGAAAAAATAATCTAACAATTATGAATGAAATAGTACAAGACAAAATGGCACGAGAAATCATGGTAGTAGCAAATGACAAACTTTTTGCTCACTATGAAAGATCAACAAAGTTTTACAGCAATGATGAACATAACTTTGAATGAGATATTCTCGAAAACTACGAATACATGGTCAGATGAGAAGCTGAAGAAAATACATTATACAAACAGCCAATAACCTACGGTGTAATTATAAATAAGGAAAATGAAATTTTTGTATATAAAAGAGGTTGAAAAAATAGTAATGTGTGAGATATGCGTTTTCAATCTTTCTTGTCTTTCTGAATAGGCTGACATATCGAAAGAGAAGATGAGGATTCAGAAAATCTGTTAATAGACGCCCTTGTGCGAGAGGTTGAGGAAGAATTGAATATTCCTGAGAAAAATCTCATTTCTGTAGATGCAATTTGATTTATAAATGATGATTCTGCAATCCTTCATGAAGTTCATATCTGAATAGCATATGTGGTTCGAGTAGATAATGCTGATTATGCTTTGCTAGATGGTGAGCTTGAGAACGGTGAGTTTATTTCACTCGAAGAATTAGAGAAAATGATAGAAAGTCCAGAATATGAACTAGAGAATTGGTCAAAAATACTCTTTCAACCATTAAAAAATATTTTAGAAAACTAATATTTAGACTATGCAACAGTATTTGGATATATTACAAAACATCATGGATAATGGTGTGGAAGTAGCTGATAGAACAGGAGTTGGGACAAAGAGTATTTTTGGAGTACAAGCCAGATATGATCTGCGCGATGGTTTTCCTCTGGTAACGACAAAAAAGACTTTTCTGAGATGAATAGTCGTCGAGCTCATATGGCTTATCAGGGGAGATACAAATATAAAATATCTCGTTGATAGAAAAGTATGAATCTGGAACGAATGGCCTTTTCAAAATTATCTCAAACTCAACAATCTTGAAGAGAAATTCCCATCCTATTCAGACGAATGGTTTGCAGAAAAAGACAGATTTATAGAAAAGATTCGCGAACTCCCAGCTGATGATGAATTTGTTGTAAAATATGGAGATCTCGGACCAGTATATGGAAAACAATGGAGGAACTTTAACGGAGAGTGAGTTGACCAGATCCAAAACCTCGTAGAGAGAATCAAAACTAACCCATGATGTCGTAGACTTATTGTTTCTGCGTGGAACCCAGCACAGATCGAGTCTATGCTCCTTCCTCCATGTCACTCATTTTTCCAGTTCAATGTCGATACGACCAATAATCTCTTGAATCTCCAACTCTATCAAAGAAGTGCTGATACTTTCTTGTGAGTTCCCTTCAACATCGCTTCGTATTCAACACTCCTGATGCTTATAGCAAAAATAACTGGCTATACTCCTGGAACATTTGTACATACACTATGAGATGCACATGTATATCAAAATCATTATGAGCAAGTAAATCTTCAGCTTTCAAGAGAACCTCTTCCTCTCCCAGAATTGAAACTCCTCAAAGACATCAAAACAATTGAAGATATCGAGAAACTCGAATGGGAAGATTTTGAACTAGTATGATATCAATCACATGACAGAATTCCTGCTCCAGTTGCCGTATAATAATAAAAAAATATGAATAAATTAGCTTGAACAATAGTATACAAATGATTTTTGGATGAGACGAGGCTTGAGAGTCTCGAATATAGTTGTTTTGATACACCTTTAGAAAGTGGGAACACTACTCTTCTGGTTTTTTGAGAGACAAAACTTTCAGCTTCAGAGCTAAAAAAAGAACTTGAGTGAATCTGAGAAATCATAAATTATGATATCTCCCATAGTGACGAGAGGAGACTTATGCTCCTCAATAAGAAAGTAGAAGGAGAGATTCATGAATCTGTTACCTTTGAGTGAATAGAGGCAGCATATGAAGCAATAATAGATAGATTTGCTGAAAACTATGAAGTTGTTGCTATCCGTGAAGCTTGAGATTCACAACTATTTTGAAATATACGAGTGAAAGTAGAGTTTATTTATTAAATACATATATGAGGAATTGACCTTGAGGGTTTTGATTAGAAAGGGAACAACGGGTTGATGATATTCCATTAGATTTAGAAGACTATGATCATTTTCGTAATCACTTATCATTAGATAATGATGCTGATCTAAATTTATTAAGTCTCCAAGGTGATGTCAAAGATACAATTCTAAAGGGAGCTTATGAATTGTGAGATGAACTAAAAATCCACTCTCGAATAAGTCTTTGAGAAGTATTGAGATTGTTGTGAGTTAAAACATATGAAATAGGTATAATTAAATTTGGTGCATCAAAAAAGATGCAAAGGCTATGAGTTGACTTCTATGCATCAAAAAATAGTTTTTGAGATTTAAATATATCTTCTGATGTGCTTTCATGATCATGCAATGGTAAGACGATTCATCTCTATTGTACTGAAAAGCCTTGAACAATTTTTCAGAATCTCATGAGAAAGGTGCAAAAGAAAGTTGTATATAGATTAGATAATAAGTAAAAAAATTATGATAACAATAGTAAGTAGTGATAATTGCCCGTATTGTGTTGCTGCAAAACAGCTGCTTGAGAGTCTGGGCTATGAGTACAATGAGAAAAAGGTAGTAATGGGAAGCCCTGAGCTTATAGAGATAGTCCAGATTACGGGTATGATGACTGTCCCACAGATTTTTTCTGGAGAAATAGCTCGCGAAAATTTGATTTGAGGGTATACTGAACTTACACAACTTCAAGCCGAGGGAAAACTTGAAGAGAGACTGAGCTAATAGATTATGGAATTATTTCTTCATCTTTGAACCAATACTGAGTATTTTGATATACTCAATAAGTGAGCGATGCTCTCACAATGAAAGTGAGATAAAGAACTTGCTCGATTTTTTATGGAAAATTTTCCATGAGAACTAGCCGAAACTATATCTCCACAGTATGAGGTGAATTTTATGTGAATCAGAGAGATAAAGAAAAAGTTTTGAAAAGATGCCTTTAATAAAGTGTCATGAATCTACTATGGGAGTGATAACTGTGAATACCTCGCAGCTTATAAAAAAGATATAGAAAAAGCAATAGAATGATTCCAGATCTTTAATAAAAATTTTCCTCCGCACAAAGTACGAACATTTACCTTTGTGACTCCATATGTCGGAGATACGATGATGAAATACTTAGAAGAATCCCTTGATTATCTCAATGAGCTCCAGATAAAAAACCCTATCGAAGTAGTGGTCAATGATTATGGTGTTTTGCGAATTCTAACAAAAAAATATAAAAATCTCATACCAGTAATGTGAAGAGTGATTCACAAGCTCCTAAAAACCCCTCTGATTGATACTTTTTGATATGAAGCTCATCCAGCTTGAGATCTTATCAAAAACAAAACAGAACAAGAGAAACTCAAGATGCGTGACGAGATAGTAAAATGGCAAATGAAGTTTTATAACTCTTCTGAAGTGAGTCTTGACGTTTACAGAAACTTTCTGGAGAAATTTTGAATCTCAAGAGTTGCAATTGACTACATGGAAAAACGAGAAGAGCTCTTTGATAATTCTCGATTTGGAAATGTATGAATAGATGTTTATTATCCTTGGGCACTGATCTTTACATGACGTTTATGTGATACTTCAGGGATTGAAAACCCAAGTAGAGCGATGTATGCAACTGATGATATATGTCCAAGAACGTGTAATAGATACGACGTCTTTTATAAGGTCAAAACATCAGGATACAATATGATACAACGCTGAAACGCAGGATATAGAAGTGAAGTTAATCTCGATTTCTTGTCTGATGATTTTGTTAAAAATGACCATAATAGGCTTGTTTTCGCACCATTTATAACCGTTTAATATATGAAAAAATACTTTATCATATTTGCTATAAGTGCCATATTTTATTCTCAGGCATCAGCACATGATCTACATATCGTAAATAGAGAAGATTGGTGAGCAAATGAAGAATATACAAATATAAAGAGTCAGTACTGGACAGAGATACTGATAAATCGTGAATCTAAAAGACTTCAAAGTCTTAATACGCCCAAAACTCCTGAACAACTGCAAAAATCAGCAGAAGCTGCAAAGCTTTCTAAAAGTAGGATCAATTATGTCAATAAAAACTATGCAAGCCGTTACGCGCTGAGTAGTACTCAGTACTATAACTGAGATATAAAACTTGCATGGCCTGTAAAGAAATCTCAAAAAATAGATGGAATTATTCTGCATCATACAGCAACAGAGTATGACTCTTCGCTTGAATGAATACAGAGTGTGTACAAGTTTCATGGTATAGGCAGAGAATGGTGAGATATATGATACAATTTTATTATATGATACAATGGGGAAATTTATGAATGAAGACTCGGTTGAGACTATGCTATGTGAGGTCACACGAGCTGGAATAATTATTCTACCCTATGAGTTGCTTTGCTATGAAACTACAATGAACGAGAAATGACTATAGCTCAAAGAAATTCTCTAGAAGATCTTTTGAGTCATCTCATATACAAGTATGATATCTCTATGCTCAAGACACTTCCTTTGCATAAAACATGTACTGATTGTGTGAATGGATTAACCACTGAGAATTTTCAACCTATAGCTGGGCATAGAGATGGAGGGCACACATCCTGTCCTGGTGACAATATATACAAAATCATACCAGAATTAAATGCAAAGTTTAAATCAGAGCAAATCTCTTATAACAAAGCTTTTATAAAAATTGCAAACAGAATAAAAAGTTATGATGATCAGAAGCTTCAAAATATCTATCTCAAGATTCAATATCTTGAAGAGAAAGATACCAGTGAAAAAAACAAATATATTATTTCAAGACTCAAGGACATTATAGGGGCAGAAATCTCTTCCAGATAAAAAAAGAAAAAGTTCTCACTTTTTCTTTTTTTATCTGTTTTATTCTTGTTCAAGTTCTTTAAAGACACTTTCATTGTAAAGAAGATTAAAGTCTTGAAGTATTTTTTCTCCACTATCTGGTATTACGACATAACTTTCTGTTGTGATTGCTTTTTTATTGAGGATAAGTACGTCAAGCAGTTCTTTATTGTAGTTATTTAAAAAACTATATTGTTGGATAAATTTATTACAAAAGACTAAGTAGGTGTAAGCTGTGCGTTTTATTCTAGATTGTTCGAGATAGTTTTCTACATCAACCATAACTTGATTGTCATCAAATGCTTTAAAATCTGTATTGAGCTTGAGTTTGATTTCTTCTATTTTTTCATCACTTTCTCTCATCACTCACTCGAGATAAGCTCTTTGAGATTCGAGAGTTGCTATATTGTTTGCAGAAGTTTTGAAACGTACCTCAAGTTGTCTCACATAATCATCTATAAAAATAGATTTATTCGATGAGTTTATAATATCTTCTTGTATGTCATTTCTCAGATATGCAAGATATTCTTGTATGGTCAGCATGTTTGCCTGGATCATATTCCTTCTTACCAAATCAGGATTACTGATCATATCATTGATATCAAGAATCTCATCGAGGACAATTCTTTGTCCGTTTCAAGATTGTACACTTTTAAGGTTTTTCTTATTTGCAAAGTCAGTTCATATGTTTGTTGCGAGGGCTACTCATACATTAGATAGTATCGGTATATTTATTTCTTGAAATCTTGAAGCATTAGTTGATTGTTGAGTGTTTCATTCGGATGGAAAAGTTTGGGCATTTATAATTCCAGATCAAAAGTATATAAATAGACTAAAAATAAAGCTGAGTGTCAGTATTTTTTTTGCTGTTGAACGATAAGACGAAAACATCATAATTGGTTATTTCTATGTATTTTATATATAATAACACATTTTTACTATTTTAAACAAGTTTTTTCTTGTTTAAAGTTACAAATAGTAAGCTCAGTGAAAATATAAGAATGAGAAGAATCCAAATCTTGCTATTTTGATCTTTTTCAGATTTTTGATTGTTGTTTGCTTGTGCTTGTTTGACGAAAATACTAGAATAAATCTTTTTTCCCGAGCTTGATTTTTTCGTTCTTGCCTGCGCTTTTTTGAGTGCAGAAGCTTGTTTTTTAGCAAGCTTTAGTGCTTTCTTGTTTTCAAAGTCTCTACGTTTCTTGATATATTCTGTATCTATACTAAAGCTGTAACTCTTTTCTATTGGCCTAATATTTCCATAATAGTCTGTGAGAGTATTTGTGATTTGATATTCTCAAGCCTCAAATATATCACTTACTCAGAGTTCATACTCACCAAAGCTATTTGCTTGGACTCTATACTCTTTGCCTAGAATTTCTATTGAAATCTTTCAACTTGGGAGAGTTTTTCCAGAAATTTTTAGAGCGCTTTGCAGTTTTGATATTCTTTGTGAAAATGTTTTTTGAATATGTAATTCATATAGCTCAGCTGTATCTATTCTTACTCATACACCAGTCGAAAAATCTTCAGTTACAGTATCCTTTAAGAATACATTTTGAAAAATATCAGGTATTGCGTCTCAGTTTTTATCTGTATAGAAATTATCTTTGAGTGTGCGAGCATTTTTTGTTTGGAGAGCTTCACGAACTAAGAGATCATCTCTTTTTTCCTGAAGTACTATTTTCTTATAGTTTTTTGATGCCCATATTCACTTTTTTTCTCATTTTGCATTTGATTCCGCTTTTTTAAAACTTTGTAAATATTTGAAGTCATATGAAAGATAGGCTCTTGAAAATCACTCAGAAATCAAGCTCTGATTCATATTTACTCAGTCATACTTAATGTATCACATCAGTCTTCCATACTTGTCGCGCTTGTTGATGTGCTCTTCTTCAAAGTCTACATATGTATTGCGAATATTTGATGCGAGATAGTCTCTTGCTTTTTTCCCATAAGCTATCTCTAGATGATTATTGGTATTGTAAATCTCAGGAGTGTCTACTCATACGAGTCTTATTTTTTCTATTACACCACTCGGCATTTGAACTTTGAGTGTATCTCCGTCAATCACCTCTAAGACATAAACAGGTATATCAGTGATATTACTATTATTATGAGACAATATGTAATTATCAGCAACTGTATGATTATAATCAAGAGTATCTATAATCTGATCAGAAAAACTGAGAGATATAGTAGTATGTGCATTGGGAAGATTGAGTTTTGTTTGGCTTTTATAAAATCGTACTATTTTTCATCCAGTTAAGAAAAGATCATTATTTATAGTATGTTTTTTCGTACTTTTTTTCGTGACGATTTCTATCTTCAATCATTTGAGATTGAGAGATCATGAACTGGTATTTATGAGTTCTATATATTCATCACTATCAACTCATGATGGATTTGGAAGTATTGCGTGTATTTTTAAAAATCATTGTAACACTGCAGAGTCTTTAGGCTCGAGAATTTCTTCTTTAGTATTTTTTGGAGTTTTAGAAGTTTGTGTTTCTTCTAATACATGAATAGTGAATTCATGAGTATTTTCTCAGTCTTGTAAAGTGATACTATGCTTTCATGTTTCATACCATTGTCCTTTTGGGTTGTTTGTTTGAGTTTGTGCTCAGGAATAAGCCCATATCAGTTCTATTTGTGTTGCATCAGATCTATATGATTTTGATGCATCAAGGTTGATATAGCATGGTGATTTGTTGCAGTGTATAAGTGATCAAGACAAAACTCTATAGTCTACTTCTTTTCATTGTAGCTCTATGATGAATTCTGTATCAAAATCTTTTGTACTTTTCTGCATGACTTTTTGTATATCCGTTGCTCATATTTTTTCATCTATTTTAGATAGAGAATGGTCTTGAGGATTAGGAACTGTTATCTCTCAGTTCATTATGTCAAGAGTTGCTGTTTTGTAATTATTTGGATAATTTTTATCAGATACCTTGAGAACTATAGTATATTTTCATATTTCAGGGTAGCTCACATATCAAGGATTACACTTTGATGCTGTAGACTGTTTGAAATCTCCTCATCTAAATCTCCACTCACATTTTTCTCATTTACTTTCTTTGTATATCAGATTTACTTTACAGTTCTTTTTTTTACATAAAAAACTCTCATCAAGTCATGATTGGACTTCGATATTTGGTGTTTGAATTTTTAGTTTTGTTTTTTTAGCTGTATTTTTTGATGTATTACTTTTCGACCCTCAGCTATTTCAGGATTTTTTTGGGATATATCAATTGTTTTGAATTCGTACGATTTTTTCATGTATTTTTTTGAACGTTTGTTTTTCATGAATCATTATTTTGAGATAATTTTCACCTTCTGGAAATATCAACGTTTTGGGATTACATGTCTCAATTGAGTTTTTATCAACACTGTTATAGATCTTGCAGCTATAGTCTGATAATTCTTCTCAACCACTGGTCACATGAAAAAGAAAATTAATCTTACATGTCTCTCTTGTTTGATCACAGATATAACCCACACTATCTTTTAGAGCATAACTTGGTTGCTGTAATGATTCATGTATTTCTAAGTTGCTATAGTCTTGACCAGGATCTTCTGTAGTAAGTGATTGAGTATTTGATACACTTATTGGAGTCTGATTTTGCTCGTTAATATCTTCTTCTAATTTTTGTTCTGCAGTTGACATATCAGTATCAATAGAAACAACACTGTTTTCAATATATATACTTCCAGTAGAAAATACTCAAGTATCAAGTAGAGAGCTCACTGTGAGGGAAATAGTATGACTTCCAGTTCCATAACTTACAAATCAGGGGTTACACTTTTTATCGGTATCAGCTGTTGTAAAAGTCCCACTCCCGAAATCCCACTGACAACTATAATCATTTTCTATAAATGCTCCTGTGAAGATATCCTCAACACTGAGATTTACTTTACAGTCTTCTTTTTTACAAGTGTACATATCTCAAGTTTCAGAATATTCCAGTCCACTTTGGATTTCAAATACTATTTTAGGGACAAGAATAACTCATCAAGAAGACGAAATATCTTCAGTCTTTTTATCGGTTGAATCATCTATTTTTGGAGAATCTTCTCAATTGTTTGAAGAGTTTTCAGTAAACTCTGATTTGGGTATGTATTCATTTATTCAGCTTCCAGTATCGGGAGTCTCGCTTGAAACTTCTGTATCAAAAACTTCAGCTGATAGAGATTGTTCTGTAGATTCAACATTTTGTTCTTCAGTATTTTGATTCTGCTGATCTGTATTTTGCTCTGAGATATCTGTAGCACCATCTGAGATGACGATATTCTCAAAAAATAAACTTCCAGTAGAAAAGATAGCACTATCTTTGATATGTGAAACTGCTAGAGATATAGTATGACTTCCAGTTCCATAACTTACAAATCAAGGGTTACACTTTTTATCGGTGTCAGTAGTTGTAAAAGTTCCACTTCCAAAATCCCACTGACAACTATAGTCATTTTTTATAAATGCTCCTGTGAAGATATCCTCAACACTGAGATTTACCTTACAGTCTTCTTTTTTACAGGTATATATCTCTCAGCTTCCAGAGTGTTCAAGTCAGCTTTGGATTTCATATACTATTTTGGGAGCACTAAGAATCGTTCATGAATATGAGGCTGTGTTAGTTTCAGTTGATTCTTCAGTTTTAGTTGATTCTATTGTTTCTTGTTTAAGCTCTTGAGTTTCGTCTAATTTTTCTAGAACTCAATTCTCAAAATATAGAGCCCCAGTGGAAGAAGTTGTACTATCTTCGATATGAGTAATAGTGAGAGAAATGATATGACTTCCAGTTCCATAACTTACAAATCAGGGGTTGCACTTTTTATCGGTGTCAGTAGTTGTAAAAGTTCCACTCCCAAAGTCCCACTGACAACTATAGTCATTTTCTATAAATGCTCCTGTGAAGATATCTTCGACACTGAGATTTACCTTACAGTCTTCTTTTTTACAAATATATAGCTCTCAGCTTCCAGAGTGTTCAAGTCAGCTTTGGATATCAAATACTATTTTCGGAGCTTTAAAAACCTTTTGAAGTCCACCAGAAAGATTCTTCTCAATATCTCATCATGTGCTTGTAAGTTCTTTTTCTCAATTGTGTATATCCCCAGTTTCACCAAATGTTTGAAGGTCAGAATCTTGCGTAGCTCAGGTATTTGTTGTTTCTTCTTGATTTATATCTGTTCAAGTACCATTCGATATATCTCAGACTTGATTTCTATAAAAGGTATTTTCAAATCAAAGAGAAGATTTCTGTACTGTAGTGTTATCTTCTTTTCTGATTATCTCAATATTTATAAGATGTTTTCAAGGTGCATATTGAACGAATCCGGGATTACATTTTTTATCAGTATCTTTCGTCGTAAATGTACCACTCCCAAAATCCCAGTGACAACTATAGTCTTTTATATTTTTTGTTGTAAAGTAATCTTCAACACTCAAGTTTACTTTGCAAGTTTCTTTTTTACAGAGATAGTCTCCTAATGGAGACTGTTCGAGTCATGACTGTATCTCTATTTCAAGTTTCGTATATGATCAGCTTTCATCTTTAATACTGGAGTTATGAGACTGGTCTAGATTTCAAGAATTTGCATAAATGTTATGAGAACTATGAAAGAAAAAATTGAGAAATATAGAGAGAAGGAGAATTCTCGCAGTAAACTTCATAAAAGATTTGATATAAAAAAATATCAAATTACGCTACTGAATAAAATTGATAAATCAAGAAAAAGGGTATATTTTGTATATAAATATTAAATTAGTATTAATTAAATATTAAAGTTTTATAAATTAAGTGAAAAGAAATCAAGAGAGTTTTTGTAGATTTGTAGACTGACTTCCTCTGATGGCTCATCTCTGAGATCAATAAGTGTATCTAAAACATGTTTTACAAATAGTGGTTCATTTTCTTCTTTTCATCTTAGAGGCTCAGGTGTGAGATATGGACTATCTGTTTCTATCATAATATTTTTGAGTGGAATCTTTGTCGCGGCTTTTTGTATATCTTTCGCATTTTTAAATGTTACTATTCCTGAAAAGCTTATTTTTGCATCAGGAAATTTCTTGAGGCACTTGAGGGCGTAATCATAATCTTCGGTAAAGGAGTGTAGTACAAAATTTCCATAATTTTCTTGGCACAGAATCTCCCACACATCTTCTCATGAATCTCTATTATGAATAATAAAAGGAATCGAGAGCTTTTTTGCTAGTCTGATTTGAGCTCTAAAATAATATTTTTGTAATTCTTTTAATAGATCTATTTCAGTATTATTTTTACGTGCGATATCTTCTATCCAGTAATAATCAAGTCAACACTCACCAATCGCTACAATTTTGTCTGGGTATTTTTTGTAGTATTCTTCAATAATTCCGACTATTTGTTCTAGATCTTTTTTTGATTTTAAATTCTCTATAAAATAGGGAAGACTCTCTGCATCAAACTCTACACTACACGGATGTATTCCCACGCTTGCGTATATTTGTGAATGTATTTTTGAAAATGCTATACATTTTTCTGAATCATGAGTATCAGTTGCTATACTGATAAGCGCTTTTCCTCATCATGCAAAAAAGTTATCAAACTGTTGTGTTTGAGATTTTTTCTTGGCGAGATATGGATGACAATGTGTATCAATAAACATAATAAAATCAGACTGTATATTATAGATATACTAGTCTGATTTTATTATGATGCAACTCTTAAAAAGACACTCATGAACTTGTCATAATATATGTTTTTCAACTTGTATCACTAAAGTTTGCATTGAGAATATTTATATGACTTTTTAAATTTTCGTCTGACGTGATTCATATTTTTACAAGATTTTCTCATGCTTTTATAGACCTATTTCATGTTCATTGAAGTTGAATATTGAGTATTCAGTTATCGATAAAATCGTAATTTAAAATATAATTGTCTATATCAAAATTTATATTTTCTGTATTTAATGATGAGTTATCATAGAGGATAGAAAAGTGTATATTTGTCGGAGATACAAGCTCCTGATTTGTTTTTATTTCTATGCTGTTGTTGTTGTTGTTGTTGTGTGTGATATATATATCACTGTTTTTGATATTATTTGAACTTTCAAGTAAATTTGCTTTTAAATACTGTTGAGTTGGAGATGATTGAAAAAGGATGTTTGCTCAGAGTGCCAAAAAGAGACTCATTGCGATAATAAAGCAATTTTGAGTATTTTTGTAGCTTTTGTATTTGTTAAATATATCTTTCATAATCTAGTTTCTATAAATCTTAACATAATTTTATCATTTTAATTATTAAAAGACAAAAAAAACTAGAGTAATCCGTGATCATCGAGTGCTTCTACAACATTTGATGGGAGGAGTTTTTGAAGTTCTTTTTTTTCTACTCACTTGAGATTACTGACATTTCCATAGTGTTTTATAATTTTTTTCCTCGTTTTTGGTCATATTCCATCTATTCATTCAAGAATATTTTTTTTCATAGCCTTTATGCGAGAATCTCTATTAAAAGTAATTGCAAATCTGTGAGCTTCGTCACGTATTTTTTGTACCATTCTAAGTTCTGAAGAGTCTTTTTTGAGGGTTATTGGCTCGCTCAGTCCTGGAAGGAAAAGTTCTTCTTCTTTTTTAGCAAGGGAAACTATTTGTATGTCGCTTTCAAGTTCATGTTTTTTTATTATTTCACAGACTGCGCTCAGTTGTCACTTTCATCCATCGATTATGAGAAGGTCTGGGTAATTTTTGAGTTCTTTGAGTTCACGGCATCTTCTTTCCATAACTTCTCTCATTGATCAGAAGTCATCTATTTTTTGATCTTCAAGGGTTTTGATCCTGAGTTTTCTGTATTTGCTTTTATTGAGTTTTCCATTTTCTATAACACTTCTTGATGCCACTGTATGATTTCCACTTATATGACTTATATCGTTGCACTCAAAAACTATCTCCTTATCTCAGTAAGTGTATCATAGTGTAGTTAAGAGATTTTTCATATTTTGCTTCGTGAAATTTTTTGTACTGAGACTTGCAAGATGTTTTTTATATGCATATTCATAAAGATTTTTGTAACAGAGTTTAATTAAATCGGATTTAGTTCATATTTTACTATATTCTACTTTAACAAAATCTATATTTCATATATCTAGCTTATCTGATATTATGAGCTGTTTCTTTTTTTTCGCTCCAATGTATTCAGAATAATTTCTGTATATATATTGTATAAATATCTCATTGAGATCTTCTCAGAGTTTATTTTCAATTTCATAGGCATAAAATCAGTTAATCTTACTTTCTATTATCTCTATTTTTCATAAATAAGTCTTATCATATTTTTCTATATAATTAAGCACGTCACAGTCACCATCTACCCCATCCCGAATTATCTGATTGGACGATAAGGTCTGGATACTTTCAATATCAAGTTTGAGGCTTTGAGCTTTTTCAAAGTCGAGTTTCGCTGCTGATTCTCTCATTTTTAGCTCGAGATCTTTGAGTATGTCCTTGTAATCTCCTTTGAGGAAATTTTTTATATCCTGTATATCTTCATGATATTTATCAATAGCTTCTTTCTCAAGCAAACATGGGGCACTACATCTTCATATATAGTAATCGATGCAGGGAATCTTTATGTTTCTATTTTTGAGAGTGAGTTCATCTTTTTCGTAGCCAAATATAAGTTTACAACTCCTGTATCAAAAAACTTTCTTTGCTATCTTTAGGAGATTATTGACATACTGTGTAGAAAGATAAGGTCAAAAATAGTATCATGACTTAGTCTTGATCCTGGTCTTAAATACTCTTGGAATAGCTTCGTTTGTAATTTTGATGTAGGTATGATCTTTTCCATCTTTTAGCAGGATATTATACTTAGGTTGATGTTTTTTGATAAGGGTAGCTTCAAGCATCAAAGCCTCTGTTTCATTATTCGTGACTATTAGATCAATATCGCAAATCTTTCAGACCATTTCTTGTTTTGCAAAATTGAGCTTAGATTTTCCATTAAAATACGAATTCACGCGAGAAAAAAGATTCACACTTTTTCAAATGTAAATAATTTCTCTCGATTCATCAGAAAACTTATATATACCAGGAGAGTTTGGAATATTTTTCAGAATCTTTTTTAGTGTTCATCACGAAGATCAATGGTTCATTCAGTTTTTTCTATATTTTTAAGGTATTTTTTTTCATACTTTTCATTCTTTGTTTTTCTTTTTGCTCCTCAGGTATCTAAGTAATTTTCTACAACTCAAGTAAGTGCTTCCATAACCATATCAAACCTATCATCTTTTTTGGAAGCAGTATTCATCTTTGAGAATTTTTCTATTTCATCAAGTGATTCATATGGGATTTTTGCGTCTGGAAGACGGAACTCTCATGTTCCTATCTTGTGTATGACTATATCTCCTTTATTGAAGAGTGTATCGAGTATCCCATACTGCTCGACTTCTACTCATTCGATATTTTCATATTTTACCGTAGTCATATCGGTACTAAAAAGTGCCCAATCAAGGTCTACAACCCCGGAGCTTGTGATAATCCACACATCATTGTACCGGTCAAATATATCATATACTAGTTTTAAAAAGATACAGAATAAATATATCTCAAGAGCGTAAAAGGGCACAAGTTCTTGTATACGAATAGAGTTAAAATACATAAAACTCGGGATAATCGACAAGAGGCCAAAAAGAACCAAAACATTATCCACTATCTTGAGCCAGTGTTCGTGAACTACTCATAGCATCTCATCTCACTCTGGGACATATTTTCTAAAAAATTTTAACTCAAAATTGTTCATACATTTGTATTAGCTGTTTGAATTTAGAATATTTTAATTATAATACTAGGACTTGCAATTTATAATTTTCAAAGAGCAACATGTTGCTTCCAAAACGTCTAAAAAACTCCAAATAATCTCAGATTTTATTATCTAATATCTATCTCTTCCAAATCCCCACCTAAATGGCGTAGGGAAGACTGGTGCTCAGCCAATGCGTACTCACGTCCACATCGTGGTTCAGAGGATGTCATAAGCGAATCATCACTTATCAGCAACACATTGTCTGAGTTTATTGTCTGACTGAAGGCGCTTTGTCCAGCTTCCTCCAAAGAAATAGTCTGTATCATGAGCAGTGCAACAGTCGATATAATTCCCATCTGGGAACATGGAACAGCCGTCGAATTTGAAATCAGCAGGAATCTGAGAAAAACTCAATTCTGAACTCTTAAGATTTGAGCTAAATTGAGTGAAGCAAAAAAAAGTAACTATTCAGAAAACGATAAGATATTTTTTCATATTATTCCCTCCTTTTGAAAGGAGAGTTAGGGTGGATTAGAAGATAGAAATAATCCCTCCCCCTCTGGGGACTCCCTTTTTAAAAAGGGAGAATAATGAGTTTATTTGAGTTCTAGCATCACCGGACAGTGATCGCTTCACATGACTTCGTTCATATAGCGTATATCTATTATTTTTTCTACAAAATCGTTATTCGCAACAAAATAATCTATCCTCCAGCCCACATTACGAGGTCTCGCTCAGGCTCTATAGCTCCACCAAGAATAGGTATCTAGCTGATCGGGATAAAAGTGGCGAAACATATCTGTGTATCCGTAGGAAAAAAGCTCAGAGATTTTCTCACGTTCGATAGGAAGAAACCCTATAGAGTTTACATTTTCCTTTGGTCGAGCAATATCTATTTCAGTATGAACGATATTGAAGTCTCCAGTCATGATGATATTTTTCCCCTGTGATTTGAGTCATTCTACATATTGGATCAAATGATCATAAAACTCGAGTTTGTATTCAAGCATATTTGGTCCACTAACTTTTTGTCAGCCATTAGGAAAATATCAGTTGAGTAGTACAAAATCTTCTGTCTCTATTTGTGTCATCCTTCCATGTTCAGAAAAATACACTAAATTTCAAAAAGTATTTTTTTGATCAAGTGTAGTTATTCATTTTTTGTAAAAAATCGCAGTACCAGCGTATCAGGCTTTTTCTCAAGCGTGCCAAATATAGTTGTATCAGTCGAGTTCTCAGACTTCTTTTATAAACTGGTCTTCAAAAGCCTTTGTTTCTTGGATACAGAGGATATCAGGATCTTCATTTGCAACAAACTCGTGAAATCCTTTCTTTGCAACTGCACGGATACCGTTTACATTCCAGGAAATAATTTTCATATTTATTAAGTGAAAAAAGTTAATACTGAAAATAGTATCAAAAAAACTAAAAAAACAAAGAGATATTTTTTTGAAAAAATTAAAAACATGTTTATAATCTACGCCTAATTATTTGTAAACTATATAAAGATATGGCTCACCACACAAAAGAAGAATTAGAACAAGATGATATCATGGAAGAAGTAGAAGAAGAACTAGAATCGATAGAAGACGAAACAGGTGCTATAGATGAAGAAAAACTGGAAGACGCGATTCATCCAAATGATTCAGATGAAGTACAGAAACTCAAAGACACACTCGCAAGGACACAGGCTGATTATCAGAATTTTCAAGCAAGAACTCAAAGAGACAAAGCTGATATGGTATTTTTTCTCAAGCAAGACATTTTTACAAAAATTCTTCCAAGGATAGATGATCTAGAAAGAATCCTTAAAAATACTCCTGAAGAAGAAAAAACTGGTGCGATTTTTGACGGACTCACACTTGTTTATACAAAACTTATTGATGATATGCACAAGCTTGGAGTAAGTGCATTTGAAAGCAAGTGAAAGCAAGTTGATCCAGAAAAACATGATGTAATGACGCAAGTGCCTGGAGAAGAATGAGTGATCCAAGATGAGTTTGAGAAATGATATGAGCTTGGGGGAAGAGTCCTCAGACACGCAAAAGTAGTAGTTGGAAATGGTGCATAGATAAAGTGAAGAGTCTGTGAAGAAGCAGAAAAAAGCTTGCAATAAAATAAGTCTGCTTAGAATAATGCGGTTTAAGTGAAAAAAAATAATTATGAAAACTGCATTGAGATTACTACTTGTACTTACACTTGTATGTATCTGAATAAAATCAGCATCTGCTTCTGCTTATATTCTTGATAAAGATTCTTCAAAAACCGATGTCGAAAAAGTCCAAACTATCTTTAACAAGATTTGAGTATATTCTGGAGAAATTGATTGAGACTATGAAAGTATCAAAGCTACCATAATAGAACTCCAAAAGAAACTCGCTGTTATAAAATCAGAGGATGATGAAAAAGCCTGAAATGTAGATGCAACACTTCTCAAAAGAGCGATTTCTACATATAAGGAAACTCCTCAAAGAAAAGAAACTCTTGCAAAAACAAAAGCGATATCAACGAAGACAGCGACAGTTGATACTACTCCAGATCCAGGTCTGAGAAAATTTATCGTAACGGCTTATTATTCTCCACTAAGAGGACAAAAAAAATACTCAACTGGATCATATTGGTGAGATATACGTCTCAATGGAGAATGAACTCACTGAGCTTCATGAGCTTGAGTATATTATGGGTTTATTGCTGCACCTCAAAACTATCCATTTTGAACGAAGATATGGCTTGAAGGTTTCTGAAACGGAGTAGTTGAGGATAGGTGAGGTGCTATAGTAAATGCTGGAAGAAGATGATATGAATATGATAGACTCGATATATGGATGGGATACGGAGATGCATGACTTCAAAGAGCACTTCAGTGGTGAAAAAGAACGGTTAACGGAAAGATACTTTCAGATGATGCTCAGATAATTGATAATTTTTCTGACTCAGCTGCATCAAAGTATTATGGCTTGAGAGTGAATCCTGAATCATGAGAAAAAGAAGTGCGTCAACTTCAAGAATTACTTCAAGAGTTGTGAGTGTATCAAAAAGCAATTGACGGAAAATACGAAACAGTCGAAGACTCACTTATCGCTTACCAGATTGAAAGCAATATAATACTCAACAAAGATTCTGATTGAGCAGGGTACTTTTGACCACGTACCTTTAATGCAGTACAAAGAGATTTCGCTGCAGAGTTAAACAAGCAAGAACCTGCTCAGAAAAACCAAGTTGTAGAAGTAGATGCATTTCCAAATATATCACGAGAAGAGAAAGAAAAACTCAAGACTCGTAGTAAAGAAATACAAGAATTTATACAGTCAAAATCAGCTGGGAATAGGATAATCAGAGATTCTTATGAAAGAGAAATAAAACAAAAACTTAATGCCGCAATTGAAAAAGCGACAAGTGAAGCTGAGAAGGATAAGATTCGATATCTTGTGAGCTTGCTGTAAGATTTTAATATATTAAAAGATTGACTACAAGATAGTCAATCTTTTTTATGTACAAAAATCATATGTTTGTTGTAATAAATATTTAATCACATGCTATAATACGTATACAAAATTTACATAAAACAAAAACAAATACCAATGAAAAAACTGACAGTACTTCTTATTTTAATTGTGACATTTTTTTGATTTGTCCCACAGCAATCACATGCAACTTCCACAGGATATTTTGTCGTGACTGCATACTATTCTCCACTTCCAAATCAATCTTCATATATTATGTGATCATATGAGGCAGAACTACGTATGAATGGTATGGGAATACGCTGAGCGAGTGGGAAGCTAGTATTTGCAGGGATGCTTGCAGCACCTCAAAACTATAGCTTTTGAACCAAGATTTTTATAGAGTGAATCGGGATATGAGAAGTAGCTGACAGATGAGGTGCAATAGTTTCTAAGTGAGAAAGATGATTCAAACATGATAGAATAGATGTATGGATGTGACATGGGGAAGAAGGTCTTCAACGTGCAATGTATTGGGGAAATAGAACAGTAAAATGATATATAACTAAAAGGAGTGCTAAGACTACTATCAACCTCAAAAACCACTACGCCCCAGCATGGGCAACAGCAGGATTGAAAAAAGTCTCAAATCTTTACAATATGGGAATATGAATGCACTCAGATGCTCAAACGGTGCAGAAACTTCAAGAACTCTTGAAAAGCACATGAATGTACAATGGAGCAATAGATGGAAAATATAAGTCTATTATGGGGACAATTTATCGTTTCCAACTCAAAAATGGCCTTGTCATAGATGAAAATACCTTCTGAGCATGATACTGGGGAAAACTTACAAGATGACTCTTCCTCAAAAAATACTTAAATGGGACACTTGATCCATCTCAAGTGATTGTTCCTGAAGAAAAAATAATTATCCCACAAGAAACTCAAGAGCCTCAAAAAGTACAAGAAACAGAGGTTCAGCAAGACGATAATACTGTAGTATCAAAACCTGAGGAAGTAGTAACTGAAAAAGTCGAAGAAGCAAAGCCAGTAAACATCTTTGAAAAAGCATTAACTACAAAAGAAGAATACATAAAACTCCAAGAGACACTCAAAGAGATATGACTCTATAAATGAGAAATAGACTGAAAATATGCGTCTATAAGAGATATAATACTTGAGTATCAGATATGAAAACTTCTCGTAGAAGATGAAAGATCTGTATGAGCAGGATTTTATGGACCAAATACGAGAGCAACACTCAAAAAAGACTATGACAATTTTCTCCTTGAGAAACAAAAAAAACTTGAAAAAGAAAAAGAAATAGAAAATAGAAGACTCGAACTTGAACAAAGATTTAAAGAGCTCGAAAAGCTCGCAGAAGCTGCAGCAGAACAGAGAGTAGGACATATAGGGATCCTAAGAAAATGAGATGTGTCACCAGCCGTTCGTGATCTCCAAGTGATCATGAAAGATCTTGGCTATTTTCCCCATAAAGACACAGCTATATATGGAGAGAAAACAGAGCAAAGCGTCTTTAACTATCAGGTTGAGAAAGGGCTATTAAAGACGATGTCGGATACCTGAGCAGGAGTCTGCTGACCTGTGACAAAGTGACAGATCAAAAAAGATCTTACTATCGATTATCTCGATGATTTGCTTCAGGAAAATATGATTACCGAAGAAGAGCTTATAGATTGAGGGATATTACGATTCTAAACTTCTATTTACAAATACATAAAAACCTGCGAATTGCAGGTTTTTTGTAGGTAGTAGCTCTCACACGCATCCGTGTGGGTGAGAGCTCTATAAATGGGTGCCGATACCAAAGGGGCAGCTATTTCAACCAAGAGCGGTCGTAGACTCTTGTTTCACATACTTTGGTAACGCACGAGGTGACAGTATGTGCTATTAAAATGCGCTCACCAATGGTATCAGCAGAGTGTTCCGGTAGAAGGACTTGAACCTCCGACCTTCAGAGTCAAGCAGAAATGATTGCCTGAGTTCTGACGCTCTTCCAACTGAGCTATACCGGAATGGATAATATTTATATTTATTAATCTAAATGTGTCAACATTTTTGAGTAAAAAATCTTTAAAAATATACAAAAAAAGAAGTTGAATAATATCTGAATGCTGCTATCATTAAGATGATATTTATATGAATTTTTATAAAAATGAAACACATTATTATTTGTCTTGCTATTTGTATATGTGTGAGCTCTTGCTCACTTATCTGATGAGGAAAACAAGAACTTGCTATTAATCTCAATATTCCTGAGAACTACCGAGAAATAGACAACTCCCAACCGATAAAAGTAAATGGAGAAGAAGTCTCTATCGTATGAGAGAAACTGAAAGTGTGAGATATCCTTAAAACGCCAGCTCTTGATAAAAAGGCTGACTATTTCGACCAAGTAGAAACATGATCAATCGATGATTTCTCCTGATATAGGCTCATAGAAACGGTGCCTTCTCTTGATACTCCTGTTTGTACTATGCAAACAAAACAGCTAGAGTTTGCTACGACCCAGTTTCCTGATATCAGTTTCTTTGTCATCTCAAACGATACCCCATTTGCACTTCAGAGATTTTGTTCTGCAAATGGGATTGATAACCTCGAGGTTATGAGCGACGCTCGTACTCGCGAATTTTGAAGACAAAACGGTCTACTTCTAGAAAAATACGCACTCCTTACTCGCGCAATTATGATAATTGATGCTGATAATAGGGTTCAGTATATCGAATACGCTGATGAGGTGACATCTGAGCTAGATCTCATGAATGCTCTTGCCTTCCTCAGAACGGTAACACAAAATCAATAATAGTATTTTAAGTATTATTTTTAGCCCCAAATCTCACGACAGTGTTTATGTTTTTTACAAAAAAATTGACAAATCTCTGAGGATTTATATATTTTTCATATCTTTTATTACTTACGAAAAAAGATGAAACCACAGGCATGTATAAGCACTCTGCTTCTGCTCCTTTTAGAAAATAGTCTAAGAGCGATTTTGTGGTAGTATAAATATTTTTTACAAACTCCTACTTAGACCAAATCTAAGCAGGAGTTTTTTTATATAATAATTTTTAGAAAAAAATGTGAAAAAATACCCAGAAAAATAATACAGTTTCTTCAGCACAGGAAAGAACTACTTCTGCGAGTGCAAATGTGATATGAATGTCATGGGCTGAATATGACAAATATATGAGAGAAATTAGCTCTACTCAGCATTGAGTTAAATCTCACTCAGAAAAGATTATTGATAAGAAATAGTTATGGCACATAAAAAAATACCAGCTATGAAGTGATCAGAGTTTTGTAGAAAATTAAAACCCATACTAGAAAGAGAATGAATTTGAAATAAGTCTGGTTCTTCAAATAGGCTTGTTATAAAAGCACTGGATTGAAGAAGTATTTCAATTTCACAGGGAAAAGCAAAAATTGAGTCAGGTGTTATACGAAGTACCATGAAAAATATATGACTCTCTGTAGATGAGATATTATAGTATACAATTGTGTCATTGTTTTCTGAAAAACCTTTGTTGATATTTTTAAATATGTTAGAGGAGTTCAACTTTTTTTAACATGTAAATAAATATGAAAATCTTTTGACTGCTGAGTCAAAAAAGTATAATAGTAGTATATTTTCACTAATAGATTTTGTTTTAAAACCGTCATGGTAAAGCGGAAAAGAAATATATTGCATGAGAACGAAGTAAAACACTCAGGTGGAACCGTCTAAATACACAATTGGACCCTGAAGAAAAAATGATTTTTCTTGAGGGTCTTTTTAATCAATAAAGATTATGATCAAAGATATAAGTTTTTTGAAAATAGCTCATGAGATTGGGCAGAGTTCAAAGTGTGTGTCGAAAAAGATATGAGCTGTTATAGTAAAAGACAATAGAATATTGTCATCAGGCTATAATGGAACACCAGCATGATACGTAAACTGTGACGAACACTGGGATGGAAAATATACAAAAGAGCATCATGATTGGTCAGCAAAACACGAAATCCACGCGGAGATGAATTCTCTACTATGGGCAGCGAGGCAAGGAATAGGCATAGAATGAGCGACGATGTATGTGATGTGTGAACCTTGCTATGAGTGTACAAAAAACATAGTAGCAGCAGGGATTAAGAAAGTTGTGTATTCAAACGCTTTTCCTCATACTGACACTTCCGAAGCTCGTAAATTTATGGCAGATAACAATGTGACAATCGAACAAATCGATCTCTGAGAGGCTTATAGATACCAAAAAACTATTTGAAAAAATTATTAAAACAACATGAAAACAGAAATACTGAAAGTCTTAGATGACTTGTTAAAAATCGAGTCAGTGAGCACTGATATAGAGAAGCTTGACGAAGTGACTGAATATATAAAGCAATATTTTGAAGGACTCAAAGGCTGCTATATAGATGAGTTACGATATAACAATAAGCCAAGTATAATAGTAAAGAATTTTGAAGGGAAAAATGCTGATGTTATTCTTAATGGGCACTATGATGTAGTGCCTCCAAGTGAGCAGTGACAGTTTGAGCCAAAAGAAGAAGACTGAAAGATCTATGCGCGAGGCTCATGAGATATGAAATCTGGAGATGCACTGATGATGGTTTTAATGAAGAAAGTTTTACAAAAATCATGAGAAGTGAAAAAAGTTGCTTTGATACTCACGAGTGATGAAGAGCTCTGAGGACCTGATGGAGCTGCGAAAATAGTAGAAGAGTGATATACGGCTGACGAAGGAGTGCTTGTTCCTGATAGTGGATCTCTTGAAGAAATAGTCATTGCAGAAAAAGGAATGATAGATATAGAAGCACATTTCAAGGGATTATCATGTCATGCAAGTAGGCCATGGCATGGAGAAAATGCTATTGAAAATGCTTATGCGACACTCATGGAACTGAGAAAAGAACTTCAAGATGATGATGTGTTGTATAAGTCAGAAGACAACTGGGGTACAAGTGTTAATCTGACAAAAATACAAGCTGGAACAGTGGTCAATGTAATCCCTGATATGGCAAAGGCAACTTTTGATATACGTTTTACGGAGAAGTATACTTTGGAAAAAATACTTAAAAAGATACAGGTAATTATTGAGAGAAATCATGGTGAAATCATCTCAACGATACATTGAGATCTCGTACACACTCCTGAAGAGTCAGACTTTGTCCAAGCATATATTTGAGCATATGAGTCAGTTATGTGAGTCAAACCAAAAGTTATGAAAGAACACTGAGCAAGTGATGGAAGATTTTTCTCAGCGAAATGAATGCCACTTCTGCTTCACAGACCAACTTGTGAGAATATTCATTCCAAAAATGAATGGGTAGAGATTGATTCGATTATGAAAATATATACAGTATATAAACAATTTATTTTAGGGGAATAGTATGGATCAAGAATATAAATACAAAAGAAAGTATAATCCAAAATCAAACAGACTAGAAAATTATAATTATTCTCAAGCTTGAAAGTATTTTATAACAATTTGTACGAAAGATCGAGAATACTTCTTTTGAGAAATTATTAATTGAGAGATGATTTTAAATGATATATGAAGAGAATTACAAAATGAAATTGAGAACATTCCTTCTTTTAGAAGAAACGTAATTTTGGATGAATATGTAATAATGCCGAATCATATACATTTGCTATTATTCTTAGAATGAAATATATGATACCAAAGGAGTTATAAGATGTTTCAAGAAAAAAATCAGGAAGAGCCTTTTCAAAAAAAGACGTTTCAGCGAAACGTCTCTACAGATAGATGAAAAAATGAAAAATATTACTCAGATATTTCATCAAGAGGGTGAAACTTATGAAATATTATAAAATTATTTAAATGATATTTTTCAAAGAATATTAATAGGTTGCAATCTGACAGGTACTTTGCATGGCAGAAGAACTATTATGATAGAATTGTGAGAAATGAAGACGAATTGGGTAAAATACGAAAATATATCTTAGAAAATCCCCAAAGGTGGGAACAAGATAAAGATAACCCACAGAATTTGCTAATGTAAATGTAGAGATGTTTCGCTGAAACATCTAAATACTTGAATAAACAAATTCAATCAACAACATTTTTCGCTGAAACATCTCTAGGTATGAAAAATTTCAAAAAATAAGCAAAAAATATAAATTATAATTAACTAAATATAACACTATGAAAACTGAAATGAAGGATATCGTAAATCTGTGTCAGAACAGATGATTTGTATATGCGGGTTCAGAGATCTATGGAGGTCTGGCAAATACCTGGGACTATGGTCCATATGGGACATTGCTGAAAGAAAATATTAAATTTCTCTGGCAAAAGGAGTTTATCCAGAAAAGAACAGATATGGTAGCGCTTGATGCGGGTATCCTCATGAATCCTCAGACTTGGGTTGCATCAGGGCATGTAGGAGGATTCTCTGATCCCTTGATTGATGACAGAAACACGAAAGAGCGTTTCAGAGCCGACAAGCTTCTCGAGGATCATATTGAAGATATGAAAAAAGAATTCTTAACTAATTGAACTCCAGCAGTCTTAAATGTACAATGAGGAAGTGTGAATATAAATTGATTTACTCAAAAAGGGTGAGTAACAGATTTCACCAACTCTAATACATCAATTAAAAACTCAAGTGCTATTAACGCCCAAATTTCCTTAAATGAATCTGATGTTAATATTCAGAATTATGATATTGAATGATCAACTTGACTTGAAAATGATTTACTCAACTATATGAAATCATTATATTGAGTATCGAATCTTGTCCCAGAAGCATGGCCACTTGAAAAACAAACGGAAGTCATGAGAGGGGAAAATATTAAAAATCCAAGTACATGAGAACCTGGAGATTGGACTGATGCGAAGAAATTTAACCTGATGTTTCAGACAAGTCAGTGAGTAACAGAAGATTCGAGCTCTGTTATATACATGAGACCAGAAACAGCGCAGTGAATATTTGTAAACTTCTGAAATGTCCTGAGAAGCTCAAGAAGAAAACTTCCATTTGGGGTAGCTCAAGTCTGAAAGGCATTTAGAAATGAAATCACTCCAGGGAACTTTGTTTTTAGAACTCGTGAATTTGAACAGATGGAGATAGAGTATTTTGTCGAACCAGGGACAGATCTCGAACATCATGCAGCATGGAAGCAAAGATGTATGGATTTTCTCACAGAAACTCTAAACATCGATCCAGAACTTCTGAAAATGAGAGATCATGATGATGATGAACTCAGTCATTATTCTAATGCTACTACCGATATAGAGTTTAAATTCCCATTTGGATGGGGAGAACTGTGGGGAATTGCTGATAGAACTGATTTTGATCTCAAGGCGCATATGACAGAGTCAAAACAGGATCTCAGTTATTTTGATCCAGTGAATAATAAGAAATTTATCCCCTATGTAATTGAACCATCAGTTGGTCTCACGAGGCTCTTTCTTGCAGTCCTCTGTGACGCCTACACCGTTGATGGAGAGAGAAGCTATCTCAAACTCGATCCAAAACTCGCACCCATAAAAGTATGAGTTCTTCCAGTGGTGAAAAAGATCTGAGATCTAGCGAAAGAAGTATATGCTCAACTCAGTGAAAATTTTGTCTGTGAATATGATGAAGTGGGATCAGTAGGGAAGCGCTATGCCCGTATGGATGAGATTGGGACACCATTTTGTGTAACAATCGATACTGATAATTATGAAGCTGGAAATGTTACAGTGAGACACAGAGACTCCATGGAACAAGAAATTGTTGCAATCAGTGAGCTAAATGAATATATTAGAGAAAGAATACGTTAGTTTTCAGACCAAAAAAAGAATGATTTTGACTTGGGAAAACATACAAGCAAAAAATTTATTTAAATAATCTAAAAATATATGGAAGCAAAACAATGAGTTTTTGAGAGGGTATCACAAACTTTTTCTTTGTATAAAAATAATTTTATACCACTGACACTTTTATATTTTGTGGCTATGCTCTTCTTTGAGCTTATATTTACAAATGTATTTAGACTCACACTCGTTTGAAATATAGATATATGAGCTACAGATATAGTTTCACAAATCTACAACACACAAATGATTCTTATATTTCTTGCTGGAGTTATACTCTTTTTGATCTATTTACTTGCTCTTGTTCCAGTAAATATTGCTACGATCAGATCAGTTCAACAAGCATATAATGAGCAAGATGTGACAGTGAAAGATAACTTTACTTTTGCTGTAAAGAATTTCTTAAACATCATTAAAATATATTGGTACCTTTTTGTATATATAGCTCTAATACCAGCAGTATTACTTATAATATGAATGCTAACTATCCTCACATGACAACTTACTGGTGCAACGATACTTATGGCTATAGGTTGAATCCTATCATGAGTTGCTGTATTCGTATTTTTGATATTTTCAATATATAGATGAATAAAATCTACATTTGCCATATATCATGCAATCGAAATGTGACAATACACGAAATGAAACTTTGAAAAATCAATTGGACTCACAAAAAATAACTGGTGGAGGATAGTGTGAAACTTTGCTTTATTTACGTGTATCATGATAGTATTTTGAGCTGTTGTAGGATTTATATCATGATTACTCTGATTTGTTGGTCCTTCACTCGATATGTGAGACTTATCTGATCCTAACAGTTTGAGGCCAGAACAACTTGCAGCTATAAAAGATTCTTTATGATCGATTAACTTATCAATCATCCTTTCATGAATCATTAATGCTGTTATTACCACTATTGCAACTGTTTCCTGAATCGTATTTGTGTATTTGTTTTACAGAGCAATTGCATGAAATACAGCTGATACCTCAAGCAATAAAAATGACTCTGATAAAAGTGAAGTCAAAGAAGAACTATAGAATTACTTTTAATAATAGATACACTCACCTAAAATGTGAGTGTATTTTTTGGATATTTTAATATCTATATGTTATAATTTTTAGGTATTTTATAAATATTTTTACTAAGAGTGTTTTTAAAAAAATTGTGAGAGTATCTTCCTTTTCTCTCGTGGATATGAGAATTGAAAGATCCAAAAAATCTGAAAGCAGATATTATAGCCTGAGTCACTGTTGCTTTTGTTGTTGTACCGCAATCCATGGCATACGCTCAGCTAGCATGACTCCCAGTTCAGGTTGGTTTATATACTGCTTTTCTCCCAGTTATTATTGCATGACTTTTTGGCTCGAGTAGGCAGATGTCTACAGGACCTGTGACCATTGTTTCACTTATGACTGCAGCAACACTTGGACCACTTGCGATATCAAGTCCAGAGTGATATGCCGCATATGCTTCTCTCCTCGCATTTTTTATAGGACTTTTTTATCTCCTTCTGGGGAACCTGAGACTCGGGACAATCGTAGAGTTCCTCTCTCATCCTGTGATTTTAGGTTTTACCAATGCTGTTGCACTTATAACTATTATCAAGCAACTTCCAAAGATATTTGGGATAAGTCTTGAGAAATGAATCAGTTATTTTGAGACGATTCAAAACCTAGGCCTTTCACTTCTATCCGGAATGCAACACAATATAACGCTTCTTTTTGGTGTATGATCAATAGTTGTATTACTGTGTCTAAAAATTATTGCTCCAAAGCTTCCTCGAGTCCTTATAGTTCTTGTCTTGTCGATTATTCTATCCTACTTTATATGATTTGATACAATGGATGGAAAAATCGTATGAGATATACCAAAATGACTCCCAAGCTTTGATCTTGTATTTTTCAATACTGAGCTGAGTCAGGGTTTAAAAAACTTTGAAGTACTGCGTTCTTTGTTTTTTTCAGCTATTATTATAGGTTTATTGTGATTCACAGAATCTATCAGTGTAGCCAAATTTGTCTGAGCAACGACTAGACAAAGTGTCGCTCCAAATAGAGAGCTATTTGGCCAGTGAATGGCAAACCTAGCGAGTAGTTTTTTTGGATGATATGGGGTTGCAGGGAGTTTCTCGAAAACTGCTGTAAATCTCAAAGCTGGTGCAGTAACTGGTTTTGCTTCAGTTGTCACAGGATCAGTTGTAGCTATAGTACTTTTGTTTTTTACAGGTTTTCTAAAAAACCTTCCTATGGCAACACTAGCGGCTATTATCATAGTATCAGTTTCGAGTCTTATAAAATGTAAGCCAATATTGCATGCATGGAAGTTCCAGAAGCAAGATGGAATTGTCGCGATTGCAACATTTATCGTAACTCTTTTTTGACCAAATCTAGAGATTGGGATACTCACTTGAGTATTTCTGAGTCTAGTCTTTTTTATATATAGGACTATGAATCTCAGAATAGTAGAAGTAGCAAAATACAAAGACGGAGTACTACGAGACATACAGCTCTTTGGACTCAAGAGTTCAAAAGATGTGAGTGTGATTCGTATAGAGTGAAACCTCTACTTTGCAAATGCTTGATCAACTCAGTCAAAGATTTTAGATATCATCTCAGAAAAAAAGAAACTCAAGTATGTGATTTTAGATCTTGGTTTTCTCACAGATATAGATTCATCAGGATTGTACAGCTTTGAAAATCTTATATTTTCACTCGACGAGATCTGAGTCAAAGTATATATAACAGGACTCAAACCACCAATAGTTGAAAAACTTGATAGAGCCTGATTTATAAAAGATTTTAAAAAGAAAAATGTATTTACAAAAGTAAAAGAAGCACTGGAAAAAATAGAAAAAAAAGAGGATGGAAAAATCGACATCGAACCACTCAAAGACTACAAACCTTATAAGAAACTCGAAGACGAGGGAAAAGATATCCTCAAAAAGTATGGGGGATAGGCAAAACAAGTTATACAGTTGTAATACTAAATAATTATCATGACGAATATATTAGATTTTCCTTGAAAAAACAATAATAGCCCTGAAAAGCAAAAACCTACACCAGATACAGAAGTGAAGAATACTGTCATGAATATTTTGAATCCCAATGAAGTATCTATAGAACATACAATCAAAGCCACTGATCTCGATAGTGACTCTGCAATTTCTCTACATAGCACAGAGCTCCATGCAGGTATAAAAAAATGACTCATTGAAATATTTTGATTCACACCAACTGACCGAAACAGCCTCAACATAGTCAATAGATATCTAGAATATGCATGTTTATATACTCTTCAGAGTATAGCTTTTAGATACAAGCTTTGACTCCTCAAATGAGATGGAAAGATACAAATATCATTATCAAATGAACGTAAAACTGGCATAGCTGATAAAATCGATATACTTGATATCTGTATAAAAGACAATGGTATAGGAAACATTGATACAAGCACTTTTTCAGATCCAGACTATCTAAAAAGAAAGTGAGGCTCATTAAAAAGTATGCAAGACTATCCACTAGAAAACACCACTCAGGATTCATCACACTGAACAACAAGAAGGATAGCATTTCGTATAAGAAAGCTTTAGAAAGTGTTTTTAGCGATGTACAAGTCAATAACCATTATCAATAAAAATATTGACAAGTATACGTATTGCTCTTATTATATTTTTCTGGAAATGATTCCAGGAAATAAGGGGATAAAAATGGCTTTGAGTATGAAACTAGAGCTTTTACATGATAGCTTATCTATACGCCAAAGAGACCAATCAATATGTGTTCTGAGAGTAGGTAAGGGACATCCTTCAGGAAGCTTAACATTGAAAGGCTATGTGGTTATGCTTGGATTTACTGGTTCTACACTGCACTTTAATATTTCTGGAGCACATTGTTCTGTTAGCCAATTTGACGATTCACTAATATTTACATGTGGAAGTCTAGAAATACAAAAGAATGCTTTTGAAATTAAACTAGCGTAGCTACAAGAGACATTTTTAGCAATCACGAGTTTTAGAATGAGATTTCGTGGTTTTACTGACGACCGGCACACTTGAGCATAGTGATGCTGGTCATTTTTTAACCCTAAATCCAACTCAACTAAACACATTTGCAATCATCTAAAATCTCTTTAGTATCTGTATATTATACATTAGAGAGTTTTTTATGTGATACAAAATAGGAATAGATGAAGCAGGGAGGGGACCTTGGGCAGGGCCAGTAGTGGCTTGTGCACTGTGTTTTAATCCTGATAATATGCCAGAAAAAGAGTTTATCAGAAGCTTGAATGATTCGAAGAAACTCAGTGAAAAAAAGAGAGAAGAACTCTACAGGCAACTCGTAGAGATGTCAGCCCTCACCCCTAACCCCTCTCCCTCGGGGGAGAGGGGAACCCCAAACTCCCCTTCTCCTCAAAAAGAAGAAGCAGCTGAGATATGAGTACCGAAACTCTTTTTTTGAGTGGGGGTAGTTGATAGCTTCATGATTGACGAGATAAATATCAGACAAGCAAACAGAGAAGCTATGAGAAGAGCTATTATCGAGATTAAAAGGAAAATATCAGCTCATCCTCAGCCAATCGAAGTAAAAGAGGGGAGAGAAGATCTCATAAAATCTGTAGTTATCGATGGAAGAGATAATTACAGATTTGAAGAACTCGATAAAAAACCAGTCTATATTGTATGAGGAGATGGGAAAATTCCTGAAATTGGTTGAGCGAGTATAATAGCAAAGGTATTTCGTGACAAGCTAATGACACAGTATGCTACACTCTATCCAGATTTGTGATTTGAGACACATAAGTGATATGGGACAAAAAAACATAAATCTGCACTCCAAGATACTGCATCTGTAACAGGGATTCATAGAATGAGCTATAAGCCTGTTAAAAAAGTGCTTGAGAAAAAGCCAAAACTTCTCTTACACATCTGTTGTTGACCAGATGCTACGGTCCCTATTATGGATCTCAAAAAAGACTATGAAGTGATTTGTTTCTGGTATGATCCAAATATCCAGCCCAAAAAAGAACATGATAAACGAGTTGATGAATTCATAAAAGTGGCAAAGATAGAAGGAGTAGACTATATCATCTGAGAATATGATGTGCTCAATTTTTTTGATGAAATAAAATGACTTGAAGACACTCCAGAACAGGGAGAAAAATGTACGAAGTGCTATGATATGCGTCTGAGAAGATCAGCACAAGAAGCAAGAAAACTTGGTATTACAACATGGACCTCTACTCTCAATACTTCCCCACACAAGGATCTTGTGAAAATGTTTCGTCTCTGAGATGAGCATAGTAGCCCACCCCCTAACCCCCTCCCTAGTAAGGAGGGGGAATGATCTGAGCTCAAAGATAAACTCGAATTCCTCAAGATTGCATTCAGGAAAAATGGAGGCTTCCAAAGAAGTGTGGACTACACCAAAAAGCACAATATCTATAGACAAAACTACTGTGGGTGTATCTACTCAGATACTTTTCCAGGAGGGAGAAGGGAAGCACCGAAGAAGTCCCAGACCGAAATCTCTCAAGATTCAAATCACGAATAAGCTATGGAAAACCTTTGGATATTTTATGCTTTGAGTGGACTTCTTGTTCTAGGTCTATGAGACTTTATTAAGAAACTCTTGCTTGCAAAGTGAGCAAATAAAGAACTCTTTTTGATAACATGTTTTTTGATCTATGTTCCGGTATTTGCACTTAATATGCTATTTCAGGGGAATGTTGATGTAACTTGAGAGATTCTGAAACATGCGCTGATTGTGTGAGTAGCTGACTTCTTTATCCCTCTTTGAATGCTAATTTCTCTCAAATATCTCAATGTTTCTTTTGCACTTGTTGCAATTAGGCTCATTTCCTCATTTCTCGTTCTTTTTGTGGGGATGAATATACTCTGAGATCAATTGAGTCTCTACAATATCTTTTGATTTTTTCTCTGAGCATTCTCTATCTATCTGCTCTCAGGTTTTAGCTTCAAAAATATGTGAAAGATACACACAAAATGACTCGTTGGTGCAGCACTCTGTATATGATGAATTGTACTCAGTCATAGTTATCTCAAACATATTATAGTTGATGTGAATGTGCATGACTTTATGACTTTGAAGTTTCTTGTAAGTTTTATCTGTATTTCTATGTATATATTTTTGAGAAAGAAATATCAGGACTTCAATATTACAGACTTCAAAATCTCTCTTCCATATGCGCTACTCAGTGCATTTCTCTTTGTACTCCATTTTCTCTACATTCTTCCAAATATCTACATAAACGGAACTCTCTCGCTCTCCTACAAAATACTCTCCTACTCACTTATAGTTCCCATTCTCATGTCAGTTTTTTTCCTCTGAGAAAAAATTACCAAGAAAAAAGCCTTTGCTTTTATGCTGACTATTATTTCTATAGCCCTTTTTGTCTAGATGGAAACTTGGATAAAATAATGTCTTACTCATTATTTATCCCGCTAATTTTTTCAATTATTTTTTATAATGAGAAAGTAACTTTGAAGAAACTTCTTGCTTTTGTTCTGACTATTATTTCTATTGCCTTATTTATCTAAATTTCTGTCTATTTGTGCTTGCAAAATAGACAAAAGGGGCTAATATTTGCATTGAAATTTACTTAGATAAGAAATAATTGTAATGCTTGAAAATTCGAATCTTGTAATTTATGGAGCTGATGCTGAAAATAAGGTTGTTTCAAATCACATAAATCTATGAGAAGAAATTGATGCCTATATAGCAATATCGACAAATGACGATAAGCTCCTGGATCTCATCTCAAAAAAAATATACGATGCTCTTATATGAAAGCTTATAGGAGTAGATACCTATACAGAACTTTCAGAATGTCTTGATGCTATCAATACACAATTGCAAGGTTATTCTGAATCTGGTTACGAAATAAAGTCTCTCAACGTAATAGTCTGAATCCAAGAGAAAAATATATTGTATTTTTCTAAAATAGGAAAGGCTAGTGCTCTCTTGATCAAGCCAAATTCTGAAGTAATAGAAATAACTGATGTAAAAGAAGAACCAGGAAATTTCATATATATATCCAATGGAAACATAAGCTCATGAGAAGTTTTGTTGTTTAGTTCGACAAGGATACTTAATCACCTCACAAATACTGAGCTTTTAGAATCTGCAGCTCTTGATTCTATTGATGAGCAAAATAAAAATATTAGTGAGATAGTAAGTGAAGAAAATATTTGAAAAGATATCGCAATAATTTCTTTTAAATACATTCATGAAAAAGAAGAGAGTTCGGAAAATCTTCTTGCCAAAGCTTGATCATTTGCTAACTCTTGAGTAGAAAAACTTGGAGACACGCTTCTTGCAAAAAAACTCATAGCAATACTCTATAAACTTCGTGATCTCTTTAAGATCCCAAAAAACATATCAAAAAATACATTTTTATTTTTTGGGATATTCTGTGCGTTTATCATACTCTACTCTGTAAGCTCTTCTCTTTTCAATACTACAGATACAATAGTAGTAGAAGACTTTGAAAATCAGCTCATTGAGGCGAGAGAATATGTAAAACACGGAGCTGAAAATATCTCCAATCCAGATGTATTTACAGCAGATTTAAAAAAAGCTGAAGATCTTATAGATGGAATTAAAGACAAACAACTTTTTTTATGAGACATAGAGAAGCTCCTAACAGATATAAATGCACTCAGGAAACAGTTTAATCAAGTAGATGTCTATAGTTTCACAGAAGAAAAAAATGTACTCACTCGTACAACAGAACCAGTAAAAATGGTATCTTTGTGATGAAAAGTATATATAGTTGAAAAAGATAAGATAGTATGACCTGTGGTGAGTGGTATTGAGCCGGGCAGCTACGATTTTGACTTCTCTGATGAAGGTGACGCTTTTGTTGATGCACTTGAACTCAATAATACCATAATCCTTTTAACTGAGAAAAATAGAATTGTCTCTTTTGCAAGCTGAGGGAATTTTTCTTACGTTTCAGTAGTAGGGCAAGAAAAATGGCAGGAAATGTCTAAGATATGAAAATATAGGACAAATCTCTATACATTATGATGAAATGAAGAATCAAGCCAGATCTACAGACATAGAAAACTCACAAATAACTTCAATGCATGAGAAGCCTACCTCAAAGAAGCAGATCAAACAGATATCGGTAAAACCCTTGCTATGGCTATTGATGGAGGGTTCTATATACTCAAAGATGATTTAAAGATGATAAAGTTCTACTCAAACCCATATAGAATCGAAAGTCTTTTTCTCAATGAACTCCCAGCAAACTATAACTATGATGAAAGATCTCCAGTATACCTTATTACTCGTCCGGATCTATCCTATATATACTTATATATGAATAAAAAGATATGGATATTTGAGCCAAATACTCAAAACTATATAAACACGAAGAGTCTCAAGTATATCTGACAAATCGAATGATGAGAAGATAGCATTTCGAGCTTTTATGTAAAAACTGATGGAAACATATTTGTTTCAAACAGTTCATGAGTATATAAACTCGAGTTTCAAGTATCTGATGACAAGCTCATTGTGCAATAAGTTGTGATCAAATAAAAAACTACTTTAGAAAGTAGTTTTTTATTTTTTGAGAGCAGATATTTCCTCTGTGAGTACTTGTATAGCTATTTTGTATATAGCTGCTCGTTTTCTCGTATATTCAGTATCCGCTTCATCTTTTGTGAGTTGCTCATTTCTCAACTGAAGCCTATCTGCAAGATCCTGGAGAAGTGCTGCCTTGGTTTCATTTGGGATATTTTGTATCTGCTCTCTTTGGAGGATCTCTTGGATCTTTTCCTTGATTCTTTTATATATGAGTTGCTCGAGCTTTTCTTCGAGAGCTTTTTTATGACTTTTTATCTTTTCTTTTATGTCTCAAACACGTTCTTCTATCACTCACTCTTGTTTGTAGATTTTTTCCTTTATATCCTTTTCCTGTTTTTCTATAACGATGTTTGATTTTATATATTCGAAGTATTCATCTTTTTTCTGAGTGTTTATATACGGGACTAAGCTCTTGTAAAAATCGAGTTTTTGCTGTATAAAATTCTCTTTTACTGCAGCTGTATCGTTATCAGCTTCTACAGCTGTATCATAATTCTCTAGAGCATTGTCTTTGAGTTGCTGTTCATAAAAAGCTTTTTGTCACTGGAATGCAACCGAAAGACTTTGAATGGTTGAGATATCAGCATCACTCAAATCAGTTTTGAGAAAATCGAGTATTTTTCCATTTACATTTGAAAGATTTTTCCACTTATCTCATATATCACTTTTTTCACCCCTCAGTTCTTCAAGATTTTCTTTCATTTGCTTTATTGTCACAGGAGGATTTTCGTCCTCGAGCGTAGCACCACTTAGACTCTCAGGTGTACTTGGAGTATCTTGCTCTACTGGACTAAAAATAACCACTTTTTTTTCAGAAGTGTTTTCCTCTCACTCATTTGCATGAGTGGTATTGATTGCATAATTTGTTCCTGTCAGAGTAACAAAAAGGCAAATAAAAAATAATCTTTTCATAGTGTTTTTTCTATATTTGAAAATTAGAGGATAGGACTGCGTTATTTTGACGCATATAAAATTTTTTGGCTTTAACTCTATAATATCCTCTAATTTTGCATGAGTATAGTATCTCAAATAAAAAAGAAGTCTAGTTTTGAATGTGAGGAATATGTGAAGATGATTGAGTTATGCTTTTCTTGTTTTATACAAAGGGATAGTGAGGTATATAATAAAGAGAATAAATATAAGGATACTTATATATCTACTGATATCTTGCATGTTTTTCCCACTGTTATGTGCGATGATTTTTTTCTCTACTTCTGTAAAAAATGTAGGAAGGTCTGCGATATCTTCGAGAGTACTAAACTCATAATATTCTCATGATCCCAGACGAGATATTTCTTGGAGCTTTTGCTTGTTTAGGCTGGTTACTACATCTCTTCACTGAAATTGCTCATACTGAATATCTCCAAAGATATCTCTTCCTCTTGGTATTTTTGCTCATTTTTCTGTTCATATTCATACAACTGTGTGTGCAACTCAACTTTTTTCCAAAGCATCTTGTATTTGCTTCATATCTGTTTCATCATCCCTATCTCCACCATCGCTGAGGAGAAGTACTGCTTTTGCATTTTCTTCATCTCCTATAAATCTCTGAACTCAGAGATTAAAGGCCTCTTCGAGGTTTGTCCCTTGGAGGTTTACATTTCTATAATCAACAGAGTTTAAAAAGTTGAGAAATATATTTTTGTCACTCGTAAGGGGACTTATATTGATAGCTTCACCTGCAAATACTACAAGACCATATCTGTTTTCAGGGGAGAATTCTACAAGGTTTCGAAGCATAAGCTTTGCTGCTTCTATACGTGAAAAGTCTTTTTGAGCTTTTCAAGCTATATCACTTGCATTCATACTCTTACTCACATCAAGTATGACGACTATATCGATTCAGAATTGTTCATTATCTTGACTCGCTCATCTTATACTTGGTCAGAGAAAACAAAAGAGTAACAATATCAGTATTGTAGCAAGTATCATTCATCAAATATGTCTTCTCGATTGAGAGAGGAGCAATGGATACTCAGATATATGAGCTTTATGAATATTGTAAAACCTCGTACAAAAATAGATGATGAAAATACCTCATAGTATTATGAATATGAAGGTAGATATGCTGAGGTTTTGAAAAATCATATTTTAGTCTTTATAGATAAACTGGAGAGTGGCCAAGATAAGGAAAAGTCATCAGAGTAACCATACAAAATAGCTATATGCGGGAGTATAAGTCTTTTCTATTTCGGTTTCTATTTCTGTTTTTTCGAGTTTCATGATCTCAAGGAAAATACGCTCGAGTGAGTCATTGTCGGTAGCACGAAAGAATTTCCCAGAGCTTATTCGTGATATCTCACGGAGATTTGTCTCATTGAGAGCTGGGACTTTTTGAGTTTGGAAAAAAGGACCATTTTGTATTCTGAGCTCTCAGCCCTCGAGTGATCAAACCCCTATAGTGTATATTTTTGTTTCTTTTTCAGTCAGGAGTTTTGATGCGAGTATAGGATCAACTCCTCGATTCGCATCCCCATCTGTGAGGAGGACTATTATCTTTTCTCTTTGTGGATCTTGTTGGTCTGTTTGAGACAATATACTCGAACTCAAAAGTAGAGCATCTCCTATAGCTGTTCCATCTAATCACTGGACATTTTGATTGAGCGTGTCTGTGGAAAGGTTTTCGACTATTTCAGCTATTAAGTTGTAGTCGTAACTGAGTGGAACAGAAGAGTATGGTTTCCCTGCAAAAACAACAAGTCATAATCTATCTGACTGGATTTCTTCTATGAATCAGGCAATTACATCTTTTGCAGCGCTTATTCTATTTGGCTCCAAGTCAGAAGCTTCCATACTTTTACTGATATCAAGAGCTATGACTATATCTATCCCATCTTTTGTGATTTTTTCTGTAATATTTGTAAACTGGGGATTTGCAAACAGAGTAAAAAATACAACATATATACTGAGACATACAATATTTTTCATCCAGTAAAAAATGCTGTTTTTAAACCCAGCGTCTTGCATGTCACTTCAAACATAAAGACTGATTTTTTGTCTTTTTTTTCAGATATACAAGAAAACAATAGGGATAAAAATACTTAAAATTCCTATATAGAGAAAGAGTGGTTCTAAAAATACTATTTCTCACACTTTTATCTGATGGAGACTAAATACATTCATCTTTGAGATTATTTATGATATATAATCGTTGCTCTGTATTGTCGGTTTCTGTATTGTACTCAGGGAAATAAATCTTTTCATATATTCGTACGAGACTTGGTTTGTTTTTCATCTGTGAGCGTATTTCTCATAGTGTTTTTGTCGAGAGTCAGGCTTCGTATTTTTCATCAAGATACTGACGAATAATATCTCCAAGCTGTGCATAAAACACTTCTTTTTCGGCATTAAGATACTGCTTCTCTACTTCATCAATAAGATCTGAAAAATTCGTAGGCTGTAGAGGTACTTCTTCCTCAAGTACTTGTTTTTTTACTGTTTCACGAGAGTTATAGTATCTAAACAACTTCAAAGCAATGAAAATACTGGCAAGTACTAGAAAAAACAAAAAACTATTTCTGAAACTCAGCAACGGCACTGACTGATTTTCCATAATATCCTGAAACTCTGGAGATGGATCTTTACTCTCGGGACTTGCCATGATGGACTGTTCTATCTGAGCTTCTTGTTCTTTCTCAGCCTCTATCTGCGCATCGAGCTCTTCTTGAGAATCAGGATCAGGGGTTTGTGATCAAGCAAATCACGCAGTTCCTCATGTAAATATTTCAACTCATGTAATCTTTAGATCAACACTATTTGACTGGATATCTCAAAAAACCACAGGTCAGAGAGTATAGTCTCATGCCTTTTTCCCTTTGAGTGTCAGACTCAAAACAAAATTGTTTTTTGCTTCACCGTTTTGTACGATAGTAGATTGGTTTTGGGACCTCCCAATCATATGAAAGTTATCAAGTCCAGGAAGATTTATCTGAACTGGGTTTTCCTGATCTTCAAACTGGATTGCGATTTGTATCGTTATAAGTTCTGAGATATCAATCTCTGTCTTATCTATCTTGAGTTCTATACTATCTGAAGCATATACAACTACGCAGTAAAAAAATACACAGAAGCTGAGTATAAAAGAGATTGTATGTTGGAGTATTTTTATATTTTTCATTGTTGAAAATAGCGAAGAAAGTGTATATATACATTTGTCAGGTCATCAAACTCGAGATAATCTATATGAGAGGAACGCAAGGATCGTGAGAGTGTGTCTTGTTTTTGAGTTCGTATGTCTCTGTATTTTCTCCTTTTTACAGTTGAGTTTAGTGGAGATATACATGAAAAAGATCAGGATCAGAAAGAGAGCATAAATGATTCATCCCAAAGCTCGTTTTCGAATCTATCGAAAATATTGCACACAAGTATCTGATTTTTTGCATTGAGTCATCTGAGCTTTGAAGTCTCAAGATCGAGACTGTCTGTTCCTACACATATGAGAGAGTTTTTGATTTTAAGCTTTTCAAGCAGTTCAAGATGCTCCATGAAAAAGTCATGAGGAGATTTAGAATCAAGTTGTGAGATATCTATAATTGAGTTGAGTATTTTTTGTATATTTTCTTCTCATTTTTTTGCTTCATGATATATATGCTGTTTTCCATTATAGATATAGGCTCAGATACGATTTCAAGACTGTATTGCTGTGAGTCAGAGTGTATAGAGTATCTCGATTAACGTATCTATTTTTCTTTTTACGCGTGATCCAAACTGCATGCTTTCTCATACATTTATAAAAAATACTATGCTTAGATCACGCTCTTCTTCGAAATTTTTGATAAATATTTCGTTATTTCTCGCACTCGTCTTCCAGTCTATACGCTTCACACTATCTCAAGGCACATATTCTCGCAAGTCACGAAAATCGAGTCAGTTTCCATTGAAGTGTGAATTATATGCCCCAAAAAAATCACTATTTAGGATCTTTCGAACACGTATTTCTATGCTTTTTGCTTGAGAACGCTTCATTAGTGAATTTTAACTTTTTCTAAGATCTGGTCTATGATACTCTTTGCCTCGATCTCGTCTGCTATAGCTTCATAGTTGAGTACAAGTCTGTGTCCTAATGCTGAGTGAGCTATTTCTTTCACATCTTCAGGTATGACAAAATCTCTTCATCTTAAGAGTGCAAGAGCTTGAGAAGACTGAACTAAAGCAATTCATCATCTTGGAGAGACTCAATAGTGAAGATATTTTCCAATCTCCTCAAGTCAGAAGTCTTCAGGCTTTCTCGTTGCGAAAACTAGATCTGTTACATAGTCATATATATTTTCAGATATATGCACGGATTGTGTAGCTTGTTGTAGGTCGAGAACATCTTTTTTAGAGAGTATTTTTTGTGTACTATAACTCGCACGATTTTGGATTTGCTGGAGTATTTGTTTCTCTTCTTGTTGTTCAGGGTATTTTACATATACCTTCAAAAGAAATCTATCGAGTTCTGCTTCTGGGAGCTTATATGTCCCTGATTGTTCTATTGGGTTTTGTGTTGCAAGAACGAGAAATGGATCTGGGAGTTTGTAGCTCGTATCTCAAATCGTTATCTGTTTTTCAGCCATAGCTTCAAGAAGGGCTGACTGTACCTTGCTTGGTGCCCTGTTGATCTCATCTGCGAGTATAAAGTTAGAAAAAAGTGGTCACTTCTTCGTATCAAAACTCTGGGTTCACATATTGTAGATTTCTGTCCCTACTAGGTCACTTGGAAGCAGATCTGGTGTAAACTGCACTCTCTTAAAGTCGAGTCACAAAGTTTGACTGAGGGTGTCTATGGTAAGAGTTTTTGCGATTCATGGAACTCCCTCAAGTAAGATATGTCATCAGGTCATGACTCATACTAAAAGATGTTCGACTAGGGTTTCTTGTCATATGATTGTTTTTTGTATTTCTTTTTTTACAGCTGTGAGTTTTTCTGTGTATTGTTCTATTTGTATTTTTTCTGTTGTCATTTTCTATGAGTTATAAAACAGATATAAGTATATTTTGAGCTATATATTTTTCAAGTATTTACCAGTCTTTTTTTTGAGATCATTCCTCAAGTAGGGAATTATCAAAAAACGGATTATTTCAGAAAATACTCTCAAACTCCGAGCGTCATTCTTGATACACTTTATTGTAAAAATCTCCATATTGTTGCTGTGCTCTTTCGAGATTCTCTGCATACTTTTCTATAGCTTCTTGTTCTTCATCACTGAGTGAATCTCCATTGTTTTCTGTTGATTCTCATATTTGCGCAGTATCTTCTTGGCCTTGTTGTTTTTCTTCTTCAGTTTTTTCTAGAGAGTTTTGATCTTGTTGGTTCTGATCTTGTGAAGTGCCAGATTCTTGGCTTTGTTCTGAGCTTTCTGTCTCTGACTGAGCAGTATCTTCTTTGGAGTTTTGCTCAGAGCTTTGATCTTGCTTGGAAGATTCCTGATCTTCTCATCATTGTTGTTCTTCTTCAGCATCTTTCAGGGCGTTTTCGAGTCTCTCAATTTCTTTTTCTACTATTTCTTTGTTTATTTTTGTTTTTTCATGGAGCTCTAGAGCTTCTGCGTTTTGAAAAGCATTGAGTGATTTTTTGAGCAAACTCATTCTTTTACTCAGGTTTGAGATCTCTGCGTATGCCATGTAATAATAACTGTTTCAGATATTGTGATAGATTGCATGACTTTTTTCTTGCTCTTCTGCTTCATATAGATTGATCGCAGTTTCATATTGTCACATTTTGTAGTAACTATTTGCGACGTTATAAAAGTTCCCTGCATAGGCAAATCTTGGTAAACTCAAGATGAAGTCTCAATTTTCATATAGTTTTTTCCCAGAAATATTTGCATAAAACTTTAAGAGGGGAGAGATATTTACAAGAGCAAATACAACGAGTATGGAGAGAGTAATAAATATTTTCTTTTTCATCTTTATCTTTTAAATACGAGTTTTATACGGAATCACTTGTGGATATCTGAGTCTACCTGCATTTCCCATCAAAATTTGTGGGTAATTTTCTCGATGATACTCAGTCATACTCCTATCCCTCTTTCGTCTATATCTCAAGATTTCTCAGTTTTTCATTGATAAAATTTTTCTCTCAGATAGGGGATTTCCTTTGAAGAGACTCCATTTCCATTATCTTGAAAATCTATATATTTTTTAGTGACGTTTATACTGAGTGTTGTACCATTTCCCGCATATTTTATAAAATTTGCAATGATATTGTGCACGATTTGCTTAAACAAATCTTCATCTATTTCTTTTTTTACATCTTCTCAGCTCACTTTTATGCGTTGTTGTGTCTTTTTTAGTTTTTGTTTGTTTGTCTCACTGATTTCTTTGAGCACATTCTGCAGGTCGGTATTTTTTATCGTAAGTGAGAGATCTTTGTTTTCAAACTTTTCATATTCCATAAGTGTGTTTACAAGCTTGATGAGACGTTTCATCTCTCAGGTGATTGATGTGAGAGTTTTGTCATTGAGTTGTATAACTCCGTCCATAATACCTTCGAGATAACATTGTATCGAAGTTATAGGAGTTTTGAGTTCATGACTGATATCAGCCAAGAGCTTACTCCTGATATTTTCTTGCAAGACCAGTTTGCGATTGAGCTCATTTATAGATCCGATAAGAAGCCCTATCTCATCTTTTGTATTTTTATACTCGATATTCTTGAACTGTCTTCCTACCTTGAGTGTTTTTATTTTTTGCGTGACATTTTTTATTGGGACAATAGTCTTTGAAGCAAATATAAAGACAAATATAAGTATGAGTCCAATAGCTATAGTATTTGCAATAAGGATAGATATGATAAATTTATTTAAAAAATTGTATTCGGGACTTCATTTGGTCTTTATCGACTCAAGAATATCAGCAAACTTATTTTGGGGGATGATCTCTTCTATATATTTTGGAGCGACTCCACTCTTTATGAGATAGTTTGTGACGATATCGATATTTTGCTCATTATTGAGATTGATACTTCATTTATTGTTTTCGAGAAGCTCAAAAAACTCTATCTCAATGTCTGAAAATATATTGTCAATCTCATCGATGGTTTGCTTTTCTATAACTTGATTGATATATTCTATCGTTACATTATCACGTGCACGAATCTTTTCTGCGAGATAGATTTTGAGATACGAGTTGTAGAAAAAATAAAAACTCGCTATATTCACAAAAGCGATACACAGTATACTTGATACGAGAACAAAGATGAATTTTCTAGAAATCGACATAGTTATTATTTATTGAGTCTGTATCATACTCCACGCACGGTTAAAATCATCTCTTTGTCCCCGACTTTTTTCCTCACATTTTTGATGTGGGTATCTATAGTCCTATCAAACATGTATTTGTCGTATCAGATGGTTTCGGTCATGAGCGTCTCTCTCGCTACTATCTTCCCATCTTCTTGCATGATCTTTTTAAATATATCAAACTCGTTTTTGGTCATCGATATCTGATTCATATTTTTTGAGACAGTATTTTTTGTGAGATCGAGTCTGATGTCTTTATATTTTAGGATATCTTCATCATCTTCCTGTTCTTGGATGATATCTTTGTTTTGTTCGATTCTACGTATGATAGTATTGATCCTTGCCAGTAGTTCACGTGGAGAAAAAGGTTTTGCTATGTAGTCATCAGCTCATATCTCCAGAGTTTTTACACGGTCTATTTCAGAATTCCTCGCGGTGAGCATGATTATAGGAGTCATCTTTTCTTTCCTGATTTCTTCACATATAACAATCCCATCTTTATGTGGGAGATTAATATCGAGGATGATCAGGTCAGGAATCTCACTTGCAATTTTTTCATGGACTCACTCTCCAGTCTCATGGATCTTTACCTCGAAGTTTGAGTTTTCTAAATATAGCTTCAAAGACTTTGATATCCCTGCATCGTCCTCAACTATTAGTATCTTGTACATATCTTTTTTGTTTTAAATGCTTCAGCTATGACCACTCCTACGAGGAGGGGAGAGAAGCTATATAATCGCTTGTATTTATATCCAAAAAGGCCTTTTTTTCAAGATTTTATTGTGTCTCCTTCTCACAAATACAGCAAAATATCATATTTGCAATATTTCTCTTGATTTTCTTCTTTTTTTTCCTAGACTCTAAAAGCTTCGATTCCTTTACTCTGCACTTGCAGAGATTTTCCTTTAATCCTAGAAGGAAACAAATAAGGAGGAGTACAATCTGGATTGATAGCTCAGTTGGTAGAGCACTCGCCTCTTAAGCGATAGGTCCCGGGTTCGAACCCCGGTCAATCCACCAATAAAATATAATATATAAGTCCCTTTGAAACAGGGATTTTTTGCTGCTCAAATATCTTTACAAATAGTATGAAAAATAATTATAGTTCTCATGCAATAGTATGAGTAATTTGTTTGGTAGTTGGTCTCTGAGTAGGTCACGTTATACCTATGCCGATGAATCATCACTCAGAAATGATGGATCACTCTAAAATGGATATGAGTAGTCATGATCCAATGCAAGTGACTATGGCAGATATGTGAGCTATGCTTGAAGGGAAAACGTGAGATGATCTTGATAAAGCCTTTCTTGAATGAATGATTTCTCATCATCAAGGAGCAATAGATATGGCTGAATTTCTGGTAGATGCAAAGCATCCTGAACTCAAAAAAATGTGACAAGAAATCATTGAAGCTCAACAAACCGAAATAGATCAGATGAATGATTGGCTTGAAGAATGGGGTTATAAAAATTAACAAATTATATTATGCGCAGTGAAACAAGTACCGTTGGGGCAAAAAAATCCAAAAAGAGCATGTAGCTCTGATTATCAAATACACAGGTATTTCATTTATCACATGAGGACTTTCTCATTGATTCTTTTCATGAGATAGACAAATAATTACTTCATTTGTCTGAGTTATATTTTTCATTGTCTGAACACTTTTAGAGCAAAAGCCAGAAGAAAGGGACTATAAAAGAACGATTATTTTTTCCTCTATGCTTGCTGTTGCAATTGGAGCTCTCACTTGAGGACTTCAACACTTTCCAGATTCTCCTCATAGAAGTGCTTGGCTCGTCCCAGTATGATTTCTTGTCTCTATATTTGCATATCTTTCACTAGAAAAAGAATCATTTACAAAAAAAACACATATGATATATACTTTTATAGGATTTATATTTTTTGTAGGATTATCTGCTGTATTATACACTCTTGTAGCTGCCTGATATCTCTGGGCAGGGGAACACTGACATGGTGGAGACCATCATTGACCTGGATAAAATACTCATATAGAAGTACAAGAAGATACAAAGGCATGAAGTATTACAGAGACTAATACAGAAGTATCCGAAGAGCAAGAGTCAGAAAATCACTATAAATGAGATGGTCATACTGATCATAGTCATTAATTTTTTTACAATAGCTCCTTTTTAGGTGCTATATTTTTAAAGTGTAACTGTAAAAACTATTTGTTTTAGTTTTTATGAAATTTCTGTAATCAAAAAAGCTATTTTCTTGACATGATGAGTATTTTTCAGTACTCTGAAACATATTTTTTAATGCAAATGTAATGAATACTTCTGGAACAAATCACATGAGTTATGGGGATACTAGCTCCGAAGAAGTTTGATCATTTCAGGAATGAGCAAAAAAAGATCAAAATGATTTCTTGGAATATCTCGCAAGAATTGAGGAAGAATACGGTTTTAATACTGCTGATTGAAAAGAAGGTGGAAATAAAACGTGTGCTTTATTTTCTGAAGGTGAATTGTCAGCCGCAAATGAGCCAGAATTTATACAAGAAACAGTAAAGCAAAATTTATCTGAAGTCATAGAAACAACTGTAGATATTCGAGGTATAGAAAATGAAGAACAAGCTATATGGCTATGTAACAGACAAGAAAATGAACTGTATACCACTTTTGAGAATATAGCTGAGTTGATAGAGAAAAAGAGAAATAATAGATGAATGACCGTAGGGAGAGACATGCTCATAGCAATACAGAAACTGAGGTTTATCTTGTCATGAGAAAGTAATTCAGTAGAGCAAAGCTCACATATGTTGTCTGAAATGGAGTTTGAGAAATCACTGGGTGCATTAGAGCTAGAAGTGTCTGATAGAAGTCCTAAAATACTAAAAGAAAAAGTAGATGAAATTCTTGAGTGGATCGAGTGGCAATTATTGCGAATCGATACAAGAAAGCTGTGATCAAGGCAGCAATGATACGTGCTATATCTGGAGAATCTACAAAGACTCTCAGCATATTTACACATATTTGAAATCAATCAAAATGTGGAACATGTAAAACAGAAGTCTCGCATGTAGAGAAGATACACTAAAAACAAATTTGCAATTGGATGTAAATGGGATATTGTATCTATGAAATTTGAACACCTCGTATTTTGCATCGTTTCCTTGATCTATGGTCATGATATCGCTACAAAAAAGGAGCACATCGCATTTCGTAAAATATTTTTATTATAAGAGTTATGGAAACTAAAACACTTTTTGTAGGTTGACTATCATGGAACCTTAGATGGCAAGATCTTAAAGATGCTTTTAATGAACACGCTGAAGTTGTTCACGCAAAAGTTATCATGGATAGAGAAACAAACAGATCTAAAGGATTTGGATTTGTAGAGTTTGCTAGTGTAGAAGATGCAGTAAAAGCAAAAGAAGCAATGGAAGGAGTTGAACTTGATGGGAGAGCTATCAGAGTTGATTTCGCAGAAGAAAGAAAAGAAGCTGAATAATTTGTATTCATGCTAATAAAAAGAGACTTGTATGAAGTGACCCCTAAAAAATAGAATTAAAAAAAGAGTCCAAACTCTTTAATTAATAATGAAATCCATTTTTTTCTAATATAGAGAATCCCAAAAAGAAATTAAAATTGGGAGTTGATGTAAAAGTAATCCCAATTTATTTATATTTTTGGGATTACTTTTATTATAGACTATATAGTTGAATTACTCGTGATCTCCATGTCCATCTGAACCATGCTTTTCAATATCATCTCCTTTATGCATCATTTCCATATGCATTTCACTATCTGTCATGACTGTGCCATCTTCCATAGTATGAGTAGAATCAGCAGACATTACTGATTCATTACTCATAGTTGTTCCGTCACTCATTGTATGAGTTCCAGTTACTATACTTCCATCAGCATTCATTATACTACCATCGGGCATTCTATGAGCTCATTCAGGCATATCATCAATCATCTCGCTATCATCCTCAATCATACTAGAATCATCACTCATATCCATCATAGAGTTATCCATAGATCAGTCTGACATATTTAAGTGTTGTTCGATAGTCATGTTCATTCTTGCTGCTGCATCTTTTTGCTCTTTGAACTCCTCTACCGATAAACCGTATTTTTCAGCTTGCTGTGCTTCTGTAAGTGGTCCTTCAGAATTTCCACAAGATGCAAGTAATAAAGACATAGCAAGAAGAGCCATAATAAGTACTATTTTTTTCATAATAAAAATATTAAAGTATATAAAATAAAAATTGTTTTCTATATTTGCTCTACTATGGAGGCAATATAGAAGCTGATGTTTTTCGCTTCATAGTTATAAGATTAAGTTATAAAAATTTTTCAAAATATATTTGTTTCATATCATTTTTTTGAAACTCTTTTTGCAGATTTTCAATCAGTCATGGGCTTCAGCACACATATATTTCATCTCCGAAAGAGTACTCTATATTTTTATACTGTATTCTTCCATACTCACATCAATTTATCTCTTCTTGTGAGAGATATATGTGTACCTGTAAATTTGGAATATTCTGTAATTTCTCA